>JBEPUJ010000004.1:0-245511 GCA_041691575.1 Terriglobales bacterium
CAGCTTCACAGTTCTCGATCGAATGGACAACAACCTATTGAAACTTCACACCTAGATGCTGGACTAGATGGGTTTCACTCAACACCCCCAACAATGTGCTCACAACATAGCGCAATTTTCTAATTTCTTTAGTTTTTCTAACTCTGAATAGAGCTACTAGTGCGTCGCCTCTTCGATTTGTGGGCACTTCAGCGACCAGCAATTCGGCATAGCGTTTCGACTCTACAAATTCAGCATCCGATATGCTCGCCATAAAGCTCTCAACAGTGAATGCTTCTTTGGATGAAGTCAGGATGCGCAAAATGTAGTCTATGAAATGAATAATCGCATCCGCATCCTGTTGGGTGTCAGTCATTTGTTCATGACTTCGCGGGTTCCGAACGGCTAGGTACAGCCCTCTTAGCAACTGTTCGATACCCCGCTGAATATTGCGTTCAGTCTCTGACTGAAACGCATTTATTAACAGTTTAGGGGTGTCACCTCCTAGCGCTTGGCCAACCAAAGCGGGGCCATCGCCATCAGCCCCGCTGCGTTCTCGTAGCACGGTTGTGATGTGATGCATCGATTCTAGAATCGCGTGAGTGTAGTTTCCAGAATTGTATGGGCTAGCAATAGTTTCCCAAAGATCTGAGGATATGTGGGTTTGTAAATTCAATTTGTGACCTTCTTAGACTTATATCTTATATACGGGGGTCGACTAGGCCTCCGCTTCTTGGTCAAGCAATTGCCTCAATGTTCTTCTTCTCTTTCCACGCTATAGCCATGTGAGTTCCTGCCCATCGGCCCAAGAACGACCGCCCCCTTCAATGCGCCCTCCCACCCTTCCTAAACTTCCGTATCGAGCCGAAAGGCCTTCCGGTATGGTTCCACGGGATAGCCCTTCTTCTTCCAGCCCTCCAGCCCACCCTTCAGGATCTTGAGCCGCGAAAAATTCAAGCTCAAGGCGTGACGTAAGATCTCCAGGCTGGTCTTATCACCCGGACACGTACAGTAGCCGACGGCATCCTCCTCCTTCGGAATCAGCGACGGATTCGCCATCACCTCCTTCGGCGGAACCCTCGTCGCCCCCGGAATCATCTCCGAGTAAGCCAGCAGATCCAGCGGTTGACGAACGTCAAAGACCAGAACCTTTTTGTCTGCCGTCAACAGTTCATGCAGCGCCTCCGGCTCAATGGAATACTGTGCCAGTTCGCGCCGCTCTCTTGCACGCTTGATTCTTCTGCCAACGAAGATGGCGAGACACAACGCCGCAACGCAGATAGCAATCAGAGTCATCAAGATCCTCCATGAAGCCCACAGATATTGATGCGCCCGGTAAACCGCAAGGATTCCGCAACCAAGCTACAGCCAATGCACGGGAATCTCCAAATGAAATCCACTGTTCTGAAGATGGCGCAGTCAGTCTGCGCACATGCATGGTCGGAGATTTCAAGTTTGGACGAAGTCAGCTCCAGGCTTAGAACCGACCATGATTTAAGTTGCTGACTTTATGGTGCCGGGAGGGGGAATCGAACCCCCATGAGGTTGCCCTCGGCGGATTTTGAGTCCGCTGCGTCTGCCAGTTCCGCCATCCCGGCTCAATAATCAATCCCCTAATCACAACCCAAGACCTGGACCAGGGGAAGGAAGCTTCGTTGCGAAGCCCGTCCAGTCGGGAGTTCAGATTCAGGCTCAGTTTGGAGTATCGCATAGTCTTTCGGATAGCTTCAACTATAGGACTGGCCTGTCCGATCTTTTGTCCCAACTGGATTGTAGTAGAGCGCAACTTTTGAAGGGCCTAGCTTTTCTGTACCAAGGTCAGAGTTATAACCCGATCCGCACCTACCGTCCACAAGGCACCAACTAACCCTTGGCTGGAGCCTTTAACCCCATTGCCGCCATTACTCTCTGCAAGTCTTTCCAGGCCTCGCCCTTCTGCCGAGGATCGCGCAGCAGGAACGCCGGATGGTAGGTCACCGCCAGCTTCGCTCCACGGCAGCTATGCCACTCCCCCCGCAGTGAGGCCAGGGACTGCTTCACGCCGAGCAGGTACATAGCAGCCGTGGCTCCTAGAGCCACAATCACCTCCGGCTGCACCACGTCGATCTGCTTCACCAGGAACGGAGTGCAGGTATTGGCTTCCACAGGCTCGGGAACCCGGTTTGCCGGTGGCCTGCACTTTACGATATTGGCGATGTAGACCTCTTCCCGCTTCAGCCCCATCGCCCCAATCATATTGTTCAGCAACTGGCCGGCCTTGCCGACAAAGGGCAGCCCCGAAGCGTCCTCATCCGCCCCCGGGCCCTCGCCCACGAACATGAGCCGCGCCGCCGGGTCGCCATCTCCAAAAACAATGTTGTGCCGCCCCGCATAGGCCAGCGGGCAGCGGGTGCAGTCGCCAATCTCTTCCCGAATGGCCTGCAATGCTGCCGCCCGTTCCGGCACGGCAATCCGGATCTGCGGCAGAGGCGCAAGATCGTTAAAACTGATTAGTTTGGGAATAGCAGGCTCCTCAAAACTTCGGCTCGCCTGCACAACAGAAAGAACAGGCACAGCAGAATGAGCAGATGGAGCAACCGGAGCAATAGGCGCAACCTTCAGGACGACCGGCAATGGTTCCACCGAAACCGCAGCATCGACCTGCTCAACCACCTCTATCGCCAGCGGCTCGCCGCTGCGATAGAAATCATGAATCCCTAGATCGCGGAAGTATTCGACATACGCCCGCAGTTGCTGCTCCGCATCTCCTGCCATAGCTCTATGCTATCGTGCGCGGCTAAACCAGGTGGTCAAGCGTAGGTTCTACGATCTTCTTGGGCAGAACAAACTTCACATGCCCCTGCTCGATCTCTTCCTGCGCCACGCGGCAGGCCTTCATCGACTTGGGAACGATCAGCGGTACAGCGCCCGACTGCAACTGGCGCGCGCGTCGCGCTGCACCTTTAACCAGGCTGTATTTGTTGTGGAAAGCATTCTCAATCGTCATGCATCTCACCCCGTAAACAGAATCTACCTCAGCACAGTGCAATATCCCAGACAATTCGCAGTGGATAACCCGTCCATTATCCTCCAAAGGTGGCCAGCGCGCTCCTGAGCCGAGGAGAAGCTGCATCAGTTCTGCAACTGGCCGCCATTACCTGTACCCCGTCCCGCACTCCCCGCTCGAATAGAACGATGGCCCGCATCTCCGCCACAGCCTGGTCAAGAACGTCGTTCACCAGCGCATATTTATAGTCCGAGAGACGCTTCAACTCATTCCGGGCCTCGGCCAGACGGCCTTCAATCACCGCCTCGGAAGTCACATGCTCCGCCTCGCTGCGGTTGCGCAGCCGCATCTCCAGCACCTCCGGACTCGGCGGCAGGATGAAGATCGACACCGCCTCGGGCAGCTTTTTCATCACCTGCACCGCGCCCTGTACATCGATGTCCAGCAGCAGATCTTTTCCTGCATCCCTCGCATGTCCCAGCGCCGACACCGCTGTTCCGTAGTAATTCCCAAAGACCTCAGCCCATTCCAAAAAATCTCCAGCGGCAATCATCCTTTCGAACTCATCCCTGCTGGTGAAGTGATACTCGCGCCCATTTTCCTCCGAACCGCGCGGAGAGCGCGTCGTATAGGAAATAGAAAAATCCAGCCCTTCAACCAGTGTTCGCAACTGGGCCACCAGCGTCGATTTTCCTGACCCCGAGGGCGCCGAAATAATAAAAAGTATGCCTGCCATTCGTTCGTAACACCTTGTCTATACGGTATCTGTGCAGTGTGACTGCAGCTGCTTCTATTCGAGATTCTGAACCTGCTCCCGAGCCTTCTCAATCTCCGCCTTCATCTCCAGCCCGAGTTCCGTGATGCGCAGACTATTGATACCCGACGCTCCACTGGTCTTCGACAGCATGGTATTCGCCTCCCGGTTCAACTCCTGCAACAAAAAGTCCAGTCGCTTGCCAAGTTCGCCGCCTGCATCGAGAAGCGTATTGAAGTGCTCGACATGAGTGCGCAGACGAACGATTTCTTCTTCAACATCGCTCTTCTCGGCCAGCACCGCGGCCTCTGCCAGCAGGCGCTCCTCACTCACCGAAGTACCCTGCATCAACTCGGCCAATCGAGTTCGGAGACGCTCAAAGAGCGCATCCCGCACTCCACTCCGCAACTCCGCCACCTCTTCGGCAAACGTCTGTAGCCGCGACATCGACGCGCGCAGCTCCGCCGCCAGCGCCGCGCCTTCCTTCGCCCGCCCGTCGTTCAACTTTCCCACCAACTCATCTATCTGGGCCAGAACAGCAGCATCGAGCCCCTGCACCTCTTCTTCGCTCGCGCTGCTCTGTACACTCATCAGTCCGGGAATGCGCAGCATCGCATTCATGTCGGGTTCTTTGGTCAGCCCATGTAGCGCCGAACCCTCGCGGAATGCGCTTATATAAGCATCCAGCAGCCCCACATTCAACTGCATCTGAGAGTTCGTCTTGCGCTCCAACTGTAAGGTCACGTCCACATGGCCGCGCCGAAGCCTCTCCTTCAACATCCGCCGCAGTTCTGCTTCCAGCCCATCGCACGACGACGGCAAACGGAACTGCAAGTCGAGAAAGCGATGGTTCACGCTCTTGATGGTCAGCGCAAAGGCTAGCTGCTCCTTCACTGAACCGCGCAGACTCGCGTATCCCGTCATCGAATAAATAGCGCTCATGCAGTACCCTCCAACTCCGTTGCCGGCGAAACTTCGCCATTTCCCATGCTGGTCAATTCATCGCTGCTGAACTGCAACTCATAAAGCCGCCGATACGTGCCCGAGTGTAGGAGCAACTCTTCGTGCGTCCCCATCTCCGTAATCCGGCCACTCTCGATCACCGCGATGCGTGTGGCCCGGCGAACGGTCGAGAGCCGGTGCGCGATCACAAACACGGTTCGCCCCTTCATCAGGTTGGCCAGCGCCGCCTGCACCAGATGTTCGCTCTCCATATCCAGCGAGGAGGTCGCCTCATCGAGAATCAGGATCGGCGCATTCCGCAGGATCGCGCGCGCAATCGCCAGCCGCTGCCGCTCGCCTCCGCTCAGACGAACGCCCTTCTCGCCGATCACGGTGTTGTAGCCTTCGGGCATCTTGAGGATGAAGTCATGCGCCAGCGCCATACGCGCCGCCTCTTCCACCCTGCTCAATGGAACGTCCGGCTGGCCATACGCGATGTTGTTGCGCACCGTGTCGTTGAACAGCACCGTCTCCTGCGTCACCTTGCCAATCTGCTTGCGCAGCGAAGCGATCGTCAGGTCGCGCAGATCGTAACCATCCAGTGTGATTCGCCCTTCGTTGACATCGAAGAAGCGCGGAATCAGATTCACCAGTGAAGACTTCCCCGCCCCGCTCGGCCCCACAAACGCAAGCACCTCGCCCGGATGCACCGCGAAGTTGATGCCGTGCAACACCTGCTTTTGCTCGCCCTCGCTCTCATAGGCAAAGCCGACATCTTCAAAGCGGATCTCCTTGCTAAAGCCCTTCAAGACATGCGCGCGCTTCTTCTCCTGCACATCATCCTGCGCATCCATAAATTTGAAGATATCTTCGCTGGCTCCCAGCGCCTGCTGAAAGCTGTTATAAAAGAGCGCAAACTTACGGACCGGATCGTACAGCGTAAATACCGCGATAAGGAAGGTCACGAACGACCCCGCAGTCATGCCGCCGTGAACGATGCGCTGTCGTCCCAGGTACAGCAGTAACGCAATTCCCACCGACCCCAGCGCATCCATCAAAGGCGAGCTGATCGCCTGCACGCTCACCGATTTCAGATTCGCCTGAAAGAGCCGCGTCGCCGCCTTGCGAAAGCGCGTCGTCTCCCACAACTCCATGCCAAACGCCTTGACGATGCGGTTTCCCGTAATCGTCTCGTGCAGGATGTTCTGAATTTCCGCCAGCTTGTCCTGCCCTTTGCGCGTCGTATGACGAACACCCCGGCCGATACGCCGGGCCGAGGAGATGACGATCGGCAAAAACAATAGCAAGACCCATGCCAGTTTTCCGCCAACGACAACCACAACGCCAATCGTAAAAAGCAGCGTAAAGAACTGCTGCAGAAAATCGCTCAGCACCGTCGACATCGCATACTGGACACGCTCGATGTCGTTGATCAGCGTCGACAGAAGCGAACCCGTCGTATGCTTCTGAAAAAACGCGACCGAGCGCCGCAGAATCGCATCGTAGAGATCGTTACGCAGGTCGGTAATCATCCCGAACCCGGCATAGTTCACCAGATATGTTCCCGCATAATCACAGACTGACTTCAACAGCGCAGAAACCACCAGCGCATAGGCAACAACGTCCCACGCATTGTGAAAATGACTGGGAACAAGAAAATTCAGATTGAGCGTCCAGCCCAGATGCGGCACTTGAAAAACCAGAATGTTCGCCGACGCCTGCGGGCTTAGCACATTGTCGAAGATCGGCTTAACCAGCAGAAGTCGAAATGCCGTCATCGCGCCGACAACTGCCATCAGCGCCACGGAGAGCAGCGAATAGAGCGCATAGGGCCGCACATAGAGCAGCAACCGCCAGATACGCTTCACGCCACCACTCTCCCGGTTTTCTTCATTGCGCTGCGCATCTCACTATTCTATTGGCTAGGTCACCTAGCGCGGCATATCCCGGTGCGCCGTCTTCACCCGATACCCCTCGGCGGCCAGCCGCTTCTTCATCTCTTCCGCGATAAATACTGAGCGATGTTGTCCCCCGGTGCATCCAAAGGCCACCGTCAGATAGCTCTTGCCTTCCTTGATATAGTGCGGCAAAAGAAATTTCAACATCTCCGTCGTCTTATCCAGAAACTCCGTCGTCTGCGGAAACTGACGAACATACTTCGCCACTTTAGGATGTTTCCCCGTCAACTTGCGAAACTCCGGCACAAAATGAGGATTGGGTAAAAACCGCACATCGAATACCAGGTCGGCGTCTGAGGGCACGCCATTCTTGAACCCGAAGCTGTTGGACGAGATCGTCAGATTCTGATCGCTCTCGTCCCGCTCAAACTGAGCGTTGATATGCGCTCGAAGATCATGCACATTGAACTTCGTCGTATCCAACACAAGGTCCGCAACATTCCGAATCGGGTCCAGTCGCTTCCGTTCTGCCCGGATCGACTTGATCACCGTATTCGTGCGCCCCATCGGATGCGGTCGCCGTGTCTCCGAGAAGCGCCGGATCAACGCATCGTCGCTCGCCTCTAAAAACAGAACGCGCGTCGGCAGCACCTTCCGTACTTTTTTCAGAATCGACGGGAACTCGTCCAGCCGTATTCCCTCGCGCACGTCCACCACCAGAGCAGCGCGTTCGATCTCCGGCGACTGGCGCACCAGATCGGCAAACTGCGGCACCAGTTCCAGCGGCAGATTATCGACCGAATAGTAACCAAGATCCTCAAAGGCCTTCAGCGCAGAGAGCTTTCCTGAGCCGGACAGTCCCGTCAGGATCACCAACTCGCCCTTACTTACCGGCTCGGAAACGGGTTTTGCAGCAGCTTTTTTCACGACCTTGCGTGGCATGAACAAATCCTAGCATCACCCATCGGGAGATATTCTGCCCGCTGCCTACGGAACCTCGATCAGTTCCATCTTTCCATCGCGTTTCCGGTGCAGAACCATCGCCCGCCCCTCCTGGTCACGAAACACGAAAACATCACGATCCCGAAACTCCGCCTCTTTGACCGCCTCTTCCAGCGACATTGGCCGCAGAGCCACACCATCCGTCGATCGTGCGACGTGCGGCTCAGACAGCGGCGAATTGGACGGAAAGGAATGGACAAGCATAGGCACGGCCTTTCGTCCGACACTGGCCTTTGTCGCAGCCTTGGCCTCGGCAGGAACGGCTACAGCTTCCTCTTCGGAGCCGTCACCGGCAACCCCGGTAACGAGCTTTCCACGACGCTTGATGGACACCTTTTTCTTTTTGTGCCGAATGGCCTGCTGCTCGATCTTAGCCAGAACATCGTGCAAGGCGATCGACATCTCGGTCGCTTCGCAAGTTGCCACCAGCTTCAAGCTTCGTGTCTGAATCGTCACGTCGGCACTCTGCCGGTACTTATCCGTGGACAAGATCACATGCACGCTGCCTGCATTGCCTACGATCTTTGCAATTCGCGCCAGCCCTGCCTCAGTCTGCACCTTCAATTTTTTGGTAACGGTCGTCTGTCTGCCTGTGTACTCAACGTCCATGGCGATTACCTCGTCCCTGTTGGATGCTGGTTAGCGTACACGACGTTGGTGCGTACTGGGAATCTGCATATCCTCGCGATATTTGGCCACCGTCCTTCGCGTCACCCGGATTCCCTGCTTCTGCAACTCAGCTGCCAGCTGATCGTCGGTAAACGGCTTGCGTTCGTCCTCTTCCTCGATCAACTTCTTGACCTTCCGCTTCAACAGAACCAGCGGCAGATCTCCCCCCTCGGGGCCATTCACGCCTTCAGAGAAAAAGAACCGAAGCTCAAACACTCCTTGAGAGGTATGCACATATTTATTCGCCACCGCGCGGCTCACCGTCGAAGGGTGGACCCCGATCTCCTCGGCTACCTCCTTGATCATCATCGGCTTGAGCGAATTGACCCCATGCTCCAGAAACTCCGTCTGCCGCCGCACAATCACGTCGCAGGTCCGCACAATCGTATTCTTCCGCTGCTCGATATTCCGCAACAGCTGAATCGCTGACTTATACCGCTCCTTCACGTACTCCTTCACTTCTTTTTCCGTCTGTTTCTGCTGCAACATCTTGCGGTAGCCCTGGTTCAGGCGAAGCGCGGGCATGTCCTCGTCATTCATCAATACAACATATTTGTCATCGCGCTTCACAAATGCAACATCCGGCTCGATCAGCCGCGCTTCGCTCTGGTTGTAGCGCTGCCCGGGACGAGGATCGAGCGTCCGTATAAACTCGACCGCCGCATGCACCTCCTCTGACGTGCGCCCGCACATCCGCGTCAATTCGCGCATATCCTTCTTCTGCAAAAGTGCCAGGCAATGTGTCACGATATGCGTCGCGATACTGAAAACATCCGCGGGAACCAGATCTTCAACCGGCGGCGGGGTCTCTTCGATCTCGCCATAATCTTCGTCATCGCAGGGGACATTGTTGTCTGTCGTCGAAGTCTGCCGACGGAGCAGCACGATGGACGCCTCGCCCTGTTGCGCACTGATCTGAATCAGCAGGCATTCCCGGAGATCCCGCGCGCCAACGCCCACGGGGTCCAGAAAGTTGACGATCGAACATGCCTCCCGAACGATGGCCAGCAACGCCTTCCGCCGCCGATCCTTATCCTGATTCTTCGCTTCGGCGGCCGCGGCGATCTCAATCACTTCCTCATGCGCTAGACCGTTGGAGGTGCCATCCATCGGCTGCTGCGATGCCTTGACGTTCACCCCACGCTCAAACGGGATCGGCTCGCTCCCGGCTGGCCCATCGAACTGCGCCAGGCTATCCACCAGTTCTTCATCGGTCGCGGTAAGATAACCGTTCTCGTCGAGGTTACCCACCACCAGTTCCGCCGCGGCCTGAACCTCCGGTGTCAGCGTCAAAGAACCGAGCTGCCACGCCAGATGGTCACTCAGCGTACTCGGCTGCGATAGGAAATTCTCAAACGACGGCTTGTCATACTCTTCGAAGTTCGAGGTCGTCCGGAACCCCGGATCGAGATAATCCTGAAAGTAGCTCCCGAAGTCGATCTCATCGAAGGGATCTTTCTCCTCCCGCACGCTCTCCGCCGCCACCTCTTCGGCTGAACGCTCCCGGTCGCCTTCTATCCCCGACCGCTCCTCCAGCGAGACGGCCGACTCCTCCAACTCTTCCAGAACCGGATTTTCCACCATCTCGGTGTTGATCATCTCCCTCAACTCAAGCTTGTTCAGTGCCAGCACACTGACCATCTGCACCAGTCCAGGCGTCAGCACCTGGCGCTGCGAGACTTTCATATTCAGCTTGGGTTGCAGCAGCAAATCTTAACCTTTCACGCTCTGGTCTGCTTCAAACGTTGTACCAGCGATCACTTCCGTCTTTCATGCTTCCGAGACACGCGAAACCAAGGTAACCACGGTTGGCCACAGTCTACACGTCCCGTCTCATTCTCGCTGTAAGTCTAACTCCGCCAAGGCAGTGCCTGCCGTACCCCCGGCCATCCACCTTACAACAGAAGTTGTATCGCCCTAACTCATCGAAAAGTTCTCGCCCAGATAGATCCGCCTCACCTCCGGATCGCGACCCAGCTCCCCCGGCGTCCCTGTACGAAAGATCCTGCCTTCATTAATGATGTAGGCCCGATCCGTCACCGACAACGTCTCCCTGACATTATGGTCGGTAATCAATACGCCGATCCCGCTCTTTTTCAACCCAAAGATAATCTCCTGCAAGTCGAGCACTGCAATCGGATCGATCCCCGAGAACGGTTCGTCCAGCAGGATGAACGCCGGCTCGATCGCCAGGCAGCGCGCAATCTCCACCCGCCTCCGCTCGCCGCCGCTCAGCGCATATCCACGCGTCTTGCGGACGTGGCCCAGGTTCAACTGGTCGATTAACCTCTCGGTGCGCGTCCGCCGGCTCTCCCAGCTCAACTGCTGCTGCGCCTCCAGCACCGCCAGGATATTGTCCTGCACCGTCAGCTTGCGAAAGATCGACGGCTCCTGCGGAAGGTAGCTGATGCCATGGTTCCGCGCCCGCAGATACATCGGCAACCGGCTGATGTCCTCACCGCTGACCAGCACCCGTCCCGCATCGGGCCGCACCAGCCCGACAATGATGTAGAAGCTCGTCGTCTTTCCGGCGCCATTTGGCCCCAACAGGCCCACCACCTCGCCCTGCTCGATCTGCAGGCTTACGCCCCGCACCACCTCGCGGCCCCCATACGACTTGCCGATCTCCTCCGTCGATAAAGTCTTCATCGCTCCTTTTTCACCCGCGTCTCCGTACGCACCCTTTGCTTGCTGTCGGCTCCAACCCCATTAGAAACCATGATGCTCTCATCGCCGGCATGGAATCGCAGCGAGGCGCCGGTCACCGTTCCCCGCGTCTCATCGACAATTTTAGGTGGAGCCGCTGCCGTTCCTGTCATCACAAACATCCCATCGCTTGCCGTATACACCGCCCGCGTCCCAGTCGCGCGACGCCCCGGCTGCTCGATCTCAATATTCCCGGTCGCCACAATCCGCTCGACGCTGCCCTCCATAAATCCACCCGGCAGCACACCGGAGGCTGTCTTCTGGGCGCTCGCGCTGGCCACCCCAGCCTTCTGCGCCGTCTGCAAATAAACCACTGCCTCCTGTCCGTTCATCCTGCCGTCCGCGCTCTCGACCTGCACTCCTCCGGTAAATTCCGCCTGCCGGGTCGCATCAGAATAAGTCAGCTCATGGCTTGCTACCCGCACCACCTGCGTCTTCCCCGCTCCGGTCGTTCGCACTCCCGGCTTTGCAGAACCGGCCTTTGCCGCCCCACCATTCACCAGCACCGTACGCACGGGCATGGCCACACCCTTCCCGTCTCCCCGCGCCACCAACCGCTTATCCTTCTGCTCAAACTGAAGCACCGGAGCCTCCACCTGCGAAGCCCCCTGCCAAAGCCTCGCCGGCCTCCCCTCTGCTCCGTAGAAGATTGCCTGGCCCGAATCGTGTTTCAACGCAGCCCGTACCGCCAACACATGCACTGGCTCGCTTCCCTTCCCGTTCAAGGCGTAGCTGGCCTTCACCGACCCATCCGCCTCGGCATCCCCCGTCTTCTGCTCCATCGCAACCCGGTCCGCCCACAACACGCTTCCCGTATCCGTTACCTGCACCTTACCCGACAGCGTCAGCTTTTGCGTTGCCCCATCGTAGACAGCCCGAGCCGCCGTAGCCTTTTCTTCCTGTAGTGAGCCCACATCACCCGGCTTTTTCGTTCGGGTCTGTGTCATCACCACATTGCCCTGCTGCACGGCAGTCGAAATCTCATCCGCCGGACGTCCTGAAGCACTCACTACTTGCCTGAAGCGAACCTCCAGTCCATCTCCCGAACTCGTATTCACTGTCCCGGCGGTGTCTACCCTCCGCAGCAGCGTATGCCCCGCTCCATTCACCAGCCCCAGTCGCTGCGCGCCATCTACCTGCACAAAATGCGCCGTCAGCACATCTCCCCTCGCATCGCTGCTCGTCGCCCCCTGCCCGGGCTTCCCTGCCGAACTCACCACCTTCAAACGGGCATCTCCGGCAGCCTTCGCATCCTGTAACTGCGCCTTTCCGCCCACGTCGGAGGCCAACGCAAGATCCACTCTCTCCGCCTCCAGATCGCGCTCGCTCCACGCCCCGCTGGCCGCATCGGAGGCGCGAATCCGCTCATGCAGCTTAACCGCACCCGTCAACAGCACGTGCTTGAGCCGACCCTCCGCATCGAACGCCGCCTGTCCCTCAGCCGCTGCACCCTGAGCCTGACGGAGCGCTTCATCCGCCACATACCGCACCCCGCCCATCAGTACCGCCGACTGCGCCCGGCTCTCCGCATTCAGCAACACATTGCCTCGGGGAGCCGTCACCCTGCCGCCATCGCCGTCCGTCAGCGTCACCCCGCCCTCGGCCTCCATCCGCTCCGCCGAGCCGTCGTCGCGCAGATGCATGACCATCCGCTGCGCCTCCGCCGTCTGCCCTGCCGCTGTTTTCGCTGCTCCGACCAACACATACTTCGCCTGCGCCAGAACGACCTGATGGTCAGTCCGGTTCAACTCCGCACGCGCAGCCGTCAGCGTTACCGGCTGCCCCCGTTGCAATCCCACCACCTTGACCGCCGACTGGAGCACCACCACACCCGTATCCGAATCGTAATCAGCGCCCACCGCATGTCCGGTCAGGCCGCCATACTCAAACTCGATCTCCTGGTTGGTCGCCGCAACCCCCAGCTTCTGCATAAACACCAGGCCGCTCGTCTTTACGTGGATCATCCGAGCATCCGCCTCTTTACGTTTACCGCCCGCCAATTCCTTTCCCGCAGCATAATCTCGCTTGGCCTGCGCGTCTGCCGGTGCCGGAGCCTCCAGATCAAGATGCACCTCGCCCATGGCCTTCGCCACCTGCTCCTTCGGGTCATATTCGAACTCGCTTCCGTAGATACGGTCCGCTCTATCCGATGTGCGTCCGTAGAGCACAATCCCGACGTCATGCAAAGTGTAGTTCCCGTTCTTGTGCTCGACCGCCTTCGCCGCATGAATCGTATAGACGGTCTTGCCCCCCAACGACTGCGAATACGTGAACCCGTTCGTCTCCCGCGTCACATCGATGCCCAGCTTACCCGGCAGCTCAGTCAAAAAACGATGCGCCCGATAGTGCGCGTATCCGAGAAAAGAAGCGATCACCAGCACCAGCAGGCCCGCGCCCACCAGCAACCAGATTCTCAGTCTCTCAATAGACACCGAAATACGCATCAACCCGCCCACTTTATCTTCTCATCCGCGGTCATCTACCAGCGGGGGCATCCGCCCTTATCCACGGTCGAATCCGAATTCTCTCAGAACCATCTAAACTATCTCTTATGGCCGATCAGCTCTACCTTAGCCTCTGGTTCCCCAACTTCCGCTTCGAGGCTCTCCCCGCCGCGCTGGTCTCAGTCCTGCGTCAGTTTGCGCTGATCAGCGGTGGTCCTGAAGGCAAGCGCGTCGTCGCCGCCAGCGTCTACCCCATCAGCTTCACCGAAGCCCCCACCTACCAGCGCATCTACGTCAACGACGACCGCGCCGAGGACTCCGAAGCCTCCATCATCGAGAACGCCGTAGCCGAGGCCACCGAGCAGCTCCACGACGACATGGCCTACGAGTTCGAGATGAAGTGGAGACTCTGGACGCCCGAGTCAGAAGACGCCGCCGATCCAGACGCCGCACTCGACACCCTCTGGAAGCTCCAGCCCGCCACTGTCCGCATCCTCGGCTTCGGCCCCAACTTCGACGACGCCAGCTACGAGCAGAACGGCCACATCCGCATCGACTTCGGTCTCGACACTCCCTGGGTTATGGATGACACCCTCGAAGATGCCGAGCTCGACGAACTGGCCCAGAAGCGTATTCAGCAGAACATCGAAATGCTGCTGGCCTTCACCCTCTCGGTTGAAAAACACTGCGGCATCAGCAGCCGTCTCCTCTGGACCGAATCCGGCGAACCCCTCGCCGAAAAGCTGATCGCCCGCCTCCAACGCCTCAACTAACCCGTTGTCCCTCGCGGCCAGTTAGACTGATTCTGTGGAACTATCAGCCAGCAAACCCGCCTCCGAGCCCAAAGAACGCCTCGCCGTAGCCCTCGATTTTCCATCCGCCAAACCCGCGCTCGACCTCGTAGATCGCCTCGCCGGAAGCTGCCTTTGGTTCAAGGTGGGCATGGAGCTTTACTACGCCGCAGGCAACAGCCTCGTCGAAACCCTCCGCAACCGCGGCTTTAATGTCTTCCTCGACCTCAAACTCCACGACATCCCCAACACGGTTGCCGGAGCCGTCCGCTCCGCAACCCAGGCCGGAGCGTCCCTGCTGACCATCCACGCCACAGGCGGCCCAGCCATGATGACCGCCGCAGCCGAGGCCGCAGCCGCTGCCGGCTCTCCCCGGCTTCTGGCCGTCACCGTCCTCACCAGCATGGACGTACACGAGTTGGCCGCAGTAGGAGTCGCAGCCTCCCCGGCCGAGCAGGTCCTGCGCCTGGCCCATCTGGCGAAACAAGCTGGAATCGACGGATTGGTCTGCTCTGCCGAAGAAGTAGGCACACTGCGTACGGAACTGGGTGCGGAGACGCTCCTCGTCATCCCCGGAATCCGCCCCCAGGGAAGCGATATAGGCGACCAGAAACGCATCGCCACTCCCCGCGCGGCAATCGAGCGTGGAGCCTCGATGCTGGTCGTCGGCCGTCCCATCACCCGCGCAGCCGACCCCGCCCAGGCCGCCAAATCTATCCTCGAAGAGATCGCTCTGGCTACCAAGGCGCTTTGAAGTCCCAATCAAGCCTTAGCAATCGGAAATATTCTTGAGTACAGTAATGGTTGAGCACATCAACTATTTAGCATGGCAACCATTTTTCTAAACGTCAAAAGCCCCCCAAGCCGCAGCAGAAATCCTGCGACTCAGAGGCTATCAATTGCTCGGAAATTAGCTCTTTACAGCAGAACCATGAGTGATGCTCATATCGCTCAACCGCAAAACCAGCGATTTGGCCGATCCCCCGCCGCGAATGAACTCGCTGAGGTTCAACTCTGTCACGTCATATCCCTGATTCCTAAGGCGTTGTGCCAGATCAGTTTCGACGGCTCCCATGATGATCTTCTTGCCTATATTAATCAGGTTGCAAGCGAACTGAATGGCCTCTACTTCGCTGATTACAAATCGTTTATCTTCACTATAGGCAGCTTCGATCTTAGCCAGCGAAGCTGCATCGAACGCACCCGGCCAATAGAGCAGTTCGCCCTTGCTGAGTGGCGCAAAGCAAAGATCTAAATGGAAGAAGCGCGGATCCACCAGCTTCAGCGAAGTTACCGGCGTATGCCATGCATCTGCCAGATGGCGATGACTTTGGCGGCAAGTTCGCGATCCATGCGCCGCCCATAGATGGTCTCCTGTCGCATTGAAAACCGCATCCCCCTCCCCTTCAAAGGCCGTCTCGCGAGGAGTGTCCCAAACCAGGAATCCAGCTTCCTGAAACCACCGCCGCAAGTGTGCTTCCTCCGTCTGCCGCTGGGGATGCGCAAAGCTCGAGATGGTCGCCACTCCATGCTGAACCAACGCCGCATGCCCGACAAAAGCCATGTCCGGCGAACCCTGCCGCGCATGAAGCAGCCGCACATCGGCAATTTGCTGAAGCTGATGATGCAGTGTCTTCCATTGGGCAAATGCCGTATCGCGTGAGGATTGATGGAGATTTCCCGCCATCCAGGGATTGATGACGTAATTGACGTCATACCATTCCGGCGCGCACATCAGGAAGGTCGGATGATCGAAATGGGGTGAAGGAGCAAGACTCGAAGCCGGGGAAAATACTACGGGTGAAGTGGTCGTCATAAAGCGTGTTCCTGCTTTCCAGTTGTAGAGTCTGCCCGTCACAACAGACAATCGTCAAGGTGTTGCAACATAATTTTTTGTACGACTTTGGTTCGACGCGACTACGCATGGAAAGGAGGCATTAATCAAAACTTTTTAAGGGAAAAATAGTAACCCGCATAAAAGAAGGCGCACACGCGGCAAAGAGCCCACCTTCGGGCTCTTTGTTATCAACAAATCAGCTTTACTTAGAGTTTTTCGAAGAAATCACATGCCGAGCAGGAGATATAGACTCCACCAGGGATGCCGCGCTCACGGTCCTTGACGCGCTTGACGATACGGGTTGGTTTGGAGCACTTGGGACAATCGGTGCTCTTGTTGGTGTCCATGACCTTCTTACGGTCGCCGGTCTTGGCAATCTTCGCCATAATTCTTGCTCTCCCTGGTACGAATGTTTCGGCTCGCGCGCTGGATGGCCGATAAACCGCCGTTCTTGCGGCAGGCAGTGTCGATGTCATCCGGAACTTCTCGTAAAGATCGTCCGGGACAGGCCACGGCTGGAATCGGAGGAGAAGAACTGCGATTGAGGCTCTCTCAAGAGTTTACACGACGAATGCCCTAAAAAAGATGCGAGGCCGTCGAGGGGCCTGTTGCCGGAACCCCAGTTGCTGGAACTGGTGGAATCCGCGTTGCCGGAGTGGCTGGCTGGCCGGCGGTTGGAAACTGAACTTTGCCGGAGCCTCCGGGCGGCACCGCCTCTCCCGGCTTACGCAGGGATGGCGGCGGCGCTTGCCCGCTACCGGAACCGGCTGGCTGCTGATCGCCCATCGCTATCTCCCGGGTCGGCGCAGGTGGATTGTAGCCAGCCATCTCGTCTTTGTTATGAATCTCAAGGGGTTTACCAAGTGCAGCAATTTCGACCACCGTTACCCTGTCTCCGACGAATCGCACAAAGTGGATCGTCTGCGGTTGGTGGCCATAGATCCATTCTTCGTAGCGTGCGCCACTGGCGTCGCCGCTTTCCTGCTCGCGAATCTTGCGCTCCGGCTCTCCCATCGCCGCCAGCACCATCCGGTGGTTCATGCCTACCAGAACCTCATGCGCGTTGACCGCATCTTTCAGCGGTGGTGGAAGCGTGTTCGCATACGCCTCCTCGGTGGATTTCACCCCAAAATCGATGACCGGCGCCAGCAGGGATTTCACCTCGGGGGCGGAGATCTCAGGAACCCTGTCATTGAAGACGAGCGTAACCCGAGAGCCGGTAGCCTGTTCACCGTAGTCTGCGGCAACTGGATTGTCGTTGAGCTGAATATGTCGCAGAAAACGGTGCTTTACATAGGGTCCGCCATTAAAATCCAGAATGATGCGGTCACCCTTGACGGTGAGGGCCGTAACGACGACGCGATCCCCGGGAGCTGCTGACTCGCCTTTTTTGTAGATCAACTCTCTGTACGCAGCCTCACTGGGCTCAAGCGGTCCATTCGCGTGAAGCGTAAGTCCAGCCCCCATCGGCAGCGCGGCATGCGCAAATCCCTGTTCCGCGACCAGCATGCGAATCAACTCGCGACGGCCGCGTTCCGTCATGGGAGTTGTTGGAAGAGGAAGATTAGTCTTGGTGAACTGAGTGGAAAGCTGGTCGGTAGCGGTCTTCTCCCCAACCACAAAGACCTGGCTCCGCACCGTGGCGGCCAACAACAGCAGACAACCTATAACGAGAGCCCATCTGTACTTACGCAGTGCCATGGCAGCACCTCAGATGCATAACAGCTTGCTCTTTTTCTTCCTCATTGGCAAGTGGACGGAACGACCGTCCGGGGAGCCAAGCCTGGATCGTTATTCAGATGCAAAAATGGAACCCGACGGGAGATCATGCTGAGGTTATTTCCCCTGCTTTCGGTCTCCCGGAAATCGGCTTAGCGGCGATTCAGTCGAGATGGAAAAGCTCCGGAAGAGGCTGCATGCTGTCATCGGCATGTTCGCCCGATGACTCAAAGAAATCCGCCATCTCCGCCTGCCAGCGTTCGTTGACCGGGAGTTCTTTCATGAGCCGAAGCGCTTCGGCAAAGCTTTCTGTCTCCAGATAACCGATGAGCAGACCGCCGGGCGCGAGGAAGAGCGAATAGTTCCCCCAGCCGGTATCGCGTAGCGCTGCCTGCATCTCCGGCCATACGTTTTGGTGCCGCTCGATGTACTCCGCAAGGCGCTCCTGCCGCAGCTTCAGCGTAAAACAGACTCTCTCCACTCGTTCCTCCCAGGAATTCCCCTTCAGTTCTATCTCCGAGCCTACGCGAGAAGCTCAAAAAAGTGATGCTTCCCTAGAAAACCGTCGCGCTGCATGGGATCGAGAAATGCCTCGGTTCCGCCCGAAGCCTGGGTCGAGAGAGCTCCTGTGATGTTACCCGCCCTGGCGCAGGTGACGATGTCTTTGGACAGAAGATAGGCGCGGAGAAAGCCGGCGTCGAAGCTGTCGCCAGCCCCGATCGTATCCACCGGCACAACGTTGATTGGAGCAATGTCGACGCTGCGCCCCTGCTCGCCAGCGTGGCCCTGTTCGCCCTGTTCATAGACACGTGCGCCGCGGCTGCCGCGTTTGACCACAACCGCCGGAATCTTTACCGGCAAGGCCTGAATGGCATCGTCCAGATTCGTACAGTTCGTCATTCGACAGATCTCGTCCTCGCTGGGAAGAAAGACATCGACGTAGGGTAGGACTTCATTCAAGGGAGAACCCCAACGATCCTCGGGATCATCGTTCGTATCGAGCGAAATCGTAAGGCCTGCCTGCTTCAGGCGTCGCAGAAGGTCGGGAAGACCGGGCTGAAGGCCGCGCTGCAGGTAAAGAGACGAAAGATGAAAGTGGCGCGCCTGGGTCAGGAAATCGAAGTCGAGGTCGGCCACGGTCAGTTCGGAGATGGTTCCTGGATAGGTAAGAATGTGGCGCTGGTCTCCGTGCGGCAATAGAACTGTAATGCCGGTCGCGATGGTGCTATGCTTCGCCGCATGCGAAGTATCGACCCCTGCCGCACGCAGCCGATCAAGGGCAATGCGGCCAAAGTCATCGGCTCCGATCAGGGTGGTGAATGCTACCCGTGCGCCGAGCGTCGCGGCATTATGCGCAACAATGGCGGAAGAACTTCCCAGGGTGGCATGAAAGCCGCTGGCCAGCAATTCCCTTTCAAGCTGCATTTCAGCAGGAAGACCGTAGAGAATAAGGTCGAGATTCAGCTCTCCTGCAATCGCGATGTCAAAAGATTTCATGGCAGTGGGGTCAGGTCCTTGCATTACCTTAGCTTTCGTTTTATGAATTTGTCCAGGCATATTCATGAAAGGGTATGAACACCGGAACGGGGTACTGCAATAACAGCATAAATGCATATAATTCCAGCTACTGGAAGAATATACGCGATGCACAGCAGACAGGGTAACGTTCCCCTGAAGTCTTTTCACTTGCAAACGGCAGTAATAGATGGTTTACTTTAGCTTCTTATTGTTTCTTTTATGCTCCAACCCGAGGAAATAGAACAGTGAACCCACTTTCCCGCCTCCTGGCCCTCCCTCAATCTGAAAAGCAGGAGCGCGGACTCCTTTACACTCCCGCTGAGATCGCGCAGCAGCCCGCAACCTGGCGCACCACGCATCGCCTCTTTGACGAGTCCCGGCCGGAACTCGTCCGTTTTTTGCAACAAGCGCATGACGAACGGTGTACCATCTATCTGGTCGGTGCTGGAACCTCCGACTATATCGGCCGTTCCATCGCCGACCTGCTGCGCAGGCGCTGGGGCTGCGAGGTTGCCGCCGTTCCAAGTACAGATTTACTTACCAATCGCGACGATCTTGTAATCCCGGATCGTAACTATCTGTGGATCTCATTTTCGCGGTCCGGCGACAGTCCCGAGGGGGTTGCCGTGCTTGAGCAGGCCCTTGCTTCGAGCCCAGAGATCAGGCATCTGGTGGTGAGTTGCAATGCGAAGGGACGCATGGTGAAGCTGGCTCAGGGGAGCAAGAACTCCTTTGCCATGCTGCTCGACGATGCCGTCAACGACCGCAGCCTGGCCATGACCAGCTCATTTACCAACATGGTGGTGTTCGGTCAGGAACTCGCGCATCTGTGGGATAAAGAATCGTTCGAACCGATATTGGACCGGATGACTCTGGCTGCTGACTACCTTCTGCGGGAAGGCGCTGATCTGGCATATAACCTTGCGCTCGAGGACTATCATAGGGCTTGCTTTGTGGGAGCCGGGGCGCTCAGCGCAACTGCTCGTGAGTCTGCGCTCAAGCTGCTGGAACTGACGAGCGGCGGCATTCAGACGATGTACGAGACGACGCTGGGATTGCGGCATGGCCCCATGTCTTCGTTGAATATAGAGACGCTCTTCACTGGATTTCTCTCCACCGACGGGAGACGGCGGAGATATGATGCCGACCTCCTGAATGAAGTTCGCGCCAAACAGGTGGTGCGGACCATCGTGGCAGTCGGAGGAACGGATGCCGCATGCGATTACAGTCTCCACTGCCCTGCTTTTGACGATCTGGCGGACGCATACCGCCCAGCGGTGGACGTTATCTTCAGCCAGATGCTTGGCCTCTTCTCCTCGATTGAACGCGGTTTGAAACCGGATACACCTAGCCCGAATGGGCTGATCAGCCGCGTGGTCGAGAAGTTTGCCATCTATGCCTAAAAACAACGCCTAGTAGTTCGCAGGCAACTTTCCTAACGGGTGAGGTGATCTGGTGTCTGATGATTTGCAAGTATTTCTTCGTGAGTCCCGAGGTCACAGTGGAATCTACTCGGTGTGCTCGGCACATCCTCGAGTAATCGAAGCGGCCATGCGCCAGGCCAGCGCGGACGACACGCGCCTGCTGCTGGAGGCGACATCCAATCAGGTCAATCAGGCCGGTGGTTATACCGGCATGACTCCTGCGCTGTTTCGCGACTATGTTTACGGCATTGCGCAACAAGCTGGTTTCGATTGCAGCCGTCTGATTCTCGGCGGAGATCATCTGGGACCAAATCCCTGGCAGCACCTGGACGCAACGACAGCGATGCAACACGCGGTCGAGATGGTTCGCCTCTACGTCGAGGCAGGATTTACCAAGATCCATCTGGACGCCAGTATGCGTTGCGCGGACGATGCGGCCATCGTTCCCGATGAAGTAATGGCGAAGCGCGCGGCCATGTTATGCAGTGCGGCGGAATCGGCGCGAAAGCGGCTGGACCTGGCGCCGGTGGTCTACGTCATTGGGACCGAGGTGCCTGTGCCGGGCGGGGCGAGTCACGCTCTCGATGAGCTCGAGGTGACCGCATGCGATGCAGTCGAGAGCACGTTGGCGGTTCATCGCAAAGCCTTCCACGATGCGGGCCTGGACGCTGCGTGGGAACGCGTCATCGCAGTAGTGGTGCAACCGGGCGTGGAGTTCGATCACGATAGCGTTGTGGACTACGATGCGGCGAAGGCCTCGCATCTGCAAAGCTTTCTGGAAGCTCACCCGGAGTTGGTGATGGAGGCGCATTCGAGCGACTATCAAAGACCGCGAGCCTACGAGGAATTGATCCGCGACGGCTTTGCCATTCTGAAAGTCGGGCCTGCGCTGACGTTTGCACTGCGGGAGACGCTCTACGCGCTGGCCGCCATCGAGCGTGAACTGATGCCGGAGAGAGAACAGTCTCATCTAGTAGAGACGATGGAAGAGATCATGCTGGCTCATCCCGCGAATTGGCAGAAGTACTATCGCGGAAACGTGGAGCAGCAGCGTTTGCTCCGCGTTTATAGCTATAGTGACCGCATTCGCTACTACTGGGGACGTCCCGAAGCCGAGGCAGCCATCGCACTCTTGATGCGAAATCTGAAGGAGACGGCAATACCCGAGACTCTCTTGAGCCAGCACTGTCCGCGCGAGTATGAGGCAATACGCGAAGGGAGACTGCGGAACGATCCGGAGGAGCTAGTGATTGCGAGCATTCGGACTGTGCTGAATACCTACAGCAAAGCTTGCCGCGGTGACAGATCGGCCACGAATTAATGCGAACGGCATAATGCAGGCAGATGCGGACGAGGTCTGCGCATGCTGACTCGTGAAGATTCCAGGAAGGACCACTCTGAAACGATGAACTCTACTTCCCGCCCCTTGATTCTGCTCGATCCGCATCCTCGTCCAGTGGACCTGATCTTCGACGCGCCGACGAAGGCTCGTCTCGAAGCGCTCGGTGAGGTCATCTGGCACGACGGCTCGCCGGCGACCGACGAGCACATCGACCGGTATCTGCCGGAGACAGTCGCTCTGATCGGACAATCGGACCTCCCCAAAGAACGGCTCGACCGTGCGCCCAACCTGAAGGTAGTGTTCAACGTAGAAAGCAACTTCCTGCCTAATATCGATTACCTGGAGTGCCACCGGCGCGGGATTCCGGTCCTGTCTACCGGGCCGGTCTTCGCAAAGCCGGTGGCCGAGATGGCGCTTGGAATGGCGCTGGCCTCGGCACGACGCATCCACGAAGCGGATGCAGCGATCCGCGCCGGGCGCGAAACACTGTACGGCGAAGGCGACAATCGAGACTCCTTTCTGCTCTCCGGCAAAACCATAAGTCTGATCGGTTTTGGAAATCTGGGACGCGCCTTGCTGCCGCTGGTCAAGATCTTCGGCGGAGAGATTCTCGTCTGTGATCCATGGATACATCCGACTGTTCTGCGCGAAGCAGGCGTCACGCCAGCGCCGTTGGACGAATGCTTCCGTCGCTCGTCGGTCGTTTTTCTATTGGCGGCAACCACTACAGAGAATGCCGGGAAGATTGACCGCGCTTATTTCGACAGCATGGCTCCGGGCTCCATCGTGGTGCTGGCCAGCCGGGCCGGCATCGTGAACTTCGACGCGCTGCTGGATGCAGCCGCGTCGGGGCACATTCGCGTAGCCATCGATGTCTGGCCAGAGGAACCGATTCCCGCCGGGCACCGTGCGCGTTCCACTCCGAATACCCTGCTACAGGCACATCGGGCAGGCAACATTCCCGAGATCTGGCCATGGATGGGCCAGATGGTCGTCGACGATCTGGAACAGGTTTTGAAGGGACTGCCTCCGCAACGGTGTCAGCGCGCCCAATGGGAGACTGTCGCCAAGGTGCGCAGCAAACCCATTTCTTAGAGAAGGTCTGATTAAATCTCCGAAGATTCCCTCAGCGGCTAAAGCCGCATTGCGGGCAAGTCACTTACGGCACGGCTGAAGCCGTGCCCTTAACAGAGCCTGACTTAATCAGAAGCTCCTTAGTTCGACGCCTGAGCACAGAGCCTGAAACCGTCTACTCCGGTTGAACAACGGGCTTCTTGCTTCTCCCCATCAACCACGCCACGATCAGGCCAACGCAGATCCAGAGGGCACCGAGAATCTGGGCGCTGTGGCTCAGGTGGATCCAGATGAAGCCGCAGACCAGAATGCCCAGCGCGGGGATGAGGAATGGAAGCGTGACCTTCTCCTTCGAGCGGAACTTGTAGTGGACCAGAGCGGCAAGGTTGACGCCCATGAAGGCGATGAAGGCACCAAAGTTGAGCAGTTCCGCTCCCTGCTGATAGCTGAGCAGAAAAGCTCCCGTTACCGCGATCGCACCGACGATCAGGACGTTATTTCGCGGAACATGATGCTTGGCATCGACCGCGCCAAAGATCCGCTGGGGCAGAGAGTTATTTCGCCCCATGCTGTACATAAGTCTCGATGCCCCGAACTGTGCCGCGACAGCTGACCCTAAATTCGCGACCAGCAACGTCGCATTGAGCAACTGAAATAGGAATGTTCCACCTACGCGTGCAGCGACGTGCACAAATGCAGTGTCCACCATGGCGGCGGGAAATGGAGTCGTGGCCGGCCAGACGACTTGCGCAACATAGACCTCGATCATCGACAAAATCCCGATAATCAGACAGGTGAAGACGGTTGCCAGCAGGATGTTGCGGCGAGGATTCTCTACCTCTTCGGCCATAGTCGAGATTCCGTCAAAGCCGATATAGGTGAGGACTGCGACCGAAGTTCCCTGGAAGACAGTTGCGGTGGAAAAGGTCGAGGGGTCGTAGAAAGGCCGGAACAGATCACCCATCGTTGGGTGCACAGTGGAGAAGATATAGCGGAAGCCCTCGCCAAGAAAGAGGACGACGACCAGGCTCATGACAATGGCGAGAATAGCGTTGACGCGGCCGGAAGTCTGAATGCCGCGAGTATTCAGAAAGGTGCTGAGCAGAGCGAAAGCGATCACCCAGAATGCAAAGGGGACGTCGGGAACGATATTGCGAGCGGCCTGGCTGCACCAGATGATGCAGATGACGGGGTTGAGGACATAATCCATCAGCATCGCCCAGCCGACGACATAACCAGCCTTGGGGTTGAGTTCCTCGGAGACATAACTGAAGGCGGAACCCGCCAGTGGGTAGACGCGCGCCATGCGTCCGTAGCTGATTGCGGTAAACAGCATGGCAACCATCGCGATAAGGATGGTGAGAACTACATGTCCGCGGGCAATGTTGCTGACGACACCATAGATGCCCATGGGAGCCGTGGGCTGGATGATAATGACGCCGTAGGCGATGAGATGCCAGAGCTTCAGGGAACGTTTAAGCTGTGGCGCCTCGTGCAAGCTGCTCATCTGGTTTTCCACGAATCTTTTCCCTGTATACCGTTTGGTTATTTCTTATTTCGTTTGTACATGAAAACAGATGTCAGGAGAACTTGTTTTACACAATAACGCAGGATATTTTTCACGAGAGTTGCCCTCTTGCTGTCGCCCAATGAACTCAATAGCCATGTCTGGAGATGAATTTAGGAGTTTTCCTGGCTAGGTACTAGGGCGGCATTACGGCTTGCCGTAAAAAGCTGTTAAACGAAATAAAAGTGGCCAAACAAGACATCCCCGGTGTTACGCTTAGAACCAACCGAATCTGCGTACAAATCGTCCGAGCTGATGCATCGCAGACGTCCTTTCTGAAAGCCTGTAGATCAAGAGGAGATAACGAGCAATGAACCGCCGTCAACTATTAAGCACAACCGGGCTGGGATTGCTGGCCGGAGCCGTCGCCCATGCCGGGATACTTCCCGCCTCAGCGACTGAGGTAAAGGGTTTGGCCAGAGACGCGAAGCCGCAACCCAAGCCGCTGGACATTGCCGACTATGAGCCGAGAAGCATGCTTCAGGTGAAGGAGACCCATGTGCCGACGCCGCGCTTTCCGGTCATCGACATCCATACGCACATCTCTTTTTCCACCAAGTCGAAGAATGGGGTTGAGCTTGCCCCCGAACGCGATTATGTGGCCGCGCCAGCCGAGCTGCTTCCCGTGATGGACCGAAAGCACATTCACTCCATGGTCAACCTCACCGGCGGATATGGCGTGGGACTCAAAGACACGGTAGAGAAATACGACCGTCAGTTCCCGGATCGTTTTTATACGTTCACGGAGCCGTCCTATTCTCTGTTTCTGAAGCCCGATTACCCCAAGCTGCAAGCGGAGGCGATCGAGCAGGCGCACAAGGATGGCGCTCGGGGCCTCAAGATCCTCAAGACGCTAGGCCTCTTTTTGAGAGAGAACATCTCTTCGGGCAAGCTGGTCAAGATCGATGACCCGCGGTTCGACCCGATGTGGGATGCATGCGGACAACTGAACATGCCGGTTGCGATTCACGTCTCCGATCCGGTCGCCTTCTTCACGCCGACAGACCGCTTCAACGAGCGGTACGAAGAGTTGAATAATCATCCGGACTGGTCGTTTTATGACCACGACTTCCCCAGCAATGCGGAGCTGCTCGAAGCCCGGAATCGGATCATTGCCCGCCATCCGAAGACACGGTTTATCGTGCTGCATGTGGGCAACTTTGCGGAGAATCTGGCCAATGTCTCGGAGAATCTGGACCGTTATCCCAATATGAACGTGGATATCGCAGCCCGCATCGGCGAGCTGGGACGACAGCCGCGAACGGCTCGAGCCTTCTTTGAGAAGTATCAGGACAGAATCCTGTTTGGAACTGATGCCATTCCTCATGGCGACTCGTATCCTCAGCAGGTGTTCAATGACAAGCTCTATGAGATCTACTATCGGTTTCTGGAGACGGACGACGAGTACTTCGATTACGCACCGGCGAAGACGCCGCCACAAGGCCGTTGGCGGATTTATGGCATCAACCTGCCGGAGTCCATTCTGCGCAAGGTTTATAACGGCAACGCGGCTCGGGAACTCCACGTCACGGTGTAAGAGGTGTCTGATCTATGAAGCAGTTCGTGGCTTTATGCCTGCTTGCGATGACGAGCGCGGCTGGCGCGCAGAGTACAGATTCCGGGGCGTTCAAGAGCGTCTATGCGACCAAAGACGTCTCGCTGGATACGAATCTTCATTCGTCGTTCTGGCGCGAAGCATTGCCGGTTTATGCAGAAGTGGATACCAGCGGGAAGGTTGTTCCCGGTTATCGCACCGAGGTTCGTTCGCGATGGACGAAGGGGAATCTCTATCTGCTTTATGTCTGTCCTTACGAGGAGCTGAATCTGAAACCTTCGCCCTCGACGACGACGGAGACCAATCAGCTTTGGAACTGGGATGTTGCGGAGATCTTTATCGGGTCCGATTTCAAAAATATTCGGAAGTATAAAGAGTTCGAGGTTTCGCCACAGGGAGAGTGGATCGATCTCGATATTGATCTTGACCTTCCCGACCATACCGTGGGATGGACGTGGAACTCAGGGTTTAAGGTTGCTACGCGGATCGATAGAGAAGCAAAGATCTGGTATGCGGCGATGCAGATTCCCTTCTCTGCCATCGACCGGCGTACACCTGCGGCAGGAAACACCTTTCGCGCAAATTTGTTCCGCAGCCAGGGGCCACCTGAACGGCAGAAAAAAGTTATGTGGAAAGCGCCCATGACCGATTCATTTCACACCCCAGAGAGCTTCGGGCAGCTTGAACTGGTCGACCACAAGTAGCTGGCTGGGCTCCGTTCGGGGGTACCCCCCCTCCCCCCTACTTAAATCCTAAAGTCTTCGAAACAAATGACCTAAGTCCGAACTTTGGTACAGACTCAGGTTGTAAAGGAGAGTCCGACAGGTGTCGGATTCTTCTTTTGCTCCTAGGGTAATTTTATCAGGGGTGTCAAGGATCCCAAGGGCTCGCAGTCTGTAGGCAAGGGGATAGACGGCGCAGTGTGCTTCTAATCAGGGAAAGGAGTGGCACTACAGAGCCGCAGATCCTTCGACTACGCTGCGCTCCGCTCAGGATGACAAATTTATGGCGTGTTGCGGAGTGTGGGCAGAAAAAATGGGGCTGGCGGAATACTTCCGCCAGCCCTTGGTATGGACGGCACTCCTCGCCTTAGAAGGTGATGCGACCTCTCAGGCGGATCTCCCGGTTGCTGGAGATGCCTTCCTGATCGAAGCTGCGGAAGAGACGCCCGAAGTCGCTGTTGGGGGTGAACTGGTTTTCATCGGTGATGTCAACTGGAAGAATCTTCGGCTGATGGCCAGGGGTTCTGTTTGTCGACTGATCCACAGCGAGACTGAACGTTCCAATATTGGCAAAACAACTGCTGCCGCCAGCGCCGCAGGCAGCGTCGGAGCCCGGCGAGAGCATGGGATGGTTGAGGATGTTATTGACATCCGCGCCGAGCTGAATGCCTATGCGGTCGTTGACTCGGAACGTCTTATGCACGCCGAGATTGATGCCGTACGTGGAGGGACCATAGAGGGCGTTCCGCTTGGCCACTCCAGGCTGGGTGTACAGGTCTCCGCCGATGCTCGGAAAGCTGAAGGCACTCGTGTTCCACATGAAACCAGAAGGCGCTCCGCTCCTGGGATTACCCTTAATGAGTGGACGTATCGAGGTGGCTTCGAAGCTCCCAACGGCATCGAGAGTGGCTGAGGCAACGTTGCCGGGGACAACCGGATCGCAGTCGCCGCAGTCGAAGAACGGAGTGAAGCCCACGCCCGTCTTGTAGAAGAGGTTGGTGGAGGTCTGCCAGCCACCGATCAAAGCGTCCGCCCACCTCGGAGAAGAGGAGAGGAATCGCTTTCCTTGCCCGAAGGGCAGGTCGAAGATGCCATAGGCCACAATCCGGTGACGGGAGACCCACGAGTCAGGGCCGTAGTCGCTGTCTGGGTTGAAGGGGTTGTAGGCATTGCCACCGAGGCTGGAGTTCCCGATGTCCAGACCCGACGAGTCCTGGTTTTGGAAGGTATAGGCCAGGCTGAAGATAAAGCCCTTGGCCTGACGCTGAGCCTGTGCCTGGAACGAGTTGGTCAAGCTGTGTCCAAGGTTGGCGAAGCCGCTCACGTAATCGCCGAGGAACGGAATCTTGAGCCGGGCATTGTCAGCGGCTGAGTAGTTGCAGGTGAGGTCGATATCGGACTCAATGTTACCGGTTGGGTCGCAAGGAGTCGTTCCATCGCCGATGGTGGTGCCGAAGGGGTTGTCGCTTGGCGGAATCATGTTAAGGTCGCGGCCGACGATCTGGCCCGACTGCTGCGAACCGATGTAGGAGAACCGGAGCGACGACTGCCAGGGAAGCTCCCGCTCCAGGGTAGCATTCCACTGCTGGATGCGTGGGTTTTTGAGGTCTACCGGAACGTAGTTGGCGGCAGGAGCGCCGCCGAAGCCGTTCACCACCCCGCCTGAGAGCGGGCTGGTGCCCCCGGTTTCTCCGGCCGTGGGCCAACCGCTAAGCGGAGGATTGCCCGCGACGGTACGCTTGGTACGGCCCTGATTGAAGGAGTTGGTTGCCATGGGGTCGCGGATGCCCTGGGCCGCCGAGGTGGGATAGTACAGTCCGTAGCCGCCGCGCACGACGGTCTTGTCGTTGAGCTGGAAGGCCAGCCCGACACGAGGCCCAAAGCCGTTCTTGTACGTCCGCAGTAGACCTCTGCCGACACCAAGGCCGGACTGGTCCGCCGTGACGACGCCGAACGCGAGGATGTTTGGATCGACGTACTTCAGCGTCTTCGACGAGGGAATGATAAAGCGGCCACGCTGACCGGTGGTGGGGTTGATGTAGTTGGGGTCGAGATTGGCCAGGATGTCGTTCTTGTCGATGAACGGGGTGAAGAGGTCATAGCGCATCCCGAGGTTGACGGTGAGGCGCGAGTTGACGCGGAAGTCGTCCTGAACGAAGTACCCGGTCTCCCAGTTGTAAACGTTCATGGCCGGCCGAGGTTGATTGACGTAGGTGGAGGAGTCCCCCGCTTGTCCCTGAAGGAAACGGGAGAGCGAGGAAACGCCGGTCCCCCTGTAGGTGACCTGTCCGCGCGGGACGCCGCGGTTGACGGCGAACCCGTCAACGGCCTGATTGCGGACGAAGTCGGCACCCATCTTAAGGCTGTGGCGGCCAAGCGTCCAGGTCAGGGTGTCTCCGAAGGTGACGATGTCCTGGTCTGCCGGACGATCGGTGTTACGACCGCCTCTGTCAAAGGTCTGGAAGGCCGTGGGCCCGTTACCTAAGACGACGGCGGTGTGCCCATGGGTGTCCAACTCGGCGGGCCCAACGACCGCGCCATAGGCGGTAATATCCGCAGCGGAGAAGCCGATGCCGGAGAGAAAGCCCTTCAACGTGGTGTTGCTGTGGGTAAAGAGATGCTGCTTATTGAAGCCGCCGCGAAGCTCATTGACGATATTGGGGGAGAAGATGTGCGTGTACGAGAGCGAGATCGTGTTATTCCTACGCTCCGTCTGGCTGAGGCCAAGGCCGGTAAAAGCGCCCTGAACCGGATTTTTGGCGCCCCTTTGCGCCGAAACCTGGTAGACGCCGTAGACACGATCCGCGTCGGAGAAGTTGTGGTCGATGCGCAAGGTCCCCATGTCCGTGAATGAGTGCCCAGGATACAAGGCGGTGTAGTCAACTTTCCCACTGGAAGCGTTGACCGGCGTGGCCGTGCCGATATTGGGGAAGTAGAGATTGATCAGCTTGGTAGTGACTGGGTTGAGAAGACGCTCGGGAATCTTGATGAATTGCTCGCCGAGACCGCCTACCGTGTTATTGGCGATCTCATTCGGAGTCAGGACAGCGGAACCGACCGATGGCTTCTTCGAGTCACTCAGTTGGCTGAAATCACCCTTCATGAGGAGTGGGCCTGGCATGCGGGTAGATCTCGAACTGGATGGCGCAATCGACGAGTTGTGCTCGTAGGCCGCAAAGAACCAGGTGTTCTTCACCTTGGGGATGGGACCGCCGACGGAAGCTCCGACGTCGGTGTTGTTGAAGAATGGCTTGTTGAATTTGGGCTGGGAGAGGGTAGGAGCGAAGTTGGCGAGGGTGTCCTTGTCGGCCAGCGACCAGGCGGAGAGGGCCGAGTTCTTGTTGTTGTAGAAGAGGGAGCCGTGGTAGTCGGCGCCGCCACGCTTGGTGGTGACGCGGATATTGGCGATGCCGGCGTACTCCGCGCTGAAGCCGTTGGACATGACGTTGAGATCGCCGACAGCCTCAAGCGAGGGCTGGCTGGCCGTCACTGAACCGAACATACCGCCGTTGGTGCGCTGACCATCGACCGAAAAACTGGCGCCGTAGCTTTGCGCGCCGATGAATTTGAACTCTCCCGGCGCATTGGACTGGGTGATGTTGGGATTGATGTAGAGGAATGAGTAGATGTCGCGGCTGTCACGAGGGAGATCGATGATGGCCGTGGAACTGAGCGTCTGGCTCAGCGTTTGGTCTGAGGTGTCGATCAGTGGAGCATCGGAGCTGACCTCGACGCTGGTCGTATTGGATGCGGCACGCAGTACGGCATTCGCGCTGGCGACGTCGGAACCGGTCAGGACGATGCCGTTGATGACAGCGGTGCTGAAGCCGGGCGCTGTGACGGTCGCCTTGTAGTGTCCGGAGGGCATGGCGGCAGCCTGATAGTCGCCATGGCCGTTTGTGGTGAGTTTCCGCGACGTGTTGGTGGCGGTGTCCATGATCTCAACCTGCGCGTTGGGGACCACGGCGCCGCTGGAATCGGTGACGGTCCCACGAATCGTACCGAGGTCCGTACCCTGCGCGAACAGATTTGGCGTGCTGGCTCCAAGACCGAGGATGAGGGTTACTGCGAGTGATATGAGGCTTCGTGATTTCATAAAAGCTCCCTTGTATTGCGGATGGCTAAAAGAGATATCACAGCGAACGAAGACAAAGCAAACAAAAAAAGATATAGAAAGGAATAATACGGAAGTTATTGCAGATGAGGCATCTGCGTGGCCAATTTTTCAGGGGTCGGAGATAAAAGATATTTATGTCCGTTACCTTGAGGAGGCAACGATGGTATAGCGCGGGGCCTTCTCCACAGATCGCCTGGCTCGCCTAGATTTCGTGCGGGGAAAAGCAGCTTGGGCTTGACGCACATCCTGGTAAACGGCTAAAACGATTGCAATAGAAACCACAAAACATGCGAAAACAAAATATAAGCAAAAAAATGGTAATTCACCTTGGGTTGGGGCTGGCGCTTTGCTTTGCCACCCTGACGGCGCGCGCTGCCGGCGGCTTCACCGTAGTAGGGCCGGGCGGCGGGGGCGCAATGTTTCATGCGACGATCAGCCCGCACGACTGGAAGGAAGCGCTGATTGCCTGCGACATGACGGGCTCCTACATCACCCATGACGGCGGACAGTCGTGGCGGATGTTCAATCTGCGCGGCCCCGTCAAGTTCTTCGCGTTCGATCCATTGCGGTCGGACACGATCTATGCAGGCACGGAAGCTCTGTGGCGCAGCAACGATGATGGCGAGTCGTGGAGGCTAATCTGGCCTGTGCCCGCGACCGTCCGCGGAGTTCGCATGAGTTCAGATCATGCCGACGAGACGATTGTTGCCGAGCCCAATCCTATGGGGCAGGTCGTCGCGCTGGCGATCGATCCGGCTGATTCGAAGACTCTGGTTGCAGGGGCGGTCAAAGATGGCAAGGCGGCTGCGTTTATTTCCAAAGATGACGGCGGCACATGGTCGAAGGCTCAGGATCTGACGGGAGCTCCGCAAAGAATCTGGATCGATCCGTATTCCAATAAGAGCGACCGCGATCTTTATATTGCCGGAAAGACGGGCGTCACCGTTCGATATCGCGGGAAGTGGCAGGAGCGGCCGGGGCCTAAGGGAGCCGTCTTTAATGATGTCAGCGCGGGATTCTCCGACGCGACGGGGATGACGCTCTACGCCAGCTCCGAGACGGGGATATTTTTGTCCAGGGATGGCGGAACGACGTGGGTCTCGTCTACTCTGCCGGGGAGCGGTGCGAAGGTTCGCGCCATCGCGACCAGCTTGAACCATCCAGAATCTGCCTATGCGTCGTATAGCCATCTTCAGCTCGATGGAAAGATATGGATGGGCGTAGCGCGTACTCGGGATAGTGGACACACCTGGACACTGGTGTGGAAAGAGGACAAGACTGCTTCGCCTAACGTCCACGATGCGTGGCTTACGCAGGAGTATGGCCCGGAGTGGGGCGAGAATCCTCTGGGGATCGGCGTGGCGGATCAGGACGCAGAACTGGCCTATGGCACGGACTTCGGCAGAACGATGATTACCACCGATGGCGGAGCGAACTGGAATGCCGCTTACTCCAAAAAAGTGGCGGGCGGAGACTGGACCAGCACGGGGCTGGATGTGACGACCAACTATGGGTATCTCTTCGACCCATTCGATAAGAGCCGCCGATTTATTCCAACGACTGATATTGGCCTGTTTCGCAGCGAAGACAAGGGGCGCTCGTGGACGCACTCGGTGAAGGGCATTCCTGCGGCGTGGATTAATACAACCTATTGGGTGACGTTCGATCCTGCGGTCCGAGGCAAGATGTGGGGCGCGATGAGCGGAACACACGACCTGCCCCGGCCAAAGATGTGGCGGAACACCTCGGTGACGAAGTATCGGGGCGGAATCTGCGTGAGCGTGGATGGAGGGCGAACCTGGAAGCCCTCCAATGCGGGGATGCCGGAGACGGCGCCGACCCACATTCTGCTCGATCCGTCGAGTCCGGCGGGCAAGAGGACGCTGTGGGTTGCGGCGATGGGGCGCGGCGTCTATAAGAGCACGGATGACGGGGTCACATGGACCTTGAAGAACCGCGGCATTGTGCAGAACGAGCCTTTCGCATGGCGACTGACTCGCGCTGAAGACGGCACTCTGTATGTGGTGATTGCACGGCGCAGCGAGGATGGGAGCATCGGCACCAGCGGCGATGGCGCGCTTTATAAATCGACCGATGGAGCGGAGTCGTGGGCGCCGGTGAAGCTGCCTGCAGAGGTCAACGGGCCGAATGGGCTTGCGATCGATCCACATGATCCCAACCGCCTTTATCTTGCGACGTGGACCAGGGCAACAGGAATGCACGGCGTTGGCGGAGGAATCTTTCTGTCGGTGGACGGAGGCAAGAGCTGGAAGAATGTGCTGCATCGCGACCAGCATGTGTATGACGTCACCATCGATCCACGGAATCCGGCCATTCTGTATGCCTCGGGCTTCGAGTCCTCGGCGTGGCGCTCGGCTGACCGTGGGGAGCACTGGACCCGCATTCCGGGATACAACTTCAAATGGGGTCACCGGGTTATGCCTGATCCTGAAGATCCGAGGATGGTCTACATAGCTACCTTTGGCGGCGGCGTGTGGCATGGCGCTGCCAGCGGCGATCCGCGCAGGCCCGACATTGCTACACCTGAGCTTGAGCCGGGGAAGTGATTCAGGACACCTGGTTCCCTGCCCCGGAGTTATCCGGTGCGGAACGCCAGGATTCACGCCTGCTTATGCGATAGATAAAGGCGGGAGCAGACCGGAGTAGTGATTCTGGACCGCTTCCGCCAGTTGCATGGAGCGTGCGGCGTCGCTCAACGAACAGGGCGAAGGAGCGCCCTCTGTCAGCGCGTGAAAGAACGCTTCATACTCTCCAAGAAAGCCCCCATCGATCAACGGGTCATCGGTAAGCGGGTGCTCGCTGACGATCTTCTCTCCGCTCCACTGGCGATCGCCCTGGTAACACAATGGGGAGCTATAAGCCGAGCCCAGCACCGCCTCTGCCGTGTCTCCCTCCGAACTGAGGAAGTAGGACTCCCGCCGCAGCCCCGTGTTGAGCATCATCGAGATCTCGGCCACCGCTGAGTTGGCAAAGTTCAGACGCACCGAATAATCGCAGACCTCTGAGTTGGCGTGGGGACGAGGCGTTACTTCGATGGACTCCGGGTCGCCCATCAGAAAACGAACTGCGTCGAGAGCGTGAATTCCGGTGGCAATAGCAAAGTCGGGTTCGAGGCGGTTGGTGCGCAGCATCTCTGCCCGTGCAAAACGGATGGGGTGGTGCGCCGCCCATTGCTTGAGCCGGACGATCGACGGGATGGCGCGGCGGTTGAAAGCGACAAACGTGAAGGCTTCGGCGGCGACAGATGCGGCCGCTAACGAGGTTGCCTCTGCGAGGGACACTCCGGGGGGCTTCTCGATGAACAGCGGAATCCCAAGCGGCAGCAGAGACTTCACCAGTTCCGCAGTGGCGGCGGGTTGGACGGTGCAGACGATAACGTCCGGTCGAACCTCAACCAGGCTCTCTCGAATGTTGTCCGATGCGAGGCGATAGTCGAAGAGTTCGCGGAACTGGCGAGCGCGTTCTATTTGCAGGTCGCATATCAGTTCCAGCGAGACGACCGACTGCCGGGCCAAGCGCTGCAATGCAGGCCCATGAGCGTAGCGGCTCCATTCACCGGCGCCAAGGTGTGCGATTCGAAGCGGCAAACGATTCTCCTTTTTGGCGTACTCAGGATTTACTTGCCTATTTCTTTATATTTCTCTAGATTTCTTTTTGTTACGTTCCATGGAAATACTTTACCTCGGACTCCATCCGTAAGGAAGCCCCCTATGAAGCGCAGAGATCTATCGAAGAGCGCAGCCCTGCTCCCCTTGTTGCCGATTCCAAGGCTTCATGCATTCGCGGATAGCCCGAAGCGCCTCAACGACCCGAAGCACCTATGGCAGGGATATGACTTTGGTTCGTTTTTTTCGGCCACGAAGCGATTGGATCAAGGGCCATTCGATATCGACCAGGACCAGGGCTGGCAGACGGTGTTGTTTACGACTCCGTCGGAGAAGCCGCTGCGTAATCCGGGTCTCGGCCTCGTCGGCTATACGTGGGAGGAAGCGGGGCCATCGATTGCCGTACGCGAAGGGCGGCAGACTCTGGAAGATCACGTTGAAAAGATGGCCAGCCTGCCCTTCGTCGATGTGCTCTATATTCGCTGCGATTGGCGCAATGTACAGAAGCAGGCGGGGCGATTGGACCTTGCCCCGGTGTGGGAGTTGACCCTGGCGGCGGCGAAGCGGCACGGACTGCGCGTCGCCTTCCGCATCCAGTCGTCGAACACGGTCTTTCAGCCGGAAGAACTTGCTTTGCCGAAGTTTCTGCGCGACCGCATACCGATGGTGAGAGTCACGCACAGGCCCGGTGCTACCGAAACCGGCAGGGAGACAGATGTCTGGATGGAGCCGCGCTACGAACATCCGGAGTACCTGAAGGCGCTGACGGAGTTGAACCACCTGCTCGCGGCCCGCTTCGATGGAGACCCGCTGATCGAATGGGTGGACATGATGCATGTGGGGTTCTGGGGCGAAGGCCACTTCGGCGGCAATACGAATACCTTCCCCGACTTCGCCACGGCGCAGCGCACGCTCAATACGATGATCCGCATTCAGATGGATGCCTGGAAGAAGACTCCGCTGGCGATGAACACGCAAACGGACATTAGCGATACGGGCAATCGTGAGGCGATTGAGATCGCCGTGCGCGGCGGAGCGTGGGTCCGCTCTGACAGCATTCAGGTCGAAGAGCCGATTCAGATTGAAGAACTGGCCAACCGACCGCCGTGGCTGGCTGCCATTCTTGAAGACGGCACCTATCGGAAGTATGACGCAGCAACATTGCAGGTGGATGCGGCGGGCGTAAACGCGATGGAAAACAACATGCTGCATGTTCTGGATGTGAAGGCCAACTACTGGTCGCTGTGGACGGAGACTGCTAATCTGGCCAGCTATAACGAAAAGTATCCTCGCGGGTTCGAACGTCTGCGAACCAACCTGGGCTACCGGTTGAGACCATCGTGGGTATGGCAACGAAAGCGCTCAGGGACATCGGAGTTGGTCGTTTGCATCTCCAATCGCGGCGTGGCGGGAGTTCCGGGAGTGCTGTGGTTGCAAGTTTCGAGTCCGGACGGTACGTTCAAGGTGCGAGGCTCCCTCGACGCCGGATACCCGCATGGAGGCGGCCTGCGCATGGGCTCCTTCCTTTTGCCGGCTGGATACGTTGGCAAGGTCAGCCTGTCGGCGGAGATCGAACTCAGACCGGGCGTGTTGAAGCCGATTGCATGGGCATGTGAGCAGCCGGTCAATGCGGACGGCTCTATCTCGGTTGAGGTGAAGCCGATGGACGACCCGAAGTTTCGCAAAGCGGTCTGAACAAAGCCGCGACACTGAACGAAGACGCCTCGCAAAGAATTTCGCTCCTATTTCTTTAAGTTTCCTTAGTTTTGCTACACTTCGTCTGATAACCCAATCAAGGGGAAGCTGCGTTTGACTCGACGCCATTTTTGGGGCGATCTACGCTCTTTCTTTGCGGACGGGAGTTACTCGCACGGAGGCACAAGTAGATGAAGAGAACGAAGCCCCAACCACCGATGCTGATTGAAGAGCGGCGTCAACATATTTTGTCCCTGATCCAGAAGCACGGCCGCGTGCTCGTCGATGAGCTTTCAACCGACCTTGATCTCTCCAAGATCACCATTCGGAAGGACCTCGATTACCTGCAGTCCAAAGACCTGCTGGTGAGGACGCACGGCGGTGCTCTGCCTGCGCAGGCGGGCGCGTTGTCCGATCCAACCATTCAGGAGAAGGGGGAGTTGCATCACGAGGAGAAAGTCAGAATCGCCAACGCCGCTGCGGCCATGGTCTCCGAGGGGCAATGCATCATCCTCGATTCAGGCACCACGACGACGGAGATCGCGCGCGCACTTTCATCGTTTCGGCATCTGACCATCATCACCAATGCGCTGAACATCGCTGCGGATCTGTCGCGGAGCGACTTCGAGATTATTCTGACCGGCGGAACGCTGCGCAAGAACTCGTTGTCGGTGGTAGGCCCGCTGGCAGAGGATGTGTTGAGAGAGATGCACGCAGACATTGTGTTTCTTGGGGTCGACGGCTTCGACACCAAGATCGGCCTGACGACACCGAATGTGCTTGAAGCGCGGGTAAACCGCGCCATGGTGAAGGCGGCGGAGAAGGTAGTCGCGGTCTGCGACTCCAGCAAATTCAACCGCAGGAGCCTGTCGTTGATCGTCGGAGCTTCCGCTATCGACCACGTCATCACGGACGGAAAACTTTCTGCCGACGATGTAAAGGCGATTCGGGACGCAGGGATCGAAGTGACGGTCGTTTAGGGGATCGCGGGAGCGGCTCACCTGACCGTGTGCGGCCAGCGTGTGCTAACGAGAGGAGCGGTGATGAAGCGTCATGTCAACGTAGTTCGAACTGGCCTGTTTCTGCTGCTCTGCGCCTTCGGATTACCTTCCGTCTCATCAGCGGCCACGCCGTCTTCTGGGCGCTGGATGGGGACATGGGCCGCATCTCCCGAGGCGCAACCAGAGGCAACGGCGATGCTCGGCAGTACCGGCATTACCTTTCGCGAGATCGTCCACACCTCGGCTGGCGGCACAGCGGTGCGGGTTGTGCTGACCAACGAATTCGGGCTGGAGCCATTGACCGTCGGTGCGGCACAGATCGCAATCAGCGCGGGAGGCGGCGTTATTGAGCCGTCCACTGCGAAGAGCGTGAGCTTCGGAGGACAGTCGACCGTGACGCTTCCGGCAGGCACAATTATGGTCAGCGATCCCGTCTATCTGAAGCTGCCAGCGCTTGCCGATGTGGCTATCAGCCTCTTCATCCCTGCGCAGCCGATCAGCCAGTTCACCGTGCATTCTTACGCGTTGCAAACCAACTATAAGGCGGTTGGCAACGTGGTTGAGGCAAAGGCTCTGCCGGCTCCGACGGAGGTTTCATCCTGGTACTTCATCAAGGGTATCGAGGTGAAGACCGATAACGAAGGAGCGTCAACCGGAGCCGTCGTTACTCTTGGCGACAGTATCACCGATGGAGCCGCCAGTGCCCCCAATACAAATGGACGCTGGCCTGATGTTTTAGCTCGTCGCATTCAGGCGGACAAAGCGCTGGCAGGACTGGGAGTCTTGAATGCAGGCATCAACGGAAACCGCCTTCTGCGTGATGGCGATGGCGGAGAAAGTGCACTGCGGCGGCTGGATCGCGATGTACTGACGCAGGCGGGCATTAAATACCTCATCGTGCTCGAAGGCATCAATGACGTCGGCCATATTGTCTCTGCCTCTCCCAATGACCCCGCGGATACAGCACAGAGCCTGATCCAGGCGCTGGAACAGATTGCCATGCGCGCTCATACGCATGGAATCAAAGTGATCGGCGCTACGATAACGCCGTATGAGAGTTGCAAGTACGCTTCGCCGGAGGGGGAGAGGATGCGGGCTGCGATCAACGATTGGATTCGCACCAGCAAGAGTCTCGACGGCCTCGTGGACTTCGACAAGATCGTCCGCGACCCTGCCCATCCTACGCGCTTTCTGCCTGCCTACGACAGCGGCGACCATCTGCATCCAAATGCTGCCGGATTGAGTGCGATGGGTGCAGGGGTAGACCTGGGCTTACTCAAGCAGTAACGCCACGCTCAGATTGGCCGGACGAGACCTTCGCGCGTAGCCTTCGTGTTGCGGACCAGCAGTAGAACGAGCAACATTCCAATGACCGGGATGATGCCGCTTGCAATCACAATGGGATCAAAGACGTGCCCTTTGTCCGCTATGCGAGCGTCGGAAAGATAGCCCACGGCCTTCATGGCGATGATCGTTCCGATGCCGGAACCAGTGCCGCTGAGTCCGCTCACGGTAGCAACTGCGTTGCTGTGGTACAGGTCCGAGGGGAGGACGTTCGCGATCGTGCTGAAACAGGCATAGGAGAACGTGGACAGCGCGAAGAGCAGCGTGATCAGCCAGAGGTTTTGTGTAAAGACAGTTGGGATCAGCAGCATAGTGCCGAAGCCACCAGCGACGACAACAGCTTTGCGCGCCTTGCCCAGCGGCCAGCCTCTGCGGATCAGGAATCCGGAAGCAGCGCCACCGGCAAAGTTGCCCAGATCGGCAGCCAGGAACGGAACCCAGATCGCGATGAGTCCGCTTCGAAGGTCGATCCCCTTCGCCACCAGATAGATTGGAAACCAGTCCGTGACAAAGTACCAGACAGGGTCGGTGAAGGCACGAGAGGCAATCACGCCCCAGGTCTGCGGTAGACGCAACAGGTCGCGCCAGCGTGCCTTTCCGGTTACAACAGAGGAGCCATCCGTCAACTTTTCCTGGCGCAACATCTCAAGTTCGTTGGCGGAGATGCGCGGATGCTGCTCCGGGGAATAGTAGAACTTGCGCCACACTAGCAGCCAGATAAATCCAAGGACCCCGGGCACAATAAATGCAGGCCGCCAGCCCCAATGAAAGTAGATCCACAGCACTAAGAATGGAGAGATCGCGCCGCCGATGGAGGAGCCGCTATCGAAGAACGCCGTCGCCAGCGCCCGCTCTTTGGCCGGGAACCATTCCGAGACCACTTTGGTTGCGGCAGGCCAGTTGGCCGACTCCCCAAACCCAAGCATGAGGCGAAAGCCCATGAAGCTGAGAAAGCCATTCGCCAGTGGCGTCAAAACAGAGACGACGGAATAGAAGAAGACCGTAATCGTGATGCCCAAGCGTGTTCCAATTCGATCCATCCATCGGCCACAGACGGTCTGCCCGATGGCATAGGCGACCCGAAATGCGATGACCAGGTTGGCGTAATCGGTGTTCGTCCAGTGATAGGTGACCTTCAGGTATGGCGCGAGCAGAGAGAGCGTCTGCCGATCCATATAGTTGATCGCCGTGGAAGCGAAGAGCATGGCGCCGATCCACCAGCGCAGCGAACGCGTTCTAGCCGGATTGCGAAGCATCTGTGACGGCACGATGATGACTCCCTGTCAGCGCAGCCACGCATCGAGATGTTGACGCACAAAGGCGTCGTCGGAAAGATGCGGATAGGCATTACTGACGCGGTCGATCTCCGCGCTCTGCCCCGGCGAAAGACATTCGTCTTCATCGAGGCACCAGATGCCTTCCAGTAGCCCCTGTCTGCGCAGCACCTCGTGAATACCGGCGATGCAACCGACAAATCCATGCGATGGATCAAAGAACGCGGCGTTGGCATCGGTAATCTGCTGCGCGAGCGTCAACAGATCGATAGGAATCTGTGGACCGCTCTGCCTTGCAAGCGCGAGGTGCTCTACGGCTTTGCTGGTCCAGACAGCCCAGTGTCCCAGCAGGCCTCCGACGATGCGCAGCGTCTCTCCGCCAAAGTTCCACCGGGTCAGAAGATCGATGAGAATGCTGTCATCGTTGCCGGTGTAGAGAGCGATGTCCTTTGCGCGGCCAGAGTCGATCACACCACGCAGGACATCGATGGTCTGATAACGATTGAAGGGAGCCATCTTGATGGCAACCACATTTTCAATCTTCGAGAACTCGCGCCAGAACTCGTACGACAGCAGCCTTCCGCCCACGGAGGGTTGAAGATAAAAGCCGATCACCGGAACGATCTCGGCTATAGCCTTTGCATGCTCTACGAGTTGATCAGTTTCGAGATCGTTCAAGCCACCGAGGCTGAGCAAGGCCGCATCGTAACCCAACGAACGCGCCAGTTCCGCCTCCTTAACAGCCTGATGCCGGGGACCGCTGACGCCTGCAATCTTCACGACATCTTTTTTAGCAGCCTCTTCCATTGCGAGTTCGAGCACGGGTTGATAGAGTCCGATCCTGGGATCACGGATAGCAAACTGTGTCGTGTGGACGCCAACGGCGACCCCGCCTGCGCCCGCCGCGAGGTAGTAGCGCGTCAACGCTCTCTGCCGTCGCTCGTCGAGCTTGCGGGATGAAGTAAGCGCGAGCGGGTGGGCCGGGATAACAAGTCCTTCTGCAAGCCTTTCGCGGACATTCATCAGAACCTCCCGTCCCGCGTCTGAAAGTGAGTGGGCTTATTGCTGAGCGCACCGCCTGCGGCAATCCACGCGGCGATCCAGTCGATCATCTCTTCCGGCGTAACGGTAGGATAGCCGAAGAGCCGGTGACACTTCGCCGCGTTGTTGAGCAGCGCGGAGTGCGACTCCTCTCCTGTGAACAACGCGTCATGCCCGAACCGCTCGGCGAACTGTTCGGCGATCCAGCGTGTACTCAAGGTCTCGGGCCCCGTGAGGTTGAGGACGAATGCAGGCGAAGCACAGTGTGCGATGGAGCGCATGCATACCGAGTTCGCATCCCCCTGCCAGATCACGTTGACCAGCGGCATGCGCAGATCGATTGGCCGTCGCTCAAATACGGCGCGGGCGATATCGACGAGGACGCCGTAGCGAAGATCGATGGCATAGTTGAGCCGGAGCAGTGCAACTCTCGTCCCCCATCGATGCGACGCATGTTCGAAGATGCGCTCGCGGCCAAGGACAGATTGCGCGTACTCCCCCTGTGGAGCGACAGGCGTCTTCTCGGTCGCGCCGCCCTGCACAACAGGAACCAGCGGATAAACGTTGCCGCTGGAGAAGCAGACAATGCGCGATTTACGATAGCGGTCGGCCACCAGCGCGGGGAGTTGCGTGTTGATCGCCCAGCTCAGATGCTCGGAGCCGGTGGTGCCAAACTTGCGCGCAGCCATGAAGATGACGTTCTCGGCGTCGGGCAGCTTTGCCAGCTCTTCGGGCTCCAGCAGATCACAGGCGATCGGCTCGATGCCATGGGCTCGTAGCGCATCGGGCATGGTCTTGTCGCTGAACCGAGCCACCCCCAGCACGCGTATCTTCTTCTCCGCTGCATCGGCGGAGCGCCGGATAAGCTGCGCCAGGGTCGGGCCCATCTTGCCGCCGACGCCAAGAATAAGCACGTCGCCTTCCATCACACGCATGGCTGCAATATCGGCCTCGGTCGGGCACGACATCCGTTCTTCCAACTGTGTCTGATCTTCGATCTTCATCTCACCCCAACTCGAATCCTGCAATGGCATAGACCATGGCATCGTTGCTTTTTATCGCTTCTCCGCGACACATACGCCAGAGGACGCGACGACGCGTGAAGCCAAACTCTGTTGCACAGCGTACTGCTTCCGGGTTTGCAGGGAGCAGATCCCAATACCAGCTACACAACTCACTCGCTTCCCCTTCAAGGTGAGCGGCAATTAACTGTCGTGCCTCAGCCTCAGAATCTGCTACGCATGGGCCGAGATACGGCGCTACTCTTCCCGGACGTGAAAGCACATAGCCATTCTCTGAGGCGTCACATCGGCCCGATGCAGACAGTGTCTCCAGCAGTTCCCTGCGCTCCACGCCAAATGCTTCTGCATCCTGAGAGAAGAGATCGCCGGATATCTGTGCGTTACCCGAACTGCTTTTGCCTGCGTTGGACTTTTCCTTCGCAACGGGAAACTTGTCGCCGTCGCGCCCCCATCGCTCCACTGTTTCCTCTACGGCGAAGCCCAGGCTCTCGTAGAGAGGGCGCCCTTGGTCGGTTGCATCGAGCTTCAGAGTGCCGATACCACTGCGCTCCGCCGCTGCAATCGCATCTTCCATGAGTCGCCTTGCGAATCCCTGACGTCGATATTCAGGCCGCGTAAGGACCATGCCAATCCATGCTAATTGCGTGCCATAAGGCAGGAGGGATGCGGTTGCAACAATCCTCCCGGCATCCTCTATACAGCGGCAGCTTTCCGTAGAAAGCTGCATGACGCGATGCCAGTCCTCCGGCGTCTGGTTCCAATTCGCAATGGCCGATAACTCCATAGCGGAGGGAATATCGCTCGGCTTCATGGTTCGCACCGCGCTGACCACTAGGCCACCTCCCTGCTCTTCCACCACTCAATAAAGTGCGGGAGAGCAATCTCGGGGCCAGCGAGTTCAGGATGCCAGAGCTTCTCCCACTCGAAGGAAACGAAGCCGTCAAAGCCTATCCCGGCGAGCGCAGCGAACATGGTGTCGAACGGGAAGTCCCCTTCGCCGGTGGGCGTGTAGTGAGACGAACCTTGCGCGTCACGCGTGAGGTCCTTCAGATGAACATGCCGGATACGATCTCCCATCGATGGCAGAATGAGCGGCGCTTCGCCGGTCTGCTCGAACGCATTGGCGGGGTCCCAGATGATTCCAACTTCTGCGCTGTTGAGTTGCGCAAAAAAAGCGCTCACATCCGCCGCAGACGCAAAATCGCCGTGCGTCTCCAGCCAGATCTGAACTCCATCGGGCTTCAGTCGGTCTGCCAGCCGCACGAGCGAATCTGCAATCCACGCAGCGGTCTGCTCACGCGTGCTGCCAGCTTGGATACGGTCGCCAAAGACGCGAATGGCAGGCGCACCAAGTCCCGCGGCAACCTCTGCCATGCGCAGCGCAGAATCCAGATTGCGTTCCCGCTCCTGAGCGTCGGGGGAGTGAAAACAGGCGCTGCTGCCAAGGCCTGCGACGACAACACCATGATCTTCAACGGCAGCGCGCGTTGCGGCAAGCCCAGACGCATTAAATTCCGGCAGCTTCCAGAGATCGAGTTCGCGAGAGATGACGCGCAATTCCACGCCGTCGTAGCCATAGTTCGCGGCGGCGGTAAGCACCTGCGACAAATTCCAGTCCGGACAGGCGAGCGTCGAGAAACTTGTCTTCATCATGTCATCCGGCTCAACATGTTGGTGGTGACGCGGTGTTCGACTGCTTTGCCGCCGAAGAAGCGTTGCAGCTCATCGATTGCTGCGTCGGCCATCTCGCCGCGAGTGTGCGAGCCTCCACCGCCGACGTGCGGCGTCACGATCGCTCCGGGGAGAGTGCGCAATGGGTGGCCGACTGGCAGCGGCTCTTCCGGATCGGTCACGTCCAGCGCGCAACGCAGACGCCCGCTCTTGACCTCCTGCGTCAAGCCATCGAGATCAATCAGGCTGCCGCGAGCGATATTGATCACGGTCGCTCCGTCCGGCAACATCGCCAGCCGTTCGCGATTCAGCAGATGCCTCGTCTTTTCCGTCGCCGCAGCCGTTACGGTCAGCAGCGAACTTCGCTTCAGCACGCCGTTGAGCGAATCGAATTGAACGGGCAGTCCTGCCGCAAGCTCTCTGGGCGCAAATGGGTCATAGACTCTCCAACGGACGTCGAAGCCGCGCAGCATCTCAACCAGTGAGCGGCCGATGCGGCCAAAGCCGATCATCCCGACTTCGCGCCCCAACAGGGACTCCGTTCCTCCGCCAGTGAGGTGTACATCCGTATAAATTCGATTCGACCTCTTACGCAGCGCATCGCGGTAGTGGTCGATATTGCGGGCGGCATAGAGGAGAAAAGCCGCGCCCATCTCCGCGGTTGGCTTCGCCATCGGCTCCGGCGTATTCACAATGACCAGCTTGCGAAACAACGATGTGTCAAACCGCTTTTTCACTTCGCCGCCGCAATGGGCAATGATCTGCACGGACTGTAGCTGCTTCATCGTCTCCGCAGAAAGATGGGGGCTGTCCCACGTTGTGATCAATGCGTCTGCCCCGGAAAGACGAGGGACTGCGGCAGCTTCGTACTTCTGGATAGGGAACAAGGTCCATCGCGCAAACCTGCTTAAACGCGCCCTTCGACGCTTGTCGAAAAATGACGCAAAGAGCTCTTCCCCAGCCAGGACGGCGATAATTGGCTTAGTCATAAATCGTGCTGAGGATAGCATGGAACGACGACCGCTGTCTTTCGTTTTATTTCTGAAACTATTGCTTGACACTCTATAAGCTCATAAACGAAAGTAAAGGGCATGCCGGTCGCCAACCTCACCGATTACGCGGTCATTCTCTGTTACATCCTTTTGATGGTCGGCGTAGGTGTCTATGTCATGCGCTTCAACAGCACCGCGTCAGAGTATTTTCGCGGTGGCAGCCGGATTCCATGGCTGGTCGCGGGGCTCAGCTCCTTTATGTCCGGCTTCAGCGCGTGGACCTTTACCGGAGGCGCGGGCGTCGCCTACAGTTCGGGGATCGCAGTTATCGGCCTCTATGTTGGCAACGGGTTGAGCTTTCTTCTCGGCTACTACATCTTTGCCTCGCGTTGGAGGCGCACACGCATCACCACCGTGATGGAGTACCTCTCCGACCGTTTCGGTCCTGCGACGCATCAGACCTTTTCGTGGGCGACCATCGTCTTCCAGCTCTTCACCAGCGCCACCATGCTCTACGGGCTCAGCCTGTTCGTTTCGACGGCGTGCCAGTTCTCCGTGACAGCAACCATCCTTATCACCGGGGCCATCATCCTCTCGTACAGCGTTCTCGGCGGACTATGGGCGGTAGTGATTGCGGACTTTCTCCAGGCATCGATCCTGCTTCCGTTCTGCATCGTTCTGGCAGTAGCCTCGCTGATGCAGGTTGGCGGCATCTCCGGCCTCGTCCATGCCCTGCCGGCGGAGATGAAGACCATTCATCTTCACGGCGAGTTTGGGTGGATCTATCTCGCCTGCTGGACGGTGATGGTTTCGTTCGGCTACAACACCGGCGCGATGGCACAGCGATACTTCAGCGTTGAGAATGAACGTGCGGCGAAACGAGCCGCGTTGCTCTGCACCGGACTCTTTTTCCTCGGAGCATTCCTCTGGTTTATTCCGCCGATGGTCATGCGCGTTCTTTACCCCAATCTGCACGCTATCTGGCCGCATCTTGCCAATCCAAACGAAGCGTCTTACGTTGCTGCCAGTCTCACTTTTCTACCGCATGGGCTGATCGGGATTATGCTGGCCGCGATGTTCAGCGCGACCATGGCGAACCTGTCAGCCAACTTCAACGTGAAGTCCGCCATCCTGTCGAAGGACATCTATCAAACGCTCTTTCGCCCGCACGCAGGAGAGCGCGAGCTGCTGATTATCGGGGCCATCATGACGCTGCTGGTGGGTGGCGTCACCACGATACTGGCAGCCATGATGGCCTCTCGCGGGGAAAGCATCTTTGAGGTCATGATGGTCTTCAACACCCTGATCTCGATCTCCTATGGACCTCCAGCGCTGCTGGGGCTGGTCTTCCGGCGTGCCCCCTGGTGGTCGGGGATGCTGACCTTCGTCACCGGACTCAGCATGGGGATGCTCGGCGAATTCGTCTTCAAATGGAGCTTTGTCCAGCAGATCTCCTTCGTCGTCCCATCGGCCTTTGCGGTGTTCTTCCTGAGCATGCTGTTCGATGGAGAGGAGTCACCCGGCCGCGCTCGACTCTTCAAGAAACTCGATACCCCTATCGATCCTTCCGAGATCAGCGATGTTCCGGACTTCAGCCGCCCGGTCTTCCGCTTTCTCAGCCGCGCCGTAGCCGGCATCGGCCTTGCGTCGCTTCTCCTGCTGATTCCAAACCCAGCGGGCGCGCGCTCGACGATTCTTTCTTTCAGCGCCATCACCCTGGCCGTAGCCGCATCTCTCTGGTTTGTGCCCGGAGGCGGACGCTCCGCGCGCGATGCGGTCGCATTGGTCGAAACCAAGTTATGAACTTACCCCAATCCAATTCACCAACCTCGCGGCCTCAGCTTTCGCGCCGCCAGTTCTCTCAGATGCTTGCGGCAACTGCTGCCTTCGCCTTCTCGCGCAACTCCTACGCTCAAACCAAGAGCGGCCCGTCGATGCTGCTGGCTGCCAGCGATCCGTTCTGCGGCCTCGATATTCTGCGCATGCGTTACGCGGCTGGCCGGCGGCCTTCCGACGACATCTCCGGAAACGCGCTCTCCTGGCTGCTTACACGCCAGGAGGCCTTCGCCAAAAAATCGCTCGCCGAGATGCGGCAAACCACACTTCCAAAGGCGGGGTCACGTTATTGGACAACCTACGCTAGTTGGGCACTTGCGTACGATTGGCTGTACGAGCATCCTGACTTCGATGCAGCGTTAAAGGACCGCGTGGCGCAGCAGCTACTCGACGGCGCTATCGCTACGGCTGCGACGCCCGACCTTCAACACCCGGACCAAGCGTCTTACCACAACTACACAACACGATTTCTTGGGCTGACGACGTTCACAATCTGCGCCGTGGCAAAGCAGCGTCCCGATGATCCGCGCGTCAAAGATCTGAAAGACAAGTGCGCTCGCGCCTTTCAAAACATCCTCACGGTATCGAATCTGGTCACACCGAAGGGCAGCTATCACGAGTCGATGGACTATATGCGGATCTCCTATGTCCCTATGGCCATGCTCGCCGAGCTGCAACGCACCACTACGGGCGTCGATCCCGCGCTGCGCTTTGGCGTCTACCGGAGCTATGCAGATACGTATCTCTACAAGTTGATGCCAGACGGCACGCCTTCGCGCGAGGGAGACAACGAGTATCCAATCCTAGATGACCGCGATACGGTGGCGCTGGGATACGCCGTGAACCGCTTCAAGAATCCGTACGCCGCATGGCTGCTCCGAGACAGCGGCTTCGCAGTGCCGCAGTGGGCGCTGCCCGTCCTCGACTTTCTTTGGAACGATCCCGACGTATCGCCACGCAACCCTGCCGTGACACAGCCGGAAGAACTTCCGCTTCACCGGCATTTCACCGGAGTAGATCAGGCGGTCTTTCGCAACACGTGGGATTCAGGAGCTACGCGCATCGAGTTCGACTGCGGGCCCTACCTCGCCAAGCATCAGCATCTGGACCGCGCTCACTTCACCATCTATCATCGCGGGCACCTTGCCATCGATAGCGGCGCGGATTACACCGACTCCGAGAGCCCACACTATCTGAACTACTACCGGCGCACCATCGCGCATAACACCATGTTGATCTACGACCCGAAAGAACATTTCTTCTGGTCGGAGAATGTTGTGCAGGCAGCAAACGACGGCGGCCAGCGCATGGACTCTTCGCGTTTCTGGAACTCCGTCCGTAGTTTGAACGACTGGGAGAAGACGCGCGACATCTGGGACATCGGCCATCTGAAGGTCGTCGACAATGTGGACGGAGCCGATGGCCAAGGCGGCTATCACTACGCTCTGGGCGATGCGACTCGCGCCTACTCGCCGCATAAGCTCCGCTGCTTCACGCGGCAGTTGCTCTATCTTCCCGGCATGGATGCGTTACTGCTCTTCGACCGCGTTGTGAGCACGGACCCCGCGTTCCGCAAGACCTGGTTGCTACATGGCGTAAACCTGCCATGGGTCGAGGGAACGGGCAATCCGTCCAGCAACGGCGAAGTGAGCTTTGGCAGCGCTAGTAAGTTTCGACTACAGGAAGGCGAGGGCGAGATGCTGGTTCACACCCTGCTCCCCGCAAATCACATCACCGCACGGCGCGGCGGCGCGGGTCACGAATTCTGGACGCCGGGTGATGCCAAAGGCGGAGCATGGGGCAGTGGGCGCAACTGGCCGCTCGAACCTGCGGAGGGCGGTCCGCTCCCAACCGATCCTGAAGAACTGGCGATGTGGAAGGCGTTCTGGGGCAACGAGACCAACAAAATCTCGCGCTCCAACCGCCGCAACGTGGTTCCCGGCGCATGGCGGATCGAGGTCTCCCCCGCTCAGCCTCAACTCGAAGATCACTTTCTACACGTGTTCGAGATTGGCGATCGTGGAAAGACCGGACGCCTCAGCGTCGAACTGCTTCAGGGCAATGGCATTGCCGGGGCCGGTTGCGCTTTCACTGGAGAAGCTGGCGTTGCCGCTTTGTTCCCGGCGCAGGAAACGCAACTCGACTACGTTGAGGCGACGCTACCCGCATTTCCCTGCCATACCCTTTGGCTTGGAGGTCTGGAACCGGACCGCATCTATGACCTCGAACTCGCCGGCAGCAATCTTGCATCGGGTGACGCAGTCGCCCCCGGCGTTCCGATCCTCTCTCGGCAGATTCGTGCCAACATACACGGCGTCGTCCAAATTCAATCCGGCGCTAACGCTTTCCCCGCTGCCAGCCGGATGCGCCTTCACACTGTTTGAAAATTCTTAGCGGCTGGAGTTTCCCGCGCCCGATTCTTCCATCGCGGCGCGGGACAGATGATGCGACATCAAGCTATCGGGAAGCAGCAACGCTTTGTTGAATGCCGCTCTTGCCTGTTCGTCGTTGTGCAGCGCGCTCTGAATGGTGCCGATGTTGTACCACCACCAGCCGGTGAAAGAGCTCGTGTCCGTTACTCGTTCCGCAGCAGCTAATGACATTTCCAGCTTCTGTCTCTGTTGCGCGGCATCATCGGAACTCAGCAGTCCTTTCGCTCTGGCTGCCCAGGCTGAATCGGATCCCCCTTTGCTTGCAGCAGCCTTTTGCAGCAGTTGCTCGGATTGCTGCGGCTGCTGGCAGGCCTTTGCGATGGCAGCCATCCTCACATAGCCCCGCGCGACTGCTCCATTCAAGCTAAGGCCGGGATGCTGGCCTGCAATAAATGCAAGCGCGTCGGAGCACTTGCCTGCGGCAGCCTCAGCTTCAGCTTGCATCAGCTTGATCTCGAAGAGAACCTGCGCAGCGTTCACCCCGCCTTCTTCGCTGGGAAAGAATCGGTCTTTGAAGAGCGCCAGCGCCTGATCGAACTGCCCTGCTTCGGCCCGCGTCAGGGCAAGCTGGTAGACCAGATTCGAAGGCATGGCAGCCGGAGCCGCTGCATTGCTCTCAACCCCCGGATAACGTCCCAGAGCCATAGCGCGTTCTTTCGCCGGAACCCCATTCAGGCTCATCGCCGCATCCAGCCCTACATAGATTTCGGCATTCGACGGGTCGTTCTCTGTGCCGTCGTGAAATGCTGCGAGCGCACGCTGCGGATCGTTTTTGAGGTGCAGCCACGCCTTCCCCAGATCGGCGTCAAGCACCGGCAGCTTTGGAGCCAGCCGCTTGGCCTCGGTCCAGTGCTTAATTCCCGAGTTGTACTCCGCTTTGGAAAAGAGCAACGTCCCAAATAGATATTGGGCAGTGGCATCACTGCTATTGGCCGCGAGCGCCGCTTCGAGCACCGTCCGGTCCATCGGAGACGACGGAAACACCAGACTTGGCGAAAGCCGTTCCGCCGCCTGCCAATCTGTACTCGCGCCCTTGCCTAGCTTAGCCTTGCAGTACGCAGTGTAGTAGAGAACCAGCGGATGCTTCTGCGGCAGCACCGACCCCGGCTCACTCCGGTCGGCGGGAACCTCGGGATAGGTTCGCTCCAGCACCGTCAGAGCCTTTTGATACAGCCCAAGATTCATATACTCGGTAGCCACTCGGAGAACCCGATACGGATCGGCAGCCAGGTGAGGCAGATCAGGTGAGCCTGTCTCTTCTTTCAGAAAATCGCTCATCGGGTGCGTTGCCAGATCAAGATGCACAAGCCGATCCGCTTCGGCAGTATTGCCAATCGCGCGCGTGACCGCTTCCAACTGTTCGCTCACACGAACATCCAGCGGAGCCGCTTCCACAGCGTCCTTCAGGAATGCCTGCGCCTCCCGCAGATTGCCTTGCCGCGCCTGCAACGCGCCAATTCGCGCTGCTGCCCGCGAACGAAACTCCGCCTGACGATAGGCGACCTCGTAATCAACCTGAGCCTCTCTCATCTCGCCCAGGCCGTCCTCCGCGATCCCAAGATAATACGCAACCTCGGCGTCCGGCGTGTCTCGCTTCTGCACTGCCTGCAGCAATTCTTTTGCTTCCGCATAGTGCTGCAACGACGCTGCCAGCCTTCCCGCAGCCTTTTGCAAGATGAGACTCTCCGGGTGCTTTGCCAGCGCGTCTTTATAAGACGCTAGCGCGAGCACTGTCTTTCCATTCAGCTCTTGATCCGTGCCGAGTTTGAGCCAGTCGTCTTCCGTTCTGTTCGCCACGTCGGGAGTGCGATAGATCTGCTGAGGCCCCACTTTGATTGTCGCGTCTGAGTCCCAATCGTACTTGCCGTCGGTATGCTGCAGCAGCATCTTCCCGCCACGGTCCTTCAACTCAAACGTCACCTTCGAGGACGGGTCCTTGACCGGCACCGAGTGAGACCACATCTTCTCCGGCGCCAGATCAGCAGTTCCGCTCCAAAGCGTCTGTCCATTTTGCAGCAGCCGAATCTGCGCCCCGGGAATGGGCTCATTCACATTCAGAGCAGCGGACACATCGGAGCCCTTCGTCTGGAGATAAACAACTCCCACCTTGTTCGCGCGCGAGATGCCGCCGGTAGCACGCACCGGCATCCAGTACTCGCTGAAGCGGATCACCTGGCCGGGGTCAAGAAACGCGTAGGTCTCCTGATTGCGAAAGAGTCCCGCCTGCACCTCGACATAGGCGCTGTTGTTGTTTGAAAGGGCATCCCGCCATCCCAGACCGGCGGCATCCGTTCCCCATGACCAGATTTTCTTCGCCGGCAATTCGCTGTATTCGGCGTAATGAACGATGCCGGTCTGCGTCTTCGGGTGCCAGATGCCCATGAAGGGCTCATGGCTTCCATGCACAAAGAGCGACACCGGGCCATCGGTCTGATTCTTAATGATGCTCAAGTCCTTCCCCTCTGCGTCGATCGGCCAGTGAGTCACCTCCGTGAAGCCGTGCGAGGCTGCAAACTTCATGGGGTATTCAATATGCGAGTCGTCCCAGACCTGGATACCGGCGTTGTTCCACCAGTAGTAGCGATGGCGCACGTCGCTGCGGTTATAGAGCGTGACCCGCTCTTCGAGCAGCGTCGAGCCTGGACGGAGGACCACCTCGACGCCCCATTGCATACCGTATACGCGGTCAATATTTCCGACCGTAACCGATGCGCTGCCGTCTGGATGCGAGGCATAGGAGAAATCGACGGGCGACATCGATACCCAGTTATGCGAGACCGGGAAGTTGTACTCGATACCGAACGCAGCCCAGGCGCCTCGATAGCCGATCTGCGCCTTCTTGATCGATGGATTTTCATAAAACATGGACTGGCCGCTGATCTTGTCGATGCAGGTATAGAGGTGGCCGCCGATATCGGGAAGCACTGAGCACTTCAGATATTCGTTCTCAAGAAACACCGCGCGCCAGACGTGTTCCTTCTTCTGGCCGGTCAGATTTTTTCTCAGCGTGTAAGGATAGCTGAACTGGGTGGTCGCATAGGTATCGAATGGCGGGTTGGGGTCAGGTTGCCCCTCTTCGTAGGTCGGCAGCGTAATGCTGCCCTGCCATACCTTCACTTGAGCGGCAACGGATCCACACGCTACGACCAGGGTTCCCGCAAGCATCACGGCACAGGCAGAGATTGTCTTCATAGACCTCACTTCGTCACTTCACAGTCTCAGATTCAGCAGCAAAACCAGCGATAGGAATGGCAGGCAGGCCTTTCGCCGTGTTGCTTTGTTATTTTTTATTGTGCTAAATTTCTTTTGCTTACTTTCTGTCAAGATTACACGCTTTGTCAACCCCGCACAGACCGAGGAACCCTATGGACTGGCAGAACCGAATCAAAGCCGCAGCCGCTCATTCTTCTCTTCGATGTACCGGTATCGTACTCGGGATCGCCTGTCTGTCGGCAACGTCCGCAGTTGTAGCGCAACCACTCAATTCGCCGCAGGCGAACAAGCACGCCGCTGTCTCGCGGCGAGCACAACTGGTCGAGGCAAACATTATTGCCGTGCAGGCATACCAGATAATCCTTGCACGCAAGGCAGGCACGTCGAACGCGTGTTATCCGGAGACCTCGCCCAACACAGCCTCCTTACAGAGTCTTGTCGAGCATCAGAAGTCTCTGCTGGCCGAGCCAACGACTCAGGTTGTGCGATGGGCCGACGCGATCCCAAGTTCATTTGATCCTGCCAAAGACCTGCAGCCATTGCTCCATGCCGGGCTGACACTATCGCCCGATCTTCCCGTCAACGTATTCACGCGGTATCTGAAAGCGGAAGCGCCAGGGCAGCCAGAAGAGAAGATTCGGTCGGTCGCAAACCTCTATCAGACGGTACTCGAATTGGAACGCGATGGAGACTTGCTACAGGACCTCTATCGCTTCTATATCGCGCTCAAACTGCCGGTTTATGTTGGCCAGCTCGGCCTGCCGGGCAGTGATGCGGACTTCCTTGCGGCAGCCCAGAAGCTGGCGGGCAAGTCCTGCGCCTCTCCCGTCGATCTCTCCGTCCCGGCGTGGCAGATCGCCGGACGCAAAGTTTGGAACTGGGGCGAAAAAAATCTACACGTCCGCGACAGAACTACGCTTGCCAAAGAGTTACTGGCAGAACCACAGATTGCGAAACTCATTCCCGCGATGAAGGCCATGCCGGAAGAGAGGATCGCCATCATCGGCCACTCCTTCACGATGGATCAGCACTGGTCTTCGCCCTCATCCTTCGTCCCCATCGTGACCACGATGTTTGAGCAGGAGCATACGCGCGTCCAGTTTCGACAATGGTCGGCTGGCGGGCTGAGATTCGCGCGCGGCTATCGCAACTACTATGTCGATGCGCTCGCGTGGAAGCCGAATGTCGTGCTCTTTGTCCTGGGAAATAGTAAGACGGAGGATGCCGAAGCGTTGAAGACGATGGCGGCGGGCTTCAGCGCGGCGGGCGCGCGTGTTTTGATGTTCGACGACGTGGGAGATTCCATTGCGTTCGGCGAACCTTCCGCTCAGGAGACGGAGATGATCGCACGGAAGGCAGGCGTTGAAATTATTCCGGTTCGTGCCATTCTCGACTCTGCGCCCGGCCACGCCTCTTTCACCTGCATGGACGGCATCCACAAACAGGAACCCTATCATCGGCTGATGGCCTACCTATGGTTGAAGGCCATCCTCGCCACCCATTAGTTATTACGGGAGCGGGATAATCCCGCTCCCGGAGTATTCAGTTTAGCCACTATACGCTTCAATCGCCGACGGGGAGAGCAGCGCCGCCGATTCCTGATCCAGATAGATCGTTGTATCCGCATGGCGCTGCAGGATCGACGCTGGAGACGATGGGCTGACGCCTCCGTCGAAGCACGCTTTGATTGCCTTCGCTTTTCGCGCATCGGGAGCAATCACAATAATCTGCTTCGCCTTCATCAATTGCTTGACGGACATGGAAAGCGCCTGCCGGGGCACGTCTGCAAGCGTTGGAAACCAGCCTTCCCCGAGCTGCTGTTTGCGACAGTCTTCATCCAGATTGGCAACGATATACGCCTCTTCAGTGTCGAAGTCCGCCGGCGGATCGTTGAACGCGAGGTGTCCATTTTCTCCCACGCCCGCGAACGCAATATCGATTGGAGCTTTGCGAATCTCCGCGCTCACTCGCGCAATCACCTCCGCTGGAGGTTGCGTCCCATCCAGCAGATGATATTTTTCGATTCCGACTTTATCAATCAGGCGCTCTCGCAGGTACTTGCAGAAGCTGGCCGGATTTTGCTCGGACACGCCGACATATTCATCGAGGTGAAACATCTCCACTCGCTTCCAATCGATACCGGAAACCTTGGTGAGCGCATCCAGAAATTCGAATTGCGAGGCTCCCGTAGCCGCAATAATGCGCGCCTCTCCACGCTGTGCAATGGCGTCACGAATGGTGGCGGCAGCATGATTGGCCGCGTCCTCGGCCAATGCAGTTTTAGAAGGAAATATCTTAATAATCATGTTCACTCCGGAGATTTCGTCAGGAAAATTATTATTCTAAACTAACCGTAACAAAAAGATACCAAAAGAAAGTATCATTGTGCTCTGCCCCGGAGCCGGGCCAAGGGAGATCACGAATGTTCAGCTCGAAGAATCTTCTATGCCTTGCGGTTGCTGGCGCTTTTGGAACTACTTCCCTTCTCTCCCAGTCTGCTCACGCGCAGTTCGTGCAGCAAAGCGCCCCTCCGGCTGAAGCATTCCGCGTTCTGCCTGCACCCGACCCCGAAGGACCGCAGATCACGCCCTATCTGCTCTATCAAACCAGCCTCGCCTGGCATCAGGATGGGCTCCGTCAAGCCCACTGGTCGCAGGTGAAGTCCGAGGCCGATCTCCTGCGGCTGCGCAGCGAACTAAAAACATCGCTTCTGGAGATGATCGGCGGTCTTCCCACCGAGAAGACGGACTTGCACGCAACCATCACCGGCAGGGTTGTAGGCAATGGCTTCCACGTCGAAAAGCTCCTCTACCAGAGCCTCCCCGGCTTCTACGTGACGGCGCTCGTATACGTGCCTGAGAATGGCGCTAAAGTGCATCCCGCCGTCCTTCTTGCCGCCGGCCACTCTCCAAAAGGAAAGATCTACTACCAGGAGATCTGCGAGAGGCTGGTTCAGCGCGGCTATCTTGTTATCAGTTGGGACCCCGTCGGACAGGGAGAGCGCAGCCAGTTCTGGGACGCGAAGGCAAAGAAGAGCCGCTACAACCTGATCTGCGCCGAACACGCCGTGCTGGGAAATCTCGCCTACCTTGCCGGAGCGAATCTCGCCCGCTGGGAGATCTGGGACGGCATCCGCGCGGTGGACTATCTGCTCACCCGCCCGGACGTCGATGGCCAACGAATCAGTCTCACAGGAAGCAGCGGCGGCGGCTTCCAGACCGCGTTGCTGGGTGCGCTGGACGAGCGCATCAAGGTCATTATTCCTTCCTGCTACATCACCGCGCTTCCCATGCGGGTTGAAAACCGTATCTTTCTTGACCCCGACAGCGATCCCGAACAAGACCTCTACGGTTCCATCTCGAAGGGAGTGGACCACGCGGGTCTCTTATTGATGATGTATCCGCGCCCGGTGATGGTGGCGACCGCCGCGCTCGACTTCTTCCCGGTGCAAGGCGCGCACAAGTCGTACACCGAAGTCCGTACCTTCTATGAGCGCTTCGGACACGCCGATAGAATCGGTTTTGCCGAGAGCTACAACCAACACCAATACTCTCTGAAGAACCAGGAAGCGGCGTTGAACTTTCTCGACCGCTTCAATCAGATGTCCGTGCGACACGGTCTCCCCACGGTGACCCCGCTCAGCGAAGCAGACCTGCTTGTGACGAAAAGCGGACAGGTGTCGGTCGACTATCCCGATGCTCAACCGCTGCTGCACCTCATCGCAAACTATGCCACCGAAGCCTCGCATCGCAACCCGAAGACACTCGCCCAACTGTACCGTAGCGAGCAGAATCCCGATATCGATTCCTGGGCGGTCAGCCGCTACGCAGGCTCCGCCCCGTCACAGGAACTGCGCTGGGAGCCTGTTGGAAGCAGCACGGTCGGTACGGTGCATATCGACCGCTATGTGCTTCACCACAGCACCTATCTGGAGATGCCTCTGCTCCATTTTCATGACGATAATATCCCATCCAAAGGAGCAGCCCTTTGGTTCAGCCTTGACGGCAAAGCCACCGAAAAGGATTGGCCTCAAATCGCTAAATTGCTAGACGACGGCTACGAAGTATATTCATTCGACTTTCGCGGACTAGGCGAAACCCGCATGAACTATCGCGCCCTGTCCTCAGACGATCCGAACCTGGTTCATGGCGACCTTCATCAGGCGTACGTCAGTCCGCTATCGAGCGTACTGGGCGGTTACGTCTACAATTCGCTGCTCACTGGACGGCCATATTTTCTACAGATGATGGACGATATTAAAATTGCCGAACTCTTCATCCGTAGCCGGGATACGCGGGATCAATTGCCTCTCACTATTGCTGCGGCCGGCGATGCATACAGCCTGGCAATTCGCTTCCAGCGAATCGATAGCAGAGTGAAGATACTCCCCACGGATTCTGCGCCTAAGCTGGATTGGTCCGCACTGCTGACCGAGGGCCAGGAACAGTGGCCGATAGCATTTCTGATGCCGTCGGGAGCATATATTCAATAGCCCGCTACCAATAAATAGATTTCCTACATAGACAGCTCCATCGACGGACTATGAATATGCAGGCACATCTCACCGTGCGGCGGCCAACTGCACACACAAAGCTTAAAGGCCTGACGGACTCCTTGAAGGGAGTCCGTCAGGCCTCAATACAGACGGGCTGTTATGGCCTGTCTGAGTCTTCGTTAGAACAGCAGCTTGACTGCGAGTTGGATGCTGCGGTTGTCAGCTGAAGTGGACGAGATCTTACCCACTGAGCTGGTAGTCGAGATGTTCGACGCCGGCTGCGAGAAGATACCGTGGTTGATGATGTTGTAGGCTTCCGCGCGGAACTGTACACGAACCTGCTCGTGGATCGGGAAAACCTTGATCGCCGAAAGGTCTACCTGCGCCGTACCCGGTCCACGAAGTGTGTTGCGGGTTACGTTGCCCTGCACAGATCCACCTGGATCCGCAAAGGCCGACGGATCGAACCATTTGGTGATAGAAGGATGGCTCAGGAAGGCACTCTTGAGAGTGCGTCCTGGGGCCAGGTTCACGCGACCCGGAGTATAGGTGCCAAAGGAGACACCGGAACGGGAGGGCGAGAACGGATATCCTGTACGGAGCTGAACGGCAGGCTGTAGCGACCATCCACCCGCCAGGAAATTGCCAATGCCGTGCTGAAGCATGGCGTGGCGCTCTCCGAACGGAAGTTCATAACCGCCGCTGATGACGGCGCGGTGACGGACGTCGAAGCGCGCATAGGAGTGATCGAAGGCGAAGTCGGTCGAGTACGATGTATCATTCGCTTCTACCTCGCCCGAGTTATTGTCCATATTCTTCGACCACTGGTAGCTGGCCAGGAAGAAGAGACCATCATTCTTGGCACGTTTCTCTATCTTGGCAGAGCCACCGTTGAAGTTTGCAGACGCCGCGGTAGCCGTGGTGAGGATTCCATGCTGGTATGCAGGGAACGGCCGAACGCCTACATTGGTTGTATTGCTGCCGCCGCTCGAGTTCAACCCTGGGCTAAGCAGATCCATGTTCTGGTCATACCGCTTCCAGAGCTTACGCGTCGCGCTTGCCGTGTACGCCAGTTCGAAGATGACGCCATGTCCGAGATCCTGCTGTACGCTGGCCGTCCACTCCATGGTGTAAGGCGTGGAATTGTTTGGCCGTACAGAGAACGGAGCAGGCAGGCCCGCGGTTCCGAGTGTTGGATCAGGAAACAGGTCCTGAACAAACTTATTGCTGAGCGACTGCTGGTAGTACAGAGGCGCAGCATAACGGGTGAACTGAAGTTCATTGGTATTGATGTTATCGAAGTAGACGCCGCCGCCAACACGGAAGACGGTGCCGGGACGTGCCTCATACGAGATACCGAGGCGCGGGCCAAATCCCTTTTTGTTGGGCTTGACGATACCCTTGCTGTAGGTGGAGTCCGTGATGACATAGGGCAGGAAGGCGGTGGGAATGAAAGCCGGGACCTTGCTGTACTTAATCTTTCCCGACGTGGGGTCTAGTGTTCCTTCCAGACCGTTCTGCTCTACGAAAGGTGCGTTGTACTCCCAGCGCACACCGGCGTTGACCGAGAGTCCATGACCCACCTGCCATACGTCGCTGATGAATGCGCCGTAGGTGTTGTCGCGGTAGTGGCCGCGCGTTGTGCCGAAGTTGCCATTGCAACCCGAGGTGCAATAGCCACGCTGGTAGTTTTCCAGCGCAGTATAGAGCTTGGTCGTTGCAGGGTTGATCTTGTTCGCGGGATCGCATGCGCCGGTAGGTGACGAGGAGCAGGGGCCGAAGGTAAAGGAGCCCGTAGCATTATTATCCGCAAGCAGAATCACGCGGCGGTTCTGGAACTGGAACCCAACCTTGAGAGTGTGTTTCCCTTTGACGAAGCTGAGTGAATCGCCAAAGCTGATGATGTTCTCGTTGCCACCCTGGTTCGTGACCGGATCGGAGACAGTCGAGAAGCCGGTGATCGCGACGCTGGCGCGACCGTATTGCGTCTTATCCGTAAGGCCGGTAACGAACTTCAGACCTTCCATCGAAGCGTAGTTCGTACCCGGCTTGTATCCGACGCCGTTCTCGAAGTTGAAGTACTGGTTATAGCCGAGGCGCACTTCGTTCACGATGTTCGACGTAATGAGGAACGTGTGTCCGATGACGCCGTTGCGGCCGATGAGCGTGTTATTGATTCCGCCCTGAACCGTCGGCAGAAACTGGTTGGAATTGAAATCGACATACCGCTCGAAGAGCGAGTTGCGCGAGGACAACGTCTGGTCTGCACGAATCGTGTACTCGTCGTAGTTATCCGTGGTCGTCTGGTTCGAGACGTAGTTATTTCCTCCAGGATAGGTGCCCGTAGGCGCCGTTACTATCGGAAAGGTGGGGTTGATTACCTGCGCCACTAAATTGTCCGCAGCGGGCGTTCCAAGCTGCGCCTGCGTTGGGTAGTTACCATAGAGCGGGGTTTGGCGGCTGGTGCGAAGCCCCTCGTATCCGCCGAAGACGAATAGCTTGTCCTTCTTGATGGGGAAGCCGACCGTGCCGCCGTACTGATGACGGCTGAAGTCCGGCTTGGCGCCCGTGGTTGCAAAGTAGTTGCGAGCGTCGAACATGCTGTTGCGGGCGAACTCATACACAGTACCGTGGATCTGGTTCGACCCCGATTTCGTCACCATGGAGACGACCGCAATGCCCTGGCCGTATTCGGTCGAGAAAGAGTTGCGCAGCAGGTTGAACTCCTGCAAGGTATCGACGTTCGGCTGCAGCGACATGTTATTGAAGCGAATCGAGCGGACGTAGGTTCCGTCCAGCACATAGTTGGTCGAGCTGCCGCGGCCGCCATCGACAGTGATGAACAGGCTGCGGGTACCGAAACGGCCCGGGTTGCCGGTCTGTCCGGTCTGCGGCGGGGAGACACCCGGCGCAAGCGTCGCAAGTTGAAGCACGTTACGGCCATTCAACGGCAGGTCATTGATTTGCCTCTGGTTGATGACCTGACCAACCGTCGCCTCCTGGGTCTGCAACTGCGGAGGCAACGTGCTCACTTCCACGGTCTCGGTTCTTTCACCGATGGACAGCGTTACCGAGCCATTTGCGGTCTTGCCGATTTCTACGTCCAGCGAAGGAAGTTGGCTGGTCTTGAACCCCTGCTTCTCAATGCGCACACGATAGTTCGCCGGCGGAAGGTTTGGAATGGACCAGTCACCGCTGTCGTTGGTCGTCGCTGTGCGTTCGGCGCCCGTAGCGTTGTTGATCAGATGCACAGATGCGCCAGAGATGGTAGCGCCGCTTGCATCTGTCACCTTACCCACGGCAGCCGAACTGGAGCTTGCCTGACCATAGGCGGAGGGGGCGATCAGGTTGATCGCAACGAGTGGCATTGCCGCCATCGCGAGCGCGAACGAGATGCGGCGTACAACACCAAACACCGTATTGCCTATTGCCTTCTGCGTCGCTGCATGGCTACAGCCACGCGCGGATACATCGTTGCGCACATCCCTATCCCGGGTAATTGAGATATTCATGAATGAAGCCTCCAAAGTTGCCCGACGCTCAGCGAGCTCGGGGTTGTGATTCCAGTTTTCCTTGAGCGCCTAGCCGTCTTGCCCTGGGGTTCTGCGCTCCGTCGCGAACTTCTCGACATGAGGCTTGCGAGCCATGGGACAGATTGCAATACCGCGTCAAGGGCACTTGTTCTAGTTGAAACTGCTGCCTCTCTATTGTGAGAACTGGTGTACGCGCGGACGATCCCCTTAGCTGCTGGCAGAGAATCGCAATCCCGCTTGCTGCCTGTTGGTGCAAGAGTTCTAAATTCGGATTCACGCGAAATGAGACGTCTCATTTCGCGTGAATCCTACGTAGGCTAGTTAAGCCATGTCAAGTCTTTTTTTTGCCGGCGAATATAGGGATCATTCAACCGCTCGATCTCGAATTTGCCAGTTGTCATCCGGCCCCTAACCCCTTTGGAAATAGTTTCGAAACATGAGCTGAAGACCAGTGACATGCAGAGAATCTTGACAACGCCTTTTCCTCGGCATCACACAATTTCATAAAGTGGAATAACAAAAATAGCAGATATCGTTTGATTTTAACTTTATGGCTCAGCTACGATTTGAGTTCACTCCTTTTATTCCATTGAATGAACGGGCGAATGATGACCAGAGCCGGAACGGCGACCGCACCAAAACGCAACGCTCCATCAGAGCGCGGCACTTATGCTGAGGCCTATCTTCAGACAGCAGTGAAGCCGAAAGCTGGAGAGATGACGAAAAGCTATTTTCATACGTGAGACGTACCAATGAATGCCGCTCCTGCACATCCGGGGAATTCACTGTCCACCATGCCGTTCGAGTGTAACCGGACCGATCAGTCCGGAAGGTAGAAGCTTTGAATCGGCCTTGTACGCTGTGATGTTGGTACGGGTATAGCGTTCTGTTGCGCGTGGCTGCAGGTCGCCAATAATGCGATTCGGCCAAAGGTTGGTCACTTCGATCTCCAGCCGATTCACACCACTTCGCAGTAGGCCGGACGCTATCTTCAGCTCAAATGGAAGTGCCCAGATGGTACCGGCGTCATGCCCGTTCACCCGCACTCGAGCGATCTCATGCAGGTCGTGCAGACGTAACGTAAGCGGCGACAGCTTTGACCGATTCGACAAAACGAAGGTGTTGCTATAGATGGCCGTCCCGGAAAAATAGCGGATACCGGCATCCTTGGAGTCTGTCCAGCTCCGCAGTTCGGACACCTTCACTGGAGTTGTTGGTGCACCACGTCCCGCAGCGAAGCGGATCTGCCACGAGGGCGCAAGCGGCACCGGAACAGTTGCCGTCCTCTCTTCCCCCGCACGCTGGGGTGCTATCCGCTCAGAGCGGAAGACGACGAAGACACTTCCATAAGCCGGCAGGTTCAGATGCAGGCCCGTGGCATTCGCACCCGCGGCGTAATAGGACGGCGCAGCGATGATCTCACCCGTCACTGCATCCCACAGTTCCGGCGCCTTGCGAACGCGAAAGGTCACTTCAGACAAAATCGCCTCAGCGCTCCCGTTGCGAACGAAATAGACGTCTGTATCTCCAACACGGCGATGGATGTAATCCAGGGCGGTGCTTGTGCTGGAAAAATCCGGAGCTACGCTCATGGCATGTAGAACGTGTCTGCTGCTGGTCTCGCAGAACACCGTGCCCTTGCCATAGTGGCGGCTCTCGCCTTCTTGGCAATCCTGCCACACGCGCCGCACGGTTGCATCGTACTCGGCCTGCTCGGCGGTAGTGGTCTGGCCCGTTGGCGAGATGGGGGGGAGTCCCGCGACGACTCCTCCGGCACGCACAAAGCGTTCCACAACCTGCACCACGCGCATCGACATCCTGCGCGTGCGCGGCAGCATAAGCAGTCTCCAGCGCATGCCCTTCGGCCCAATTAATTCGCCGCTCTCACTTCGAATGTGGTGCAGAAGCGCATCTTCATTGGTCACGTCGTAGTCATACCCCGGCAAAGCGCCCGCGGGATCGGCGCTCTTCACTCGAACGAAGTTCGGAACGTTATCCCCGTAGTAGTACAGGACATCGTCAATCGAAGTTCCCTGTTGAAGCATAAACTGCGAGCGATTCAGGTAGGCGAAAAAAGCCCCGGCCACCGGCCACCACGTAACCTTCGGATTAAGATGGGTTCCCGCAAAAAACTCCTGGCCGGGCAGGCCTGTGCTCTTTGGCGACGCGGTGAACTGATGCCAGACCAACCGGGTCATACCCTCGGTCAACGCGCGGTCGAAGGCTGGTTTCAGATCAGTGGCCAGCCTCTCGCTCCATTGCGGACCAATGCTGGTCATCCCTTCCTGCGCATTGAAGGGGAGCCCATAGATGTTCATTGCGCTGGCTCCCTCTTTGGTGAAGAAGCGATCGACATCCGTGGGGCGGTGCGCGTTCGGCGCCCAGTACTCGGTCTGCGGAAAGGTGCTGGAGCGGAAGGTTTCGAGCGCATCAAGCGGTGCGCCATGTGGTCCGCCGCTCTCCGGATGAATGCCAAGACCGTAACGACGCGCGTGTTCGGCGAACACGTCGTAATGCTCTGTAACGATCAGGTCCGCAACCGTGCGCCGCAGGTCCGTCAGGAAACGCGTGCTGACGTCGCGGTCCTGCACGATGCGTCCGGCGACCACGGGAAGATAGGGCAAAGGATCATAGCCGCGAAGCTGCAGGAAGTGCTGTCGAAACTGGGGCGTCCAGTTCGCGCCGCCAAGCTCCCAACTGTCGCTTACCAGATATTTAAGGCTGCGGCCAAGATATGGTTTGCCCGCGACCAGCAAAGGTTCGACCGTGTCATTCCAATAGCTGTCAAAGGCAGTGTGATCAAGATAGTCGATCGCCAGCCCCTGCCAGGTGCCGCTGCTGGTCGAGACTCGGGCGTCGGAGTCGGTGTAGCCAATGCGCAGCACCTCCCATTCGCCAGCCGGTGCACTCCAGTCGAGGTGCTGGTCCTGCACCGAAGAGCGGATGTCCCGCACCTCGGACAGAGCCGTGTCTGCCGCAGATCGGTCCGTTGGATTGGGGCCCGGATTCAGCATGGACGAGGTATCGGGCATGCTCCCTCCACTCTCTGCTGCCGCGCTACGAAAGCGGAGGGAGTCGGAGCGATGCACACCTGTTTCAGTGTGACGATTATCCTGGCGATCATCGACCTGCTGCGCAAGAGCCGTGCCGTGATGCAGCGGATAGGCAAGCACCGCGATCTCCCGGTAGTAGCCATTTTTGATTGGATGCGAGGGGAGGTCCATCGAGATTGGCTTGCCGCCGGTCACAGAGATTCGCGACCAGGTAAGCACCTTGGATGCCTGCTCCGGCTTCACCCTGGGACCGCCCAGATTCCAGCCGGTCGTAATGTTCAGGCTTATTTCGAGGTTAAGCCGGTCGGCCTCGCGCAGAGCATGCACATAGAGCTGCGTCCACTCCGGACTCCCGAAGGTAGGGCCAGCGGGAATCCCCTTATTTCCGGTCTGGTCTGAGCCATTGGCGTCGATCAAAAGGGCACCGCCAAAGCCCATGCGCGCCATCTCTTCCAGATCGCTGGTGATCGTCGCCTTATCCGTGTTTCCGTTGAGCCACCACCAGTAACAACGAAGCTTTGCCGGTTGCGGCGTATGCGCGAAACCTTCACGAAGGCTCGCATAACTTGAATGCGCCTGCGCCGGTAACGTCGGAACCCCGCTCAGCAGAAGAAGGAGAAGAAGATATCTGCATTGCCTGCCTGTACGGCAGCCAGAGTCTTTGCGCTTCGTGGAAATTTCCAAACTGGTTTGCTCCTGAGGAGTACGTAACACGATGCCAGATGCGGAGTGAGTGTGGCTTGCGGGAATCGTTTAATATCGCGCAAGAAGATAAAAGTTGTGACAACGGTAAACCTGCCGGCGGCATGTGTGCCGGCGGCAGGTCACCTTGCTTTGACCAATATTGACCTTACTGAACGCTGATCACAGCGACTTCATACGGCTCGAGTTGCACCTTGTTTCCCTGCACCTGTTTTGTTCCGGGCTGTCCATCGCCCGTAGAAGGAGCAACGTAACTCGTCGAAGTAGGCATCGTGCCTCCCGGCAGCGTGATCTCCTGCGCCGTTCCGCGCTTGTTGATCACCAGCAGCTTTTTCCCCCTTGCAGTAGCAAATCCCTGCACAGCAACATCCCTGTTTCGTTCGCTTGTTTCCACCATGCGGTCGCCAGGACCAAAGTTATCTTTAAGCAACTTCAAGACCCAGAACCGGGGATTAGGCTTCGCCGTGTTGTAGTTCATCATGCTCACGCTCGGGTACTGCGTGGGATAACCCACCAACTGCGATTCGCCGACGACATCGATGCCCATCTTCGCCGACTCTATATAGAGATAGGCGTACATGGCACCAGCAAGGTTCCAATAACCTTCCGGCTCCGGCTTTGCTTTGTAGCCCGGAATGCTGTTGCTCTTGCCGTCTTCCGGCAGAATTACGCCCAGCTCATCCAGGTCGGTCCTGGTGTTTGGAGAGAGACGGTGCTTGATCTGTTCAATATAACGAGCCGTGGCCAGGAATCCGTCCGCCTGATCGAAGAACGTATATTGCAGCGCCGAAAACGGCTCAGACTCTGGTGGTGAAGCATAGAAATGGTACGAGATGAAGTCCAGCGGCACACCGGCGGCATGGTTCGCCGGGTTCAGAAAGTACTCGTACATTTCGCCATGAGTGCGCGGCGAGGCCGAGGCGATTGCCATGAACTTGATATCCGGATCCACCTTACGCATCGCGGTGGCGACTGCATCGTAGAACTTCGTATAAGCCTCTGGCGTCCAGTGATGTTCGAAATCAATCTCGTTCAGCACCTCCCAGTACGCGAACTTGTAGTGATGGCCAGACTCGTGCCACTTCCCATTCTCGTCGGTAAGGCCGCCCTTCTCATACCAGCTCAATAGGCGAGCATAGTAGTCGGCTGCCTCCTTCATGGAAGGATCGCGGAGCTCCGTGCCCTGCGTATATCCCCAGTAGACCTGGTTGGGATCGTCCGGATAGGTCACCGGCTTGTCCGTCTTCCAGAGCCACGCGGGCATGGTGCTGAAGTTCATGATGACGGAGTGGCCTTCCGTCGCCTTCATAAAATCTTCGAGTGTCGGATCAATGTACTTGAAGTCCCAGGACGTCTTCTCCTTGGTCGGCGGCTCAAGCTCCGCGACGGCCTGCTTCGGATAGGGCAGCCAGGGCACATACCGCACGTAATCCGCCCCGAGCATCTTCAACGCGGCAAAGGTTCCGTCGTGGAGCTTGGAGCCGCGGAGGACCTGAGGGTTCACCACCACCTGGAGCGTCGGCGTGGCCTTGGATTCGATCACTGTCTTTGACCAGTCGACCTTAAGTTCCGGGGTGGCAGGCTGCTGAGCCAGAAGCGTGATCTGCGCAACCGTGCAAGCAAGCACCGTTGTAAAAAAAATGGAACGCCAGTTCCTCATGAAATCTCCTTGCAGCCAATAAGATCGATATAGATACGGGCCGAAGACTAGAGAGCCGCCATCAACCATGACAACAACTTTCTGGCCGTCGAATCTGTTCCACATCGTGAACAACAATACATTGGGCAAACAAAGGTTTTTGCGGTGTTATGACAAATTCCGATGATCGCCCCTCCTTAGAATTTCCATTCCACGAAATAAATATCGCTTCAACGCTGCAAGCTCATTAGCAGACCTGATGGAAACCCAGGTTCATCAGCTCCGCCAGTTTGCGTAGCTGGCTCCCCCAGTGCCCAACACCAATGGCGCAGTGATGTGCTGGGCCGCGAGCGCTCCACGCTTCGACGAATCCGCGCGCTCCAATCGAGAATTTATAGCGGCTGTTGGTGTTGCCAATTTCGAGAATCGGCCCGGCAACGCTCTCGCCTTCAGCCACCAGCAGCGAGAAGCCTCTCTCCTTGTCCTCTACCACCGAGAGCAACGTCACCGGCCCATACTTCACGGCCATTTCGACCGACAGGCCGTGGCCAACCTTGCCGTGGTACACCCGCAGCGGGCGCACCCGAATCCTGTCCTGCGCGATCCGCGCATGACCCGGGCCGTCGTGACCCATCAGGACAACATCGTCATTGAAGTCCATGGCGTAGTACTCGGTAAATGAACCGCCCGCTCCCAGTTCGTCCATGATCTTCATGGCGAGAGCGTTCTTGACCTCGTATTCACCAGCCACAGGAACTCCGCTGCCCGTGAGCATCGAGGTGCCGAGAATGATCGAACTCATCGTGTTCTCGTTCTCACCAATGCCGGACCCCATGTAGTAGTAAGCCAACATGTCCAGCGAGTTGTTCACCACCATCTTGTCCAGCGCAACTGCGGTGGTCGCGGCACGATCCACTTCCTCTGGTGAACAATCCTCATCGATTGCAAAGAAGCTACGGAACTCTGCGACTTTAGCCGCGGTCTCCTGCTCGGTCACGTCACGTCGCAACCCGCTGAGTTGGTCCACCTCAAGCATCTCGACGTGCGTGCCGAAGCGGCCGCTCACCTGCGCCAGGTCGGTCGCGATATCGAGCATGCCGCTGTAGTAGTGGCCCATGAGCCCCATGCGACTATGGCTCAGCGTCTTCGCGATCTCGGCAGCATTGAGCCATCCCTCCAACTCGGCCCAGCACACTGGATCATCGTGCAACATGCCTGTCACCTGCTGGAAAGGAATGTCGAGCCGCCGTAAGACATTCGCGATCTCCGGCACGGGACAGGAATTGCAATACGCCAGCCACTCCCCGGTCATCGCAGTGCGGTTGCTCATCTGATTCAAGTGGGCATAATCGATGGCCGCTTCAGGCTGCAAATTCAGAAGGACGACGGGAACCTTAGCCCGCAAAATCACAGGAAGCAGTGTCGAAGAGAGCGCATAAGTCGTGATGTAGACCAGAAGGATGTCGATGTCCTGCTGCCGGCACCCATGCCCCGCTTCGACCGCCTTTTGAGGACTGTCGACCAGGCCCAGATTGATCACGACTCGATCATCGCTCTCGACCTTCGCCTCGACCGTACCGAGATAACCGCGAAGGCGTTGCTCAAGCCCCTCGAACTGAGGCCAATAGGTTTCTAGACCGAGGCCCACCAGGCCCACGCGAAGCTTTGTGACCGCGCTCTCCACTTTTTCTCCCTCGACTATTCAGCGTACGAGGAGGAGCTTAGGGGGTTCACGGAGGTGCAGGCCAGTGTTTTTTACTGGTCAATGAAATTTCATAATACGGAATAATCTAGAGGGCAGTCTAACGTTATCCTCGGGAATAACGATAAAAAATAAGTTCTATCACAAGATTAGCGAAGTTTAGATCTTTGAATCATCTTCCATTTCATGGAATTTTTATTCGATCCTGTATTAGCATGTGAGCGCAAAGGAAGCGAACTGATGAAGAAGAGCGTAAAAGTCGAACCGGGCAAGGATGCCTCCAGCACGTCCTCCGCGTACAGCATTCAAGCCGTGCAGCGCGCCTGTGACATCCTCAAGTGTTTCCAGCGCTCCCAATCTCCCCTGACGCTCAGCGACATTGTGGCCAAGACGAATCTGAGCCGCACGACTGCATTCCGCCTGCTGGCGACCCTGGTGGAGCAAGGGATGCTGGAGCGGCCTGCCAAGAATCAATACCGCGCTGTCAGCGAGCAGTGGAGGCGCAGCCGCTACCGCATTGGCTATGCCTCACAGAGCGAGGAGTTCTCCTTCTCGCGCCTTGTCTCGGACAGTATCCGTAGTCAAGCCTATGAGGCGGGCGTGGACTTGTTGGAGTTGAGCAATCGCTACAGTCCCACCGTTGCCGTCCGCAATGCCGAGATGTTTGTTCGCGAACGCGTCGACTTGGTCATCGAGTTTCAGACCAACCAGCAGAGTGCGTCCATCGTTGCCTCCAAACTCATTGAAGCAGGCATCCCCATCATTGCAATCGAGATCCCACATCCCGGCGCGGATTATTACGGCGCGAACAACTATCGCGCCGGTCTGCTCGCCGGGCACGCTCTGGCCCACGCAGCTATTCGCGAATGGGGCGGCCAGGTGGATGAGGTTGTTCTGTTGGAGCTAACCATGGCAGGCCCGCTGCCGCGCTCCAGGCTCACCGGCGTGCTCGCCGGCGTCCGCGAGATTCTGCCCAAGATTCCAGACCAGAGGGTTCGCTTCATCAACGGCAATGGCCGCTTCGAGAACAGCCTCCAAGTAACCCGGCGTTACCTGCAACATATCAAGGGGAAGCATGTTCTGATCGGCGCGTTGAACGACCCGAGTTGCCTTGGAGCGCTCCAGGCCTTTGAGGAAGCAGGGCGAGGAGCGAACTGCCTAGCCGTGGGACAGAACAGCAGCATCGAGGCTCGGCGGGAGATGCGGAGGCCGGGCTCTCGCATGGTGGGTTCCGTTGCCTACTTCCCCGAGCGCTACGGCGAAGCGGTGCTCTCGCTGGCACTGGATAAGCTGCAAGGAAAGGCGATTCCGTCGGCCACGTTTGTGCGGCACCAGATGATCACACCGGAAAATGTAGACTCGCTCTACCCCAACGACAAGTTGATCACGGCAGGCGACGGCGACTCCCTCTTATATAGCTGGAGGTGAAAACGCACCGCCGAGAAGACAACGGCGGTGTCCTAAATCGTTGGTATTGATAGGGATTTTATGGTGGCCCGGGCAGGAGTCCAACCTGCGACCTTCGCGTTAGGAGTGCGCTGCTCTATGCAACTGAGCTACCGGGCCAAGATGTAGTGGGAGTCGTCGCAACCGATCGTCGAGGATCGCTATGCGAACCACTACAGAAAGTGTACCCGATGTTGCGAGCAGGGTAGATTCAGTTCCTGCTCACAGTCTTACTGCTTCAACCCCTACTGAAAATCATTCAATTCCTGAACTTATTGGGGGAATTGATCCGAACTGTCCGTGTGTGCCCTGCCTGGCTGCGTGCGATCGGCTGGCGGATGCCGGCGGCATTCCGACGAACGGATCGTGGTGGAAGATCCAGCGCGACTTTGTCAGGGATCACGTCCTTTATCCGCTGAGCAGGATCTGCGATGCCTGCGGATCGGTCAAGAATCCGGACGGCAATTGCAGTCTGGTGACCTGCCGGAAGCACGATGCCAATGGGCTCTGCCCGCAGTGCGGCGGCGCGCGGGAGGTTCGGCGCGAGGTTATGGCAGGGTTTGAGCAGCGCCCATGCAGACACCCATTTCATGGCGATATCTCGCTGGAAGAAGTTTCCGAAGTTGTCGCGGGCGGCGATGCTGCTGCTGAACCGGGCGCGGGGGAGGCTGAGGAGTCTTCCCCCGCCGCCAAAGCTGAGCTTGTCGCACAGGCGATCCGAGAGCAGGGGTTGCCGATTGCGTTGGGCGGAGGCGAGGGCTATGGCGAGCCCTGGCATGTTCGGGACGATAAATGGTCTGGCGTTAACCTATGCAATGTCTTAGGTCTGCGTGTCTTGCTGATCGACGACAGTGATATTCCTCGGCGGTCACGCTACTCCTATCTTCGACGCATCGCGGCCTGCGTGAATGCCTGCATTGGCATCCCGACGGCGGTGCTTGAGCAGAATATAGTCCCTTTCGCATCCACTTCCTCCCCGGAACATCAGTCGACGCTCGTGGAGCTGGCGCACAACAGCCGCCAGTTCCACGCGGACCAGGCAGGGCGATAGCCATGCAGAAGCCAATGAATCTCGGATATGCATCGCGGTTGGGCAGACGGTTACGCATGGCTCGGCGAAAGTCGCAACTAAGTGCCCGGGTATTGGGCGAGATGATCGGCGAGCGCGGCGTCCATCGCAACACGATTTATCGCTGGGAGTCGGGTCTGTCCGTGCCGCGCGCTGACGAGTTGTACAGCCTGCAACGGGTGCTGCTGGAGAAAGGCTGCCGCTTATGAACGAGATCTGCCGAATCTGCAAGTGCGCTCCCGGTAACCGATGCAATATCGGTTGCGGCGATGAGTGTGGCTGGCTCACGGCGGAGATGGATGTCTGCACGAACCCGAAGTGCATTGTTGCCGTGATGGCGGAGAAACGTAAGGGCAAGCGGGCGACCGAGCGGACCAGGCGCGAGGCGGTTGCGCCGATCCGGAACGCCTTCTGGGACGCAAAGCGGAAGAGGCGCGAGGATGCCGAGGCGATTCGCCGGCGTCACCGCAAACAGAAAGGGAGAGCGTGATGTCGATTTCGATTCTGAAGATGCAGAAGTGCGAGGGAGAGTGCGGCGCGTTGGTTCGCAATGGTCGCTATTGCGAGGAGTGCATGCAGTTGATGCGTGACTACGCAGAGGCTGAGCCTGAGGAAACTCGCCATCGCATCGCGTTCGATTGGTCCGGACTCGATCGGGAAGACGTTGGCGTGGTTCCGATGCGTCGGGCTGCACAACGGATAACTCTCTCTCTGATTGCGGCGGCCGGGATTGTGGTCGTCATCTTGTGCTGGATTGGCGGACATGCGGTCGCCCGGATGCTCTTCCAGTGATTACGCGGAAGAAGTTGCTCGAATGGGTTGTGCTGGCGGCGGCGTTGCTGCTGTATGGGATGCTGGCGCGGGCTGTTACTTAGGACTGCTGGAGGTCGTGATGAAGCTGTTGACGATGAAATTTACGTTACGGTTCTTCGTTTATTTGTTCCTTTTGGGATATGTGTGGCATCACGCGCATTGGTCGATTGCTGTGCTACTGACGGAGTTGGTGGGCAGTATGTTCTTCGACCAGGTTGAAGAAGCGCTACGAGAGCTTGAAGAACGAAACACGTAGAGAGTTTGCCGGAAAGAGGAGGATGTATGGTGCAAGACGGAAATGATGTGACGGAGTTCGAAGAGCCTATCACGATCAACATAGGGAACCTCTGCAAGGGGGCGATCATCGACGCCTTCGAAAAAGAATTGCAGAAGTGCCTCGACAACATCTACGACCTGGACACTCCGGCGACGACGAGTCGGACGATCACGCTGAAGGTCAAGTTGAAGCCGGACGATGCGCGGATCAAGATCGCGTCGGAGTTTAGCTGCGATTCGAGCCTGGCGCAGCCACTCCCGGTCACAGACGTGTTCTACGTCGGCAAGGATGGCGAGACCGGCAAGCTCTATGGGTTGCTCACCGATCCTCGTCAACGAAGCATCGTCTTCACGCCTCCGAAGCCAAAGGAAGCGCCGAAGCCGATCGAGTTCAAAACCGCAGGAAAGTAATGCAAAACGGCTAAGACTTTTTGTTTGTTTTTTTGTACCCGCTTCGGCGGTCATCTTGAAGTAGAAGAGGAAAGATTATGGATTTTGTCGGCGTTTTAGATTGGTTCAAATCACTGAATAAGCCTGACCGTCCAGTAACGGTTGCAGTTCACGGTGAGCCGTTTGCGGTGAAGCAGGATGGGACGTTGGGCGATCGTGTTCCGCCTATACTTCCCATTGCTCCGGTGGCGACTCCGATGTTGTCGCTTACGACACTGAGCGGGCTTGTGGCTGCGTTCAGTGCGAACGTGGATGGGTTTACCGATCTGGGTCCTTCTGCGGTGCAGGTCGAGAGCTTCGATAGTGTTGCCCTGGTCTCGCTGAAGTCGGATGAGTGGGGTCGGCGGCATGTGTGGGCGAGGGCGAAGTCGACGGAGGTCAACCTGTTTCGGTTTGGCGAGTATCTCGATCCGGAGACGTTCCTGATCACTGCCCAGGCTGGCTTCATGCCGATCGACGGTCATTACACCAACATGCTCAAGCTCTGCTCCAGTCTCACGGCTGGCAACTCGGTGCAGGTTGCGGATGACGGTTATTCGCAGAAGGTGACGATCTCGGAGGGTGGCGTCACTCGTGGCGAAGTGGAGTTGTCGCCGCGCGTCTCGCTCCGTCCCTATCGGACCTTCCGCGAGGTTGATCCGGTGGAGTCGGACTTCCTGCTGCGCTTCAGGGCGCAGAAAGACGCTCTGCCTCATGTCGCGCTCATCCCTGTCGATGCCGGTCGCTGGAAGACGGATACCGCTCTGATGGTGCGGACGTGGCTGAAAAATAACCTTCCCGAGGGCACAACGATCATTGCTTAGGTTTTCCCGCTGGCACCACTAGCGCTGGGTCGCGGGAGAAGGTGTGGCGGAGAGATTCCGGATGCGGTCCGGGGACCTTCTGGCTAGCAGGTGTGGGCGTAAGCAACGCCGCTCCGTCATACCGAAAGAGAAGTGTAAACGCAGATCCTCCCGCTGCGCGGAAGGATGACAAAGGTTGGTTGGAGGATTTATGGCAAGCGTGGAAACGATGAACGTGAACGTTCGAATGAATTTCGAGAATACGAGCCTGATCCGCCGCGGGATGCATGTCTCGTCGCTGGTGTCGGGGTTCAGCGGCCTGGTAGTGCAGGAGCGGCATTACCTGCATGGGTCATCGAAGATGCTGGTTGCTCCTGCGGCGCGGATTGGCAAGCGGCCTCGAAAGGAACGGTGGATCAATGTGCGTCAACTGCGGGTCGATGCTCCGATCCGGCGGAAGAACGCACCGGTCTCGACGACTGTACGTTATGCGCATGACGCGCAGGAGCCGATTGTGGACGCGCTGTTCGACTTCGCCGAGAACCTGAGGGTGCGGCCCACGCAAGGAATCATGGCGCAGCGTCCGGGCAATTTGGTTGGCGTGAGCCTGGAACATGTGGCGACGGCGCTCGACCAGATCCTCGCCGGGCTGGGATACGTAAAGGTTGGGGAGTAGACGATGGCGCGCAACCAATACTGCATCCCCTGCGGCGAGCTGGGTCGGGACGTGAATGCCGTTGTCGTCATCGATGGCGATCCGATGTGCGCGAGCCATGCGCTGACGGCCAGCCGGAGCAGTGTCGATGCTGCGGCCGAGACCATCGGCAATACGGAGACGTCGGTCTCGGCGTTGCCTGACCTGGAGCCGTGCCGCCGGGGATGTGGCAGGCCGAAGCATCGCGGAATGTGCAAGGGGCACGGTGGCCGGGGAAGCGCGACGCGTGTTTCCCTCGCCGCGACCGTTGTGGAACTGGTGAAGGCGAAGGTTGAGGTTGTGAAGTCTGAGGAGTGCGAGATGGATGTGCTGGTGTGTGAAGAGGTTCCGGTAGAAACGGTGCCGTCGGGCCAAGCCCGGGTACTTGGCCGCATGGGAGCGCTGTGGCTTCGGCTGATGGCGACGCCGTATGGAACGGCGCTCAAGGTCAAGTGCCGCGATGTGGATCATGCCAGCCATACGGGACGGCATTTGAAGGTGAAGGCGAAGAAGGCAGGCGTCGATGTCGTCTCGCGCCGCGTCGGTGCGGAGTTTTGGTGCTATCGCGTCGATCCGGTCAAGGAAGAGTAGCTGGAGGGCGCGATGAAGTACAAGCCGCGAAAGTTCGAGTGTGGCGTGGATGGCTGCACGATTCCACGCAGGGCCGGGCAGAGGATGTGCCCGCTCCATCATGCGGAGTACATGCGGAAGTGGCGCGAGGATCGAGGGTTTGTGAAGGTGCCGAAGAGTTGGAAGAAAGTGAGAGTCAAGCAATGAGACCGAAGAAATCGATTCTGCTTTATTGCGCGAACGAGATCACGCGCAACGTCCTGATCTTCCAGATGGAAACGTGGAGATATCGCGTTGCGTATGGTGAGCTAGACCAGCTGGTGTGCATGTGCGCTATGGAGGAGTTCGACTTGGTGCTGCTGTTGCCGGGGTCTATGGCGTCTAGCTGGCGTCAGTTCCGACGTATTGCCGAAAAGCTGGAGCGGATTCAGACCGGGCGGTACTTCGCTATCCGGATCTACGACACCATGAAAGTGCTTCCAGAGTCGGTGGCTCCGGCGGTGCATCGCATTCCGACTTTTCCGCCGAGTGTGGAGTTTCTGCGGGTAACGATGCGAACGCTGATGGCGCGCAAGCGTGGGCCGAGGGGATCGCATCGGGAGCTGCTGCCTCCAGTGTTCGAGCCTGGCGAGGGAAAGGTGATGGTGGCGTGATGGCGGAAGAGACGCAGTATTCGGAGCCGGAGAAGCTGGACGCGCTGATCGCATGGAATGGGCGGGTGATGGCGGCGATCGATAAGCAGGATGAAGACGGCCTCCTCGTCGATGGCCACTCCGCCGAGGGCGACGCCGGGTTACAGCTCCAGCGCGAGTTCGACCGGGTCAATGGTCAGTTGGTGGCGGCGCAGTGCAGTGCCGCGGCGATGACGAAGCTCTATGACGAGAAGCGGACCCAGGTCGCGGAGCTCGAAGTGAAGTACGAGATGGCGGTGTATCGCGGCGACAACCTGAAGCTGCGGGTGGATATGGTCGAGGCGAAGTTCGCGCAGGCCTCGGGGATTGTGGTAGCCGGGGTGTCGAATGGCCGGTAAATCGAATATCGAGTGGACGGATGCAACATGGAATCCTATTCGCGGGTGCTCGAAGGTGAGCGACGGCTGCCGCAACTGCTATGCGGAGAAGGTGGCCAACAGGTTCTCCGGCGCAGGCCTGCCGTATGAGGGGTTGGTGCACATCGGCAAGGACGGCCGAGGTCTGGGATGGAATGGAAGCATCCGCTTCGTCGAGGAGCATCTGCTCGATCCGCTGCGGTGGAAGCCGGTACTTACAGGTATTCGGGGCGGCGAAGGTGAATTACGACGAAAAGATCACAAGGATGGAACTGTATCTGTTACGCGAGAGCGCCCGCGCCGGATCTTCGTGAACTCCATGTCGGACTTGTTCCATGAGAACGTGACCGACGAGATGCTCGACCGGATCTTCGCGGTGATGGCGCTCTGCCCGCAGCACACATTTCAGGTGCTCACGAAGCGCCCGGAACGGATGCGGGCATATTGGAGCGAGAACAACCCGCGCTATTCGATTCGTAGGGTTTTTGATGAGGCGGAGAAGATTGATCCCGAGGAAGGTTACCGCTTCGACGTCGACATCTATAGGCCGCTGTCGAATGTCTGGCTTGGCGTCTCGGTGGAGAATCAGACGACGGCGGATGAGCGGATTCCGCTGCTGTTGCAGACGCCGGCGGCAGTTCGGTTCGTGAGCTATGAACCTGCGCTTGGGCCAGTCACCTTCCGTTGGGCAAAGTGGGATGATTGGAGTCCGCATCCTCGTCGTGTGAGGCAATTGCCGCCGGTCAGTCGAAATGGCCGAATGATCGCAGGATCCACAGATGAATATGACGGCCTGCGAATGCTCGACTGGATCATCGTCGGCGGGGAGAGCGGACCATGCGCGCGTCCTTTCAATATCGAGTGGGCGCGATCGACGGTAGAGCAGTGCGCGGCGGCTGGGGTGGCTTGCTTTGTGAAGCAGTTCGGGGCAAAGCCATACATTCATCGGGAGACGAGTCATTCTGAATCGCGGCCCGGATTCAAATTCTCGTTCAAGAGTTTGGAGATCGATTCAACGATATCGCTTGCAGATAAAAAGGGCGGAGATATGTCCGAATGGCCGGAGGACCTGCGGGTCAGGCAGTTCCCGGAGGTCCAGGTATGACTTTATTGCAGCTTCCCATGTTGCTCGTCGGTGAGGTTGACGTAGATGCTGCCTCGGCCCCATGCGCGGATATCGTGCTCGAACTCGTCGAGGGTGCCGGCGTCGGGGTTGCAGCGCACAACGAAGGCGCGGAGATCGTCGAGCGAGACGAAATCGATGTAGCGCGTCTTCTTTCCGATCGGTGTGCGGCAGTCGGCGTCGATAAAGTGGACGCTCCAGAGACCGCTGTAGGCCTGGAAGTTCAGCAGCGCCCGGTGGTATCGGATGGGCGGTTTCGTGAATGGCTTGGACGTGAAATAGAAGCTCATGGACGCCTATGCTATGGCGAAGTAAAGGCGAAAGTAAAGAGGCTGGTTGTGGGTAACTTTATGTGCCTGAAACGGCAGGATTTGGGGGTTGCAGATGCTTGAAAACGTGCATGTTGGAGATTCGGTTGAGTTCCATCACGGCGGCTGGCCGGGCCGGACCATACTGGCCGAAGTGGTCGCCGAGACGGTGGAGACGCTGACGATCGCGGGCGGCCGGGAGTTTCGGCGGAGCACTTCGTATGCGGCCGATGGAGCTTTGGTTTATATCACGGCGGTAAAGGAGAAGTAGATGAGGGTCAATATTTATGCGGAAGAGATGACGGATCGAATCGAGATCATCACCAAAGAAGTTGAAGGCCATGAATTCACGGCACTGCGGTTCTATCTGGAGTTGCCCTGCACGATTCCAAACTTAACGGTTCACAACCCTGCCGACGTGGGGACACAAAATGTTAGCGGTCTATTTATCCATAGACCAGGCGACGACGATTCGGCTGCGGTGACTTTCTGGGGCAAGCGGGATCTTCGGATCATGCTGCGCAAGGCTCTGGCGATGCTGGACGAACACTACGAGAGCACTAAGGATGAACCAACCCTGACTATGAAGCTGCGTGGGCGCCCCGTTAGCAAGGAAGAGGCGTTGTGTTCGGCGCGTCGGCTGGTGAACTCGCACTTTCATAACCCGGACGCCGCGAGAATATCTATCCCCGTGTCGGCCGCCGATGATGATGTGACCGTTATTGACTACATCCGCGAACAGACAGGGAAATAGGCATGAAACGTTCCGTGGAAGTAGTTCGGAGCCGACTGGCGGATGAGATTGCCGGCCCGCCGTTTCTGGAAGTGGGCGACGTGGGCAAATGGATTGCGCGGCTGCAATCGTTGCGGGCGGAGCTGGCGCGGGCGGAGAAGTTTGCAACGCGACCGGGTAGGAAGACACAACAGGTCCTCCGCTTGCAGCGAAGGATGACAAGTGTGAGGCAGGGGCGTGATGGCGAATAAGGGTTGGGATAGGTCGAGTAAGCACTCGATGGATGCATCGGCGGAATGGGTGCGCAAGGGGTGCGGCGCTCTGTTGGTGCTGGTGGTGCGGGCCGAGGACTTCTCGTTCGCCGTCGATGGCCAGATCGCGCCGTCGGCTGCGGTGGACATGGTGAGCTGCATCCTCGATCCGATGCGCGAGCAACTCGCGGCGGAGCGGGAGGCGGCAAGGGCAAAGGCGCTCGAAAAGGCCGCACGGCGCAAGGTAAAGGAGTTTGGAGCGGCATGACAGTCAAGAGACCCGTTTTGCGATATCACGGCGGCAAGTGGTTGATGGCACCGTGGATTATCGATCACATGCCGGCGCATCAGGTGTACGTCGAAGCTTTTGGCGGTGGAGGAAGTGTGTTGATGCGGAAAGATCGTGTCTCGGCCGAGGTCTACAACGATCTTGATGGGATGGTGGTCAACGTCTTTCGCGTGTTGCAGGATCCAGTGAAGGCCGAGACATTGTGCCGGCGGATTTTTCTGACACCATTTGCGCGCGATGAGTTCGACCTGACCTATACGGCGCCGGCCGATGATATCGAATGGGCTTGCTTCGCCATCATGCGGTCATTCATGGGCCATGGCACGGATTCGATAACGAGAACCTGTAGGACTGGCTTTCGCTCGAAGTTGACGGATAACCGTGCGCTGCCGTCGGAAGCATGGGCAAGTTGGCCGCTGAGCGTTGCCGACTTTGTCGAGCGGCTTCGTGGTGTCGTGATCGAGAATCGCGATGCGACCGAAGTGATGCTTCGTATGGATACGAAGACGACGCTATTCTATGTCGATCCGCCATATGTGACATCGACGAGGAGCTCGCTGGCGGGGCGCAGTGGCGTGACCCACGGTTATGCGCACGAGCTGACCGACGATGACCATATCTCCCTGGCTGAGACGCTGCATGGACTATGTGGCATGGTGATGCTCAGCGGCTACAGTAGCCCACTCTATGACGATCTATATCGGGAGTGGTTTCCGGTCGAACGTCAGACGATGGCGGATGGCGCGCGGCTTAGGGTCGAATGCTTATGGTTCAACCCCGCTGCGGAAAAGCGGCGCCCGCAGCAAGGTCTCGCGTTGGTCCATGAAATCACAGAAGAGGCGACGGCATGAACTGTTTGATTGACTATTGCGAGGTGTGTACGGCGGGGCATCGACTGAACGTCAAGGCGGTCCTGCTGGTCCTGCTGGTCAAGGGGAAGAGGGTTTGCGCTGGCTGCGCTCGTGAGCTGGTGCCGAATATCTGCACTCGCGGGTGTGGCAACGCGAAACATGCCGGCGGGTGTACGTCGCGGCCGGGGGTTTGCCTGGCGGTCACTCACCCTTCGATGGAACTGGGCGGGGAGATGTTGGCATGAAGGCGAAGTGGTGGACGTGCCAGTGCGGCAAGGCGCAGATGACGGTGGCGGCGGGGACTCCGGTGTGTGAGGCGTGCGGGAAGCCAGCGCCTTTCACGCGGGAGGCTCCGCGGGGGCAGGGTGGATTTGATTTTGGAGAGGCGGAGAGCGATGGCGGTTGAAGAGGGCGCGACGTGCTGTAACTGTGGCCGCGAGATTACTGGCCGGCGGCTGGGCTGGGTGTTTGACGGTCATACGTTCAAGGCGACGGAGATTCATGGGCATACGTTCTGCGCGGAGCATGAATGCAATCGCCAGGCGTGGGCGGAGTTTAGCGGCAAGCGGACAGCGAAGTGTTTGTGCGGTGCGAAAGGGACGAGATGAATAGCAAGCAAGGTTTCCAAAGTGGGGATGAGCAGGAACGACCTACTCCCAAGTTTTCGCTGGATCAAATTGTTGTGATGACCAGCACTAAGAAAGCGATGCCGTTTCGGATATTAGAGGTCATCTGGGACGATGGCTGGTTTTACAGATGGGATCGCAAAAATTGTGCCGCCGAACATATGATCCGGCCCCTCACTGCCGAAGAATCTGGCTCCGACTCTCTGCCCCTCTATCTATCAGAAAATAGTGAACGAGCAAGCGACAAGCCGCCAGCACACTGGGAGGAAAATGACGGATGGAAGCGACATCCGCAGACTGCCGAAGAGTGGAATTGGCATAACGATGGCTCTCCGGACGCTGGTCGTCGTTCAGAACTGCGACTGAATTTCGCCGGGGATAGAGCTGATCCCCATGCTCCAGATCAGATGGCCCTTATATTGAGAATAGACCTCCTCAGAATCATGGGGAGGATGCAACACGCGGAGGCTTATAAGCGGTTCCGTCTAGAACGTGAGGGATCGAAGCCGACTACGCTTGAGCAGGAACGTCCTGCACTGCTAGCGCTGGATCTGACGGCAGAAGACTGCAGAAACGCCCAGCAGTATGCCAGCGAGGACGCTGATAGCGACGTGTACATGCGGTTCTTCCAGCAGAAGCGCGAACTCCTCTCCGCACTATCTCGCATCGGGGAGCTTGAGAACGAGATGAAGCGCGAGTTGGCTGCCTCCGATGATCTAGTCAGATTTTGGATGAAACGTACAACCGAGGCTGAGGCCGAGCGCGACCAGTTGGAGGCTAGGTTAGATGCGATGGAGGTAAAACTGTGATTTGGCATGTAGCTATTTGGACAGTATTAGTGCTGGTATTCGGACACTCTTGGGGGGTGAGAACTGCTCGTAAGGATTACGCACCTCTATTAGAGCGGCTCCTAGATGTAGTAAAGGAAGCGGTAGAGGGGAAGGACACCAAATGATAGAGCAACAGGCAAACAGATTGCGGTCGCTCCACGAGGACGTTCAAGATGCAGCGGTCGCAGCAGAACAAGCCCGCGCCCGACTCAAGAAGGCATCCATCGCATTCGCTGAATATGTAAGCGATCTTGAATCCGGGGAGGGTGAGAAGAATGGCTAAGGCTGCAATAGGAGTTGCTTGTCCCGCTTGCTGCGCGCCCGCTGGCCATCCCTGTGCTCCATTCAGTCGTATGGCTGCACCTCCTCCAATGAAGGGTTTTCATGCAGAGCGTAAGACAAAGAAATAGGGCTTGCTGATGGCATTACGTGGGACATTGACGCATCGGAAGACGCGGCGGCTGGCGATGAAGCTGGGGATTGATCCCTGCTTCGCCCTGGGGCTGATGGAGGCGCTCTGGAACGTCGGCGCGGCACAGGCTCCGGCAGGGGATATCGGGCGGCTTACGGATGACGATATCGCGATGGAGATCCTTTACAGCGGCGATCCTGCTGTGTTGATCGAGGCGATGGTCTATGCTGTCTACCTGGACCGGCATCCGAAGCACCGGCTGATCGTGCATGACTGGCATATACACAGCGACGACACGACCGACAACAAGCTGGCGCGCGCCGGACGATGCTATGCAAACGGGGCGGCCCCTCGGATGCGCAAGCTGTCGAAGGAAGAGCGCGACCGGCTGAACAAGCTTCACCACTTTAATGCAGCGAGCATAGAGCAGGCGGCGGACCCTAACCTGCGCAGCATGGATGGCGGCGAACCCGCTAAAGATGAGGAAACCGGCGATCCCGGGAATGGCGGCGGACCCGCTGAAGGCTTCGGACAAGCCACGGAAGTAAGTGATGAGAGCGCGGAACGACCTTCAGCGTGCGCACGGACGAGCACGGAGAGTTGCAAAAAGGCACTACCAGAGCCTGTGCCAGAGCCAGAGCCAGAAGAAACTACCCCCCAACCCCCACTGCGTGGGGGCACGGTGGATCGCATTCCGACGCATGGGGCTGGGCATGGTGCGGCGCATAGGGCTGAGCATGAGGCTGGGCATAGTTCCACGGGGAACAAACCGTTCCACGCGAAAGTGGGCGGAACGGCCAGCGGCGACGTTGCGCTGCGATCGGAGGCGGAGACGGCGATGCTGGAGTGCGGCGTATCGAATCCGCGAATACTGCGGGTCTTTGTGGACGCCATGCGGATGCAGCAGCAGCGCGAACGGATGTCGCCGGTGGAGACGCGGATGATGATGGTCGCAAGCTGGAAGCGCTGGTCGGCGGATGCGCAGTACATGCGTCACACAATCGGTCCGAGGAAGTTCTTTGGCGAAGGGTACTGGCTGGATGAAAAGCGCTGGCCGGTGGATGAGGCAAGAGTCGAGCGGGAGCGGCGGCGTCCAGACCCGAGGGTCGGCATGCAATGGTAAGAATTTGGCTAAGTCGGCGAGCTGGTATTTGAAATCTTTTCAAATATTTCGAAATGGCGACCGGCGAATTTATAGCGCGCATTGGGTGGAGATGAATATTTCGAGCGAATGCGCGGAAGCCGCGTCAGATGGGAAGATTGTAGTAGTTGCTACATTTTTTTCAGCGGTTTCTTTTCACATGGAATGGTGCAATTTGAATTCTTGATTTGCAATTTGAAATTCAGTGTGACATGTTGTCTTTGGCATGCGTGCCGAATCAGTCTGCGAATGCAGCGCGCTCTGAGTCTACGAGCATGGCCCCGCGAAGTAGGGCAGATGTAAAGTTTCGATCAGCCGTCTTCGAACAACGGCTGGTAGGAAGCCAGGCGACGTAGGATCCTCCTCAACCGGTAGCACTCGACTGCTACCGGTTTTGCCTGCCCGCCAAGGCGCTTCACCGGTTCAGTACAGCATCGTTCGTTCGCCATAAAAGTTATGGCACGAATCAAACAGCGCAGCACAGAGCAGGAATGTCTACTCTTTCATGCAACAGAGGTCCTCGGCCTGAGGATCGCGAAGCGTATCTCCTACGCATCGGGTGAAAGCGGCATCGCGAATGGCACCTTACAGTACTGCTACATTGACGACGACTGTGTCGGCTATCAGATGTGCGACGCGTCAACAGCTCCTAAAGACTATGTCGAATTGCCAGCTTCCGGCGCAATTACTGCGGCGGAGATGATGCTTTATGCGGGACGCCACTTCAAGGACGGTAGATCGCATACGGAGAAGCTCACCGAAGATCAGCGGCTGAATCGGCTTTGGCCGGAGGGGACGTTGACGGAGGAGCAGCTGCTCGCGGGAAAATGTTATCGGCGTCGCAATGGACGCCCTCCTACGGAAGATGCAATCGAGCGTGTTACCGAAAAGGTGAATGCCTTTGGCGAGGCTCGCCTGGTTGCTGGATAAAAGGAGTGAATCTTGCCGCTAGTGCGCCCTCAAGGAAGTCTCGACCATATTGTCGAAGGAGAACAGGTGCAGACATTGGAAACTACAGTGATTCTGCAGCAACTCGGCAAGCTCGATGAGAGTGTTGGACGGGTGGATGCCAAGGTTTCGAATGTGCAACGAAGCCAGGAGCACATGAACATTCAGCTACTCGGCGGCGCGGATGAAGAGACGAAGCATGGTCGTTTGCCAATTGTGGAGAATGCGGTGGCAAATCACGACTTACGGCTTGCGTCTCTGGAAACAGATCGCATTCGCTGGAAGGCCTATGCAATAGCAGCTGCTGCGATCGGCGGCGCGATGGGCGGCGGGATGAACGCGCTGATCGGTCTGATTCACGCGTTGATATCGGGAAAGTAAAGGCTGGCATGAATAGCGAACAGGCAAAGAGTCTGATCAGGGGCCATGAGGGATTGCGACTGAAGGCGTATCGCGATTCGCGCGGTGTGTTGACGATTGGGTATGGCTGCAACCTGGAGACGAATGCGGCGCGGTCGCTGTTCAGCTTCATTGGTTTGAATTATGTCGGTCTCTGCGCGGGCAGTCTCGAACTGTCGCAGGAGCAGGCCGATGAGCTCTTCGACCGTCAGTTCGCAATTGTCGTCGCATCGGGAAAGCTGAATTTTCCCGAGTTCGATCAGTACCCGGATAACGTTGCGGCGGTGATCTGCGACATGATCTTCAATCTGGGCTGGGGCGGCTTTCAGGAGTTTCGCAAGTTCGCGAAGGCGATCAAGGCGCGGGACTGGACGGCTGCGATCGTGGAGATGCTGGATTCGCAGTGGGCAGAGCAGGTTTCGAATCGCGTTGCTGATGATGTGCGGTTGATGAAGGAAGTGCGAGGCAAATAGCACCATGTCAAAGCTGAGGATCAGGCCGATTACGCTCAAGCAAGCGAATGCGCTCGTCGGATATTGGCATCGGCACCATGGTTTGGTGGTTGGCCACCGCTGGTCGATTGCTGTGGAGGCAGATGGAGCTATTGTTGGCGCGGCCATCTTTGGACGGCCAAAAGCTCGCATGACTGATCAGTACCTCATCGGCGAGATCGATAGGTTAGTCACGAACGGTCATGAAAACGCGTGCTCGAAGCTGTATGCGGCTTGTGCCCGTGCAGCGCGGGCAATGGGATTTATAGAGATTCAAAGCTTCATCCTGCTCAGTGAAACAGGAGTGTCTCTTATCGCTGCGGGCTGGACCGAAGATTTGGACTATGTACCGAAGGTGAGCAAATGGAATCGTCCTTCGAGACGTAGGCCGAAGGTGGATGATGTTCAATCCGTTCCCAAGCGTAGGTTCTTCAAACTTCTGAATGAGGGATGAGGCGAGTGATGACGATTGATACCTCGAAGCTGAAGATCAGCACGAAGGCTCTGGTTGTCGGGTTTCTTTCGCTCGGCGGATTGGCGACGATTCCGGCAGTGAACGCTCCGCTGACGGCTTTCCTGAATGCTCACCATAGTCTGGCGCCGATTGTGTCGACGCTGGTTGCGGTGTGGACGATCCTGCACAATCCCGTCGTTCAGGATGCTTTGGGGATCAAGCGCACGGTCGAAGTGAAAGAGACGACTGAGCAAGTTTCGATTGCGCCGGATGCAACGGCGACCAAGGATGCGAAGTGATTATCCATATTCCGAATCCTTTCAAAATGTTTTCACGCAAGGCCGGGGCTGCAACGGCGGCTCCGGTGACTGCGGCGGCAGAGTTTGTAGTTCGGAACGATGGGTTTCGAGCCTTTGAAGTAAGTACGTCTGCGAAAGCAGTGGAGGATGGAATGTCATTTGGCGGGTTTCTGAAGGCAATTGGAAAAGACTTTTTGAAGGGGTTGGGCTGGGCCGTGCAGTATGCGGTTCCGGTAGTGAAGCTGGTCGGCCTCCTGTTTCCGGCGGCTGCTCCTGCGGCTCAAGGCGTGGCCGATGCATTGACGCTGATCCAGACGGCTGCGATCCAGGTGGAGCAGAAGTACGCTGCGGCCAACCTGCAGAATGGAACCGGGCCGCAGAAGGCTGCTGAGGTTCTGTTGCTGACGGAGCAGGCAGTGATCGCTCTGCTGAAGCAAGAGGGCATCACGGCAGACACGGCCTATGTGCAGCAGCTCATCGATGCTGTGGTCGCGATCCTCAACGTGCATACTGTGCCGGCGTTGCCTGCGACTGCGACTGCCTGATGGCGAAGCGGCCATGCGCTCGGCCTGGGTGTGCTGCTCTGGTCGAGCGCGGCTACTGCAATGCATGCAAACCGAAGAGTCCGGCAGCACTGGCAGAGCAGGCACGGCCAAGCGCGTGTGAGCGTGGCTATGGTCGGCGATGGCAGAAGGTTCGCATTGGGTATCTGGCTCGACATCCGCTGTGTGCTGATCCGTTTGGAGTGCATGGCATCAGGGTTGCCGTGGCCAATGAGCTCGACCATATCGTGCCGCATAAGGGCGATATGACGCTGTTCTGGGACCCTACGAATTGGCAGGGATTGTGTAAGGACTGTCACTCGCGGAAGACGGCGACGGAAGATGGCGGCTTTGGGCATGGTTGATCATTGAAGGCCAACGCATTGAAAACAGAGGGCTTGCATGACAGGGGTGGGGCGGGTCAAATCTCTAGGATCGACGCGGCTGTAGACCGTTCCATAGGTTGATTTTTGCTTCCACATAATGGGAAGTTTTTTGAGTTTGAGTTGATGTTTTGCCGCCGCTTTTGAAGGGGTGAACGGCGTGCGAGTGCCGCCAAGGGGCTGTAGTGGTCGGCAATCGGCATCCTGAAGGAAACTTTATGGCTCGACCATTCAAACCGGCGCGGGTTCTGGAATTATCTGGCGCGTTCCGTAAGAATCCTGCGCGCAAGAAGGCGCGAGAGTCTCAACTGGGAATCAAGCCGGGCGTTGGGGATCCACCAAAGGAGTGGGTTGAGAAAGCTGCTATCAGTTCGCGCTCAGCCGCGTTACTCGGTATCTGGGAGCAGGTCGTCGCGCAAGATGTTCTCCGCGTGCTCAATATTTCGCATCGGCTTCTTGTTGAGAACACTTGCTACCTGATGTATAAGATTCGGCTGGCGAGTATGGGTACGGGAAAGGCTACATCGGGGGATTTCGCGCAGGTGACGGCGAACCTTACTGCGATGGGTCAGACACCTATCTCGAGCCCGCGTGTTGCGGGTGCAGTACGAGTTCCAGAGCGAGAAGGATCGCAGTCGAGACCCGGATCGGGCTGGGGCGAATACGTTGGCTAAGAAGACGAAGGCGAATCTTGCTCGAGAGCTGGCGAAGCGGAAGTGTTGGCAGGACTTTTCCGAACGGGCAACGCAGTACTGCCGCAGTGTCGTCTCGGGCCAGATACTAGCGTGCAAGTGGGCGCGGCTGGCGTGTCAACGTCACTTGGACGACCTGGTGCGGGCACGCGGGAAGGATTTCGAGTACAAGTTCGATGCGGTCAAGGCAGGCAAAGCTTGCAGCTTTATTGAGCGCTTCCCTCACGTCAAGGGTGGGTGGGCGCGTGGCGGACAGATGATCCGCCTGGAACCATGGCAGGCATTTCTAATATGCAGCATATTCGGCTGGGTACTGAAGTCGAGTGGGCTGCGGCGGTATACCGAAGCAAATATTTTTGTCCCGCGTAAGAACGGTAAGACTGTGATTGCGGCCGGCATTGGCATTGAGATGTTTGTGGCAGACGGTGAGCCTGGTGCAGAGGTTTATGCGGGTGCGACGAATCGCGACCAGGCAGACGAGGTGTATAGTCCGGCCGCCAAGATGGTTCGGCGTGCTGAGGGTTTCAAGGAGTGGTTCGGGATTACGATCGGCAAGCTCTCGATGTATGTGTTGGACGAGGGTAGTAAGTTTGAAAAAGTAATTGGCAATCCTGGTGATGGCCCTTCGCCGCATTGCTTCATCCATGACGAGTTCCATGAGCAGCCGACATTTGAGCAGTATGAGACGGCGAAGACGGGCATGATGGCGCGGGAGCAGCCACTGCAACTGGTGATCTCCACTGCTGGCTTCGACACAGAGAGTCCATGTAAGGAGCTATGGGATAGTTTGCAAAGGATTCTGGACGGAACGCTGATAAACGAGCGTCTGTTCGGTATTATCTACACGATTGACGAGCCCGATAAGCTGGTAAAAAATGCTGATGGTAAGGAAGTTCCTTACTGGATGACCGTTGAGGCAATCCAGGAGGCGAATCCTAACTTTGGAGTTAGCGTTCTTGAAGATCGCATCAAGGCTGATCATGCTTCCGCGATTCAGAGGGCCAGTCGTCAAAATTCTTTCAAGGTGAAGCACCTGAACTTGTGGGTGAATGGCCGTGATCCATGGATGAATCGCGAAGCCTGGAAGGCATGTGCGGACCCATCGCTTTCGATCGAGGAGTTTTTGCACGATCCGTGTGTTGAGGGCTTTGATCTGGGCGCGCGGGTTGACCTTACGTCGCGATGCAAGGTGTTTACGCGGATGATTGGGTCCGCAAAGCACTATTACCTTTTTGCGAAGCATTACGTTCCGCTTGAGCGGGCGAACGATGGTAAGCATGACCACTATGAGCGTTGGGTTGCAGAAGATAAGATGGTCGGCCATGAAGGCGTGGAAATCCTGCTGCCGGAAGTGCAGAAGGAAGTAGAAGCAGATCTGGAAATCTACAACTACGACTACCTGGTATTTGACCCACATCAGGCGCTGCAGATGCAGCAGAATCTGCGGCAGCAGATCGGACAAGATTCCGATGGGGAAGATCGGCTAATAGATATCCCGCAGACCTGGAAATATCTTGATCCGGCGATGCGTGAGGTTGAAGCAGCAGTGTTAGCCAAGCGTCTCCATCACACTGGCGATCCGGTGCTGGCATGGGCAATCGGCAACGTGATGGTAAAGCCAGACGCGAACGACAATGTTTTTCCTCGTAAGGAAAATTCGGCAAGCAAGATTGACCCGGCCAGTGCGCTGTTCAACGCAATGAATCGAGCCATGCTCGACAGCGGCGGAAACTTCACGTCGCCGTATGTGGGAGTGCTATGAGATCTAAGTCGATGGCGGTTGGGAAGGTTGTTTGCGCAGGTTTGGTGGTTGTGGGCGTTGCGGTTTGCATGTATGGGCTGTGGATGGCCTGGGAGCCGCTGGGGTTTATCTTCGGGGGTGCTGTGCTGGCCGCCGGCGCGTTCTTTTGTGCGTATGACGTAGAAGATGTCCGGAGAATGCGTTGAGCCTGATCGAAAGCATAAGCCGCGGTTTCTTTAGCTTCCGCGCCGACGTTGGCGGAGCTCCTGCGCCTTGGGATGACTTTTGGTATGAGCCTGCCGGCGGGAAGCACTCCGCCAGCGGGATGCGTATCACGCCGGAGACGGTGAAGCGTCTCGCCGTGGTGTTAGCCTGCGTGTCGGCGAAGTCGCGGCAACTTGCGACGCTGCCATTCAAGGTTTATACCGACATGGCCGGCGGCGGCCGCCGCGTCGTCACCGATCACCCGCTTTACGACATTTTGTATTCGAGGCCGAACAATTACCAGACGGCGTTCGAGTTCAAAACGATGATGCAGAGCCACGTCGAGCTGCGCGGCAATGCCTTTGCGCAGAAGATTCCCGGCCCGCGCGGTCCCGTCGATCAGCTCCTGCCGATGCATCCGGACCGGGTAACGGTAGAGGTCCTGAAGGATTCGGGACGGCTGCGATACAAATACAACGATCCGCTGACCGGAAATACTGAAGTGCTGATGCAGGATGAAGTGTTTCACCTGCGCGACTTCTCCGACGATGGCTACGTGGGCCAGTCGCGAATCTCGATGGCGGTGGATTCGCTAGGCCTGGCCCTCGCGCAGCAGGATTACCAGTCACGATTTCTGAGAAATGACGCCAAGTCGAGCATGGCGATCGTTGGAACAAACTTCAAAACGAAGGAAGACGAGGAATTATTCCGTAAGAATCTGGGCCGTGCGCAGACTGGCGTCAATCGCGGACGTCCGCTGGTGCTTCCTGCTGGGCTCGATATCAAAGAATTGAGCGTCAAGCCCATCGACATGCAGCTCCTGGAGGCGATGAAAGCCTCTGATGTGCGCATCTGCTCGATCTTCAATGTGCTGCCGCACCTGGTCGGTGTCGATACGGGCAGGGCTGCAACCTATGCCAGCGTCGAGCAGTTCAACATTATGAATGCGGTGCAATCGGTGCTTCCCATGGCGATTCTTTGGGAGCAGGCGATTCAACGCGACCTGATTACTAGTACGCGGTTCTATGCGAAGGCCTCCATGGCTTCCATGCTGCGCGGCGACACGGCGAGCCGGTTTGCAGCTTACAACCTGGCGCTCTCGACGGGCTGGATGTCGCAGGATGATGTCCGCGAGCTGGAGGACCTGAACCCGATTCCGAATGGGGTTGGGAAGACGTACTGGCGGCCTATGAACTGGGCTCCGCTCTCGCAGCTTGAGACGCCGAAGTCTGCCGGGCAGCAGGTTGCGGCGCCGGACGATGCTCAGGCGGTCGAAGAAGGCGCGGGAAGTGACGGCGGCGGGGCTGCGGCGGCGCGTGATGGCCGTCTGCAACTGCTGGCGTCCAGTGCGGCGGATCGTTGTGTGCGGCGCGAGGTTTCGGGAGTGCGCAAGCTGATTGAGCGGTCGGCCGGGGCATATGAGATTACGGAGTTCTATGCCGAGCAGGCGCGTTTTATCGGCGAAGTCTTCCATCTGGCTGCTGCCGCCGCGCTGAATACGAAGATCGGGTGCGATGCCCGGGCGCAACAGTTGACGATGCTTCTCGATGGCGATGAGAAGGCTGAGGCTGTCGAGTGGATTGAGCATATTGCCGCAACCGAGCCCGTCCGGCTCGCAACCATGGCTGTCGAAGGAGTGAAATGAACGGATATTCTCGCATTCTGAAAGCAGCGCGGTCGCAGCCCTGGGCGATCATGCCGGACAAGCTGGAGGCCATTCTTGGCTTCCTTGAGCTGAAGGCCTCCGGCGGCTCCGCAACCGTAAGCGATATTGCCGAGATCCACGCGTCGGCCGAGATTGCCGCAGCACGCGCTTCCAACGTCTCGGCAGCGAGTACGGGTTCGGTCGCGGTGATTCCCGTCTATGGCTGCATTATGCCGCGAGCAAACCTGATGGACGATATCTCGGGCGGCGGCGGATGTTCCATCGAGATGCTGACAAAACAGCTTCGCGCGGCCATCAACGATCCGAACGTCCGCGCCATCGTGCTCGATATCGCCTCGCCGGGAGGTTCGGTCGAAGGCGTTCCGGAGCTGGGCGCGGAGATTCTGGCGGCGCGAGCGAACAAGAAGATTACTGCGGTCTCGGACTACCTCTGCGCGTCGGCGGCCTACTGGCTGGCGTCATGCTGCTCGGACGTTGTGGTGAGCCCGTCTTCGCTGACCGGATCGGTCGGGGTGTACTCGTCGCATGAGGATGATTCGGTTTACCTCGAAAAGGCCGGCGTCAAGGTGACGCTGATCTCGTATGGCGAGAATAAGACGCAGGGTAACCCATATGAGCCGCTGAGCGACGCCGGGCGGTCGAACATGCAGGAGATGGTCGACGAGTATGGCGCCATGTTCGACAAGGCGGTTGCCAAGGGGCGCAAGATGAGTGCAGACAAGGTTCACGGCACCTTCGGCCAGGGGTTGTGCTTTACCGCCGAGCAGGCCGTCAAGATCGGCATGGCTGACAGCGTGGGCACGCTCGATGACGTGCTGGCGCGATATGGTGTGAGCCGTTCGGGTTCGGCATCGCAGGCGAACGCTCAGAACAACCGCGCAGAGGTTCCGGAGAGTGGAGTTCAGGCGAGTGTGCAGACCGATCTGGAAGATGGCGAGCCAACCTGCCGCAACTCGGACGGTGATCCTTGCGATCCCGACGATCCGGACTGCGATCAGGAGCAATCGGACGAAGGTTGCTCCTGCACCTTTGGTTCGGCGTCCGCGAAGCAACGCGCTGACATCAACCGCCGTATCGCCATCGCGGCAGCCTGATCAATCAAGTTTCTCTGGAGGCCGATGCCTCCGGTTCATTGTGTCTGCAAAGTTGCCCGTCGGCAGCCTGCCGCAGCGCTTCGTCTCAAACCCTAACCCAACTCCCTAAGGAGGGAACCGTGTTCACAATCTCTCAACTGCGGCAGCAGAAAGCCGACGCCATCGCCCGCGCAAAGGCCATCAACGCGCTGGGCACCGAGACCACGCCTCTTACCGACGAACAGAAGAAGGACATCGACGTTTCGCTGGCGCTTTCGGCCTCGCTCGATGGCGATATCGCCCGCGCCCAGGCGTTGCTCGATGCAGAGCGCACCGCGCCCGCCGTTACCGCAACTGTTGTCAAGAACAACGAGGAGGACAGGCCCTGGGCGAGTCTCGCCGAGCAGATGGTCGCCATCCGGACCGGCGTAAACAATCCTCGCGCCATGGATGTTCGTCTTCTGGCCGCGGCGCAGGGTGGAAGCGAGGCAATCGACGCGGACGGCGGGTTCCTGATCGCCCCGGAGTTCTCGGCCGAGATCATTCGTCGCACCTTCGCTGCCGGTGTCGTGGCTGGTGACTGCCGTCAGATGCCGATGGCGAGCAATCGCCTGGTGATGAACGGGGCAAACGATGCCAGCCGCGCAGACGGCGCTCGCAATGGCGGGCTCCAGTCGTTCTGGACGCATGAAGCGAATCTGTACACGAAGTCGAAACCGACTTTCCGACAGATCGCCCTTCAGGTGGACAAGCTAACTGTCCTGACCTATGCGACGGATGAGCAGCTCGACGACAGCGGCGCGTGGCAGGCCTATGTCGACGATGTTGTGCCGGACGAGCTGGGCTTCAAAACTGACGACGCCATCTTCAATGGACCCGGCGTCGGCGGTGGTCCGCTCGGCATCAATAACTCTGCCTCGATCCTTGCGATCGCGAAGGAGAGTGCACAGGCCGCCGCAACCATCGTTGCGAAGAACATCCAGAAGATGTATGCGAGGATGCCCGCGTATCTTCGCGCAGGAGCCAAATGGTATGTCAACCAGGACATCGAGGATCAGCTTTGGGATCTGACTCGCGGTTCCGGAACGGCGGTAGAGCTGTTGTATACGCCTCCCGGCCTGCGCGGCAACATGACATCGTATGGCGTCATCATGGGCTGCCCGGTGATCCCGATCGAGCAGGCGCAGACGCTGGGAACGCAGGGTGATATCACCTTCGCGAACTTCAACCAGTACATCCTCGGACGCAAGGGAGGCCTGAAGCAGGACACCTCGATCCATGTGGCGTTCCTGACCGGCGAGCAGGCGTTCCGCTGGCAGTTGCGGGTCGCGGGCGAATCCCTGTGGGATAAGCCCGTCACTCCGAAGAACGGCACGAACCTGCAATCGCCGTTCATCCAGCTCGCCACACGCTGATAAGACTCCCCGGCGCTTGCGACCGGAAACCAACTCAACATGAAGTGCGGAGGCGGCCTGAACCGCTTGCCTCCGCGCTCCCGCTCTCTTCTGGCCTTTGGCCGAAAGGAAATCTCGATGAGTGCAGATCGCTTCTTTCTCGCGCAGTCCGGGCACGCCGTTCTGGCGCTGGCTCCGGTCGACGTTACCGGCGGCAAGAAAACCGCCGCCATCAACCTCAAGAATTACTCCCACCTGAGCGCGCTGATCGGTATCGGCGTGAGCGCGGCCGCACCAGGCGCAATCACGGTCGAGGCCTGCACGGCGCAGGACGGAACCGGCGCAACGGCCATTCCGTTCAACGTCTTCAAGTCGGAGACGGCGGCAGGCGATGTGCTGGGCCCGCTGGTCGCGTGTACGTCGGGTGGCTTCACGCCTCCAGCGACGGACGGCATCTTCTACGTGATTGAGATGGACTCCTCGGAGATGCCTGCCGGTTCGTCGTATGTGCGCGTCTCCATTGCGGACACCACGAATTCGGTTATTGCGACCGTCTTCTTCGTGCTCTCGGGTGCGCGCTATGCGGGTGACCAGAGTCCGACGGTGCTCGCCTAAACCTGCTTTCTGGCCGGGGATGGCCCGCACGGCATCCCCGTTATTTTTCTGAACCAAACGCAGACGAAAGCTCAACCCATGAACGATGTGGTACTCATCACGCCGCCCGCCGCGGAGCCGGTCTCGCTCGACGAGATGACGAAGATGCTGGGTCTGGGCTCAGTGACGGACGACACGCTCTCTGAGGTGATAACGTCGCAACTCAACGGCGCTCTGCTGGCAGCCCGGGGGGACTGTGAAAACTATTGCCGCCGAGCATTTATTACGCAGACCTGGCTGATGAAGTGCGACGGCTGGCCGCACAGGGATATGTCCTATGACGAGGACGGTTATCGCGCGATCATGCTGTCGAAACCTCCATTTCAGTCCATCGAATTCTTCCGTTATGTCGATTTCACCGGCGCACTGCTCGATCTGCCGCTCGACGACACTTACGGCAATGGCAGCGCGCAGGGTCAATATCGTTATCAGTTGATTCCGGGCAGCGAGACGCAGCCGGCGCGAGTGCTTCCTGCGTGGCTGACGCCCTGGCCGCTGGTGCGGCGCATTCCTGCAAACGTGCTGTTGCAGTTCAAGGCCGGATATGGCGGACCGACGAAAGTTTCGATGACAACCGGATCTGCGGTGCTGGCGGGTCCGAAGTTCAACCTCGGCGACGTCGGTCAGATGGTATCCGTGCCGGGCGCGGGGACGAATGGCGTCGCCCTGATTGCCAGCGTTGCCTCGGTCGATGGCGCGGGCCAAGCGACGCTCGCGACTGCGGCAACCAAGGGCGTGACGGATGCGCAGGCATGGATCGGCCAGCCTGTGCCGGAGGTAATTCGGCAGGCGATCAAATTTCAGACGCAGTTCTATTACGAGCAAGGCGCGGTCACGGACATGGAGATGCCGCGCGTGGTGCGGTCTCTGCTGGACCCGTACCGGAATCTGGTGGCCTAGATGGCAAATTATCCATGGCAGGCTAACAGAAACCCGCTGGCGCTCTCGGCGGGGCAGCTCCGGCATGAGATCCGGATACAGAAGCTGGATGATGCGGGTGGTCAGGGTTGCGATTCTGTCCCAGCCTGGCAGACGGTACTGGTCTGCTTCGCCGGCATTGACACAATGTCGTCACGTGAAGTATTTCGAGCGCAGCAATTTACGGCTCAGGTAACTCATCGAATCACGATTCGTTACCCCGGAAATATTGGGATTGGCCCGGGGTTGCAGATACTTTTCGGCGCGCGAATCTTTGTCGTCCAGACTGTCGAGAATGTGCAGGAACGGAATCGCGTCTTGTATTTGATGTGCGTTGAGGTAAATGGGCTGGCGGCCTGACGGGATACTCGTTCGCAGACTTGGGGTTGCACATGATTGAGTACGCGCTTTGCAGTATTATTGCCGCCGATTCTGGTTTCAACGCGCTGGCGGAGAAACGTTTTTATCCGGTTTTGTTGCCGCAGTCCGCGAAGCTGCCCGCAGCAACTTATCAACTCATCACCACAACGCCGAATTATGCGATTGATGGGCGGCTCAACTTTACCAGCATCACACTGCAGATTGACGCATGGGCGCATTCCTACTCAGAGGTGAAGGCTCTCGCGGCAGCAATTGACGCCGCAATCGACGATTATTCCGACACGAAAATTCATGGAATTCAGCTCAAGTCTTCAAATGACGAGTTTGTACCAGAGGCGCGGATTTATCGCGTCCTCTCTGAGTACGAAATCCAGTTCTCCAACTAACCCACAACTCCGCACCGCGGTGCGCACACCCATGTAAAGGACATCCACATGTCAACTCCCAGCATCGGCTTTACCGGCAAGGGTGGCTCACTCAGCCTCTCTTCGGACGGGACGACTTTCACTGTCGTCGGCCAGATTCAGAAGCTCAGCTCCAGCGGTCAGAAGGCGGCGTTTGCCGAGATTACCAACCTCGATTCGCCGAATGCCTTCATTGAACGCATTCCCACCACACTCGACTCCGGCAATTTGTCTTTCACTTGCGTCTCGAACCCCACCGATGCGGGCCAGCTTCTTTTGCTCGCCGCTTTTCAAGCCCAGACCAAGCTGACCGTCAAGCTGCAATATCCGAAGGTTGGCACTGAGACGGTTGCCGGTCTGCTCAAGACGTTTCAGGCCTACGTTTCTTCCGCACCGATGCCGACGATGGAAATTGCTGCTGCCGCGACCTTCGACGCGGAGCTGATGATCACGGGCGTTGTAACCGACACCCCTGGAAGCTAAGGAACGGTTTCACAATCGCATAGCGCGGAAGATCGGGTAATCCCCAGCGCAGTATTTACAACTTCAGGGAGCGAATAGATGAGCGGCAAGAATAGTGTAGCGGGGAAGGTCGGGCTCGATCCGACCCTCCCCGATGTGGAATTGACCTTGCAAGGGAAGACGTATCACCTTGCTTATGACTTTAATGCAATCTGCCAGGCTAATAATGCGACGGGCATCAACCTTTTGGACTCCATCCTTGGAGATATCACGGCGATCTCACTCCGCGGTCTGCTCTGGGCTGCGTTGCTGCCAGATAACCCAGAGATGACCATCGAAGAGGCTGGCAAGCTCATCATGCTTAGAGACATCAAGGCCGTCCGTGAAGCCGTCGTGACGGCATGGTTTGCTTCGCTGCCCGAGGTGAAACCGGGGGAAGCCAAGGCTCGGAGCTAAAAGAGCATCCGAGCCTGAAAGAGTCCATTGCGCCGCTGTGGGCAGCCGCTATTTACGAGCTGCACCTTACCGCAGAGGCTTTCTACTCGCTTACGCCATCTCAGTTTGCCTTGCTGGTGGAGGCTCACCGTAAGCATCTGGAGCATGACGAGATGATCCAGGCGTATACGACTGCTGCGATCATCAATTATTCGATGGGCGCACCGGAGTCGCCCGCTCAACCGCTGCTCTTTATGCCTAGCTACCGCGAAGCGACAGGGACGGAACCGGCCAAGCCAAAGATGACAGCAGATGATGTGATCGACTGGCAAGCGCGGGTTGCACAGCTTGCCGCAGAACTAAAACAGGGTCACGGCCCAACGCTCGACAGGATCAACGCCAATGGCAAGCAATGATGTCAAAATCTCGGGCTTCAAAGAGATCGAGGCGCAGTTCGCCGCGCTCGCCAATCCGGAGACGATGGACGGGATCGAGCGGGCCGCTCTGCGGGCGGCGGGAGCCGTAATGAAGTCCGCCCTGATCGCTAAAACGCCGATGCGGACCGACAATGTGGGTCCACGCGATTTGCCCGCGGGTGCATTGAAGCGAGCAGTACGCGCCAGAACTCACATGGGCAAGCTAGGCGAGCCGTCGAGTGAGGTCATCGACTTTGGGAAGCTCACTTACATCGCTCACTTTGTGGACGAAGGACATATCAACGTCCGGGCGAAGACGGGCCGCACGCACACCCCGGCACATCCGTTTGTTCGCAACGTGGAAGCTGCTACGCGGACCGAGGCTACTGACGCCTATTATGCTGCGATGAAGGCTGGAATCGAGAAGGCTTTAGCTTAGAACTTGCTCGCTGCTTCCGCTGTCTGCTTATTTTCGTCTGCGTGCATCTGGGCAAGATAGGCGGGGGTAACTGCATGAATTGTTCCGGTCATGGCGTTGTTCCCCGTGCTCTCGTACCTCACGGTGACGCTGGGCCAGATCCATTCCATGATGTGTCGATGGACAAGCACGCCGTCGTTGGTCGTAGCGTCAACGATCTTCTCCGAAGTAGGCGATCCGTATCGAGTAACGAGCGCCTTCGCCCAATAATCAGCACTTGCGACTGGAAACTCCACGGAGACGAGCGAGACATTGTCTGAGGCTGTCCCGATGGTAGCTGCCTGAAAGGGGATGCGCCTCCAGATGTTCGCAGCGACGTAGAGATGATCGGATGCTTTTACTGAGCATGCCAGCAGGTGGTCGTCTGTGTCGCGTGCTTGCACGTTTGGCGTGCCGCTCGGCAGTGTCGGGCAAGCGACCAACGACTCTGCAATGGGTGCGCCGAGCTTGAAAGACAGAAACGATGTCGGCGCTGGTGTTTGAGCAAAGGCAGATGTCGAGGCTAAAAGTGCAGTAATGATGAAGGATTTCAAGGCTTCTCCCTGTTGATTCCGTGTGCGGATCAACGATATCACCGCGCAAACCGGATTAACATCTTTATTTGATGCTTTTCGAAAGGATTCCCATGCCTTCAGCGACAATTGTCTTCAATGGAGACGCGACCGGCGTCGTCACAGCATCCTCCCAGGCCAGCAAGAGTGTTGCAGCCGCCGCGGCATCCGCAGAGGCTGCGCGCCAGAAGATCATCGCCTCATTCAATGGTCAAATCGAGGGCGCGAAGAAGTTGGGCGCATCGAATCAGAAACTTGAGACGATCATTCGGCGTTCCGCTGACATGTACGGCGCGGTTACGGAGCAGAATGCAGATCGATATATCCGTTCCATCGACCGGATGGACGAGCGTGCCCGACGTTTCAAAGCCTCGCTCGCAGCGATTGGAGCCTTGCCGACTGGACCGATAGCCGCGCCCAAGGAGAATGTTTCATTCCGGGAACATCTCCACGGTCTGAGCGTCGGCGGGAGCATGGGCGAGTCGATCGGTGGTGTGGTTGAGGTGCTTGCTCTCACTGAACTCGCAGCCAAGATGAAAGAGGCTGTGTCTGCATCGCTGGAGTTTGGCGAGGCGATCCACCGTGCAAGCGATACGACCGGACTTGCCGCAAGCACGCTTTCGACGCTGCATTATGCGGCGACCGTGACGGGCAGCGACTTCACGACGATGACGACCGCGGTCGCCAAGATGGACCGCACGATTGCCCAGGCGACGCAGGGAAACGTCACTGCCATTGCATTCATGAAGAGTCTGGGCCTGAACGCGAAAGAACTGGCGAACAGTCCTGACGGCGCGGAGATCGCGTTCCGCAAGTTTGCGCAGACGCTCGCGGCTACCGAGAACCCGATCCGGCGCGTGGAGCTTGCCACGGGACTGCTTGGGCGGGCGGGCGCAGAGCAGATTCCGACCATTATCGAACTCGGCAACAATTGGGACACGTTCAGGTCGAAGGCTGAAGCTGCTGGAATGATGCTGGATGAACGAACGGCGGCATCGCTCGCCGCGACCGAAGATCGGTTCAAGGATTTCAGCCTGTCCATCAAGGGTGCGGGCCTCGCATTTACCGAGGGTATGACTCCGGGCATTAATCAGTTTCTCGATGTTATGGCACAGGGCAAGAGCTCGATGGACACGATGACGGAATGGGGCAGAGACTTTGCCAAGGTAATCGCAGGTGTGGGGTTGGTTGCATACAGCAGCGCAGCCGGCATTCAGGCAGTGTTTGGGGCAGCAGAGACGCTGATCCCCGGACTGGGCGACGTCGCAAAGAAGGATTTTGCGTCTGTCGATGTTTTGATGAAGCAGGCGCACGGCTTTCATGACATCGTATTTGGCCAGCCTCAGACGAAGGATGACGTTTCTGACTTCCTCGACAGAAACAACCTGGGCGGGCGCAAAAAGAAGACTACTGGCGGCTTTGAGGGCGTCGGAGATATCACGAGCGGCGCCGGATCGGCAGAGCGCAAGGCGGCTGAGGCGCGGCGCAAACAAGAGGCGAAGGACCTCAAGGACCAGGAAGCCTTTCACTTGGCGTGGGCGGCAGAAGAGGATCGCAACAAGGCTCAAGAGGTTTTGTATTGGGAGGGTGCAACGCTCGCTGCGGTCAAGGGTTCCGCTGCCTATTTGAACGCAGTGAAGCATGTAAACGAGTCCATCATCGCCCTGCACCGTGAGCAGATGAACGCGATGAGAAGTTTCTCGAAACAATATATGAAGGATTTCAACGAAACCGGCGGACGCTCGACGGGCGAAAACCTCCAGATTACGAATGCTGGACACGAGGCGCTCTCTTTTGTCCAATCCATGAATAGCGGAATCTCTGCAACGAAGGCGAACTCGGCTGCGCTTGCCGAGTATTCGATTGAACTCGGTTTGCTGACAGGACGGTTGACGAGAATGGATGCTGCGCAAGCAACCGCTCGACTCCATGCTTTGGAATATGTTGACGCGTTGAAGACCTTGAAAGATAAGGCTGATTTCATTGCTGGCGGTTCGACGTTCGTCGATAATCCGCTTGGGCAACAGGCCGCCACCGAGGAAAATAGGAATCAGATCAAGCAACTCGACGCAAACCGCGCCGTTCAGAGACACAGGGATCAGCAGGACATCAGCACGCCATACAGTAGCCCGGTCGACGGCGTGCGCGATGCGCTTGAGCAGTTTGTGAACGATTCGCGCGACATGGCGAAGCAGATATTCGGAATCTCCAATCAGTTTCTTCGCGGCTTCAACGCATCGGCTGTCAATGGCATCATGGGCGGTAAAACGGACTTCGGAAACGTCGCGAAGGAAGCTGGCGGCAACATCCTCAACATGGGCCTGGGCGCGGCTGAAGGATCACTCTTGCACTCGTTTGGCATCGGCAAAACAGCCGATGGCACAAAGCAAAACCCGTTCTATGTTATCTCCGCCGATGCGAAGCAAGCGGCTGGGTCAGTTATGGGCGGCGTGAAAGGTCTGCTTACCGGTGGGAAGAGCTTTGGCGGTTTCATCGGAACCGCGCTCAAGATGGCTTTGCCCTTCCTCGCCGGTGGTGGCGACTTCAGCAATGGCGCAATCGTCGGGGAGAATGGGCCAGAACTCCTCACCGGCTCCGGCCACATCACCTCCAACAAGATGCTAACCGCCATGTCCAATCGTGGCGGCGGAGACATCATTACTTACTCGATCGACGCTCGGGGAACGGATCCGGTGCAGACGGAGATGCGCGTCAGGGCGGCCATCGTTGCATCGCATCAGTCTGCGGTGAATCAGTCCGTCAAGCAGGTCACGCAGCAGTCATCCCGGAGGCCGGCGCGGAGGTGAATCCAATGCTGGATGTCGCTATCATCGTGCATCAGCTGTAAGACATACGATTTTCATTTGTTCACAAAGGCGGCCGCCGATGGCCGCCTTTCACTTTTAGAGGACGAATTGTGTCTATTCTTTTTACCTTCAACGGCCTGACCGTCATTTCAACGCCAACCTACCCGGCGCCGAAATCGGTTGATTTCTCGGTGACGGACTTTGTGGCGGCGGCCACTAACCCGTTTACCGGCTCGCAGCAGCTTACCGATTGGCAGAACTCGCTTGTCTCGATCTCGGTGCAGCTGCCGCCGATGACGCGCAAGAATGGCGGCGACGATTGGTCGTCGTTCCTGATGCAGGCTCGGGGCTCGCTCAATGCCTTCCTGATCGGCGACCCTGCCGGAGCGGTGCCAAAGGGGAGCAATCTCGGCAGCCCTCAAGTCAATGGAGCCAGCCAGACCGGCTACCAGCTTGCCACGAAGGGATGGACGGCCAGTAAGACCGGAGTTTTGAAGCGCGGCGATTGGATCCAGCTCATCTACCGGCTGCACAAGGTGCTTGACGATGTGGATTCGGATTCTTCGGGGCATGCGACGCTCGCCATCTATCCACCGATCCGCGAGACTCCGGCAGACGGCCAGGCGATCGTGACAACGAACGCAAAAGGCCTGTTCCGGCTGGTCAACAACACGAATAAGTATTCCATCAACGTGGCGTCGATCTACGGCGTGGACTTCGATTGTAGGGAGGCTTACTGATGCCGCGTCCAGGAGTAACCCCCGCCTTCGCTACGGCAATGGCTGCGAAGGTCATTCGCCCCTTCCTGCTCTTCGACCTGCAATTCAAGTCGGAGGGTCTGTATCTCTGGACGGGCCTTTATCCGCTCTCGTGGGATGGAAAGACGTGGGAAGGTTCCGGAAAGCTTCTAACCGTCTCCGGCATGAGCGAGGATTCCGAGGTCAACGCCAAGAACGTGACTTTGACCCTCAGCGGCGTGCCGTCGACCGTGCTCGGTTATGCGCTCACGGACATACAGCGCGGGCTGCCTGCTCAAGTCTTTCTCGGCTTATTCGATACGGACGGGAAAACGATCATTGCGAATCCGGTGCTTGCCTACGCTGGCCGAATCGACCAGCCCACGCTTTCAGACGGCGGCGAAACCTGCACGATTAGCCTCAACCTCGAGAACCCGCTGGTAGACATGAATCGGCCCGTCGACCGGCGGTACACCGATGCGGACCAGCAGATGGATCACCCCGGGGACCTGGGCTGCGGCTTCGTCAATTCGATTCAGAATTTCGTTTCCTACTTCGGGCAGATCCCCAGCTCGGTGAATTCAAACTGATGCGCTTCGAAGATTGGCCAGAACGTCTCCAGGCTTACCTCGATTCGCATCGCGAGAGCCATTTCCAGTATGGGGAGCTTGATTGCTGTCTCTTCGTCTGTGACTGTGTGCTGGCCATGACGGGGCATGACATGGCCGCATGGTTTCGTGGACGCTACAACACTCGCAAGAGCGCCTTGAGCCTGATCCGCGAGCGGACGGGGCATTGTGGCGTTACCGCCGTCGCCAGATATGCGGCGAAGGAGGCTGGATACCCGTCCATCCCGCCACTGATGGCACGGCGGGGTGACATGGTGCTGGTCGGTACGGGGCGGAAGGCGATTCTAGGCCTCATCTCGCTTGCCGGTGCCGACGTGATGTGTATTTCGACGGACACGATTCAACGGATTGACCTAAAGCACGTAACCGCGGCATGGAGAGTTTAGCTTGGCCAACGTAGGAAAAATTATCGCGGGAGCCGCGCTCGTCGCAGGTATCGCAGCGACAGCGATTATCCTGGGCCCCGCTGCGCTTGCGGCGGCTCCGGCGGAGTTTGCCGCTGGGATGGCGCTGATTGGCCTGGCCGGTGCAACTCTGGTGGCCTCCGGCACCGAGGGGCTGCTCTATGAACGGCCGCCCGCGCACGGCGTCACCACGAATAATCCCATCAAGCCGTGGGATGTGGCTTATGGAAACGTCCTTGTGCCGGGATCATATATCTATCTTGAGGACAATGGCGGCATCCTGTCGGGCGGCTCGAATACCTACAATAAGTGCCATAACCAAGTCATCATGCTGGCGTGTCACCCGATCAAGTCGGTGGATCAGGTGCGCATGAACGGACGGGCTATTCCGCTGGGTGCGGGTGGCAGCGGCGCGTTGAGTACGACCTGGACCTACACTCCGCCATCGAATCAGAGCCAAACGAACATCAGCTCCATCAGCCGCTCGTCTGGCGTCGTCACGATGCACCTGGTCAGTGGTCTGAGCGGGATCAACGGGCAGCAGCTCAATATCAAGTTCGTCAACGATTACAGTTTCAATGGCGTTTTCACGGTTACGCAGCCGAATCCTGCCGACAATACGATCTTCACTTATCTTGACGGCGGTGCGAACGCGACAAGCTCGGGCGGTTACGTGATTACGACCTACCCGGACTGGAAGAATCGCATCCATTGCGATCTGACCTCATGCCTCGGCACGCATACGGGGACGTTCCCCGAGCTGCTTTCGACCTCGAATCTCTGGACGCCGGCGCATCAGAATCTCGGTAAAGCCTCTGTCTATATCGCTTATTACTACGAGCAGACCGTCTTTGCGAATGGGTTGCCGCAGACCAGCTTCGTGATCCAAGGCAAGAATGACATTTACGATCCGCGTCTCGGCGCTGTGACCTTGCCCGCGGCGCACGTCTACACGACGAATGCGGCTCTCATTATTGCGGATTATCTCTGCAATCCCATCTGGGGCTATGGCCTGACGTATGGCACGGATGTGCCCCTGACACCGCTGATTGCCGCCGCCAACCTCTGCGATGAGGCTGTGCCGCTCGCCGCCGGCGGCACGGAAGCCCGCTACACGATCAACATGACCTTCAGTCTCTCGCAGTCGCGTGGGCAGGTGCTGGAGGACATGCTGAATGCTTGCGCCGGTCGCATCTCGTATGTGAGCGGGCAGTTCATCATCACGCCTGGCGCGTGGGTTGGACCTTCGCTCTCCCTGACCGCTGCCAACTTGCTGGGCCCTGTCGAATACAAGCCGTTCATGACGATCACCGACGCCTACAACGGTGTCAAAGGGACCTACATCAGCCCTTCGTCCAGCTGGCAGTCGACCGATGTTCCTCCTTACGCCGAGGATCCTTTGCACGGCTTTACCGCAGACCGATGGCTCGCTGCGGATGGAGGATCGAGACTTTGGAAGGACATCACCTTCCCGGCCACAACCTCATGCCCAACCGCCCAACGCATCAGCAAGATCAACCTTGAGCGCATCCGCCGCGAGGGACGAGGGACGCTGCATTGCGACATGAGCGCCTATTCGGCTACCGCGCTGGACGTCATCGAGTTCTCGCATCCTCGATTCGGTTGGTCCAGTAAGACGTTTGAGGTCCTGTCTGCGAAGTTTGTGATGCAATCGGGCGTCAATGGCGCAGCGCCCGTGCTGGGCATCGATCTTGACATCGCGGAGACGGATAGCTCGATCTATAACTGGACCACGGTTGAAGAGCTTACGCCGGCGGATACGCCATCTCCTGCGATCAACACCGGCCAGATCGTGCAGGGTCCGGAGACGCTCGTCCTTTTGTCCGGGTCGACGACGAGCTATGCGGGAGCCGATGGCGTCGTTTTGCCGCGCATCCTGGCGTCGTGGGTGTCGGCGGATATTTTCATTGAATATACGGACATCGAATATCAGAAGGTTGGAGATACGCTCTGGACTCCCGCCGGTCGCGTCCCGGCAACGCAAACTCAGTGCTACATCCGCGATGTGGTGTCCGGATCTCAGTACAACGTGCAGGCACAGTCGTATCGGGCAAATGGAGTCTTCTCGGGCTGGGCGCAGGCGGGACCGGTCACGGCGTCCGCGACGGCAACCTCGATGTCGGCCTCCAATGTCAAGTATCCGGACGGGACACTGGTAAGCCTATTGCAGCCAGCGCAGGCCGGTGCGGACATGACGGCGGCCCAGGCTATCTCTTATACCGGTGCGTCGGGAAGCATCCTTCCGAACGGTACTTTCCTCCTGGGTAATATCGACGGTTGGATCGGGGCGGGAGTTGGCAGCGGGAGCGGGCTCTCACTCCCCATTAGTGGCGGTGGTGCTTTCTCGGCCTCCTTCACTGTGTCGCCGGGCCAAAAATACAGATTCAGCTTTACCGTGGTCTGCTCGGGATCAGGGCCGAACACAGTTACCCATCGCGTTTGCTATGCATCGACCTTCACCCACAACATTCCTGCGATTACATACGCTGATCTTGCCGGTTTCGTGTTTAGCGGAACACTTACCACGTTTGAGTACGACTGGACATGCCCGACAGGCGTCTATTTTGCGTCGCTCGCAATGTACAACCTGAGCGGAACTGCCAACCTCTATTACTCGAACGTATCGGCCAGGGAGTATGGGGCTGCCGGAGAATGGGGCGCTGACGTCACCAGCTCGAACACGGCGGCCGGAATCGCCGGCCAGGGCGCTCTGGCGACGATCAATCAGGCCAATACGGGAAATATTGTGGCTGGCGCGGTGAATAGCCAGATCACCTTCTCGTCATCCGTCCTCGTCAACATCCCGGCTAACACGGTAACCGTCGTCGCCCAGGCCACAATTACGACCGCCGGGGGCTATGTCAAAATCCGCGCAACGATGATGATGTTTGGTAATAGCAGTACCAGCTATGCATATGCTCAACTCATCCTGCATAAGGGTGGCGCCACCGATCCTCAACTCACGTTTTACGGAAACGTCTTCGTTCCTCTCGGTATCACTCCTGGCGGTGGTGGATCGATCATTACGATTGAAGCGATCGATACTTCGCCTGCCCTGGCTCAGCAATACACGGTGACCGCATACAGTAACACGGTGGCGATGCAGGCCGATTCGATCACGTTCAGTTGCGAAAACGCGAAGGTATAACTCATGGACTCGTTTGTCATCTACAACTCGGCTTCCGGGAAGATATCAGGTGTCTGCACTCTTGCGCACGTCGGGGACATTGAAGCTGCGATCGCTGCGAACACGCCCGCAGGATTATCGGCACTGGCGGTCGATCCAACGCACGCGGTTCTGACGAGTCAGGCAGGATGGAAGGTGAGCGACGGAGCATTGGTAGCGATCGTGCCATCGGATGCCGAGTTGCTTGCGGCCGCTCAGGCTGCGCAGCTCGTTATCTTGTCGAGTCGCTATGAAGCGGCGAAGACAGAGAACGCCACATATATGGGCACGTCGTTTATGGGCGATGCCGATTCTCAGCAAGTCTTTGCGAACGCTGCCAATGTATATGGAAAGCTAGGAGCCACGCCGGCAGACTTTTTTGCGGTCGACGCGAGTTACAACATGGTCCCGATGACGCTCGATCAGCTCGATGGACTTACTTCTGTTTTTGCGGCCCAGTATTGGACCGCGTTTCAACGCTGGGTCGCAGTTCGGCAAGCTTTGGCTACTGCGACCACCGTAGCCGCCGTTCAGGCCGTCGTCTGGTAGCTGGCTGGACCGGTAAAACCGCTTCTCTTATTTTTCTATCTCGCATTTGGAGGAAACACCATGAAACGACTGCTCAACGCAGCCGCCGCGCTCGTGTGCGCGTTCGGCTTTGGCGCTCTCGCGAACGCTCAACAGACCACCATCACGGCCAGCACGATCAGCATGGGAGGCACGGCGATCTCGACGGGTACGGTTACGTTTGTTCCGGTTGACGTTCGGGGGACGGCCATCTCGTTCGCGACCGGCGGCGGCGGGCTAAACGGACCGACAGGGTTCTCCTGCGCGATTACGGCGGGCGCGATCACGGGATCATGCCAGATCCCCGATGCCGCGCTCACCACGCCGGCGAACATTCTGTACAGTATCCAGGTCGCCGACACCTCGACCGGCAATAAGAACAGCGGCAAAACCTTCACGTTGCAGCAGGTCGCGAACATTACTGGAACGACCTGGGCGCTCGATCACTATGGACCCCCGGCATCGACGACGAATATCCAGCCGATGCAGATCGCCTATGGAACTGCCGCGCCGCCTTCGTCCTGCAACTCGCCGTCCTTGTATGTCCGCAACTATGCGGGAGGCCAGCTTTATACCTGCGTGGCCAGCAGCTTCGTGCTGGTGACGGGATCGGTGGCCACCGTTTATGGCACTACGTCGGGTACGGCGGCGCAGGGTAACGATGCGCGCATTGTGTCGGCGTTGAAGGCTGCGGGCGCGTATGCCAGCGGCACCACGTATGCGAAGAATGATGTGGTCACGGTCTCCGGCAGCTACTATGCATCGCTGATCGATGGCAACCTGGGCAACCCGCCGGCCACCAGCCCGACCCAGTGGGGGCCAATCAGCGGTTCCGGCTCTTTCCCGAGCACTTTGCCTACGGGCCTGGTAGCTGCAACCAACGGTAGTCCGGTCCCCCGAGCAGCAACGACAAACGATGTCAACGCTGCGTTGGGCTCAAGCAACGGACTTTACATCTTTGGGGATTCAATTGGTCAAGCGGCCGGAGCAACCTCGACTGGACCGGGAAACGCTGCATTGCAACAGGGGTATGCCTATCGGTGGCAGCAGGCTATCGGCGGACCATTCCTTCGCGGCGGAACGTCGGGGGATCAGGAAGCGGATGTCAACTACAAGTGGGTTTATCGCGTGACGAACCCTCAGGGGAATGGTGTTGACCCGCTGTATGCGGTCGAAATAGGCACGAACGATGCAACCACGTATCTGGGAAATACAGACAAACAGGCGATCTTTCGGAGATTAAGATTAGGAACCAGCGCATGGCTAGGAACGCCGCAATCGAATAAGATTTTCGCACAGAATTGCATATTATCGGGGGGTATGGCGGCTGACCCGAATACTATTCTTGCTGGATTGGGAGCGCAGGCTACAACGCTGGGAGCGGCGGCGTCCTGCGTCATTAATAATCCTAAGGCTGGCGGAACGGTCTATGCCTGCTATAAGATTCAGGACGCGAATACTGGCACATTCACCCTCTCGCTGGATGGAACGCCGCAGACCGATCCTTTCAACGGTACAACGACCTGGAACGCATTTGGTGATAACGGCGCATTGATTAACACAGCCAACAGCACCAATGCGGGTATTGCCTGCGCTCGATTCACCGGCGTCTCGGCTGGCAACCACACTGTTCTGTTTACTGTGACCTCGCCTACTGGCGGGACGGCGGCAGTATGGCCGCAGTGGGTTGGTGCAGCTCCGATCTACTCCAATCTGAACCCTTATGTGGAGCAGATCAGCCCAAACCAGCAGAACACTGGCGGCGCGGGCGCGCCATATACAGCGACGTATGCGGGGTTCATCAATACGATTGTCGGCAATCTTACAGCGGACGGACTGAACGAGATCTACTCGGATACATCAAACGCTTTGCTCAACAGCCCGAGTTGTGGCAATGGCAATCAAGCTACGATGTTTTCAACCTGCTACGCCGATACCATTCACCCGAATAACATTGGACATGCAGTGATGGCAGCGACCGCCATAGCCAGCACACCTTCATCTTTTCTGCTAGCCGTGACGCACTGGAATCCGAAGCAACCGGGACAGAACTACATTCCAGCGGCTCCTCTCAGTCCTTACCAGTGGTTCGACGTGAATCCGTACAACCTGACTTGCTCTACGACTTGGTGCCCAGGGATAAGGTTACAGGGGGCGAATGGACAGTTCTTTGGCATAACTACCAACGGTAATACGGGCATGACGTTCATGGCCCCTTCAGGCGCTACAGGATTCAGTTTCTGTCCTTTCGGTGGGAGTGGTTATATTGCGAGTGCGCCGCCTACGCTCGCAAGTTGCTTTATGAGTATCGTGACCAATGGAGTTGTCAACTTCTTCCAAGGTGATTCGAGCGCTGGAGGAATCAGAATACAGAGCGGATTATTCAAGGCTGGGACCGCTGTAACTGTACTCGTCAATGGAATCCTTCAACTTGGCCCCACTACTGCCGGAACGTGTAGTTCTACGCTTGCGGGCCAAATCCAATATACGCAGGGCAATTCAAGCACTAAAGACTTAGTGCAGGTATGTGCTCATGACGCTAGTAACGTCTATGCGTGGCGATCGATCTATTAATGGCTATCCTCCCCTTCGGTCTTACTCCACGTGAGCTTCAGGTCGTCACTCTACTCTGTGACGGCCTGACTAACGCGGAGATAGGTCGAGAACTATGCATCGAGTCTGACACCGTGACTAGGCACCTGAGCACCGTATTCGACAAGACCGGGTTATCGAATCGGGTGGGAGTGGCAATGCTGGCCGTCAGAAGTGGGCTGGTGAAGTTGCCAACTCCCGAACGTGCTGACCTACTCGAAAAGATCGAAGAGAGCTTCCAGCGCATCGAGAGACACATCGCCAGGTCTCGCATGCTTGTCGGGCAACTGGTAATCAAGGAGAAATCATGAAGACGCTTATCGTTCTGCTTTTATGCGCGGGCACGGTCTTTGCGCAGAGCAATTCCTGTTCGACGGACAACACGGCCTGTACCAAAGCGTTTCAATCGGACTCTGCTCAGATCATCACAACGACTGGGAATATATCGCTCTCAGTGGAAGAGACGGCCACACTGAAACATGCCATTGAAGAGGCCCAGCAAGCAAAGGCGGCGGCAAAGGCGGCAATTGCGCAGCTCCAGACGGTGCAGCAAGCGATCGCTGCAAACCACAGCGCGCCGGCAACGGGACCGTATCAGATCTTCACCGACTTCTCGACGACGATTGACCAGGTTCCTCCAGTCGCACCTCCGCCGGTTCAGGTATGGGTCAAGATGGCCAATGAGAACGATATCGTGCTCATCAAAGCTGGAACCACCGTGCGCTACGGGGCTCCTAAAGGATCGATCTCCTCGGTTCCGGGAGTACTGACGATCAAAGATTATTGGAATCCGCCGGTGACCTACACGGTCGACACCACGTTGCAGATTACAAACTCGGCCTATCCGCCTGATCCGATATCGGGCACACCGAAGGAGCTGGACATGTTGGGAACCGCCGGCGGGGTAACGAAGCAATAAGCCGCAGCCTAGCGCTTTCCTGGATCTTCCGACTCGATCCTTTTCTTCATCTCGGCCAGCCGCATCTCTTCCTCGTCCAGATAGCGATCGAGCGCGATGCGGAGATGGCTGGAACTGTCCACGTAGGTGCGCTCCGCCAGCCTCTTTAGGCGGCGAGCCTGATCCAGGCCGATTCGAAGCTGCATACGGAAGAACTTTCCCACTCATTGAATCTAAAGGATATAGGAGCTGTCTTTGAGACAGCTCCTGAGTCGCCTTCGATTCGTTAGCTTTTGGCGGGTGGAAATTCCCTCTCGTGCTTCTCGCTGATAGCGATACTGACAATCGCCTGCTGGCTGACACCCTTCTTTTTCGTCAGATCGTCGAGTTGTTTGGCGCGAGTTTCATCAGGACGGTAGGTAAACCCCAGTCGTTGCTTTGCGTTTGGCGACTTATTTGATGTTTTTTTTGTTGTCATCAAGAAATCCTTTGGTTATAGTTGATTTCATTATGACACCAAATGTCACCAAATGTAACCAACGCGAACCAATCAAGTTACTGCACCGCAAGATTCGTAGTCGGGGTACAGCCACAGAAACAATAACTGAAATGGGACGTCACGCGCCATCCCACAGCGAGGGGATAGATCGTTTTAGCGAATTGGATCACGATAAACAACATCACCCGAAGATGTACAGCGTACATACCCCAGCTCATCTGAACTGTGGTGCGTGCCTGGAGGCCCGAAAGATGTTTTTATCTACCTTGTCGAAAGACATGGATTTCAATTCTGCCGTTGAATCGTTCCTGCAATCCCGCAATCCCCCTCAGATTCATTCCTCTCCTGGCTCACCGAGACGCATTCGCTATATCGCCGATCGCACCCTGACGGATTATGAAAAGAAGGCCAAGACGCTGAAAGTTTTCTTTGGCGGAATGCAGCTTTCCGATATCGAACCGGAAAATTTGTATGCCTATCAGGATGCGCGCGCGACTGGCAACGGCTTTACGCGGGCCTATGGCCAGCGTGTGGTGCAATCGACCGCCGGCGCAACCAAGATCAATGCCGAACTCGGATTTCTGAAACAACTCATGATCCTGGCGGGCGCGTGGACGCCGGAGTTAGCCAAGCATTATCGACCGTTCCAGGTGCCGGATACCGACATTCCGAAGGCGCTGAGCCGGGAAGAGCAGGAGCGATTTCTTGCGGTGGCATCGTCACGTCCGCGATGGTATTTGATCTGGTGGTATTCGCTCGTGGCTCTGGACCTGACCTTTTCGAGTGACGAGATGAGGACGATCCGGCAGGGCGATGTCAATCTGCGATATCAGATCGTCGGCGTGAATCGAAGGTATGGAAAGAATGCCTACAGGCGACGCGAGATTGCGATCGCGGATGGCGCATGCGTTTGGGCGTTGGAGCGTCTGCTGGAGCGTGCCTCCGATCTAGTAGGCGTGGCCGGGCCGCATCTGGCTCTATTCCCTAAACGCATCGTGCGAGGTTGTTATACGGGCGAACAACCGACGTCGTCGACCGGATTTCGCAAGTTGTTCGAAGAGGTCCGCGATGAGTCTGAGGTCCCTTGGTTTTGTTTGAATGGTTGGCGGCACACGGCAATTACCCGACTCGCGGAAGACGGAGTTCGTATGGCGGTGATTCAGCGCCGAGCCGGGCATAGCAGTCCAAAGATGACTGAACACTACACGCATATCACTGAGCAGTCTGAGCGGCTGGAGATGGAGCGAGCATACGGGAAAAAGCCTGTAGCTTCAGTGGGCGAAAATGAGTTGCGCCGACGCTCTGGTAGTTACTGATCAGGTGCGAAGAAAATAATTGTGTACAGATTTGAGATTGTGTAATAGATTTGGAGTCGCTGTTATCCGTCGGGTAGGAACTCTCGTTCCTTTTCTCCATCAACCTGACGATTCCCTCGCCATCTTAGAGCAGGGGTGAAGTTGGTTAGAGCAGAGCGTTAGGAGTGCGCTGCTCTATGCAACTGAGCTACCGGGCCAGAACGATAGTGTATCGCGAGGCCTCAATAGGCCCCGATGATAAACTTGAAGATGGAGATTTTATGCCTGAGATAGTGCGTCGACGTGCGGTAACGGTGAATGTAGGCGGGATTCGTGTCGGATCAGATGTGCCGGTAGTCGTGCAGTCGATGACAAATACGGACACGGCGGACGTTGAAAGCACAGTCCAGCAGGTGGCTGCGCTGGCGCGGGCCGGCTCCGAGATGGTGCGCGTGACCGTCAACAACGACGACGCAGCAAAGGCTGTTCCCTACATCGTCGAGGGCATCGCGAAGAAGGGCTGGACGACGCCGATTATTGGCGACTTCCATTACAACGGACACCAGTTGCTGAAGAAATACCCGGAGGCTGCAAAGGCTCTGGCAAAGTACAGAATCAATCCGGGCAACTGCTCGATCGGGCGCAAGGATGATGACAACTTCCGAACCATGGTCGAGGTCGCGGTCGAACACCAGAAGCCGGTGCGAATCGGGGTCAACTGGGGATCGCTCGATCAGGCCTTGTTGACGAAGATGATGGATGAAAACTCGAAGCTGGCCGATCCCCTGCCCGCGCGCGATGTGATGATGGAGGCGATGGTGGTCTCGGCTCTGGATAACGGTGCGGCCGCGGAGCGGTATGGGCTGCGGCGAGACCAGATCATTCTCAGCGCCAAAGTCTCTGGAGTGCGGGACCTGATCGATGTTTACACGGAACTGGCGCGGCGTTGCGACTATGCTCTGCATCTTGGCCTGACCGAGGCTGGAATGGGAATGAAGGGCGTTGTGGCTTCGACTGCTGGGTTGTCTCCGCTGCTGCTCGCCGGAATTGGCGACACCATTCGGGTGAGCCTGACACCTACCCCAGGTGGCGACCGCAGCGAAGAGGTTCGGTGCGGGCAGCAGATCCTACAATCGCTGGGCATTCGCAGCTTTATGCCCCAGGTGACAAGTTGCCCCGGATGTGGGCGAACGACATCGACCTATTTTCAGGAATTGGCGGAGCGAATTCAGAGCTATCTGGTCGCTTCGATGCCGGAGTGGAAGAAGCAGTACCCCGGAGTCGAGGAGTTGAAGCTCGCCGTAATGGGCTGTATTGTGAATGGGCCTGGTGAGAGCAAGCACGCCAACATCGGCATCTCACTGCCAGGCACCTTTGAAGAGCCAAAAGCTCCGGTATATGTCGATGGAAAATTGTTCACAACGCTGAAGGGTGACAGGATCGTCGAGGAGTTTCAGGTAATTCTGGATGAGTACGTTGAAAAACGGTATGGGCACGAGCTGGTCGCAACTCCGTAAACTGCATCTATTCTTTCAGCGAAGCTTTGTGTAAGGTCAAGTTCGTGCTTCTGATACAAGAACACCGGGCCAGATTCCATATCTTTCACTGAAGAGTGATGTATGCCTTACCAATTATTGCTTGCCCGCGCATTGCACCGACTGGGAATTCTCAGAGCACTTGAGTTGCGCGAATCGAAGCCGGGCATACTGGTTATCAATCACCATCGGATTGGCGAAGCCGACGAGACCTGCTTTGACCGGGACCTGTTCAGTGCGACCCCCGATGAACTGGATGCACAGGTCCAATACTTCAAACGCCGTGTCCCCATCGTATCGGGCGACGAACTCGACGAGCTTGTGTCGGGCAAAAGCCCTATAAAACGTCTTTATGTGGTGTTTACCTTCGATGATGGATACCTGGACAACTACACCAAAGCTTTCGATGTCTTTCGTAGCGCCGGGAGCACGGCAGCATTTTTTCTAGTCACCGACTACGTAGGTACGGCTACAATGCCCTGGTGGGATGAGATCGCGTATCTGGTGCGCAATACGAAGAAGCCGGAGATCAGCCTGAAGTATCCTGTGCCCCTGAAAGTCCCACTGAATGGGCGCCGCGAAGCGTCTATTCTCAATATTTTGAAGCACTATAAGCGCTCCGACACCGTTCGTGGCGAAGAGTTCATGAGTGAGATACGGCGCGAGACCGAGTGCGAAGTCCCTGCGCCGAAGAGACGATTCCTCGATTGGGACGAGGCTCGGGAGATGCAGCAGGCGGGAATGGCGATTGGTTCGCACACCCGATCTCATGCCATCCTGGGGCGACTTTCGCCGGAGTTGCAGCAACAGGAGTTGGAAGATTCAAAAAAAGAGATTGAAGCCCACCTGGGGAGCAGGGTGAGAAGCTTGGCGTATCCGGTGGGAGCGCGAGATTGCTTCAGCGAAACGACGGAGCGGATCGCCATGGAGGTTGGCTACACCATGTGCTTTTCGGCTTATGGCGGGGTGAACGATGCCGCTCACCTGAGGCGGAGCAATCTGCTGCGGGGAACAGTCCCCTCGAATCCGGATAAGTTTCGCGCCGTGGCTACGGCCCGAACTAGTCTCGGACGATTCCTTTAGCCAGATAGTCAGGCTTTTTTGCGGAGTTCAGCGAGGGGGTAGAAAGTGCCTCGCCAGGTGACTCCTCCCTGCCTAAGAGTGACAAACATGGAGTGCAAAAGGCTGTACATGAAGAGTGCCGCACTCGCTGGGAAGAGCGCGGCATACCAGGCGGAAGTGCCGCTCAGTCGGCCAGTGAGTCGGTAGAGCAGCGCAATGGCTATCAGGGTGATGGTGGCCGCGATGCGGGTTGTGGGCCATGCCAGAAATGCGATGGGGGCAAGATAGAAGAGCACCAGCCATGCGCAGGCGATGAGCAGGAATGAGATATGAAAGCGGAAGACGGCGAAGAGATTTTTCGTCATGACACCGACTACGCCCATCGCCCCCGGGGCCCAATGGACCTTGATGAGATCTGGAGAGACGGCTACGCGCTGGCGCAGGCCAAGAAGCTTGACGCGGCGTGCAAGGCTGAGGTCTTCGAGAATCTCCATGCGGGAGGCTTCGAAGCCGCCAAGCTGTTGATAGGCCGATGAGCGAAGCAGGCAGAATGCTCCGATGCCGACGAAGTCCCGTGTAGCACGGGGGTTGTCGGCGCGCCAGGGACGAGTGGCCCAGAGGCCGACGATCTGAAGGAAGCTGAGCAGCATGCCTTCGCCGGGAGTCTTGATGGTAGGCGTAGGCAGTGTGACAAAATGGTCGGCGTTGGTAGCGACGGCTTGCGCGAGACAGCGGCGGCAGGCATCGGGACGGAAGAGGATATCGGCGTCGGTGAAGAGAAGATAATCTGACTCCGCGTGGCGGGCCGCGAAGGCCATGGCGTGCGTCTTACCCAGCCAGCCGGAGGGGAGTTCAGTAACGTGGAGAACGCGAAGCTTCGTCGGATGTTCAGCGGCGAGCGCTTCCATGAGGGCTCCAGTCTGATCAGTAGAGCGGTCGTCGACAGCGATGATCTGGAGGTTCGCGTAGTCCTGTTGCAATAGCGATTGGAGGCAGGAGGCGACGTCGGCAGCTTCATCGCGGGCGGGGACGACGACAGTGAGCGATGGATTCCCATCGGGCATTACATCGTACTGCGGCAGGGTGATGTTGGGGATTGTCGGTAGGCCAAGGGCGGCTTCGATTGCCTTCCAAACCCAGGCCAGTGCGATTGCCCAGGCCAGATATGAGAAGAAGTGGGGGAAGCTCATGCTGACGTCGGGCTCTCGGACGAGCGGAGTTGCGGCGCGTACCTCGATCCGACGAAGAAGATGATGGCCGCTAATACCAGGGTGATGAGAGTGGCTCCGAGGCCGGTGTTGAGATTGCTACGGTCGCTGATACTGCCGATGATACGAGGAGAGATGGCGTCGCCGAGAGCGTGGATGATGAAGAGCTGTCCGGCGAGGGCGGTGGCTCGAATCTCCGGGCGCACAGCGTTGACCGTCGCCGCGTTGACCGGACCAGTCCCGAGGAAGATCAGGAAGACAGCGGCAGCGAGCGCGGGTAGCGTCATCGAGTGGGGGCCGAAGAAACAGACCAGCGCGGGCGGTACAGCGAGCAGAGCGCTCCACGCGGGAACGAGATAGAGAGCCTTGGAGTTCTTTCGCGACCACTTCTGCGCGATGGTTCCTCCGGTAATTGTGCCGAGCAGACCGGTAACGACGGTAATGGCTCCCATAACGTAGGCGGCGGAAGACTGGCTGCGGCCGTCGACGCGCTGGAGGAAAGATGGCATCCACCATGAGATGCCGCCGAGCGAGAAGGTGACGGCAGCATAGCCAAGGATGGAGGCGAGATAGGCCTTGTTCCTGAGCAGGGTAAGAACGGTGTCCTTCTTCAACGTGGCCTTATCGTGCTGGCTGGCTCCGCGCGCGGGCTCCTTCATGAAGAGAGCGATGAGCAATGCGATGATGACTCCGGGAACAGCGGAGACGATGAAGGACATGCGCCAGCCATGATGTTCGCCGACAGTGCCTCCAATGAGATAGCCGAGCGCGGCGCCGACGGGAATGGCGACGTTAAAGACAGTGAGGACGCGGTTGCGCTGGTCTTCTGGGTAGAAGTCCGCGAGCAGAGCGGGGGCGAAGATGCCGAAGCTGGCCTCGCCGATGCCGAGGGCAGCGTGTCGGAGATTGAGCGAGTCGTAGGAGTGGACCGAGGCGGTGAAGAAGTTGATGCCGCTCCAGAAGAGGGCGGCGATGACAATCATGGGCTTGCGGGGAAAACGGTCGCCCAGCCAACCGGTGATCGGCGAGGTGAACATGTAGGCAAGCATGAACCAGAGGGTGAGCGAACCGATCTGCGCGTCGGTGGTGTGGAACTCATGCTTGATCTGCTCCTGCACGCCGGGCAGGATGTAGCGGTCAATATAGTTGACGAAATTAAGCGCGGTGAGCAGGACGAGCGCGGTGGTAGCTCCGGCTACCGAGGCGGCATTGGGTGCGGGTTTGGTCGCGGAAGCCATCTGGGGAAGAATACCAGCGGATTGCTCCCAGTCGAAAAATGGCTTTTACCCGGGGGGCACCCCCCTCCCCCCAAAGTACCCAAAGTCTTCAAAACAAAAGACCTGAGTCCCGGACTTGCAGCTACAAGTCCAGGGCTTAAAAGCAACAGTCCGGCGGTGGCCGGACTCTTATTTCCTTCACTTAAGGATAGCAGGCGTGTCAAGCGGTGGGATGTGAGAGAGCGGTCAAGATACCCTTGATGCGTCTTCGAATTGCCTACCCTCCGAGAGCTGCCCCGCGTTGCCGGTGGGGTATAAAGGCCTATACCGATATGCGAACTTTTCTTATCAGCGCTGCTTCATTTCTTATCGTGACCACAGCCGTATTTGCTCATGCGCAGAACTCGTCGGAGATCGATCCGATGCTGGGCGCGGACAAGGGCGGTAATGTCTTCGTCGGACCAACGCTTCCCTTCGGGATGGCGAAGCCGGGGCCGGACTACGGAGACAATGAAGGCAATGCGGGGTGGAAGGCGACCGGCAACCTGAACGGCTTCTCGCAACTGCACGTCTCGGGTACCGGCGGCGGGCCGAAGTACGGCAACATTCTGATGCAGCCGATGATGGGCAAGGCGGATCCGGCGCACAGCTCCGCCCCGCGCGTGGACGAACATGCCGAGGTGGGATACTACTCGGTCAGGTTGGCGGGATCGGGCATTCACGCAGAAGTGACCACGGCGCGTCGAACGCCGGTCTACCGGTTCACGTACCCGAAGACCGGAGCGCGCACGCTGCTGGTCGATGTGGGACACCTGCTCATGCGCAGGCACGACTCCCCTCACCGCTATCCCGAAACCCAGGTCGTCTACTCGACCGACGTGCAGGTGTTGTCGCCGACAGAGATCGCAGGGGTGCAGGCATCGGTCATGGGATGGAACATCCAGACCACGCCGATGCGGGTCTACTTCTATCTCGTGACCGATACGCCCGCAGTGGTGAGCGGAACCTGGGAAGACGGAAAGAGCGTGCGGCCGGGAGCGAAGACGGCGAGCTACAAGATGGCGTTCACGATGAGCACGATTCCTGAACCTGCGCCCATCGTAAGCACGGGAGCTTATCTGACGTTTGCCGCTGGGAGTAAGCCAGTGATGGTCAAGGTGGGGGTATCGTTCGTCTCGATCGATCAGGCGAAGAAGAACGCACTGAGCGAGGTTGCCCGATTCGACTTTGACGGGACCCGCAAGGCTGCGGTCGCCGCATGGGACAAGGAGATGGCGACGGTGAAGATTGGAGGCGGTACACCGGATGAGCGCCAGCAGTTTGCCACGGGGCTTTACCACTCGATGCTGATGCCGGTGGACCGCACGGGCGAGAACCCCCTATGGCAGAGCGCGACGCCGTACTACGACGATTTCTACTGCATCTGGGATACCTTCCGGTCTTCCACCCCGCTGTTGACGCTGCTCGCTCCGAATCGGGTTACCGGCATGCTGCAGGCTCTGCTGGAGATTCAGGATCACGACGGATTCTTCGCGGATGGCCGGTCGGGGAATTTCGCAGGCAGGACGCAGGGCGGATCGGATGCCGAGATGATGTTCACCGACGCATTTGTAAAGCATCTTCCGGGACTGGACTGGGAACGCGTCTATCGGGCGATGGTGCACGATGCCGATGTGGAGTCGACCGCTCCCATACGGTTTGGCCGTGGCGATATGGACGAGTGGAAACGGCTCGGATATCTGTCGATCGAGCACTCCGATCCTGCAGGCGGGCCGGACCGGCCAGGCTCACGCTCCATGGAGTATGCCGCCAACGATTATGCGGTCGCATTGATGGCGAAGGGGCTGCATCACGAGGCCGATGCGAAGAAGTTTATGGCCCGCTCGGAGAACTGGAAGAAGCTATGGAAGGCCGATGCCGTAGACCACACAGAAGGCGGCGATGTGAAGGGCTTCATCTGGATACGCCACGCCGATGGAAGATGGAAAGAAAACTTCGATCCGCGCCTGGTTGGCACCTGGTATGAGGATAATTTTTACGAGGCCAGCACCTGGACCTATTCGCTCTACGTTCCTCAGGATGTGCGCGAGCTGATTAAGATCGCCGGAGGAAAAACCGCTTTCAAGAAGCGCCTCGATCTCTTCTTTGCCCCCGGAGTCCCTGGGCGATACCGCTACGACGTGGGCAACGAGCCTGGATTCCTTGCGCCGTATCTCTATAACTGGATCGGGGAACAGAGCAGCACGGCGAAGACCATCCGCGCCATTCTCCCCGAGAACTATCACACCGGACCGGACGGTCTGCCGGGAAATGACGATTCAGGCGCGATGGGATCCTTTCTCGTCTTCAACCAGATGGGCTTCTTCCCGGTTGCGGCGCAGGATTTTTATCTGATCGGCTCGCCGACGTTTCCGCAATCCTCGATCCATCTGGCAAACGGAAAGACCTTTTCGGTCGTGGCGGAGAACTCTTCCCCGAAAAATATTTACATCGAGAAAGCAATGTGGAGCGGCAAGCCCTATCGACGCTCATGGTTCACGCATGATCAGTTGATGGCGGGCGGCGAACTGAAGCTCACGATGACGAACAAGCCCACCCACTGGGACACCGGCGGCGCACCTCCTTCGATGTCGGACCGATAACCCGAGCCAACGAAGGAGATGCGCAGCAGATTTCGCACTGAGAGCTACTTGAGTTCCCTGATCCAGATATTGCGGAAGCTGATCGGTTCGCTGTGGTCGCCGTGCGCTTGCAGCTTGATCGGCGCGCGGTCGTACGCCTTGTAGAAGGGCTTGCCGACATACAGCGTCTGGCCCTTCAACTCGAAGTGGTTCTGCACCACGATACCGTTGAAGAAGACCGTGACATAGGCCGGAGTTTCGAGCGAGCCGTCGGCCTTGAACCTGGGCGCGGTCCACACCACGTCATAGGTCTGCCACTCGCCGGGCTTGCGATTGGGATTTGCCAGGGGGATGCCTTGCTTGTAGATGCTTCCGGCCTGGCCGTTGACGTAGGTCTTATTGTTGTACGAATCGAGAACCTGCAACTCGTATCCATCGTCGCCGGGACCGGTCGAGGCGAGAAATACGCCGCTGTTCCCGCGCGCCTGATCGCTGCCGGTGATGTTTGTCGGGATTCTCCACTCAACGTGGAGCTGGTAGTCCTTGAAGGAACGCTTGGTTTCGATGTTGCCGGAGCCTTTTGCCTTGCTCACGGTCAGTATGCCGTCGGCGACCGTCCATTTGGCCGGCGATTTGTCCCGGTTCGATACCCACTCGTCGAGGTTCTTGCCGTCGAACAGGACGATGGCGTCCGAGGGAGGCGCCGCATTGGTGGCACCCGGCGTCACAACCGGGGGAACCGGCTCGTAGACTTCGGTGTCCTGATGTTTTGGCGCAGCAGGCTGCTGCGCGGAGAGGGGGGCGGCAACCGCAATCACGGTCGCGAACGCGAGGCTCTTCAAATAGTGAGTGTGCATAATTTCAATGAGAATACACCCAACCGCGTCCGAACCGGCAGAGCAAAGATCCCTCCGGTTCGGACGCCGTTGTCGAGCCGACCACAATCGGCTCTTTCGGATTCGCTATTCCTGCGCGGCTCGTTCGAGCTCTGCGATGTCGAGCTTCTTCATCTGGAGCATGGCCTCCATCGCTTTCGGATGTTTGATGAGGTCGGGTAGACGCGCGGGCACGACCTGCCACGAAAGGCCAAACTTGTCCTTGAGCCAGCCGCACTGGCTCTCGCTGCCCCCGGCGGAGAGCGTGGACCAGTAGTGATCCACCTGCTGTTGCGAATCGCACCGAATGACAAACGAGACTGCTTCGGTGAACTTGAACATAGGGCCGCCGTTGAGCGCGGTAAACTTCTGGCCATCGAGATCGAACGCGACGGTGAGAGGTTTACCCTTCGGCACAGAACTGTCTCCAGCCGGGCGCAACTGATCAAGCCTGCGCGAGTTCTCGAAGACGGTGAGGTAAAACTCGACAGCCTCTTCGGCATTCGAGTCAAACCAGAGAAACGGTGTGATGCGGGGATAGCTTTGCATGACGCTCATTGAAATTACCTCTCTCCTGCTGAAGATCGTTTAAGAAAATGGGTTCTCGTCCGCACTTGGACCGTAGATCGAAGGAACCGGAATATCGAGGAGACGGAGATAGACCGCGAGTTGTCCGCGGTGGTGATACCAGTGGTTCAACATAATGGACCGCCATACATTGGCTCGCGGCGTACTCATGATCTCTTTCTCTCCTACCATCAGATGCCAATGGCCTTGTGCTGTGTCTTCCGTTGCTCCCTTGAGAGTCTCTTCCACGTTGCGAATGCTTTGTTCGAGCGCAGCGCGTATCTCCTCGGTGTCCTTCGGATCCGGCGGATTGAAGTTGTTTTGTGAGGCATCAAACGTATCGGGCCGCGTGATCATGGCCAGACTGCCCGGTACCGTCGCGATATGCAGCGCCAATTGACCGAGTGACATCGACCGCGGATGCGGCTTCCAGGTAAGTTTATCCGCCGGAACTCGGTCCAGTACCCTCTTCGTCACCACCACTTCCTCGTTGAACTCGTTCAGCATGGATTCCATCACGTTCATCTCTGATTCCTTCCTCTGAGCTTATTAAGGCACAGGCAAAGCAAATTTTTTACCGTAAACGATTATGTGTACATCGTCCACAATAACGTATCAGATGCAACCTGTCCAAGAAAAGGCGCGGACTTTTCCATGAAAAATTTAGAAGCCAGGTGGAAAGAACTTTTACGTTTCAAGAAGCGCAATCGACAATCCGGCCTCACTCCAGAGAACCACCCGCCAACACCAATCCGAGGCCGAAGCTTAGAACTTTCTTTTGTGGGAGATGTGCCCTGTTGCACGAACGCCACTCATGCGATAAGACCGCATGAGTGGCGCCCGGCGTAACAAGAATTCTGAATATGGAAAGTCAGCGCTGCATTAGCTTTGTGTCGCGATCTGCGATGCGGAACGCTCATGCCATTTCCCGCGGGTGAAGTCGGGGAACTTAATCGGAGCGCTTCCCTGCGCTACCGAGAGCGTACTGAGCGGGCCGGGTGCCGACCAACTCGCGGCATCGTACACATCCATGTCCGGAGACAAGCCCTCACGCATGCACTGGAGAAGGCGATACAGCATGAGGTAATCCATGCCGCCATGTCCTCCGAGCTTCTGTGCGATCTCGCCCTCGCGCTTCCAGAGCGGATGCTGGTGCTCCTTCCACTTATCGATGCCGGCCCAGTCTTCGCCGCCCGCCTGCCCGTCGAAGTAGATACGCGGCGGATAGTCAGCGAAGAGGCCCTTGGTGCCTGCAATCACATTGACGCGATCGTAGGGATGCGGATTGACCGTCTCGTTCTTCAGCGTGATCGTCAGGCCGTTGGCAGTCTTAATGAGCGACGTGTTCAGGTCGCCGGTGACGTATCGTTCGGCCCAGCGAGGATCGGAGGGCGGCAGATGCTCCTTTCGATACGCATCGAGTCCCCGCTGCGGCGTGCTCATGGAGACGAGATATTCAAATCGGTCGCCGCGCTGAATCCCCATATAGTTCGCGACCGGCCCCAGCCCATGCGTCGGGTAAAGATTGCCGTCTCGCTGGGTGTGAACGGCTCGGCGCCACAGGCCTTCCCCCTTCTTGGAGAAGAGTTCCTCGCGAAGGTCGTGGAGGTATGCTCCTTCTCCGTACAGGAGATCGCCGAAGAGGCCTTCGTGGACCATTCTCAGAATGAGAGTCTCGTTGTACCCGTAGCAGCAGTTTTCGAGCATCATGCAATGCCGCTGCGTGCGTTCGGAGGTGTTGACGAGCTTCCAGCAATCTTCGATGGAGGTCGCAGCCGGAACTTCGACCGCGACATGCTTGCCGTGGCTCATGGCGGCGACGGCCACCGGCACATGCCAGTTCCAGGGAGTCGCGGTAATCACCAGGTCGAGATCGTCCCTGGCCACCAGCGATTCAAAGGCATGATCGCCTTTGGTATAAAGCTCGGGAGACTTCTGCCCGGCCTTCACGACCAGCGACTGCGCGTGTTGAGCGTGCTCCGGCACAACATCGCATAGCGCGACAATCTGGGCATCGGCGGCCAGCAGATTACCGAGCAGGCTGGTGCCTCGACCGCCGGTTCCCACGATGCCGATCTTTGGATTCTTCGCAGCGAACTTCATGCCGATCACGCTTGCCCCGTGCGGCTCCGAAGCCTCTGCATGAAGCTGGGGGAGGCTCAGGCCGACCGCGGTCAGGCCGCCGAGCCGGAGGAAATTTCTACGCGATACACTATCGGGCCCATCGGAAAATTCGTTGTTCATCATCTCTCCTCAGCTTGATGCATTCAGCACGCGACCGAGGTTCAGACCTCCTCGAATCGTCGCTATCTCAAAGACAGTTCATCGAATCGTTATACTACACTCCGGCTTCGCTATATGATGTTTTAGTTTCGTTATTTGAACTTTTAGCTTCGAGTCCACTTAATCGGGGGACAATGTGCTACCTTACGAAAGCTATAAAGCGCTACGGATTCATGTAACGAAATGATCGGGGTGAACTCGATGCAATCGGCAATCAGCGACGCAACGGCTGAGGCGGTCCAGCCGGGAACACATCAGCCAGGAACACGACAGATCGCACCCCCATCGCCTCCGCGCAACGTTGCCGTCGATGCCTATCGCGGTCTGGTCATGCTGCTGATGATGGGCGAAGTATTGAGCTTTGCCGCCGTTGCGCGCGCTTTTCCGAACAGCCTCTTCTGGCGCATCCTTGGCTACAACCAGACCCACGTCCAATGGACGGGAGTGGGCCTTCACGACATGATCCAGCCATCGTTCACTTTTCTGGTTGGCGTCGCGCTTCCCTATTCCATCTATAGCCGCATACGCAAAGGACAAAGCTTCGGAAATCAAATAGCGCACACGCTATGGCGAAGCCTGATTCTCATCGCACTTGGCATCTTCCTCCGCTCCGTTCATAGCGGACAGACCTACTTCACCTTTGAAGACACCCTTACCCAGATCGGCATGGGCTACACCTTTGTCTTCCTGCTGGCGTATTGCCGTCCGAAGTGGCAATGGATCGCGCTGGGCACGATTCTTTTTGGGTACTGGCTGGCGTGGGCACTCTATCCGGCTCCGGGGCCGAACTTCAACTACGCTGCCGTCGGCGTTCCTGCGGACTGGCACCACAACTTCAGCGGATTCGCCGCGCATTGGAACAAGAACAGCAATCTCGGCCAAGCGTTCGACGTCTGGTTTTTGAATCTCTTTCCCCGCGCGTCACGCTTCGCCTTCAATGACGGAGGCTATCTCACGCTGAGCTTCATCCCAACGCTGGGAACGATGATTCTCGGTCTGCGGGCAGGCGAATGGTATCGCGCAGCAGCCCCGAAGATTCCGGTCAAGCGCTTCCTCATTGCCGGGACGCTTCTCATCGTCGCGGCTCTGCTGCTCCATGTAACCGGAATCTGCCCCATCGTGAAACGCATCTGGACACCGGCCTGGACGCTGTTCAGCGGCGGACTCTGCTTCTACTTCCTCGCGGCATTCTCCTGGGTCATCGACGTCAAATCCAACCGCCGCTTGGCTTTCCCGCTGGTCGTGGTTGGAATCAACTCGATCGCGGCCTACATGATCGCAGATTTATTAGAGGGCTTCATCAGCCGCACCCTGCATATCCATCTCGGATACCGGATCTTTCAAATCTTCGGAACCGCGCTGGAGCCGCTGATGCTTGGCATTGCAGTGATGTTGATCTACTGGTTCATCCTGTTCTGGATGTACCGGAAGAAGATCTTCCTCCGCATCTGAAGGCAAGGTCGGGCTATTTCGGGCCTTTCGAATCTTTGGGGCGCGGATAGAAGGCTTCGACGACCGTCGAGATACCGCCCCGGGGGCGGAAGTCGCCGACTACTTTTGCCCAGACAGGATTGCAGGCTTTAACAACGTCGTCGAGGACCTGATTGACGATGTTTTCCTGAAAGATGCCGAGGTTGCGGTAGGTGAAGAGATACTCCTTGAGCGACTTGAGTTCGAGGCAGCTCTTGCGGGGCATATAGCGGATGGTGATGCGGCCAAAGTCGGGCAGGCCGGTCTTGGGGCAGACGCTGGTGAACTCGGGGTCGTCGACGAGGATCTCGTAGGCCTTGAACTGATTCGGCCAGGTTTCAATATCAGGGAATTTGGCGTCGAGGCCGGATTTTGCGTGGTCTTCGGTGTATCCCGTGGTTTTCTTGGTGGTCATGGCTCTATTTTATCGCCCCTTGACCACGGCCGGACAAACGATGGCCTAACACTGATTTACACCGATAGCACTGATCAAAATCGACCACGGATTACACGGATCAACGCAGATAAATACTGGCGTTGAATTCGTGGAATCCGTGGTCGTGTGTCTTTTAGTTGCGGCGGCTGAGGGTTGGCCGGTCGTCGCCGGTGGAACTCGGGTTATTGGGGTTATTGGGATCGTTGTTGGTGCCGCCTACGCGACGCAGCGTTGGCTTGTTCCCTTTGTCCTTGTCGTTGAGCTTGCGCTTGTTTTCAAGACGGGCGAGCCGCGCCTTGACGTCGTCGAACTCACTGGTGGTAACGACGTAGTCGGGCCGCGCGGGCATGATAGTAGCGATCTCTTCTTCAGAGCGGGCGATGCGGTCCGGCGTCTGGGGGTGGTCGGAGAAGACCTTGGCCAGGGTGCCGGGCTTGTGCTTCTCCAACGCGTCAAGCTTCTCGAAGAACTGGATGAAGGCCTGAGGATCGTAGCCGGCCTTGTACATGTATTGCAGGCCCAGCCAGTCGGCTTCGCCCTCGAAGTTACGCGAGAACTGGAGAAAAGTGATGGGGATGGCGAGCTGTGCGGCCTCATAGATGCCGTAGCCAGTCCATGAACCCTGGGTGAAGATGATTAGTGGAACCGAGCCGATCTGCATGTAGTTCATCCGCGTCATCTGGCGGGCAGCGTGGTGGGCACAGACGTGGGCGACCTCGTGGGCCATGACGCCAGCCAACTCGGCCTCTTCATCGGCGGCGAGGATAAGGCCGCTGTTGACATAGAAGAAACCGCCGGGAAGGGCCATGGCGTTAATTTCGTCGGAGTCGATGACCTTGATGGTGAAAGGGACCTTGCAGTCGGAGTTCTTGACGATATTCTGGCCGACGCGGTTGACGTACTCGTTGATGACAGGATCGGTGACCAGGTGGGCCGATTTCTCGATCTCCATGGAGTACTGTTTGCCGTTGCGAATCTCCCAGTCGATGGAGTACCAGTTGCCCATGCCGCGGCCACCCACGTCGCGGGTGCCGACGGCGCTGACATCGTCCAGGCTGCCCTTCTTGATATGGGTATCGAGGTCCTCACCGGGGGATGGAAGAGAGTCGCTCTTGCTTTCGGCCTTGGCCGCAGCAGCCTTGCTCTCCTCAGGCGTAGCAGTGGGCTTGCCGGGGATAGGCGTCTCGACCGGGATATTCGGCGAAGCCGGAGTCTGAGTCTGAACCTGCGCAAAGGCAACCGGAGCAAGGGTGAGAAAAGCGGCCAGGGCAAGTTGCGTAACGGGTCGCATGAGGGTTCTCCTGATGAGCCGCTCCCCTGCCTGGCGGACGCAACTCAACACATCATTTGACGTAGTATGCGCCTTTTTGGTGAGCCATGGATAGTAGGCCTGCACGCTGCGACCGGCTCCGGAGCCCTGGTGTCCTGAGTCTGAGATTCAGAGCAGATTCAGTATCTTTTGACGGGCGTAGAACATTGAAAACGCAGCTCTTTCGACTCACTGCACTCGCTCAGAACGACAACTTCTATTGCTCTGGATAGCAGTTTCTGTGATGACAGCTTCTATAAATTTCATCCCTTACGCCCTATTTAGATGTCAGTACGATCTGAAGATTCACGGCGACACGATGGCAGGGCGCAGGATAGTTTTGTAACGCGGAATATCAGGAGGAGCCTTGATGCGTGGATTTTGGCTGCGTACGGCGTCGTGTGTGCTGGTTGCGGGACTTGGATGTGGAGCGGGACATGCGGAGGGACGCTTGCTGGCGGCCGATGGGCTGCGATGCGATGCGGTGGCCGAACCGCTGGCGGTGGAGGATGCCGCTCCGCGACTGGAATGGCGGATGACGGCGGCCCATGCCGATGCTCGCAGCGTGGGGCAGAGCGCTTACCGGGTGCTGGTAGCTTCTTCGCAGCAAAATCTGGACTCGGAGCGCGGCGATATGTGGGACAGTGGCCGCGTTGCCTCGGGCGACAGCTTTGGCGTGGTGTATCGCGGGAAAGCGCTGGCGGCAGAGGCTACTTATTTCTGGAAGGTGATGGTGTGGGATGAGCGGGGTGACGCCGCTCCGTGGAGCGCGGCGGGAAATTGGACGATGGCCCCGACCGAGTGGAAGGCAAAGTGGATTGCGCAGGCCGGGGCTACGAACGAGACAGCGGAGATGCCCTTGTTTCGGCGGCAGTTTGCCGTGAAGCGCAAGCTGGTGCGAGCGATGATGTATGTCTCCGCGATGGGACAGGGCGAGGTGCATTTGAACGGGCAGAAGGTCGGCGACGCCGAGATGGGACCGTCGTGGACGGACTATCGCAAGACGGTTCGGTATGAGGCCTACGACGTGACCGCAATGCTGCGGCAGGGGAAGAATGCGGTGGGCGTGATGGTGGGCAATGGAATGTTCAATGTGGTGAAGACTCCACAGCGCTATACGAAGCTCGTGAACAGCTTTGGACAGCCCATGGTGCTGTTGCAGATGAGACTGACGTATGCGGACGGGAGTTCAGAGACGGTAGTGAGCGATGGGTCGTGGAACGCAGCGGCGGGGCCGATCACTTTTTCTTCGACCTATGGCGGCGAGGACTACGACGCAACCAGGGAGCAGGCAGGATGGGACTCCGCAAGGTTTCGCGCCAAAGGATGGAAACGGGTATGCGTGGTGGATGGGCCAGCAGGAAAGCTGGCGGCTGAGGTAGCCCTGCCTCTCAAAGTGATGAAGACTTACACGCCTGCGAAGACGACCGAGGTGAAGTCAGGCATTGTGGTCTACGACCTGGGGCAGAACTTTGCCGGATGGCCCGATGTGAAGCTACGCGGCCCCAGGGGAGCTGTCGTGAAGATGGTTCCGGGCGAATTGCTGAATGCGGATGGAACCGTCTCGCAGCGGAGCTCGGGCGGGCCGGAATGGTTCAGCTACACGCTGAAGGGTGATGGAGTGGAGCAGTGGCATCCACAGTTTAGCTATTACGGGTTTCGCTACGTGCAGGTGGAGTGGACTGCGGGGAAAGGCGAAGTGGTTTCGCTCACGGGACAGGCAGTGCACTCATCTTCGCGGACGGTGGGCGAGTTCGCCAGCTCGAATGAGATGTTGAACGGAATTCATCATCTGATCACCACAGCGATGGAGAACAATACCGTCAGCATCCTTACCGACTGCCCGCATCGCGAAAAGCTGGGATGGCTGGAGGAGACGCATCTGGTGGCTCCTGGGTTGATCTTCAACAGTGACCTGCAAGGCATGTTTGCGGCAACGGCCGGCAACATCGCCGATGCACAGAAGGCAGATGGGATGGTTCCGACGACGGCTCCGCAATACACCGTGTTCGGAGAGCATGGCTACGGGATCTTCGACGACTCGCCCGAGTGGGGATCGTCGAGCGTTCTCGCAGCGTGGTCGGCCTACCGAGCCTACGGCGATGTGGGCGAGTTGCAGCGGGAGTATCCCGTGATGCAGCGCTACGTTAAGTTTCTCGCTGGCAAAGCGAACGACGGGATCGTCTCCTATGGGCTGGGCGACTGGTACGACATTGGACCGGGCGAGCCGGGGGTCAGCAAGCAGACCACACTGGGCGTGACCGCGACGCTGATGCTCTACGAAGATGCGATGACGATGGCGAAGATCGCAAAGCTGCTGGACAAGCCGGAGGATGCGGAGGGCTACGCGGCGCTGGCTACACGAACCGGAGCAGCGTTTAATGCGCGATTCTGGAATGCTGCAACCGGGCAGTACGACAAGGGCAGCCAGACGGCGAATGCCATGCCGCTGGCGCTTGGCTTAGTTCCAGAGGAGAGGCGGGCGGAGGTGCTGGAGCATATCGTGGCCGATATCCACGCGCATGACGACCATGTGACGACGGGGGAGATTGGCTATCCGTATATGCTGCGTACACTGATGGCCGGCGGGCGCAGCGATGTGGTGATGGCGATGATGATGCGGAAGGATCCGCCGAGCTACGGCTCGCAACTTGCGGCGGGGGCGACGGCGTTGACAGAGGCATGGGACGCCAATCCGCGTAGCTCACAGGACCACTTCATGCTGGGCGGCGCGGAGGAGTGGTTTTATCGCGGGCTGAGCGGAATCGATTTCGATCTTTCAAGAACCGCGCGCGATGAGCGAATTACCATTCGACCGGCGGCGGTGGACGGTGTGGGCTGGGCGAAGTGCTCGTATGAATCCAAGGTGGGGAGGATTGAGAGTAATTGGAAAAAGGAAGATGGAACGCTCAAGATGGAGATGACGATTCCCGCGGGCGAGACAGCTACGGTATGGGTTCCAGCCAAGGGGGACGCCGTGGTGATGGAGGGGGCAGTACCGGCGGAGAAGGCAGCGGGAGTTACGCTCGTACAGCGCATCGATGGCGCGGCAGCCTATCGCGTGGCATCGGGGAGCTACCGCTTTACGGCGAAGTAACAGACGCGGCGCTACCAGGGTTTGGAGCGGGCTACGGCGATGCCTCGGGTCTCGTTAGGCCACTTGCCGGAGACGGCGCAGTAGAAGTGATAGAGCGCGCCTTCGTGGGTGATGACGGAGGGCTTGTGAGCGTAGGTTTCATCGATGCTGCCCGGCGCACCAGTGTCGATGAGCACCCCCGGAGCCTTGACGAAGGAGTAGGGATCGACGCTGAGGGCGAGCATCTCGCAGGCCCGTCCGGGCTGCTGATACCGGAGGCCGAAGTAGAACATCGCGAAGTCGCAGCCGTTCTGCACAACGAAGGGATTCGAGGCGAAGTGGCTGTCGCGGGCGTCGGGAGTGGCGGGGTTTGTAGCGTGGATGGAGTTGGGGGCCGGATAAGTTGCGCTGCCGCGAGGCCCGTTGCGAAGTACGGGATTTTCGGCGTAGCGTGCCCAGGTTTTGAGGTCGGTGGAAGTAGCAACGCCCGTCTGCTCGTGCCAGCCTCCACCAACGGATTTGGGCAGCGTGTCGGTCTTGGCGTTGTAGTAGAGGTAGTAGGTGCCGCGGTCTAGCATCAGGTCGGGGCGATAGAGACCGCCGTGCTCCCAGGGCGCGCCGTCCTGCGGATACAGAATGGGATCGGTTAGCTCCCAGTGCAGCAGGTCATCGGACCAGGCGAGGCCGATGACCGCAGCGCCTTCCTCGTAGCCCGCGCCGGGGTAAGCGTTCCATGCGCCGAGATAACGTCCGTTGACCTTGATAGCTTCACCGCTGGAGCGAAGCTGCTTGTCGCGGAGAATAGAGCTCAGTGCGATGTTGTACTTTGTGAACTTCGAGGACGGATCGCGCGGAGCTACGAGCGCAACCCGCTCCCAATGAAGCAGGTCGGTGGAGGTGGCCAGGCCGGTCTGGTAGCCGATGCCGTCCCAGCCGATGTAGAGCATGTGGAAGGCTCCATTGGCTTGGAAGACGATGGGATCGTCGATGCTGCGCTCATCGAAGTCTCCCTTTTTCCCGGTGGCGTTGAGAATGAAGTTCGGGTATTTATACGGCGTTCGGAAAGCAGCGATCTCATCGCGCGCGGCGAAGGCTAGATGGGGCGCGGTGGCGGCGGTAGCGGCGATGGCGCTGTTGCGGAGAAACTGGCGGCGCGTATTCTTCATGATCTTCTTTCAGAGACCGGAAGGGTTACAACCTCAGTCGGCAAGTCGATGACGCTGAGACTTTAGCTGGAGATGACGTCGACAGCTTTGTGACTCTACCTGAACGAGTTTATCGAAACAGGCAGCGTGATGGAGAGGCATGAGAGAGAGCGAAGAAACGGTTCTGCGGGCAAAGCGTCTCTTCTTAGTGGGAAGTTAGTGGAAAGGCGAATGATTTCGGCATAGCATAGTGCGCACAAGGAGATGCAGATGCGACGCGTGGCTATTATTACCGCAATCCTGATAACGGCGGCGGCTACGTTTACCTTGGCCGAGAACCTTACCGTGCGCTTGCCGGGGGTGGAAGTCACGCGGATTCGGGCAAACTTCGAGTGCGGAGCCGACGGCGTTGCCTTGGGTCTGCCTTCGGGGCCTTTTACCGTGGAGTACCTCAATGCGGGGGAAAATCATCTTGCGTTGCTTCCCCTACATGGGAAGCAACTGGCCTTTGCGAATGTGATCTCTGCCTCTGGCGCACGATACGCCGCTGGCCGGTACATCTGGTGGGACGCTGGAGACCGTGGCGTGACGCTCTACGCCGAGGGCGTCGATGGGCATCCAAAAGCGGACTGTCGCATGGTGAAGAAATAATGATAGCGTTGAGGCGTTCTCTGCCGGGGAGGGTTCGATCATGACAAAAAAGACTTGGCGAGTGGTGCTGACGATCCTGATGTACGCAGGTGTTGTCATCTTCCTTCTCCCCTATTTCAGAGGGAAGCTTTTGCATGGGATCTGGTTCATGATCATTGGCGCGGGGATGGCGGTCGTCTGCGGCCTGCTGCGCTGCTACCTCACCGAGGGAGACTGTGGCCGAATATCCGATGTTGGCCGAGACTGGTGAGATCGGCGTAATCGATAGCACGGCAGCTATTTAGTCCTGTCAAAATCAATCGGCCTTTTTAGTACCGGAGAGGTGTGCCGTATGACGACCACCCTTCAATCCAATCTGCGCGAGCGAAACTTCTGACCTTAAAATGGTGGAAGCTATCGCGGCAGCTTACGATGGTCTCATCCCGCTGCGCCGCTCGAATGGAGACAGATTGAATCAGTGGCACCCGCTTCCGAAGCAGTTCCATGCGCTGGTGGCCGCCCATCCGGACTCCGTCCTGCTTCAGACCTCGCGCTTCGATGCCTCGAACAAGCGAAGCTTTCTCTTCCTCGATCCGGTACAAACGATACCGGCATACACGCTCGACGAAATCCCGAATCTCTTTCGCCGGATCGAGCAATCGCTTGCCGACGGCTTCTACATGGCAGGGTTTCTCAGCTACGAGTGCGGCTACCACTTCGAGCGCTTCAAAGATGTTGCTCTCACTCCACAGAGCCTTCCTCTGGCGTGGTTTGGCATCTATCGCAAGCCTTTCATCTATAACCACGAAACCGGCTGCTTCGATGGAGACTCTCCGCCTCAGCAACCTGAGCACGACCCGCAGCCAGCCTCCATTCCTTTTGCCAACAATGTCACCCTGGAGATCTCGGAAGAGTGCTACTCCGCGAAGATCGAGCGCATCAAGGACTACATCCTCGCGGGCGAGACCTATCAGGTCAACTTCACCAACAAGGTCAGCGTGCTCTCCGACGTCGGCCCTGACGTGGCATTTGCAAACCTGCTGCGCCAGCAACCTGTCGCCTACAGCGCATTTCTGAACATCGCCGGTCATCCCATTCTTTCTCTCTCGCCAGAGCTGTTCTTCAGGATTGAGCAGGGCAGGATCATAACTCGTCCCATGAAAGGGACGATGCCTCGCGGCCTCGATGCCGCCGAAGATGTGCAGGCTGCTATCCGACTACAGAACGACGAGAAGAACCGCTGCGAACATGTGATGATCGTCGACCTGCTGCGCAACGATATTGGCCGCGTCTGCACCATGGGCAGCGTGCACGTCGATGACATTTTCTCCGTCGAAAGATACGAGACCCTGCTGCAGATGACCTCGACGGTATCGGGCACACTGCGCCCCGGGCTGACTTACTACGACATCTTCAAGGGCATGTTCCCCAGCGGCTCCATCACCGGCGCTCCCAAGATTCGCACCATGCAGATTATTCGCGAACTGGAAGAGACTCCGCGCGGAATCTATACCGGCTCCATCGGATATATGTCTCCCGACGGTTCATCTACCTTCAACGTCGCGATCCGCACCCTCGATTTAAACCAGGGCCACGCGCACATGGGCGTGGGCGGTGGAATCGTCGCCGACTCCGATCCGCACGATGAGTATCGCGAATGCCTGTTGAAGGCCGAGTTTCTGGTTCGCTCCCGGCGCGACTTCCAGCTTATCGAGACGATGCTTTGGGACGGTAAATTTCACCTCCTCTCCATGCATCTCGACCGCATGGAATCATCCGCCTCGTACTTTAATTTCTCGTTTGATCGAGCAGCAATTACTTCCCGGTTGACTGCGGAATCGGCGCTGTTTGAGCCGGGAGATTTGTATCGGGCACGCCTTCTCCTCGATGAACGGGGAAACTTGTCGATCGAACATTCAAGGCACATCCCAGACACCTCGGGCACTGTGGGACGCATCCGGCTCTCATCGCAACGCACCTCATCGGAAGACATATTTCTCCGCCATAAGACGACACGTCGCGAGCTATACAAAATGCAATATGCAAAATGCCGCTCCGAAGGTCTCGACGAGATGATTTTCCTCAACGAAAGAGGCGAAGTTACAGAAGGAGCGATCAGTAACATCTTTATCCGAAGAGCAGGCAAGTTACTCACTCCCCCACTCAGCTCAGGAGTGTTACCCGGCATCTACCGTCAGCACCTGCTGGAAACAGACCCAACTGCGACGGAGATGATTTTGACAGTTCAAGACCTTGAATCGGCAGATGGGATCTACCTCTGTAACTCCCTTCGTGGCATGCGCGAGGTCAAGCTCATGAGAAACCATGCTGCCACAGACGATGTTTCTGACGGCTTCACTGTATAAATATCGTGCAGTAAGAACCAACGAAACTTGATTGGGACCGGCATTCATTGGCGCTCCCAGAAATGGGAAGTGAGCGTACCGATGTTCCGTAGAATCCGCATCAACCTCCGAACTGTTTGCGATGCACTCATGCCGGCTGATCTCCTGAAGCAAGCACTTTCAGCTGCCGCACTCTGTCTGCTCTTAACCGGTGCACACGCCTCTGTTGCGCAACCGCAGCCCGCAAAGCAGAAGGTCATCATCGACACCGATGCCGGCGACGACATCGACGATGCCTTCGCGTTGGCTCTCGCACTGCGCAGTCCGGAGTTGCAGATTTTGCAGATCAACTCCGCATACGGCGACACCCATCTACGCGCCAGACTGCTGGACCGTTTCCTCCACGATGCCGGAGCGCCGTCCATCCCCGTGGCACAAGGCGTCACCACGCAAGGAAAGGGTACCTTTACTCAACGCCCGTACGCTGAGCAGCAGCCTGAACCCGCTCTTCCCTACCCCGACGCGGTCGCAACAACGCTCGATCGTATCCGCGAATCACCGGGCGAGATCACGCTGATCGCCATCGGCCCGCTCAGCAATATCGGCGCGATGATCGACCGCGACCCGGCGACCTTTCGCAAGCTGAAGCGCGTCGTGCTCATGGGAGGATCGATTCACCGCGGCTACAGCGATCTGGGCTACAAGCCGGACAAGGGACCGGATCCGGAGTGGAACATCCAATGCGACATCGCCTCGGCACGCAAGCTGTTCGCCTCCGGCGTGCCCATCTTCATGATGCCCCTCGATGCCACGGAGTTAAAGCTCGATGAGGTAAAGCGACAGATCCTGCTCAAGCACGGCTCGCGCCTGACTGACCAGCTCGCCATCCTCTACCCGCAGTGGGGAGCGCAGACACCCACGCTCTTTGACGCTATGGCGGTGGCATATGCAGTGGATCCTTCCCTTTGCCCTGCAACGCCGATGCATCTAAGCATCGATGACCGGGGCATGACCCTTCCCGGCCAAGGCGAGCCGAACGTCCAGGCATGCCTGAACTCCAGCTCCGATGACTTCTTCCGCTTCTATCTGCGCCGGCTGCTGACGCGCTGAGGTCCGCTTAGCTGAGATCCGTTTATTGCAGGCTACCCGTCTCCACCGATGTCGTCCTGGCGACAAAGTAGCTCTTGTCCCAGAGCGACCGGTAAAACTGCCCCGTCAACTCCGCCGCCTTCGGCCCAAACGTAGGCCGTCCGCCCTCCAGGAAGAAGACCGTCACGATCCGTCCGCTGGGCGTGTTCGCATACGAAGCAAACCAGCCAAACCGCGTCCCATCGTTCGAGCAGGTTCCCGTCTTTCCCATCACGGGAAACTCATTGAAGGTCGTCCGCAGTGACCGCGCGGTTCCATACGAACTGCCCACTGCCCCCGCCATTCCCGGTACGATCTCAGGAATAATCGGAGCGATATTCAGCGTCCGCTTTACCTTCGGCGTAAAGGCTGCAACTTCTTCCGACGTCTCTGGATGTTGCAGATAATAAAGCGTTCCGCCATTGGCAATCGCCGAGACGATTGCGCCGAGCTGCAAAGGGGTCATCGATATGCTCTCGCCAAACGAGCACATCCTGCCCACGCCGCCGCGCTTCTCCGGCAGTTCCCGGTCCGGATAGACCCCCAACTGCTCACCTTGAATGTTGTATCCGGCCAGCTCCCCCAGACCGAACTGATTCGCATAATGCTTCACGCGCTCAAATCCGAGCGTCCTGCCCAATACTTCAAAGTAAGGGTTGATCGACTTCGCCAGGGCATACGTCAGGTCGACCTTATAGCCGTGCCCCATGTTCACCGGCGTATCCTTGCGAATAATTCCTTCTTCGAGCGCAGCCAGCGCCACCGTCAGCTTGATCGTCGAGCATGGCTCCGCGCCCCTCGACAGGGCCAGCTTCTGGTTGACCATCGCGAGAATCCGGCCACTATCCGGATCGATCGCAACTGCTGTCCCGTTCATATTTCCCAACGCTTCAATGGCCGCCGCGCGGACCAACGGATCCTCACCCGCCGTCACATCCCCCAGCGTCAGGTTGTCCGCGTAAGAACTTGCCGTAAACCGTTCCGCATGATGGCGAGTCCGCCGAACTGCCAAAACGGTCCGCGATCCTCGCTTGTGTTTGTGCCCGACCTTGGCTGTTGCCACCGAGCGCGTCTTGACGTGGGTCGACTTAGCAGTCTTGGCTGTCGCAGCAACGCGTTTCTTCGCTTTCGGTGAAGCCTTCGAAGTTTTTGCCCGCGCAGTCCTAGCCGAAGCATGGATCGTCTCTGCACTATGACGCTTTGCGAGCTTGGTCGTCGGCTCCGCATAGGCTCCGGCGGACAACCCAAGGCATAAAACGATGACGCCAAACAGTTTTACAAATCTCGGCATATATAAGGGACCCTGTTTCTGATTCTTCAGCTTCTTCAAATTCAAGTGCAATTGCCTTGCCAATACTTGGAGGGACACCTTAGAACGTTCTCACCCTCTTTCATACAACTACACTTATTGTCGCTTCCGTTCAATTCCCCCGGCGCAAAAACGCCGGAATATCCAGTTCATCGGACTCCGCCTCTTCGGCCGGCGACGCACCTCCAAAGCCCGGTCCCCGCACTACGGCATCTGCAACCGCTGGCTCAAAGACACGGCCACCCTCCTGTTGGACGCGACCCGCCGCAGAAAAGTGATTCGCTTCTCTAATCCGTCCGGGAAGCACTTCTTCAGAATCCTCTTGAGCTTCGCTCACGCCCGGCGCGCTCCGGAAAAAAGCGTCGTCGAACACCGAGGCAGGCACCGGCACTAGTTCGGGAGGAGTTCCTGCTTCAATCCCGGACGCAGGCCGTTTCGCCTCCACAACCGGCTCGGCAGCAACCTCCCCAGCTTTTTTGGCCGAAGCTTCAGCCTCGCTTTCAAAACGCGGCGCGGCAGGGCGCGATAGCGGCATCCGTGCCTGAATCGGAACGTCATAGCGCATCGTCGGCAGCGTCGCCTCGGCCAGCATCCGCTCCCGCCGCTGCGGCATCTCCTGCTGCTTGAACCCGGTGGCGATCACGGTGATCTTCACCTCATCACCCATGTTTTCGTCCAGCACCGCGCCGAAGATGATGTTCGCGTCCTCGTGTGCCGCATTCTGGATGATCCCCGAGGCCTCATTCACCTCGCTCAGCTTCAGATTGCTGGACCCTGTGATGTTGATCAGGATGCCACGCGCTCCATCGATAGCGCCCGACTCCAGCAGCGGCGAAGCCATCGCTGCCATCGCTGCCTCCATCGCCCGGTTCTGGCCCGAGCGCTGCGCTGTGCCCATCACTGCATATCCCATCCCGGCCATGGTCGTCTTCACATCGGCGAAGTCGCGATTGATGACTCCCGGAATCGTGATGATGTCCGAGATGCCCTGCACACCCTGGCGCAAGACATCGTCCGCAATCCGGAAGCTCTCAAAGAACCCGGCGTCCTTAGCTACGGCCAGCAGCTTTTCATTCGGAATCACAATCAACGTATCGACCGACTCCAGCAGCTCCTGCATGCCGCGCTCGGCCTGCATCATTCTCCGCTTGCCTTCAAACGCAAATGGCCGTGTCACTACGGCAACCGTCAGCGCGCCCATCTCGCTGGCCAGCGAAGCAATCACCGGAGCCGCTCCCGTCCCTGTACCGCCGCCCAGCCCTGCGGTCACAAACACCATGTCCGCGCCTTCGAGCGCTTCGATAATCTTGTCCGAATCTTCGAGTGCCGCCCGCCGCCCCACATCCGGATTCGACCCCGCGCCCAGCCCGCTCGTCAGCTTCACGCCCAACTGCAGCTTGACCGCCGCATTCGACGTCTGCAGCGCCTGCACGTCGGTGTTAGCCGCAATAAACTCGACCCCCTCAACATTGGCCGCAATCATGCGATTCACAGCGTTATTGCCACCACCGCCCACGCCAATTACCTTGATTCTGGCGCCATGCGGTATCTCATCGTGATAGTGAATACGGATGTCGTCGTCAGGCAGATTCGGCATAGTAGCAGTTACCCCTCAAAACCATTTAGCTTTCCCAATTCTTACATCCCGAAACCAGCGCAATCCTCACGTTTTCCACCGCGAACCAAATAAGGTTCCCAGATCTTCCAACTCCACCAAGTCATTCATCGTTACGAGGCTCAGATCGGTGCTCATCCGAGTTCAGACTTCAAAAACTTCCCGCAAAGATAGCCTTCAACTTTGCCTTTAACCCCTGTTCCTCGCTGGCCTTCCGTACCTGCGTCCGGTGCGTATAGAGCAGCATCCCGATCACCGCCGCAAACTCCGGCTTGACCAGTTCGTCGGGCATTCGCGATAGCGGCACCGGAGTTCCAATCCGCGCCGGGACCCGCAGCAAGCTCTCCGCATTATCCAGCAGGCCGATGAGGTTCGCGCCTCCACCCGTCAGTACGCATCCCGCGCCCAACGCCTCCAGTACACCGCCCTGGCGCAGATTATCCCGCAACATGGTGAACAACTCGCGCGCCCTCGGCTCCAGAATCTCCGCCAGGAACCGCTGCCGCACCAGCCGGGCAGGCTGCCCGCCCGAATACGCCAGGTTCCCGCCCACCTCGATCTCATTCAACTGCGGCACCGCCGTCACCACGCAGTGCCCATAGATCTTCTTCAACTCTTCCGCCTCTTCGACGGTCACATGAAGCCCGACCGCAAGGTCGTTGGTAAAGTGGTCGCCTCCGATCGGCAGCACCGCTGTATGCGCAATCGACCCCTCGAAGTACACCGCCAGTTCCGTTGTGCTCGACCCGATGTCGGCGATGCAGACGCCCAGCTCGCGCTCATCGGCGCTCAGCACCGACTCCGCCGCAGCAATCCCCTCATACACCGTGTCCAACACTTCAAGCCCCGCCCGGTTCGCGCAGGTAATCACACTCTGCGCCACGCCGCCCGAACATGTCGACAGGTGCAGATTCACCTCCAGCTTATTACCCACCATTCCCACCGGGTCGTGAATCCCCGCCTGGTCATCCAGAATGAACTCCTGCGGCAACAGGTGCAGCACCTCGCGGTCCGGAGGCAGCGCTACACTGCGCGCACGATCGACCGCAGCCCGTACCTCTTCCCGCGTAATCTCGCGCATCCGGCTACCCATGCTGATGCCGCCCCGCGAGTTCACCCCGCGAACATGTGTTCCGCCAATGCCAACCACGGCGGTCTCAATCACAGCCTTTGACACCCGCTCCGCCGTCAGCGCGGCGCGATTGATCGCCTCCGCCGCCGGTCCCAGCTCCGCGATCAAGCCCTTGCGCATGCCTCGCGACGGCTCAATACCATGACCGCGATACCGCAGCACGCCGTCCAGCAGCTCCGCCACCAGCACGCAGCTTTTGGTACTGCCTGCATCCACCACCGTAATCAAATTTTCCTGTCTCTGGTTCACGGATGGACCGCCTGAGAAGAATGATAACTGGAACTCGCCGCCCGATGCCGTACCACTCGCGAGTGAGCCTTCGCAGTCACCCTGTGCGGCTTGGCCGGAGCTTTGGCCTTAGCTTTAGACGTGGCCGCGCCATGCTTCACCGGCACCGCGAATGAAACCTCGCTCTGCGCCGTTACTGGAGTCTGCGTCGTCACCGAAGCTTCCGGCGGAGCAACCACCTTCGCCGCGGGCTTCCCCTTCAAATTTGAAACTGGCGCTTTCTTCACCGCAGGAGCGTGGGCCTTGGCCGCGGGTTTCTTCGCCGCAGTCTTAGCCGGAGGCGTCGCAACTACCGGCGACGGAGTAACTGGGCTCGCTCCGGCCGCTGGAGCCACACCAGCTTTCACCGCCGGCGCAGTTCCCGGTTGCATCTCCAGCACCACCTGCCGCTCATACCGCATATCCACCGACCACAGCGCAGGATACTGCGTCCGCCACTCCGCCAGATGTTCCTCGAACTTCCGGTAGCGATTCAGGTAATCCGTATCGCCAAAATGCACCAGGACATCCTTTCCCTGCTCGGGAATCAGTGCCCTTACGTCCTCCGGATTCGACAGATCCACCTCACTCAACTTCTGCGAGATCTTATCCCCCGAGCTATCCAGATCGGCCGTGAACTGCTCAAAGATCTTCATCCGCGCCGCCCGCGTCGATGCCGGATCGCTCGCAAGAATGCCCGTCACCACCGGAAACGAATAGTGCGCGTCGCCCTCTCCATGCAGCGGCATATCCAGCAGCACGCCGCTGGCATCCACCAGCCCAATCCTGCTTCCCTGCCGCACAAACGCCCCCGGCGTCCGTTCTACAATCAACACCCGCAGACGGTTCGGCAGCAGCCGCATCACTGTCGCCTGTTGCACCCACGGCAACTGCTGCAACTGCGCCCGCCGCTCGGCCAGCGAGACATGGAAGATATTCCGCTCCAAATCCTGCCCGAAGATATTGACCAGTTCGTCGCGGGTCAGGTGCTCGTTGCCCTGAATCTCAATAGAGGACGCCGACTGGATAAAAAATCTCGAATCGTGCATCACCATCGTCTGTGCCAGCCATAACGCTCCCGCACAGACTCCGGCCAGCATCAACAGTGCCAGCCCAGTGGCGATCCTTCCCCACTTCGTCTTCGGCAGCCCCCAGCGCAGGCGCAGCTTTACGCCTCGCTGCCGCCGTCCCGCCGGAGCGTCCTCGTCCTCGGGAAAGTCATCGGCAAAGTCTTCGCTGAGGTCGCGGCGCAGCTTTCTCCTGGGCGCTGCGGACGTCCGCCGCGGCACCGCCGGTTCGCGCGCGAAGTCCTGCTCCGGCGCCTCTAGCACCGCTGTCCCGCGTTTCGAAGTTCCATTGCTATATCGCAAGCCTGAGCAAGGCCGCGAGAATCGCCACCCCGAATATAACCTGTCCCCACCCCATCCCCACGCAACATCTTTCGTATGTACCCTTTCAGGAACTCACCCACGCGCCTGCAACCCCTCCAGAATCATTCCCGACGCCTGCGATACGCTCCCCGCGCCCAGCGTCAGCACCACATCTCCTTTCCGAGCCTCCCGCACCAGCGTTTCCACCCCAGCGGCTATCGATTCGGCATAGCCCACACCCTCGCGCCCAATCACCTTCACCAATGCCCCGGCGTCCACCCCGTCAATCGGCTCTTCGCTGGCCGCATAAATATCCAGTACCTCAACCACATCCGCATCACCAAACGCCCCGGCAAAATCCGCCATCAAATCCCGAGTCCGCGTAAACCGGTGCGGCTGAAACAGCACCAGTACCCGGCCATATCCGCACTCCCGAGCCGCCTGCAACGTGGCCAGAATCTCCGTCGGATGGTGACCATAATCGTCGACCACCGTCACTCCCCCCGCCACGCCCTTCACCTGAAACCGCCGGTCGACCCCGCGAAAGCTGTCCAGCCCCAACGCAATCTGCTCCGGAGCCACCCCCAACTGCACCCCTACCGCCACCGCCGCCGTCGCGTTCAACACATTATGCTTCCCCGGAACATGCAGCCGGAACGGCCCCATCACCAGCCCCTTATAGTTCACCTCGAACCGCGAGTGGCACCCGTCTTCCTTCTCGATCATCTCCACCCTGAAGTCCGCATCCTCGCTCGCCCCATAGGTATAGACCTTCCGCCGCACCCGCGGCAGCACTGCCCGCAGAAGTTCGTTATCGATACAAGCCGTGGTCGCTCCATAAAACGGCACCCGGTCCATAAACTCGACAAACACGCATTCGACATCGGACATATCGCGATAACAGTCCATATGCTCGCGATCGAGATTCGTCACTACCCCCAGCACATGAGTCAGCTTCAGAAATGACCTGTCGCTCTCATCTGCCTCCGCGACCAGATACTGCGAGTTCCCCAGCCGCGCATTTGAGCCCAGCGAATCCACCCGGCCGCCAACCACCACCGTAGGATCAAGCCCTCCGCCCGCCAGCACCGCCGCAATCATCGAAGTCGTCGTCGTTTTGCCATGCATCCCGGCCACAGCGATGCCATACTTCAACCGCATCAACTCCGCCAGCATCTCCGCCCGCTGAATCACGGGAATCTTCCGCGCCCGCGCCTCCACCACCTCAGGATTCGCTGACGACACCGCCGAACTGGTCACCACCACATCGCTGGCCGCAGCATTCGCCGCCGCGTGGCCCTCGAACACTCTGGCCCCCAGCCCCACAAGCCGCTCCGTCACCGCGCTTCGCCGCAGATCGCTGCCCGAGACCGCATACCCCATCGTCAGCAGGATCTCCGCGATCCCGCTCATCCCAATCCCGCCGATCCCGATAAAGTGGATCCGCTGTGTAGGCGCAAACAAGAAATGTCCATAAGGAGCAACTGAAACAGGCATATCTTCCACTTTAGCAGCGCAGCATCCCAAGAATCTGTCCAAAAGCTGAAAGCTCCCGTCATCTCGACCGGAGCTACGCGGCTTTATCGCGTAGCGAAGCGGAGAGATCCCTATATCTCGTCTTTATTCTTGCCATTGCCTGTCCTTATCCAGATCCACCACCTGCCACGGCAGCTCCTGAATTAATAATCGACCACCGTGAGATCAACGGGGAACTCCAGTTTCCTACTGGAGGGATGGGCAGATAAGTCTTTGCTCCACTCTCCATCGATCCCGCTGGCGTTGAACTGTGCGGCAGAGAGCTGCCCGGCTACCTCGAAGTGATCGATGACATAGGGCAAGCCGGACGAGCCGAGCACCGAAGTGCCGTCCATCAGATGGAAGTGCAGATGAGGAGCAGAGGTATTGCCGGTGTTGCCGAGCAGCGCAAGCGCCTGTCCTCGCTTGACGTGATCGCCTTTGGCCACAAGCAGGGAATTTTTCTGTAAATGGGCGTAAAAGGCATACTTGCCGTGACCGAGGTCCAGCACGATGTGGTTGCCGTCGACGTTTTGGATAGTGATGGTCTTTGGATCGGGCAGGGTCCCGGGAATCTGGTTGTCCAGATTGGCAAGGGTATCGACAACGGTGCCGTCAGCCACGGCAATGACCTTTGCGCCATAGCCCGCATAGTCATTCACGCTCTTGCCATCGCCATGGAAGATTCTGGCGTCGGGATAGAGCAGCATCCAGTCGATCGCAAAGCGCTGCGCGAAGTGAATCTGGCCGTTGACGGAGAGCGCAGCACCGCGGTGTACGCCAGTCGGTTCGCAGCAGCCGTTGAAGGCAACCCAGCCCTTGCCCTCAAGCGGCGGCCCGAGCATGGTCACCTCCGTGCTCACTGCAATCGGGGCGATGGTGTAGGTATACGGCACCGTCTTATCCTTAGGCGAACCCGGAGGCCCGGCGGCCAGCAAGTGAAAGCGATGCAGCAAGGTGGCGGGAGGGTGGCTGTCCTTGTCCATGGTGAAGTCAACCAGGAAGAGCCGACTACCGCTGAATTCGATAGGCGATACCGCTTCGCCCCCCCGTCCCGTGGCGCGCAGATGAGTCAGCAGAGCATCGCCCTCGAAGCTGGCAAAAACCTTTGCCGGAGCGTCCCCGCTCACCACTTCGAGCTTCTCAATCGTCGCCGGAGCGCTCCCCGTATTCGTAATCACAAGCTCGTAGACAAGGTGCAGTTTATTGTCTATCCCCTGAACGGCATATGTGGTCGGCCGCAATGACGACGCGACCACAGGAGTCAGGACGTCCTGCGGCTGAGCCGGGAGGGCGGTCATCAGAAGAAGGGTAGGAGCAACGGAGACAAGCAGCCGCAAGGCACGCATAAGCCACGCTTCCGTAATGCAGATTTTCACTGACAGGCCCAACAGGGGAGGTATAGCAGCCCCATTAGAGCAGGGTTGCCGCTGGATTGCACCCAATATCTGGATCGCGTCTTGCCATGCATCCCGGCCACGGCGATGTCGTACTTAAGCTGCATCAACTCCGCCAGCATCGCAGATCGCTGCCCGGAACCTCATACCCCATCGTCAGCAGAATCTCCGCGATCCCGCATCGGTGATATATTTCCTCGACTGACAGGAGGGCGTCGTGCTCGTGTAGAACGAAGTGCGAACAGGTCGACGCCCCGCACCGACACCAAGTAGCAACATGACTGAGACACCAAAGGAGTTGCCAATGCTCCGTCCCCTGAGCATCCTATTCGCGATCAGCCTGATGGCTGGCGTAACCCCGGCGGTGGCCCAAACGGTAGCCCCAGCCCCACCGGCAACGATCCGCCCGGCACGCCCGACCCCGCCCACCCGCGATCCGCACACCTCCGGTTATGTCACGGCCAAAGAGTTGCCCGACGGCGCCAATGCTCCTGCAAATGCCGATGGAAACTTCATCATCGGCCCCACCCACAACCCCGCGCCCGAAATGGTCGTACGCGAAGGCGTGCCGCAGGGAACGGTCTACGAGTTCACCATGAGCTCGACTGACAGCAAACTCTATCCCGGCATCGCGCGCGAAGCCGATACCTTTGGCACCCCCGACCCCACCGACCCCGCCAAGCTGGTAGTCACCACCAGCCACCCCGCGCACTACACCCGGCATCTGGCGGTTTACGTTCCCCGGCAATACGTCCCCGGCACAGCCGCGCCCTTCATCGTCGGCGCAGACGGACCCGACCCGGCGTTGTTCACGACGCTAGACAATCTGATCGCCGAGCGCCGCGTGCCCGTCATGATCGCCATCTCCATCGGCAACGGCAGCGGCGATGCCCAGGGCAGCGAGCGCGGTCTGGAATATGACACCATGTCCGGCCGCTATGCCGAGTTCGTCGAGAAAGAAGTGCTGCCTCTCGTGGAAGCAAAGTATCACGTGAAACTGACTAGCGATCCCGAAGGCCGCGCAACGATGGGCGGCAGTTCCGGCGGCTCCTGCGCCTTGATTATGGCGTGGTATCACTCTGAGCTCTATCACCGCGTTCTTACCTATTCAGGCACTTACGTGAACCAGCAGTGGCCCTCGAATCCCGAGACCCCTCACGGAGCATGGGAGTTTCATGAGCGCCTCATCCCCAACAATCCAGCCAAACCGCTGCGCATCTGGATGGAGGTGGGCGACCGAGACCTCTTCAACCCCAATGCCATGCGCGATCACATGCACGATTGGGTGGTCGCCAACGAGAATATGGCCAGGGTGCTGACTGCCAAGGGCTATCACTACCAGTTTGTCTTCGCCCGCAACGCCGGACACACCGACCGCACCGTAAAGCAACAAACCCTGCCCGAGGCGCTCGAATATCTGTGGCAGGGCTATCCCATCGCCGCAGCACAGACCGCAGCGCAGAATTGATGGGCAATCCAGCAGCAATCGCCTCGACAAAGACCGAGTCTCACAGCCATTGCTAAACTAGCATCAGCATGGCATTCTCTCTCTTCGGCAAACGCGACAAACCTGAGCAGCAACCCGACCAGCCCACCACCACACCGGAAGCTGCGTCCACCCCCGAACCGTCCGAGCAGAAACGCGGCTTCTTCGACCGCATGAAGCAGGCGGTCACCCGCACCCGCGAGTCCTTCACCGAGTCCGTCAGCTCCGTCATCGCCCTCACCCGCGAGGTTGACGAGTCCACCCTCACCGGCCTCGAACCCGTCCTGCTCGCCGCTGATATCGGCAGCGCCACCACCGCCCTCGTCCTCGAAAACCTTCGCCAGCGCGCGCTCCGCACCGGCATCCAGGGCGGCGACGAGCTTAAGCAGCTCCTCAAATCCGAACTGAAGCAGATCCTCGACGGCGTAGCCCAGCCCGTCAACCGCCCCTCCACGCCTCCCGAAGTCATCATGATGGTCGGCGTCAACGGCACCGGCAAGACCACCACCACCGGCAAGCTCGCCGCACTCTTCCGCGCCCAGGGCCGCACTGTCCTGCTCTGCGCCGCCGACACCTTCCGCGCCGCTGCCATCGAGCAGTTGGAGGTCTGGGCCCAGCGCTCCGACGTCCCCCTCATCAAGACCAAACAAGGCGGAGACCCCAGCGCCGCCCTCTACGACGCCTGCTCCGCCGCCAAGGCTCGGGGCACCGAAGTCCTCATCGTCGACACCGCCGGCCGTCTCCACACCAAGACCGACCTGATGAAGGAGCTGGACAAGATGCGCCGCACCGCCGAAAAGCTGGTTCCCGGAGCCCCCCATCAGACCCTGCTCGTCATGGACGCGACCACCGGCCAGAACGGCCTCGCCCAGGCCCGCCTCTTCACCGAAGCCGCCCACGTCACCGGCATCGTCCTCACCAAGCTCGACGGCACCGCAAAAGGCGGCATCGTCCTCGCCATCGCCACTGAGCTGAGACTGCCCGTCGTCTATGCCGGAGTCGGCGAAAAGATGGAAGACATCCTGCCCTTCGACAGCGCCACCTTCATCGACACCCTGCTCGATTGATCTTCTGTCTTCATTTCCATTCCCGCTGGCAGTTGCGCTATCATTTTAACTAACTGGTTAATCAATGTCTTCAAAAACAGCCAACCCGCCTTCTGCCGACCAGACGCGAACAAGAATCCTCGCCGCCGCCCTCCGCGAATTCAGCGCCCATGGCCTCGCCGGCGCGCGCACCGACACCATCGCCGCCTCGGCAAAGGTCAACAAGGCCCTGCTCTACTACTACTTCAAGAACAAGGAATCGCTCTACGCCGCTGCCTTTGAAGAAGTCATCAACCGAGTCATGCAGAACACCCTCGCCGTACTCGACTCAAAATGCACTCCCGGCGAACACCTCCTCCGCCTCGCCCTCAACCACTTCGACCGCATCCTCACCCAGCACGAGTTCCAGAGCCTCATGCAGCAGGAGATGGTGCGCTTTCACCACGGCAAGAGCACGGCCATCCCCCACCTTGCAGGCAAAGCCTTTGCGCCGCTCCTCAAAAAAATACAGCAGGCCGTCCAACAGGGCGTCCGTTCCGGCGAGCTATGCAATATCGACTGGATGCAGGTGGTCTACTCCTCCTACGGCTCCAATGTCTTCTACTTCATGAGCGCGCCCATGATGCGTCTCTCGCTCTCGGTTGAACCCTTCGACCCCGCGCACATCGCGCTCCGCCGCAAATCCGCCGTACAGTTCCTCGGCAACGCCCTCTTCGTCGATCGTACCCACGGAGCGAAGCTCGTACGCCGCGTTCTCGCCGCCATGCCCATGCCCGAAGTCCGCAACCCACCTGCCTGGAGAAGAATCCTGGAGAAAAAACTATGAACGCCCGTAACCGCATCCTCATCCTGATGGGCATCCTGCTGGTTGTCTCGTTCTGCTGGTATCTTTTTTCGACCGAGCGCTCGACCGACCTCCAACTCATCGGCACCGTCGATGCCAACGAAGTCGTCGTCAGCTCCCGCATCCCCGGCCACATCCAGACGCTCACCGTCGATGAAGGCGACACCGTACAAGCCGGTCAGCTCATCGCCACCATCGACAGCGAAGACCTCGCCGCCGCGCGCAACGCTGCCGAGGCCACCGCGCACAGTCAGGGCTTCAAGTTGCAGCAGACCCAGGCCACCGAACGCCAGACCCAGGGCGGAACCTCCAGCCAGGTCGCCAATGCGGAAGCGCAGTTGCTCGCGGCTCGATCCGCTCTGGCGCAGGCTCAGGCCCAATACCAGCATCAGGCCGCCGACAGCAATCGCACCATCGCGCTCGCCAAGCAGGGCGTCATGAGCCAGCAGGCCCACGATGAAGCCCTCACCTCCCTGCACGCGTCACAGGCCGCCGTCGATTCCGCCAGACAAAACATTGCCGCAGCCGAAGCCTCGCTCCAGGTCGCGCAGGCAAACACCATCCAGACTCAGGCCGCGGCCAAAACCGTCTCCGCAACCCGCAGCGACGTGCAGAACGCACAGGCCCTGCTCAATCAGGCGCAGGTAACCCTCAGCTACGCCAACGTCATCGCCCCCATCTCCGGCAAAGTCAATGTGCGCGCCGCCCGGCAGGGCGAAGTCGTCTCCCCCGGAACCCCCATCGTCACCATCACCGACCTCACCCAGACCTGGGTCTACGCTCCTCTCCCTGAGACAGAAGCCGACTCCGTCCAGCTCGGCGACAGCCTCCGTGTCGTCATGCCCAGCGGCACAACCATCCAGGGCAAAATCATCGCGAAGTCCGCCGAAGCCGACTTCGCCACCCAGCGCGACGTCAGCCGCCGCAAGCGCGACATCAAGACCATCCAACTCAAACTCCTCATTGACAACCCCGGCATGAAGTTCGTCCCCGGCATGACCGCCCAGGTCTACATCCCCGAGAGCAAGCTGGTGAAGCAATGACCCCGCGCTCCGATCAACCGGCGATAGCCGTACAAAACATCGTCAAGCGCTATGGCGACTTTGAAGCCGTCAAAGGCATCACCTTCGACGTTGCCGACGGCGAGATCTTCGGCCTCCTCGGCCCCAACGGCGCAGGCAAAAGCACCCTCATCCGCATGATGACCACGCTCATTCCCGTCACTCAGGGCAAGGCCATCATCGCCGGTCACGACGTCTCCCGCTCGCCCGATGCCGTCCGCCGCATGATCGGCGTCATCCCCCAGGCGCTCACCAGCGACATCGATCTCACGGTCGAAGAAAATCTCTCCATCTACGCCAAGCTCTACGACGTTCCCAAAGCCCGGCGCGAACAAAACATCAACGAGCTGTTAGAAGCCGTCGATCTCACCAAGTGGCGCAACGCCCAGACCAAAACCCTCTCCGGCGGTATGCGCCGCCGCCTCGAGATCGCGCGCGGCCTGGTCCACAACCCGCGCATCTTCTTCCTCGACGAGCCCACCACCGGCCTCGATCCCGTCTCCCGCGTCGCCGTCTGGGAGATGCTCAACGACCTCAAAAACAAGCATCACCTCACCATGCTCATCACCACCCACTACATGGACGAGGCTGATCGCCTCTGCGACCGCATCGCCATCGTCGACCACGGCAAGCTGGTCGCCCTCGACACTCCCATGGCGCTCAAGGCTAACGTTCCCGGAGCCAATGTCGTCGAAGCCCAGTTCGCCAACGAGTCCCCCGAGTGGCCCGAGCGCCTCCAGCGACTCGCCGGCGTCACCTCGGTCGAATCGCAAAGCGCGGGCATGTACCGCATCCTCACCTCCAGCGGCTCGCTCACTACCACGCAGTTAGTGGAGATGACCGCCAGCCGGGGCGAGACCATCAAGTCCCTCAGCGTCCAGAACACCACCCTCGATGACGTCTTCGTCCACTACACCGGACGCGCGCTTCGCGACGAACAGGTCAAAGCGGCCGCCTTCACCATGCCGCCGCGGCCCGGAATGCAGCCATGAGCAAGGGAATACAGCCATGAACCGAATGATGGCAATCGTCGAACGCGAGATGCGCAAGTTCTTTCGCTCGCCCGCCCTGATGATGGTCTCGATGACCCTGCCGCTGGTGCAGTTGCTCATCCTCGGCCACGCCTTCGGCGGCAAGATCCGCAACGCCCGCATGGGCGTCGTCGATCACGATCGCGGCGCGCAGGCGCTTAAGATCCACGAGGCCTTCGACGCCATCGCCGCCAACATCCGCACCTTCACCACCGTTCCCTACGACGACGAGGTGAAAGCCCGCGAAGATGTCCGCACCGGAAAGATCGATGCCGCCGTCGTCATCCCGAAGCAGTACTCCCGCCGCGTCCTCGCCGGAGATTCGCCCGCCATCGGTCTGGTCGTCGACAACAGCGACCAGGTCATGAGCGCCAGCCTCGAAGCCGAAATGCAGTCGCTCGTCGAAGCCCTCAACGCTCCCATCATCCAGCCCCTGGTCGTGCAGAAGATCGCGGTCAAGATCGTCGAACTCTATCCCTACGTCGAGTACATGAAGTACCTGCTCGCCGGCTCCATCGCCCTCGCCATGTACGTCGCCGTCATGATCGGCGGCGGCATGCTCTACATCGACGACAAGGCCCGCGGCGTCCACGAGGGCTACCTAGTCACTCCTATCACCCGGCTCGAACTGGTCATGGGCCTCAACCTCGCCGGTTCCATCAAAGCGATCCTTTCCGGCGTCTGCCTCACCGTCATCGGCTCGCTGTTCGCGGGCATCGGAGCTATCTTCAGTCCCATGGCGCTGATCCAGCTTTCGCTGCTCATCGTCGCCACCTCGGTCGCCTTCAACGGCATGATGTTCCTGATGATGGTGCGCGTCGAAGATCCGCTCGTCCCCCGCGCCATGTTCGGCGTCTTGAACACGCTGCTCTTCTTCCCCAGCGGAGCCATCTCCCCGGTCTCAGGACTCCCACCGTGGCTGCGCGTCATCGCTAACATCGATCCCTTCACCTACGCCGTCCACGGCTTCAAAGCGATCCTGCTCAAGGACGGCGGCTTCACCGCCATCTATCCCGACATCCTCTTTCTCTTCGCCTTCGGAATCGGAGCCCTGCTAATCGCCACGCCCCTCTTCAAACGCACCCTCTAGTCCATACAGAGACTTTCACCGGGCCGCATTGCAGATAGACTTAGGCCTCCACCCATCTTTGGAGGCCCAATGCGCCACGCACCACTCCTGATCCTGCTCGTTGCGATGACCAGCACTCTCGCTGCACAAGCGCCTCCCTTATCCGACTATGTGGGCACCTACACCGATCGCCCCGGCCACACCCTCGAAATCGTCACTGGCAATCAGCTCTTCGCTGTTCAGGACGGCGCAAAGTACAAACTCCTCCCCTCGAAAGCCGACGAGTTCACCACAATTACCGGCAACAAGATTCCCTTCCTCCGCGACGCCAGCGGCAAAGTCACCGGCTACGGAGAAGGCGGCCAATTCCACCCGCGCGTGTCGCTCTCCATCACGCCGGAATCCGCCGCCCTCGCCCATCCCTGGCCCCGGAGCAAAGGCACCACATACCACTACCACCCACCCACCGATCTCCACGACGGAATTCCCGTAGCCAGCATCGCCCAATCAGACCTCGGCGAAGCCACAGCAGACGCCATCGTGCACGGCATCCTCGACGGCACCTACCAGGACGTCCACAGCATCCTCCTCTACCAGCACGGTCACCTCGTCATGGAGGAGTATTTCTACGGCTACAACGCCACCCGCCAGCATCAACTCCGCTCCGCAACTAAATCAGTCGTCAGCGCACTCGCCGGCATTGCCATCGACCGCGGCGCTCTCACCGGAGTCAACGAACTCGTGCTCCCCCACATGAGCTACACCACCTACGCCAACCCGGACCCGCGCAAATCAAAAATCACGCTCGGCAACGTTCTCTCCATGGCCTCGGGCCTCGACTGCAACGACCACAGCAACACCTCGCCCGGCCGCGAAACCGTTCTCGATGACGCGCCCGACTGGGTCAAAGCCACACTCGATCTCCCCATGATCAACAACCCCGGCAGCAAAGGCTTCTACTGCTCCGGCGGCGTCGCTGTCGTCGGCCGCATGACCGAAAACGCAACCCACATGCCTCTCCCCGACTTCGCCCAGAAAAACCTCTTCGGCCCTCTGGGAATTCCACGCACCAACTGGACGTGGAACTACAACCTCACCAACGCCAGCAAGGAGTACTCGCAGATTCATCTCCGCCCCCGCGACATGCTCAAGCTCGGCATCCTCTTCGCCGACGGCGGCAAGTGGAAGGGCCATCAGGTCATCTCCTCCTCCTGGATCCAGGCATCGCTCGCAACGCAAAGTCAGATCGACGGCACCGACTACGGCTATTTCTGGTGGCGTCCCTACTTCAACGTGCCCACCCCCAGCGGTATACAGCGCGTCACCCTGAACGCCGCGCAAGGCAACGGAGGCCAGAAGATCTACCTCCTGCCACAGTACGATTTCGTCGCCGTCTTTACCGCTGGCGACTACAACTCTAACGGCGCGCCCCCGAACAAGATCATGATCAGAATCATCCTGCCCGCACTCATCGCAGCCCACCCCCACCACGCCGAGTAAGTTCGGACGCTGCACCATTCCAAATGACGCGCCGAGATTCAACTTCAAAACTTCTTGATGTTTACCTCAACGTTCAATGCAATCCAGAACCCACCAGCTATCCTCATATAGAGCATGACCACATCTCTCCACGACGAAGTCTTCATGCAGCGGGCCCTCACTCTCGCTCGCGAAACCGTCGCCCTCGCCTCGCCCAACCCCCAGGTCGGCTGCGTCCTCGTCCGCGACAACAAAATCATCGCCGAAGGCGCTCACCTCTACGACCACCGCGACCACGCCGAGATCGCCGCCCTCAAGCAGGCCCGCGAACGCGGCCTCGATCCCGCCGGAGCCACTGCCTACGTCACTCTCGAGCCCTGCTCCCACCACGGACGAACCGGTCCCTGCGCCGACGCCCTCATCGCCGCAAAAATCTCTCGGGTTGTCGTCGCCAACAAAGACCCCAACCCCTTAGTCAGCGGCCAGGGCATCGTCAAGCTCCGTGCCGCCGGAATCTCCGTCACACTCGGCATCCTTCAGCAACCGGCCCGCGACCTCAACGACGCCTTCGCCCACTTCATCCAGCGCCACACGCCTCTCGTCACACTCAAGGCCGCCCTCTCAGTCGACGGCTACCTCGCCCCCGCCGCGCAAACCCGAACCCCCAACCAGCCTCACTGGCTCACCGGCCCCTCTGCCCGCGCCGAGGTCCAACGCCTCCGCCACGCCTCCGACGCCATCCTCACCGGCATCGGCACCGTCCTCGCCGACGATCCTCTGCTCACCGACCGCAGCGGCATCCTCGGCCCCGGCGGTCAACCCCGCCGCCGCCCCCTGCTCCGCGTCATCCTCGACACCCACCTCCGCATCCCGCTCAACTCGCAGCTAGTCCGCTCAGCGAATAGCAACCGCGGCAATGCATCCGACCTCCTGATCCTGACCACCACCACTGCTCCCTCCGAAAAAATCGAAGCCCTCTGCGAAGCCGGAGCTGAAGTCGAAACCATCCCCGAACAAGAAGGTCACCTCAGCCTCCCAGCCGTCCTCCAAACTCTCGCCGACCGCGACATCCTCAGTCTCCTGCTCGAATGCGGCACTTGCCTCAACGGAGCGTTCCTCACCCAGGGCCTCGTAGACAAAGCCATCCTCTTCTACTCCGAGACCGAGCTAGGTTCGCAGTCCCTCCCCTTCGCCGAAGGCACCCCTTCCCCCTACCTCTTCCAGCAGACCCTCCACCGTACCACCCGCGCCACGTTCGACACCGACGCCTGCATCACCGGCTACCTGCACGATTCCTGGCAGTAGAACGCACCTTTACCTCAGGGCATCAAGCCAGAACATCCTCCACCGCATATCCCTTGAGCTTTCCACCCTCCATTGTCGCCAGGTTTCCCGGCCGATATCCCGATGGCCCCTCCAGCCTCATCTGCACGGTGTTCGCGATCACGGCATTGTCCGGAATCACCCGATGCCTCGGCATGCCCCAGGGAACGATTTTCCACTGATCGTGCGCCGTCCCCTCTGCATCTTTGGGATCGATCTTCAAATACTTCGCCGTCGCTTCGTCAGAAAAAACCAGCCCGCATTCGATGGCCTTCTTCATCATCCAGCCCAACGAGATCTCCGACAACTGGCAGTCTTCGTAGCCTCCTCCAACATCGCAATGCACCCCGGAGAACCACACCTGCTGCACCTGATGATCATTGTTCCGCATCGATCCATCGGGATTGGTCCACAGCGTCGGCGTGAACTGGAGGCGCCGTTCGTCGATGCACACCGCATGATAGGCATTCTGGACGCAGGGATGCAGTTGTGTATCCAGAAAGCCGTACTTCTTCTTGTTGTGCAGCATGTTGAACAGAATTCCCGGAACCCCCAGCGAGCCTACCGTGTCCCAGACCCCAATCATGCGGACGCGCGCCGGAGCCAGATCGTACTCTGCATGCAGCTCGGTCTTCATCTTCTCCCGTAAAGCATGGTCCGTCTGCCGGTACGCGCCAAAGATCTTCTGCACCGTCATATTGTCGAAGTTCCTGCACGGCACACCGAATCCCGCCAGCATCCCGCCCAGGCTCCGCGCCGTATAAGCTCCCCGGCTGAAGCCGAAGATGTAGATCTCGTCACCTGGATCCCACACGTAAGCAATAAACTCGTACCCGTTCTGCACCTTATCAAACAGTCCCTGGCCCGTGACGCCGCCTAAGATGCGATCGATCCGTGTTCCGGCGGTTCCCACTCCGCTGTCGTAGTAGCGCATCTGGTCCTGAGTCTCGGCAAGCGAACAATATAGTTTGCGAACGTTCGTATCGATCGCAAATGCTCCAATTCCATGAGAAGAATTCCACGTTCCATCGGTGCAAATGATGATCTTCTTTGCCATCTCAACTCTCCAGGCGTGCAGGGTCCGGCAGCACCATCTTATCCTCACGCCAACGTCAAGTACTGGTCAAATTGAGATAAAGTAACTGCACCATGACGAGCGGTCTACGATTCCTCAAAGCAAGCGGCGCACTGATCCTTCTCGCTCTCCTTACCGCGGCAAAGCCAGTGCCGGCAACCTGGCAACTCGGCCCCTTCACCCGCCCCGTCGACGCCCCGGTTATTCTGCCCAACAAAGCCTCTACCTTCAACGATCCCATCCGCAAAGCCAGCATCCACTGGGAGGCCCTGCATGCCTTTAACCCTGCCGCCATCGTCCGCGACGGAAAGATCGTTGTGCTCTACCGCGCCGAAGACGACACCGGCAAGATGCAGATCGGCGAGCACACCTCTCGCCTTGGGCTGGCCACCAGTACCGACGGAATCAACTTCGCGCGGCTTCCCAACCCTGTCTTCTACCCCGCCAACGACGCCCAGAAGTCCCGCGAATGGCCCGGCGGAGTCGAAGATCCGCGCCTCGTCGAAAGCGAGGACGGAACCTACGTCCTCACCTACACTCAGTGGAACCGCGTGACCTACTCCATCGGTATAGCCACTTCAAAAGACCTCCGGCACTGGACCAAATACGGCCCCGTCTTTCTTGGCGCATCCGGCGGCAAGTACGACAACCTGAAGTACAAATCCGGTGGAATCGTCACCCGTCTGGTAAAGGACCATCTCATCGCCGCAAAGATTAACGGCAAATACTGGATGTACTGGGGCGAAGGCTCCATCCACCTTGCCACATCGCCCGACCTCATTCATTGGACGCCCGTCGAAGACGCCAACGGCGCCCTCGTGGAAGCCCTCACCAAGCGCCCCGGCCACTTCGACAGCGGCTTTCCTGAAACAGGCCCGCCGCCGGTCCTCACCGACGCCGGTATCGTCGTTCTCTACAACGGGAAAAACGATCCCGACAACGGCGACCCCGCCCTCGGCCCCAACGCCTACGCCGCAGGCGAAGCGCTCTTCAGCGCAAACGATCCGGCTCATCTGCTCGACCGTACCGAAGCGCCAGTCCTCAAGCCGGAACAGCCCTTCGAAAAAACCGGACAATACGCCGCCGGAACCACCTTCGCCGAAGGACTGGTCCGCTTCCACAACAGATGGTTTCTCTACTACGGCTGCGCCGACTCCGCTGTAGGCGTCGTCACCGCGCCTTGAAGTTCTCCACAAAGGAAGATGCTGTTGCTTGTTTTATGTTGTCATCCTGACGAAGTGAAGGATCCCCGTATTTCGTCGTTGTTTGTTCTACGTTATTGCTTGTTTTGAAGAGTGCTCTGCAGCCTCACACCGAATCCATAGTTTTAAACAGACAAGCGCGTCCTATCGAAGATGCAGATAACCTAATCCAAACGAGCCGCACCTGCGACACCCTATCGCACCATGGAGCAAAAGCTATGCCCATCAGCCACGACGAAACAGTATGGAAGCAAATCACCCTGTTTCTCCTGACTCTCAGCGCCGTGATCGCCTGCGCTTTCATCCTCCAACCCTTCCAGGGAGCCATCGTCGGAGCCGTCGTTCTCGCCGTCATCACCCAGCGCCCTTACGACTGGCTCGCCTCCAAGGTCAGCAATCCCAATCTGTGCGCCGCTCTCGGTCTCATCCTCGTGATCCTCGCCGTCATCATCCCAGGCTTCTTTCTCGTGCAGGATCTCGGCCAGCAGGCCTTTTCCGCCGTCCATGCCCTGCGCGACGATGCCAACCAGCAGAAGTTCAGCGAATTCCTCGGGAGCCATCCCGCCATCGCCTCGCGCATTGAATCCTTCACGGACTCCATCGATCTCAACAACGCCACCCGGGCCATTACCGCCTACCTTGGCACCAGAATCGCAGGTGTGCTCGGCAACTCCTTCCGCCTCATCACTCAGCTTGTCGTCATGCTCTTCATGCTCTTTTTTCTCTTTCGCGACCGGTCTCAAGCCGTCGATTTTCTCCGCTCCATCCTGCCTCTGCGCGACGGTGAGACCAGCACCCTGCTCCATCGCATCGGCGACACGATCTACGCCACAGCTCTCGGCAGAATGGTAGTAGCGGGAGTTCAGGGCACCCTCGCCGGCCTCGCCTTCTGGGTACTCGGAGTCCCCGGAGCCATCCTCTGGGCCTTCACCACCGTTGCCGTCGCCATGATTCCCGCCTTCGGCTCGTTCCTCGTCTGGGTTCCCATCGCCATCTACCTCGGACTCTCCGGCCATTGGGGTAAAGCCGCGCTGCTCGCCGTCTGGGGGGGCGTCATCGTCAGCACCATCGACAACTTCCTTTACCCCATCCTGGTCGGCACCCGACTGCGCAGCCACACCGTCACCATCCTGCTCTCCATCCTCGGCGGCATCGCTGTCTTCGGAATCACCGGCATCATCCTCGGTCCCGTCACTGTGACCATCGCCGGCACCCTGCTCGATTTCTGGCACACCCGCACCAATCCGGACCAGACGATCTCAGACGAAGCTGCCGGATAATCAAGCACCATGAATCACTTCGAAGATGCGAAGAGGAATATGGCACAAGCTTTCCGCCACATCCGAGTACAGGTGGGACTGCCCGGCATGGCCGGCTATGGTTCGGGGCATAATAATGCCACGCCGTTCAAGCCATTGCACAACAAGCCGCTCTTTGAACCTGCATATCAAGTGCGCCGCGGACTGAAACTCCTTGAGCTATGTAGAACGGAGCTAGGTGACGAGATAGAGCTGCTGCATGATATGCATGAGCGACTAACACCAAACCAGGCGGTTCAGTTCTGCAAAGAGGCAGAGAAGTTCCGAATGTTTTTCCTGGAAGATCCGCTGTCTCCAGAAGACCTTGGGTACTTCAGGCAAATCCGGCAAAACTGCGCGACGCCGATCGCCATGGGGGAGCTCTTCAATAATCCCCATGAGTGGCAACCGCTGATTGCCGAACGACTGATCGATTACATCCGCTGCCACGTTTCACAGGTGGTTGGGTTTACGCCGGCGCGGAAGATCGCCATCCAGGCAGAGCAGTTTGGAGTGAAAACGGCATGGCATGGCCCGGGAGACGTATCGCCGGTGGGCCACATGGCGAATATAGCGCTCGATATAGTGAGCTACAACTTCGGCATTCAGGAATACACTCCCTTTAATGCGAAAACACAGGAGGTCTTCCAGGGATGTCCTGAGATGAAAGACGGCTACTTCTGGGTTAATGAGAAGCCCGGTTGGGGAATTGAGATCGACGAGAACGCCGCAGCGCGGTTTCCATTCAAAGACACCGCTGACCACTTAAACGGAGGTTGGGGAGAGATTCGTAAACTCGATGGAACAGTCATTAAGCAATAATCTTTTATGACAACGCAAAATTGTTGACCCAGGGAGCTGCGTTCGATTGAGGGTTATTGATGGATGTTCGACGAGTTACTGAGCGAAGGTAATCGGCTGAACTCAACGGCTTCTACATGAAAGATGCCTGAACCGAAGCGAAAACTACATCACCGCATCTAAATGCTTATGAGTTCAGCACCTGTTTCCACGATTGGATTGCCCGTCGCCTCAAACCCCGATCGTTATCCTGTCCGTTTTGGCTTTGAAAACACCTATGCGCGATTGCCGGAGCATTTCTACGCCCGTTTAGATCCGACGCCCGTAGCATCTCCGCGCCTGATCAAAGTGAACGGGGAGCTGGCCCACAACCTGGGGTTGGATCCTTCCGCGCTCGCCAGCACGGAAGGAATAGAAATCCTTGCAGGTAACCGCGTGGCAGAGGGATCCGAGCCTTTGGCAATCGCTTATGCCGGACATCAGTTCGGAAATTTTGTACCTCAGCTCGGCGACGGACGCGCCAACCTGCTCGGAGAGGTGATGGGGCGTGACGGCGTCCGCTACGACATCCAGCTCAAGGGTTCCGGCCCGACTCCCTTCTCCCGTCGCGGCGACGGCAGAGCCGCGCTCGGCCCGGCTTTGCGCGAATACATCGTGAGTGAGGCTATGGCGGCACTGGGTGTGCCGACCACCCGAGCCCTTGCCGTGGTGACCACAGGGCAACAGGTACTGCGCGAAACTGTCTTGCCTGGAGCCGTGCTAACTCGGGTAGCGGCGAGCCACCTTCGTGTGGGCACCTTCCAGTACTTTGCCGCGCAGGGAGACACGGAAGCAATACGCACGCTGGCCGACTATGCGATCACCCGACACTACTCCGATGTCGCACAGGCTAAGCGGCCATATCGGGCGCTTCTGGATAGCGTGATCAGACAACAGGCGCACACGGTCGCACAGTGGATGCTCTTCGGCTTCATTCATGGCGTAATGAACACCGACAACACATCTATCTCTGGCGAGACAATCGACTACGGTCCCTGCGCCTTCATGGAGGCATACGATCCAGCCAAGGTATTCAGTTCCATCGACTACCAGGGGCGTTATGCATATGGCAACCAGCCGCACGCCGCATACTGGAACCTGATGCGTCTTGCCGAGGCGTTGTTGCCCATTCTGGAGCAGGAGGATGGAAGCAAAGAGGCGGCGCTAACCTCGGCCAACGAAGCACTCACCACCTTCGGTCCGCAGTTCGAGGCGGCTCGCGCCGTCGGCTTCAGCCGTAAGCTTGGTCTCTTCACGGAACAAGAAGGCGATGAGCGCCTGACTCAGGATCTGCTGGACCGCATGGCTGCCAACCGGGCCGACTTCACTCTGACCTTCCGCAGGTTGTGCGATGCCATAGCCGGCCCAGAAGGTGATGCGAGAGTGAGAGTGCTGTTCGCCGACCCTAGGGCTTATGACTTGTGGGCTGCTGAATGGCGTCAGCGCTTGGAGAAAGAGCCGATCTCCCAGCAAGAGCGCGCGACAGCTATGCGAATGTCAAATCCAGCATTCATCCCGCGCAACCACCTGGTGGAAGCGGCGCTTGATGCCGCAGTAGAACGGCAGGACTTCTGTCCATTCGAGGAGTTGTTGGACGTCGTGTCACGTCCCTATGAGGACAGGCCAAACCTGGACCAGTACACCACGCCAGCCAGCCCCGACCAGTGCGTCAACCAGACTTTCTGCGGGACATAAGCGGCGGGACAGTGATCGAACAGAAGAGTTGGACCTTGAGCCGTAAGCAGAAGCCGTCGTGAAGCTCATCCCTCAGGCCCACCATCGGGATGGGATGGTGAGCCTGAGAATCGATCTGCGCCGTGAGGCTGTCTGAGACATCGTTTCGGCTCAGGAGCTAACTCAGTGATCCTTCGGCGTCACGCGGAACACGCCACCTGGCGTGGAATCCTCGAGCATCCACAGCGCGCCATCGGGAGCGACCTCCACGTCGCGGATTCGGTGGCCAACATCCCAACGTTCGGCAGGCTTCGCCCCGCCTTTACCGTCGAAGGTAATGCGGTTGAGCGTCTGGGTCCCCATGCCGCCCACGAGAGCCGAGCCCTTCCACTGCGGGAACATCGTGCCGTTGTAGAAGGTGAGGTTGCCGGGCGCGATGACCGGCGTCCAGTAGATGACAGGCTTGGTCAGGTCAGGTCGCGTATCCGGGCTGGGGATAGGCACACCATCGTAGTTGGTCGCGTAGGAGACCAGCGGCCAGCCATAATTCTTGCCAGGCTCAATCAGGTTCAGCTCATCGCCACCCCTCGGGCCATGCTCAAGCTCCCACAACCGTCCGTCAGGGGCGAAGGCCAGACCATAGGGCGTACGGTGTCCCGAGCTCCAGGTCTCGGACGGCGTCAGATTTGGTCCGGGGAAGGTATACGTTCTCAGGACTGGCGCTGTCTTCGCTGCTTCGGTATCCTTCGGTGGATCAATCACGGGCACGCTGGCCGCGCCCGTCTTCCCGGCCATCGGATTGCCTTTAGCCGGTTTGCCATCCAGAGTCAGACGCAGAATCTTGCCGAGCGGCTGGTTTGGATCCTGGGCGGGCGTCATGCGCTGCCGGTCGCCAACTGTAAGGAACAGATAACGACCATCCGGGGAAAAGGCTACCTGGGCACCAAACTGTCCGCCATTACCTCTTTCACCATCGCGCCAGATTACCTTGAGCCCGTCGAGGCTTGCAGACCCCTGACCGATCGTCAGCCGGGCCTTTGCAAGAGCCAGGCTCGAACCGCCATCACCCGGCTCCGAATAGGTAAGGTAGACACTGTGATCCTTGGCATAGTGCGGCGAGGTGTAAACGCCCAGCATGCCGCCTTGCCCTTTATGAAGTGAGGCTGGCAGGTTCGCAACGGGCGTCTTGGCTCCCTGCTGCGTTACCAGCCACAGACCGCCGACCTTCTCGGTAATCAGCATTCGTCCATCCGGCAGGAAGGCAATCCGCCAGGGCAGATTCAGGGTCGTTACCTGAACCATGTTGAAAGGCACGCTGACCTCGGGCTTTTGCTCGCCTGCATTGATCTGCGCATTTGCTCCGGTTGCCGCCAAGGCCAGAAATAGCCCAGCGATCACTAACTTGTTCATCTCGTTTTCCCTCTCCGCGTCCACGGCTAACGAATAGGCTGGTCAGCCGATTAGCCGAAGATAGCACACTGTCCACTTTATCGCGGACCCGGTGCTATGAGTGTCCTTTATACACATTAGAACTGACGCCATCATTGCCCGTCTAGTAGCGACAGCGCGCTTCTCGTCACGAAGGTCCTGTGTTGTCGGTAAACGGGAAGCGATTCGGTTGTGGTAGGCCATTTTCGGTTGCCCGTGATCCTCCCGCAATCAGAGGCAGCTAACTTCACTCCGCCGGCACTGTGGAACTTGACACCCCTGTTATAGCGAAGTTTGAAGGCGAGTTCTTTCGATCTCTTCAACTATCCGGCTTTCAACGGATTCGGAACAACATCTGATGCAGTAACATTCGAGGAGATCAGATCTGCGTTAGATCCGCGCAATATCGTCTTCAAGTTGAAGTACCTCAACGGATGGATGAAAGGATTTCTATGTCAGAAACAAGTGAACAAAGTCATAGGCCACTGACTCTCACACACGGTGCGACAACCAGGCGCGATTTCTTGCAGGGATCCCTTGCAATTGCAGGTAGTGTAGCGGTTCCTGCAGTAGTGACGACGTTGGCGGGAGCACAGGCCAAAGAGAAACGTCCCAATCTCATCTTCTTTCTGGGAGAAGGGCAGCGAGCTGACGCGCTTTCTATTGCGGGTCACCCTATTCTCAAGACGCCGAACCATGACCGCATCGGGCGCGAAGGTCTTCGTTTCACGAACGCTTTTTGCACCAATGCGCTATGCGCCCCAGCTCGTGCAACTGCGCTTACTGGCATGTATTCGCGTTCCACCGGCGCTCTTGACAATACCAAGAGTCGCATCCCTCTTGCGGCTGATATCCCTCTCTTCACGGAGATACTACAAAAAGAGGGATACGAGGTCGCAATTGTAGGCAAAGTCCACACCCGAAATGGTGTGGAGGAGCGGAACTGGGATTATTACTTTGGCCATAATAGTCCCAGCAACGACTACGCAAATCCTTTCTTTAAGGAGGGGCGCAGGGGTGAGATCGGACCACAAAAGCAGTACAAGGCGGTATATCCAGACGATCTCACCACAGATCGCGCGATCTCATGGATTGACGAAGAACGTGGCGACACGCCCTTCTGCATTCTGATCTGGTTTGTTGCGCCACATGAGCCATTCTTCCGTCCACGCCGTCATGCGGACCTCTATAACGGCATACCCATCGCGAAGCCTGGAAGCTTTGACGACGATCTGAAGGGGTATCCTGGCAAACCGAAGAGTTTTGTCGATGCGGAGAATAAACTGGGCACTACATCGACACACGTTGCCTGCGGCTCCCTGGAAGGAGTCGCAAAGGATTATTACGCGGGTCTCGTCGCTGTAGATGAGAACATTGGCCGTGTTCTTGATCATCTCGAGAAGAAAAAGATTCTCGATGATACGGCCATCCTGCAAACCTCCGACCATGGATACTTCCTTGGAGAATGGCGGCTATTCGACAAGCGTCTCATGCACGAGCCTTCCATCCGTGTTCCATTTCAGGTGCGTTACCCTAAGCGAATTCCAGCAGAGACTGTACGTGAAGAGATGGTTTTGGATACAGACATCGCCCCCACGCTCCTCGATCTCGCAGGCGTTCCGATTCCGGCGCACATGCAGGGCAAGAGTATCTTGCCACTCGCAAAGAAGAGAGACCTAGACTTCCGAAAAGAGTGGTACTACGAATATTACGAGTGGCCTAATCCAGAGAAAGTCGCACCGCATCGTGGCATTAGAACTGAACAGCACAAGTTGATTCAGTATGTACTCGATCCATCAGAGGGAGAGCTTTATGACCTGAAGGTTGACCCGGGGGAGCATAACAATCTTTACGGCAGGCCTGAGTCTGCCGCTCTCCAGGCTCATCTCACAGAAAGGCTGAATGTTTTGCGCGCAAAGATTCCTGAACGCAAGGAAGCGAGTTAGATATAGCGCGCGTACGGTCCCGCAATCGCATCTCATCCATGGCGCTATGTGACAACGCACTTCTCTTACAGAATTTGGCGTGGATACGGTACTGCGTATCCACGCCGCTTAGCTCGTTTACCGAGACAACTCGCTATGCAAAGAAAATCCTGCTGCATTCATCAAATTGACCTTACTTTCATTTGATCGAGTGGAGGTAAGCGTAATCAACTTTGGCTGCTTCCATCGCGGGCATTCTCGAATACGGGCCTTCCTGCTCAACGAAGATATGTTCGATTCCCCTGTCCTTCACGTCGGCGAAGATTTCTTTGTAGTTGATGACTCCCCGGCCAATCTCTGAGCCCTTAGGACTATCTGGACCACCTGCAGCGGCTCCCTTCTTAAAGGCAAGAAAGTCCTTAATGTGCAGCATCTTCACTCTTCCCGGGTATTTCTTGACGAAATAACCGGGTTTGTATCCGGCCACAGTCATCCATCCACAATCGATTTCAAACTTAACGGTCTCGGGGTCAGTGTTCTGCATTAGGATGTCAAAACCGGTCTCCCCATTGATAATTGCAAACTGCTCTGTGTGATTATGCGATGCAAAGAGAAGCCCTGACTTTTTTGCTGCGGCGCCCACAGTATTCATAGCCTCGGCAAGACGCTTTAGTTCATCGCCAAGCATCGGTTTCATCCCCGTGCCTCCTCCCTGCGGGCGCTTGTTGCCGGGAGGGAGATTCGGCCTTGGGGCGGGAGACCGAGTCATGATCATGTTTCGTGCAACCGACGCGGTGGCGTATCTGCATCCAAGCGCGTTTGCATCATCAAAGGTCTTTTGCAGATTTTGCATATCGAATTGCAGATGTGCGCTTGGACATGACAAACCATTGTCGTCGAGAGCTTTTCGAAACGCTGAAGCGGTACCGAGCGAACCGAACCCTGCCGTTTCAACTTCCTTGTAGCCGATCGCAGCAATCTGACGAAGTGCGCCTGCCGCATCTTTCCGGATATCTCCGCCTATCGTATAAAGCTGAATGCCGATTGGAAGCCCCAACGGATCTGCCCAAGCCCAACGAGGAACTCCTGCACCGACAGTCAGTCCTACCGCCAACTTCGCACTCCGCTTCAAAAATAGTCTTCGATTAGTCTGCATAGTCATGATCCCCTTATTGGTTGGCTTCGATTTCGTTGCTCATTCGATCTTGAAAACCCATTGGTCATCTATGGCAAAGCAAAGGCAACGTACTTTGCCCCTTGAGGCGCCTGTGGAACCTTTCCGTTGCTGATCGCAATGACAATGTACTGCTTGCCATCAATCATGTAAGTCGCGGGTATGGCGTTCCCTGCAAATTCCATCGTGTATTCCCACAAAAGCTCCCCCGTCTGGCTGTTGTAGGCTCGGATCTTACGATCAAAATTTGTCGCTCCAATAATAACCAGACCTCCGGCAGTAACGATAGGACCTCCATAATTTTCGGTGCCGGTATCTTTCATCCCCTTAGCGGCCAGTTCGGGATACTCTCCTAATGGAACTTTCCATAGATATTTTCCTGTATTCAGATCGATCGCGTTCAAGGTTCCCCAGGGAGGGGCTACTGCCGGATAGCCATCGGGATCGAGAAACTTGCGGTACCCAGTAAAGCGATACTTCGCAGGCGGAGCGCTTGAGGCTCCGCTGCCTAACGGCGCCTCAACTTTATCTTCGCGGCCAGACGGGGGTGGCGGCGGAGACGGCCCACCGAAACCGTCATGTTGACCAGATGATGAATTGGAATCTTTGCCTGTCCGAACGTACTGCAAGAGAGCTTCGAGGTCAGGACCGGCGATCTGGGGGAAACTCGGCATGCGCCCCATGCCTTTATGAATGACATCGGCCATCTCCGCTTGCGACGGTTTTTTGGCCACATCGATCAGGGATGGGAAGGCCGGAGGCGATCCGGCCCGATCCACTCCGTGACATGCCGCACACTGGTTCTGATAGAGGGTCTCCCCTTGCCCACCGATCTTCACCTCTGCCAGAGATCCGGTCCATGCGAGATCGTTTGCATTGATAAAGATGACACCCGATCTTTGGTCCACGGCAGAGCCACCCCATTCGGCGCCCCCATCGAATCCTGGAAAGACAACCGTCTGCTTATTCAGACCAAGCGGGATAAACTGTCCGTCACTGCGAAAGTTCTTGAACTCATTGAGAGCCCAATTGTGCGCTTCAGGCGTGCGCATGGTCAGCATATCGGCAGTGAGGCGCTGACGAGCAAACGGCGCTGGCATAGATGGCATTGGCTGAGTTGGAGAACTCCATTCGCCGGGCGTTTCGCTGGCTGGAAACGGTATCTCTCGAATGGGGAAGATCGGCTTGCCCGTTACCCGATCGAAGAGAAACAGCACTCCATGTTTGGAGGTCTGCGCTACGGCATCTATCAACTTTCCATCACGGAGGACGGTTACAAGCGAAGGCGGCGAAGGAAAGTCTCGGTCCCATATATCGTGGTGAACGGCTTGAAAATGCCAAAGCAATTTTCCCGTGTTTGCATCGAGAGCAAGAAGGCTGTTGGCATAAAGATTGTTTCCTGCTCGGTCAGCTCCATAAAAATCAGTTACGGCCGATCCAGTCGGCACGTAGACAATTCCCCTCTTCTCGTCGAGCGCCATTCCAGCCCAATTGTTCGCGGCCCCAGAGTATTTCCATGCATCTTTTGGCCATGTCTCGTAGCCTGCCTCTCCAGGATGCGGAATAGTATGAAACGCCCATTTCATCTCTCCAGAATGTACGTCGAATGCTCGTATATCACCATGAGGTGATGGCTCTGCCTCGCCAGTCCGAAACCCCATAATGATCACATTCTTGTACACCACGCCTGGCGAAGTGATGGCAACCGTGCCAACCGGGGACTCCGGCCCTAAATTATTGCGAAGGTCAATCATTCCTTTCCGGCCGAAGCTCTCGATTGGCCGGCCGGTTTCGGGATCGAGAGCCCACAAGGCATAGAGAGTTTCAGCGAACAGGATCTTTTGCTTACCGTCCGTCCAATATGCAAACCCACGATCGGGCTCTTCGCTTAAAATCCCCGAACGAAACTTCCAAAGCTCTTTGCCGTTCGTGGGATCCAGAGCGACAACCTCTTGGCTGGGCGTATAAACGAACATGCGACGGTCGACTATCAATGGATGAGTCTGAAGGCCAGCCTGCTCGCCCATGTCATAGCTCCACGCAATTCGCAGTTGTCCAACGTTTGTGCGATTGATTTGTGTCAACGCAGAGTAGTGGTCGTTTTCCCCTTGTCCACCGTAGACCGCCCAATCAGCATTCGTAACTATGCCTTGCGGCTTAGCAGACGCTGCCAGGGCACTGTGCGTCCTTACCTGATAAGTGGCAACCAGTCCCGATGAAACGAGCATGGTTGCCGCTAATTTGACGATTCGTTTCATATATGGCATCTGAAGATGAAGACCCGTAGTTGTTAGCACGCCAGTCGGATACTTGATAGAGAATGCTTGCAGCCTTTATAAACCATGCGCTCTCGGAATTGGTCCGTTGCGTGGCAAGCTCGTTATTGGGCATCCTCAACACAGCGAAAGCCCAGCGTTCCGGAACGGTCATAACTCGGGGCCATAAGCAAAAGTTTGCCGTGCTCGTCGTTGCGGTACGCCTGAGGAAAATACCAGATGGAACCTTGCGGCTGATAGTAGCTGCCTCCCCGCAAAATGCCGGCGCGCGCGTGTTCATCCATATACTCGTCGGTCCATTGCCAGATATTTCCGACCAGATCCATCACGCTGAAAGAGCTTGCACCGGCAGGATGCGCATTCACCTCATCGGGGCCGCGCAGGGTTCGGCCCCGCTCGGGAACGGGCACGGCACTTGCCTGCCAAGTGTTACCCCATGGATAGATACGTCGCTCCGTTCCCTGTGCGGAGTATTGCCATTCCCATTCGTGAGGAAGCCGCTTTCCGGCCCATTTCGCATAAGCTCGGGCATCCTCGATAGAGACCCAGGTAATAGGTTTGTTGGCCCATCTGTCCGGATAGGTTCCGTTCTTCCAATCGCGCAGGAAATTCAGATCGTTTTGGGGACGATAATGCGATGCGTCAAGAAACTTTTTGAACTCTGCGTTGGTAACAGGATATTTGTCGATGTAGAAGGAATTTATATGCATCTTGTGCTCGTGGAAGCGACGCGGCATATCCTCCCAGGGATATTGCACGTCGACCCCAATGTCGTTGGAGCCTTCGATCTCGATGCCGCTCACCTTGAAAATGAATTCACCGGCTGGAATTCTGATCATCCCTTCAGGCGCGCTGGCAAGCGGCTGGGTAAAAGAGATTTTGACGAGTTGTTGCGGAAGTGTCCTCCATTGTTCTGAATAGCTTGAGAGCGGCAGCGCGGTCATAGACTTCATATGGTCCATCAATTGCCGCGTCGCAGCTGTCGGCTCCGTGTTCGTTGCCAATACCGCCCCGAAGCCATGCGCCTCAATCGGAAAGGACAAAATAGCATTGCCGTCCTCAATATCCGGTTTCAGTTCCACTCCATGGTAGAGATCGAAGTAGCGCATCCCATCTTTTACCGGCACTGACATCTGCTGTCCTGCTACGTCGTACTCGTTCCGGTTCACGATCGTCCAGACGGCTTGAGCACCAAGCGGCCACCGGCTGGAAAAGACTCCGTAGTGCTTTGTTGGGTAAAGCGGCTCCCATTCCTTGCTCACGAGAAAAGGAGCAACTCCTCGTTCGATGGTCGCCATGCGCCGCGTCGCCTCTCCATCGCGTGGGGTGATTCCGTTCCAGATGCCCCAGATATTTTCCCAGCTCTCCCAGCCCACTCCGTTGAAGAAGGCAAACTGAAGATCGTCTGTCTTGTTACGGTTCCAGCGATCGGAGATGTTAACCATGTGGCGGCTCTCGAGCCACTTATAACGATCGACCTGAGGAGCAAATGAAAATTTGTACTGCCCCCACGTCATCACATTCCACGCAACCGCTTCGTCCGAAGGCCCTCCCTCCGGCTCAAATGCCAATGGATGTCCTACCTTGTCCGCGGCCAGAGAAAACGCCAGGGGCACACCATCCTGCGTGTCACCATTGATGCCGTCGGCGTTCAATTCCTTCATTAAATCGGCGATTGCCTCCGGCCAGGACTTTCCTGGATCCCCGGTCCCCTGATCCCACATCATCATTGGGAAAAACACGCGCACGCCGCGGCGGTGGAAATCGGCAACCATTTGCTGCACACCGGCTATTCCGCCAGGCATGGAACGGATCATGTCGTGCTGATTGCGATCATCCATCCCCATATTGGGATAGGTGGACCAGACCAGAACGGCATCGATGCCGCCATATCGCTTTTCAAGGTCGTCGAGGTAGCGATCGACCGTGTACTTGCCAGCAACCGGATCATATAAATAACGGTCCTGCACCATCATCTGCGGCTGGATAAAGCTGGACTGGGCCCACTGCAAGGCTGAGATGTCGTATCGCGAGCCGTCATAACCGATACGAATCCTCCGCTCCGCTCTCCAATGAGATATATCTTTCAACCACGCTTCATGCGTCTGAGCAGGACAGCCCGCGTATCCGCCATTTATCGCAGCAGCATACGCATTACTGAGCGTCAGGCATTCGGGAGGAGGGAGCTGCTGGCCGGCCGGACTGTAATGTGAATCCTGGGCAGCTCCGGGGACAACGAGCATCGCAAAGATAAGCAAACAGCTTGCGGCAGATACATAGGCGCGAAGACTATTCATGTAACCTTCTTTCCCAAAGATTCCTATCGAGTCCCTCTATCGCATTTGTGACAGCATCTGTTCCACTTCCTCAAGTACCGGCATCGATGGTTGAGCGCCAGCCCGGGTAACGGAGAGCGTAGCGGCAGCCACAGCGAAGCGTGTACTTTCAAGCGCCGTCTTGCCAAGCTGGAGGCCGACTGCAAAGGCCCCATTAAACGCGTCGCCCGCAGCGGTAGTATCGATCGCTTCGACCGCGAGCGCGTTAAGTTGCTCTTCCATTCCATCGGTCGCCAGATAGGCGCCGCGTGACCCCATCTTCAAGAGGACACCCGCGGGTCCCTGTTCCAGCAGGGATCGCGCTATAACGCCGGGGGCGGCACCGGGGTCGATAGATCCGCTGCCTGCATAAAAGGCAGCTTCCGTCTCGTTCGGGGTGAACCAACGAATCTGTTTCAACAGATTCGAAGAAAGCTTCTGCGCAGGAGCTGGGTCCAACATCAACGGAATTCCCTCACGAAAGCACAGTTCGGCAAGGTGTTCCACTGTCTCAATGGGAATCTCCAATTGCGTAAGTACAAGACCGGCATTGCGAATGAGGTCCAGATGTGCGTCGACATATGCGGGCGATACATGTGCATTCGCTCCAGCAGTGATGACGATGCAGTTTTCACCCCCTGGAGCAACGACGATCACCGCCACTCCGGATGCGCCCTCAGTCCGTTCAACCCCCGCGAGCCCGACGCCGACGCTTTGCAGATGCGCCCGTAGTTGCTCCCCGATGACATCCGAGCCAATCTTCCCGATCATTTGCACGGGATAGCCAAGCCGCGCAATTGCGACGGCCTGGTTGGCTCCCTTTCCTCCAGGGTGCATCCTGAACTCCTTCCCGTGGACAGTCTCGCCGGCAACCGGAATGCGGTCTGCATTCGTGACGAAATCGAGATTAAGACTCCCTACTACAACGATTGGCTTTGTAGCGCTCTGCATGCATCTCCTTTGTGTTCTTAGATAAGCCGGCTTCTATCCGCCGCTAAACGATTGGAGCCAGGGCGACTGCGGTCAACCCGAGCAAAAATAAAAGGAACATCCAGACGAGAAAATCCTTGGATCGTTTCGAGGAGGAAGAAAACTCCCTCCACACGAAGACGCCCCATGCCGCCGAGATCATCGTCGCGCCTTGCCCAATGGAATAGGACACTGCCGGCCCTACAATGTGCGCCTGAGACGCGACGAAGTTCAATACGGCTCCGGTACACCAGATCATGCCTCCAAGAATCCCCCATACATGCCAGCGAAAGCGTGCCTGTGCATAGCCGCGCATAGCAACTGGCGATTTGCCATCAAGCGGCCGGCGCATAAGCAGGTAATTCACAGGGAGGCAACACAATGCCACCCCAATTACAAAAAACACGGACACCGCGTATGGCCCAGGTGCGTGCTCTCCACTCATGGCTTTGGCGACGAAGGGATAGAAGCCGCCCATAAGAACACCGGAGATAATGCTAATGATGACTCCGCGCCTGCCGGTTACGGGCCTTTCCCGTTCACGCTCGTAGTAAGCGGCCGCATCGCAAACGATCGCGGCCAGGACAAGAGCGATTCCTCCAAATAGCATGAATGCATTGCCATGAGGGGAAATCAGATAGCTGCTGACAGCTCCGACGACCAGCGCGATGCCAATCCCTACCGGAAAGGCGACGGCCAGGCCAGCGATATCAATCGCAGCCACCAGTAAAAGATTTGCCACATTAAAGATGACTCCGCCCACCACCGCCCAGAGGATGTGACTCGAATCCGCATGAAGGACATCGGCGAAAAAGGGTTGGCCGGTCGAACCGAAACTACCGAGCGAAACCGCCCATACCAATGCGCCAAGAGCAAGGCCGATCACATAGTCCCAGTAGAACAACTGGAAATGATAGCCCGGCGCCAGCTTGATCGTATTTGCCCATGATCCCCAGCAAAGCATGCTGATCCCCATGAACAAAAGAGTTACGGCGTATGTCTCTGGCTGATACAAGAATTCTCCTTCAAACTCGAAGTATGTTCGGCGTGAGCCAGTTTATTCCTATATCGTCCAGGACCCCAATTCGAGGGAAAAGCGCAAGGGCAATCTCGGCCACAATCAAACAAATCGATACTGCAATTTCCCTATAACGCTGAGATTCAATTGCACAAGCGAGGCAACGGCTGCCTTTCCCTGTGCACAGACAGGGCCACAAGCCGAGGACGCTTTTCATCGTTCCTCTCCAGAACCCAGACTTCAATGCGAGCTGCATGTCGCGGCGGCCATGCATCGGTAACATAACCCAAACTGGCTGGCCGAAGCGAGAGGCGCGGAACTGGGAGCAGACGACTGCGATCTTGGTGCGATTTCAGGGGCGGGGATGATCGTGGTTCTGATAGAAAATTTGTAGCAAGACGTGCTATGCACTGCGCAGGAGATGGGGCCAGTTGAACTGAGGTACTCGAAATAGGTCCCTATCCATACCGCGCTAGGCAAACCCTTTCAAAAGCTTCCACGAGAGCGCGCATTCGTCTCTATTTCGGCCTGTTGGCAAAGTCTAGTTTGCCTCGATCACGGTTCACTTTCGGAAAGCATAGCCTCGATCTGTTTAAGGCCGACCTTATTTAATCCGATAATCTTAGCTTGCGCGCGGAACACTGGTGGCAACACCATCCGAGCTTCCTCCTTGCTGGCTACATCCACTGTGAGCCAAGCACTATGGACGCCGTCCTTGCACCCCCCAGTCTGCATTGGTGAGGAAATGGGATCCCGTGGAGAGAAATACGTGCACTTCCCGGCCGCAAGCCCTGGCTTCTATGGAATGTGGCACTTCGATAAGAAATTGTGGCATGATTTGAATCCTCTCTACGTACGTATGGCTCTGGCATGACGCTGAAACTCATACCGTTGACTCGCATTTAAATCGGCCGTGGCTCCCAGTTATAGTCTTGGGCTTCCACTAGAGCAAGAAGCATGCTTGTTTCCTCAATATGGGTTCCAGTAACTACGCCAACGAGTGACACACTCTCCACTGGAGTCACTGGTAAAGCAGCAATCGTGAATGAGAAATCGGCACTCCTCTTGGAATTTGGTCTCTACAACATACATGTTGACATTCAACCTATAGGGGAGCAACGTATGTGTAGAAAGACAACAGGTAGAAGAGATGCGAGAGAGCAAATCCGACGTCCTGCAAGGGACACTGGACCTGATGGTACTGAAGACACTTGAGGCTATGGGGCCGCTGCACGGTTACGGCATTGCGCGGCGAATCGAACAGGTCAGCGACAACGGGCTGAGCATGAACCAGGGCACCATCTATCCGGCGCTTCTACGTCTTCAGCAACGCGGCTGGATTAGTGCTGAATGGGGTAAATCGGAGACAAAGCGCCGAGCCAAATTCTATTCACTGACGCGAATCGGACGAAAGCAGATCGAAGAAGAAACCGAAAACTGGGAACGCACTGCCGCGACGATGGCGCGATTCCTGGCTCCGTCGAGTTAGGAGCCGGAAATGGACCTGTTACGAATCCTGTTGAGCCGCTGTACATCTCTCTTCCATAGACAAAAGCTGGACGAGGATCTCGATGAAGAGTTACATTCGCATATCGATTTGGCCATCGAGGAAAATCTGAGTCGCGGCATGTCGAAAGAAGAAGCGCGGACAGCTGCGCTGCGCGACTTCGGCGGAGTCACGCAGACGAAAGAAAACTTTCGAGCGCAGCGTGGATTACCGTTTCTTGAAGTGACAGCGCAGGACACACGATACGCGCTCCGGCAGTTGCACAAGTCTCCCGGCTTCATGCTGACCGTCGTAATCACGCTGGCGCTTGGCGTCGGAGCCAATACGGCCATCTTCACCCTGGTGCAAGGAATTCTTCTCCGCTCGCTCCCCGTGGCCGATCCCTCGCATCTCTATCGCATCGGAGACAAGAACGATTGCTGCTACTATAACGGATTCCAAAACGATAACGGCGACTTCGATCTCTTCTCTTACGATCTTTATCTTCACCTAAAGCAATCGACACCGGAGTTCGAGCAACTGGCAGCGGTCGAGGCTGGAGGCAACGGCTTTAGCGTACGCTATGGTTCCACGCCCTCCAGGCCGATGAGGAGTGAGTATGTTTCCGGTAACTACTTCGCTACTCTCGGTGTGAGCAGCTATGCAGGCCGCACGCTCAACGAAAGCGATGACACGCCTGGAGCCGCGCCGGTCCTTGTGCTTAGTTATCAGACTTGGCAGGCGGACTTCGCCGCAGATCCCGCCGTCGTAGGCTCCACAGTCTATGTGCAGATGCATCCATTCACCGTGGCGGGCGTTGCACGACCGGGCTTCTTTGGCGATCGCATCATTTCAAACCCACCAGACTTCTGGATGCCGCTGGCGGCCGAACCTTTGATCGAAGGGGCTAACTCCTCACTGAAGCAAGTTGACGAACTCTGGCTCTACACATTAGGCAGGGTGCGTCCCGGTGTGAATATGGGGGCGCTGCAAGCAAAACTATCAGTAGCCTTGCGCCAATGGCTGGTCACGCGCCCAACATACACAGCTCATGGCGGAGCAGCACAGATTCCCCGCCAGCACGTAGTTCTCTCCGCCGCCGGCGGTGGCATCCAGAGATTGCAGCAGCAAACAGGCGCAGGCCTGCGCATGCTCATGATTCTCTCAACGGTCGTTCTTCTCATTGCATGTGCCAACCTTGCCAACCTGCTACTCGCACGCTGCACCGCACGGCGGTCGGACATGGCCGTGCGCATGGCCCTCGGGGCGGCACGACGCAGGCTCATTCGCCAGAGCCTTACCGAGAGCATGCTGCTGAGCCTGATCGGGGGAGCCATAGGATTGGCCGTAGCCTATGCCGGGTCGCACATGATGCTGGCTCTTGCCTTCCCTCACGCCAAAAACATGCCCATCCATGCCAGTCCTTTGCTGCAGGTGTTGGGATTCGCATTCCTCGTTTCACTTCTCACCGGCGCCATTTTTGGAACAGCGCCGGCATGGATGTCGTCGCGCACACAGCCGGCCGATGCTCTTCGAGGTGTGAACCGTTCCACCGGCGACCGCTCATCCTTGCCGCAACGAGGGCTGGTCGTTCTGCAAGTGGCTCTATCAGTGGTCCTACTGGCAGGATCTTTTCTCATGACCAGGTCGCTCCGCAATCTGGAACACCAGGACTTCGGCATAGTCACCACCAACCGCTATGTTCTGCAGTTCGACCCCAAAGGAGTTGGCTATACTCTCGATCGACTCCCCGCGCTCTATCGTCAGATCGAAGAGCATTTCTCAGTATTGCCGGCCATGTCCAACGTGAGCCTCGTACGGTACACCCCTCTCGGCGGCAATAACTGGGGTTCATGTGTCATCCCGCAGGGACATCCTGCACCAGGGCCCAATGATAAGTGCTTCGCGAGCTGGGATCGCGCAAGCACTCACTTTCTCGATTCAATCGGCGTGCCTATTGTGCGCGGTCGTAATTTTACAGCACAGGATACGGCTACCTCGCAACAGGTTGTCATTGTCAACCAGGCTCTCGCCAAGCGCTTCTTTCCAAATCAAGATCCTATCGGTAAGCATTTCGGTCTCGGTTCGCCGCAATATTCCGGAGCCTTTGAAATAGTCGGCGTCTTCGCGGACTTCAAGATGACCGATCCGCGCGGAGAGGTTGGCCCGCTTTTCTTCCGTCCACTGACCCAGCAATTCACCGGATACAAGGAACAGGATGCGGACGCAGCGGAAAAGAGCTCAATGTTCGTCAATTTCATCATTCTCGATTTCCCCAAAGCACAGCAGGATGCAGAGGCGCTGGCCCGCAGAACGCTCGCGGGGATCGATCCTAATCTAACGGTGATTCGCTTTAGCACTTACGATTCCGAAGTCGCCGCCAACTTCAATCAGGATCGACTAATCGCACGGCTCACAAACCTGTTTGGCATCCTTGCTCTGATCCTGGCGTCAGTGGGACTATACGGGGTGATGTCTTACTTCGTTGCCAGGCGAACCAGTGAAATCGGTATTCGCATGGCTCTCGGAGCTGCGCGTTCTGGTGTGGTGGCCATGGTTCTTCGCAGTGCTCTCTGGCAGATTCTTATCGGCCTTGCGTTCGGGGTTCCCGCTGCGCTCTTTGCCGGTCATCTCATGGGCAGCCTTCTTTACGGGGTAAGCGGATACGATCCGCTGGCATTTATTGGCGCAATAACGCTGCTGGCAATTTGCGCAACTGTGGCTGGATTCATCCCCGCACGCCGTGCTGCAGCCATCGAGCCCATGCAGGCACTGAGAACGGAGTAGAGGAATTTGATGATGGCCATTCTCCAGTGCCAGGCCTCCAAAAAATACATGAACGGCCAGTTCGAACCGTGCGTCACAAAAAACTACCGGCCCCAATCAAGAAGGGGCCGGCAGTCTGCAACTCGCTTGTGAGGATGATTAGAACAGAACCTTCGCTCCAAACTGAATAATGCGCGGATCAAACGTGCTCGTGATCGTCCCGCCAGTCAGGCCCGAGGGAGACGACGAGATTCCACCGCCAGGCGTCGTGAAGTTCGTATGGTTGAAGGCGTTATACAGCTCTCCGCGGAACTCCACCTTCAGCCTCTCCACCGGGGTATCAAAGCGTTTGTTGAAAGCCAGGTTCAGGGTCGTGAAGATTGGGCTGCGGCCCGGATCGCGAGACATATTGCCAAAGGGACTCGCCAGAACTCCGTTAGACGTAGTGGCCGGAAGCGAGACCGCTGCAAGATTGATGTACTGTAGCGACGTTCGAGTCGACTTCGATTTATCCAATTTATTTAGAGGCTGACCCGAAACACGGTTCGGACGATATAGATTCGAGCCGCGGTAGCTCGCCGAAATGCCCGATACCTGGTTGGCCGTTGGAGGATTGTAGGTGATCTGGTACGGAAATCCGCTGGTCGCCTGATTCACAGCGGAGACCTGCCATTGTCCCAAAACCTGGTTCACGATGCCGCCCGTGCTCAGCCAGTGACGACCGCGGCCAAAAGGAAGCTCGTATACCAGCGACGTCGTGTTGATGAACGGCTGGTTATACTCCGATTGACCGTAGTCTCCTGCTGGGTTGCGATAGTCCTGCATCGAAGGCGTATTTGCCTCAAGCGATGCTCCCGCGTTATCCAGTGCATGTGACCAGGTGAACGAGTTCAATAGTGTAAGCCCTGCTACCATACGCTGTTCGTATCGAACCTGCAGCGCATCGTAGTGTGAGTAGGCCTCGTGCATGGCAATTGTAATGTCGCCGTAGGTTGAGATCGGACGCGTGAACTTGCCGTTCGTGATCACCTTCGGATCGGCCTGGTTGTAGTTGGCGAACTGTAGCAGCTTCAGTCCGTGGTTGCCCACATACGCCACATCCAACAGGATGTTCTTTGCCACACTGCGCTGGACATCCAGATAGTAGTTGTGCACATAGCTGTCGCGATAGCGACTGCCGTCAATATAGGCGACGTTGGCTGTGATCGGATTAAAGGTCAGAGTGTTCGATGGGAAGCCCCTGTCGATCGGCACATAGTTTGCAGCCGAGCCGCCGGCATTTGGAGCGGCCTGAGTGACCGTTACGAACAGGGCAGCGGCGGGATTGATGGCCAGAATGTTGCCGGAGCCCGCTCGATCGTAGTGCGAATAGCTGATGCCATAGCCGCCACGGATCGCTGTCTTGTCGTCCGCAGCAAACGCGAACCCGAAGCGAGGTGCAAAGTCGTTGCGGTCCGGCTCGTAACCATATTTGTTGCCGGTAGCCGTGACCGGGACCATTGCTCCCAAAGGATCCGAAGCCGCCAACGCCGGGTTGAAGTTCGACTGCCGATTCTTCTGCTCCCAGTATGGCGTTGAGTATTCGTAGCGCAAGCCGATATTCAGTGTCAGTCGCGGTGAAATCTTCCAGTCGTCCTGCAGGTAAGCGAAGTTCGATCGATTGCGCAACTCTGCCACGAAGTACGATGATAGCGAATATGCACTCGAAGCTCCCCATAGAAAGTCTGCGAAGGTGTTATCGCTGGTGGATGTCTCGAGCGGTGTCACCTTGTAGTTGCGACTATAGCCACCGGCGAAGGTGAAGCCTCCGTAGAGTGGATTGGTATCCTGCACCGCCATCCAGATCTGCTGATACTCGTAGCCCGTTTTCAGGGAGTGCTTCTTCACGACCCACGAGTAGTTCACCTTGGGATCGAGCAACCCGGGATTCTGGAACTGCGGGTTCGTTGTCTGGCGCCCGAGCGCTGAGAACCCGGTGATGCTGATCCCCGGAATTCCTCCGGCTACCAGCGGGTCTGTTGGCAAGCCCGGGAATAAAAACCCAGGATTGGTCCCGATTGAAAGTGAATATTTGCCGGCCTTCGTCCGCGATAGCCCAAGCCGCGCGTCGAGCAACTGGTTCGCTCCAATCACCCGCGTATAGCCAAGCGCAATCTGCTGGTCCAGAATCCTCTGCTTGCCATTTGAGCTGCCGTCCAGCGGCAGGCCGAAGATGGGGAAATCCGTCGCATTCTGCTTCAGATCTGAAACACGAAGGAAGAACGTGTTCTTCTGGTTGGGAGTCCAGTCCAGCCGCAGATTTCCCTTATCGGAGAAGTTCTGCGAGCGCTGGAACGTTGTGTAGTTATTGCTGGTCGCAGTGGTCGGCCCAAGCTGCGCGACCAACCCGGCAATCGTTTTCGCTGAGGGCGAGATGTGCTGCGCGTTCAGAATCGACATGCCGGCAGCGTACGCTGTCCCATCGTACGGATCATAGACCGTCTTCGAGAATTTGCCAGCCAGTTGATTCGGCGTTGGCAGCGTCGCAGTCGAAATCTGCTTGCGCACCTGACGGAAGCCCTCGTAGTCGAGGAAGAAGAACAGATGATCGCGAATGATTGGCCCATTGAAGTTGCCGCCGAACTGGTTGCGGTTGTACGAAGGCTTCTGGCCTCCCGGCGGGCGGAAGAAGCCGACAGCATTCAGGTCCGTATTGCGGATGAACTCATACACTCGACCGTGAAACTGGTTGCCGCCTTGCGCAAACGCCACATTGATCACAGCGCCCGAGGCGCGGCCATATTCAGCGGTCTCATTGTTGGTAACAACCTGAAACTGTGCGATCGAATCCGGAGCAGGCTGAATGATCTGGTTTGAGAAGCCCTGGTTCGACTCGCCATACGCATTGTTGTCCATGCCGTCCAGCAGAAAGTTGTTGAAGATCGAGCGCTGGCCATTTATGTTGAACGAACCCTCGCGCGTCAGGCCTGTATTCGATGTGCTCGACATCGAGCCAGTCGTCTGCCTCGCTCCCGTCGTCAATCCGATCAGGTCCGAGTAGTTGCGACTTACAAGCGGAAGCGCCGCTGTCTGGTACTGCGTCACAATCTGACCGCGCTGGCTCGTGTCTGTCTCCACCTGCAGCGCAATGCCAGAGACTTCCACCACAGTACTGGTCTCACCCACCTTCAGCGTCAGATCGATTCTCTGCCTTGCGCCAACTGAAACGGAGATATCCGTTGCCCGAGTAGGACTAAAACCATCCTTTGTCACCTCGACGTTGTACTGGCCCACGCGCAACGCCGGAACCTCATAGTCGCCGCTGCCATTCGTCTGCCTCGTGCTCACCACACCAGTGGCGATATTTTTAACCGTTACCGTCGCGTCAGGAATCACCGCGCCCGAGACATCGTGCACCAACCCGACGATGCTGCCGTTCTCGAATTGTGCCACGGCATGCAGCGGTAAAAGAGCAAAACACGCGAGTGCCGCCATCAGAAGATACAGGGATTTACGCATGGAAATAAAATTAACTGCACCTTGTTTACATTCGGTTACGAATCTGCGACTGGACGATGAATAGACCCACTGCATGAGACCTCCTCATTGCGACCTTTGCGTATCACAGCCTACAACGCCTGCTCTTCCTTCCAGTGTTTGAGTCTTTCAATTGCAACGTGAATGTCTGATATTTTCTGCGCTTGATTTGGCTCTTCTCGTTCGATCGTCAGCGCGCCTGAATAACCGATCTGCTTCAGCAGGCGTAGAAAGCCCGGGAAGTCGACCTCGCCCTCTCCCAAGGCGCACTCCTGCCCCAACATGCCAGTGCCATCAAGGGGAGAACGGCCGTCTTTGCAGTGCACAGACAATACATGCGACTGCAGCAGCGCAAGTGCCTGCAGTGGATCTCCGGATCCGTACAAAATCATGTTTGCCGGATCAAAATTGACCTTCAGATTAGATCTACCCACATCTGCCAGAAAGCTCAGCAACACTCCCGCGGATTCCTGTCCCGTCTCAAGCACGAAGTTCTGCTCATTTGCGGCAGCAGCATCGCACAGCACTCGGGCTATATCGACCAGCTCTATATAAAGTCCCTCCGAACGGTCTGCGGGAATAAAGCCGATGTGACAGGACACAGCGCCAACGCCGAGATCTCTCGCAAACCTGGAAATCTCTTTCGTGCGTGCGATGCGCTCCGCACGATATCGCTCCGTCGTAAAGCCGACCGACTCATGCACGGTGGCCAAATTGGAGTAGTCCTCGCCCGCGTAGGAGCAGACCGCAGCGGTGACAATAACCGACGATCTACCCAGTGCTGTCTTCCAGTCCATCACTGCCGTTACGCAGTCCAACGTGGGCGGCACACCAAGCTGAATGACGCGCAATCCGAAATCTGTGAGCTGTTTCTGCGTCTCTTCGACCGTCCCCTCTGCCCATACCAGCAGCCCAATCTCCATAGGGTTTACGTGTTCCATCTAAATTCCTTTCCATCGGCATCCCGAGATGCCTTGAGTAACAGCGAAATCGCGACCGCCTGCGCCGATTCCGTCGGCAAGCACAGCGTTGGAGCAGCATTGCGACGGCAGCAGTCAATGAAGTACGCGATCTCGTCGAAATAAGGATCATGCTCCGGAATGTCGATGGAGTGTAGTTCTTTCCCTTCTTCCCTGCGACTAAGCACATTGTCGCGAAAGGTCAGCAGCGTGTTCTTCGACTGGATTTCAAAGCTGGCGGAAAAGGGAGCACCCGGCGGGAACCATCCGCCTTCCACCTCGACTTCAAGTCCATCGTCGTACCGCAGCGTGCCACGCATCGTATCCACTGGTCCTAGGCTATTGGCTCGGACAGACCAAGGGTTGCCGAAGAGGCTAAACGCCTGGTCTAAATCGTGACTCAGTAAATCCAGAATGGCTCCCCCACTACGTTCCTCCTGTATGAGCCAGTTACCCCACTGCGGGTAGCCCGTGCTGCGCCGCAGCACGCATCGCACAATATCGCCGCGACCCACTTCCTGTAGAAACTTCGCAGCATAACGATACGGATTCATAAACCGAAGGACCTGGCCCACCATAAAGACACGGCCACTCGCCTTTGCTGCGACCATCATCTCGTCGCAATCGGCGGTGTTCAAAGCCATGGGTTTCTCACAAAGCACATGCTTCCCTGCTGCGAATGCGGCGAGTACCACCTCCCGATGCAGGTCAGTTGGCAGGCACACATCCACGATATCGATCTCAGGATCTTCAAGGATCGATCGCCAATCTGCGTGCCATTCCACAGTATCCGGCAAAGGCGCCACCTGTAGATCCATGTTGCCGCGTGAGGGGCCATCCGCAGACGGACGCGTGCGCGACGATACCGCCTTCACCTCCACTCCGGCGATGCGCTGCATTGCAGCCAGATGCGCTCCACCCATGAACCCATAGCCAAGAAGCGCTACCTTCATCAACTCATTTCTCTCCCGCAACGCAACTCCTTGAATAACATGAAAACCAGTTTGGGCTGTACGTCAACCGATGACCAGCGCTGTATGCGCTCACTGTATAGCATGCCGGCAACTCTCACCTACGAGAATAACGAATGGGCCACCTCGCGACTGAGCAAGGCAAAGAGCGTACATCTGCGCGCAAAATAGGTACCTCAAAAAGAAAGCGGCTCCCGAAGGAGCCGCTCTGTTTGCGAAACGTTAGAATTTCAACCTCGCCGCGAACTGAATCAGGCGTGGATTGTAGGCGTTGGATGTGGAAGTAATCTGACCGTTTAGCGCATTGCCAAGCGATGCCGTGGGATTGACGAACTGTGCCGTGTTGAGAACGTTGAAGGCTTCAGTACGGAACTCCAACTTCAGTCGCTCGTAGATGTCGAAGTTCTTGAACAGCGACAGATCCACCCTCTGCAAGCCAGGGCCATAGAGTTGGTTGCGGCGCTGGTTGCCGAAGGTCGCCAGCGGCTGCGCGACAAAATCGCCTGTGTTGAACCAGCGTGCAATCGTGGGATGCGCAACCTTGCCGGAACCGATCATGTTCGGCCGATCGGAGTTTGTGGTGCTGGGACGCGTTCCCGAACGATTGTTGGCGTTCGTAACCGAGAATGGAGAGCCTGTGTTCCAAACGATGAGACCGTTCGCCTGCCATCCCTTGGCCAGCACCGACTTGAAGCCATGCAGATTCTCGCCGAACGGCAGAGCGTAGTTGAATGTGGCGGTCGCGCGATGACGTACATCGAGGTTGCCGTTGCCATATTCCAGCGTCGGGATGAGTTCAGCCTGCGATCCAAAGCCGTTACCGCCGTTATTGCTGATGGTCTCGGCATCGTCCAACAGACGAGCCAGCGTATATGCCACCTGCAGGTCGAGCCCCTTGTGGAAGCGGCGCTTCAGAACGGCCTGCATCGCATGATAGTTGGAGGAGGCGTGGCTGGTCAGATACGGGATACTGGTGACGTTGGGGACTGTCGCATGGAAGCGACGATAATTGTTGAAGTTATATCCGGAAGGGCAACTGGGATCTGTGGGCGTAAAGGTGCAGATGGATGGCGTAACTGTGTTGTAGTCGGACAGGTAGAATGCAACACGACGACCCAGCTCCCCCACGTACGACAATGTGCCAACGAAGCCACCGAACTCACGCTCTGCCGTCAAGTTGAACTGCTCGATGTACGTAGAACGGAAGTGTGGGTCCAAAGCAGCCGTGATGCTACCGCTTGGATTTGTGGCACTGTTGATGGTCGGCGTGGGCAGACCACCGGCAAAGTATTGGTACTGCGGTCCCCCGTTGGGAGCTGCGACGGCTTGCGCGGGGGTATATGGACCGAATGTTGCGGTAAATGGCTGGTTGACCAGAGCGGCACCAGACGTCATATTCTCCGGCGCAAAGGTCATGCCGAAGCCTCCACGTATTACGGTGCGTGGCAGTGGCGTGTAGGCGAAGCCGACGCGCGGAGCCAGATTGCTATAGTCCGTCCGCACATTACCGGTTGGGGTAACTCCGGGTTGTCCGGCTACCACAATTCGACCCAGGTCGGTATCGAAGTTCGACAAAATGTTGGTGATCTCGGTATAGGGCGTAAACAGGTCGTAGCGAACACCCAGGTTCAGCGTCAGTGTCGGCGTCAAGTGCACATCATCCTGAATGAAGCCGTGAGGTTCCCACGTGCGATTGCGCGGGGTGTATAGAATCGCGTTGCGTCCTCCCGACACATAGACGCCCGAGAGCAATGTCGAGAAGTCCTGGAAGGTCCAATTGCCATTGGCTGTATCAGTCTGGGTAGTCTTGCCTTGCCGACGAATTAGACCCGCACCAATCTTGATCGCCTGTCTGCCGTGGATGTAGTTGAGCATCCCCTCATACTGGAACGTATTCTCGTGGTAGATAATCGGTGGCCGATTGCCCAGGTTTGCCCCCTGAGTAACGGTAACTGCCGACAACTCTGCCGTGCGTGTATCCACATTGATATTCGGCTGCCCAAAAGCAGTATTGATATTTTTTCCGAAGTTTAGTGGAAACTGCGCATTATCCAGTAGCGTGTAGCCGGCCTTCAGTTCCATCAGTACATTGGGCGTGAAGGTATGGATGTAGTTCAACTGAGCCTGATGTGCATGGCTGATCGCAGGCCCAGGATAGCTGCCGAGATTGCCGCCAGGATAGATATTGCCTGCTGCCGAGTTAACGAGCGGGAACAGACTCCCAATGTTTGTTTCGGCTGCGTTATAGGTGTAGCGGAGATAGAACAGGTCCCCATCGGCGAAACGATGATCCACACGGCCGTCCGCGGTCTTATTGAGCTGCGTATTCCGTGGCGTCCCAACATAGTTCCCAGCCAGCTTATTGTTAGTCGGAAGCGGGAACAGATTGAAGTATTGGCGACCAACTGAATCGATGGCTGTAACCTTTTTATTGATCGCCGGGTTGTCCGTAAAGTCGCCAATGTTGGCGCGCTCATAGGCAGTAGGAACAGTGGTAGTCGTAGGATTCAGATTACGAACGATATTCAGGCCTTCGTAATCGCCAAAGAAGAAGGTGTTGTTCTTGATGATCGGTCCGCCCAGACTACCGCCGAACTGGTTCTGACGATATTTAGGCTTCGGGATGTTCGCGCCGAACTTGAATGGGTTCGCATTCAGCACGTCATTACGGAAAAACTCGTACAACGTGCCGTGGAACTGATTGGTGCCGGATTTGGTGATGACATTAATGATGGCGCCCGCGGCGCGACCCACCTCAGCCGTGAAGACGTTGGTCTGCACGCTGACTTCCTGGATGGCATCGACCGAAGGACGCACGCCGATGGAGCCGATGACGCGCTCGTTGTTGTCCATACCATCAATAAGCTGATTATTCATCACGTCTGCCTGGCCGTTCACTGAGACCGAGGAGGTCTGACGTCGATCGTCAGGCCGATTGCCGCTGGCTAAACCATTGTTCAAGCCTTCCGTAGCACCCGGAGTTACCTGCACCAGATTGATATAGTTACGACCGTTCAGCGGCAAATCCTGCGTCGCCTTCTCCGTTATGGTCGTGATCAGGGCGGCCGTATCGGTGTGCAGCGCCGGTGGAGCCGCGTCTACAGTCACAACCTCACCCGTGCCACCGACATCCAGGTGAGAGTCTTGTCGAGAACGGTCACCCGCCGCCAGCGCGAACAAACTGATCTTGAATATCTTGAATCCAGTGGCCGTAACAGTCAACGAATATCGACTCGGCTTCAGGAGCGTGAAGGTGTACTCACCACTTCCGCCAGAGGTGACAACACGCTTCTCCTGCGTATCCACATTGATCAACTCCACCGTCGCACCCGGCACAACAGCACCGCTGCTGTCCATGACCGTTCCCACCACGTCGGCAGTCGTATTCTGCGCCAACGCAGGCATACATGCGATGGCAGCGAGCACCGCCAGCGTCAGACCACAAACCGCACGCTTGAGAAACCGACTCACACTGACAAGCACCAGTACATCTCTGGTTTTCTCACATACCACTAACGACTGCCTGAAATTTGATTCATACATCATTTGGAGCCTCCTTGAACTGCATAACGGACTTCAGTGATGACGAACATGCGCATCTTTCAACTTTGTAAGTAACAGCGAGCAGCTATTCCGAATCCAGATGAAAATCGTTCACGATCGACTGAGATCGACACTCAAAAGGGAAAATTCGTGTAGATAACTTCACTTACCGAAAAAAATAAATGCACTTTTGGTACGGCACTTCAAAGCGTTCCCGGTAAAATGTTGAATAACATTTTGGTAGGTGGATCGTATTAACGATTCTTCTGAGCGTCAAGTGTTTTTTTCTAAGAGATTTTGAGCTTGTCAAGGCAGGCGTAAACCTATGGTGTAGAAAGGACATGCATGCCTGCGAGAGACAAACCGCTGAAACCGCCATTCCGTTCCGCACGAGGCGCTGTCATCACTGCGCTGCTGCGCAATGAACAGCTCTCCCGCTCTGAATTGAGCGAGACCACAGGCGTAAGTCCCGCAGCCATCACTGAGGTAACGCAGACATTTCTACAGCGAGGCTTACTGGTTGAACTGCCCTCGCAGGCCGCCGGGCGGCGCGGCCGTCCCACAGTGCAACTTCGGTTGCAGGCCTCCCATGCCTATTTTGCAGGCATATCGGTCGGTGAATCCGATATGCCCATGGTGATCACCGATCTTCGTGGAAGGATACTGGAACGCCATAACCTGGCCGCTTACGAGACACCAGCTGAACTCGCCAAAACCGCAGCTAAGGCGTTTAAGGAAGTACTGCGCTCAGCCGGGATACCCCGCAGCAGGGTCCAGGGAGTGGGCGTCGCCGTTTCCGGCATCGTGAACGCTGCTGAGGGGGTGTGCCGTTATTCCGCTGCACTGAACTGGAGGGATGTACCCGTCGCCCAGGTGATGACAAAAGCTCTGCATATACCTGCATGGATCGACAACGATGCCAATGCTGTTGCAGTAGGCGAAAAATTCTTTGGTCGCGCACGTGACCTGGAACACTTCTCCAGTATTGTTCTAGAGCGGACCATCGGATCTGCCCACTACATCAACGGTATGCTGTACCGTGGCCACGACGGAAGCGCTGGAGAGATCGGGCATATCACCGTCGATCCCAAGGGCGTGTTGTGCCGTTGCGGACGCAACGGTTGCCTGGACACGATAGCCGGCGGACACGCTCTGCGCGATGCAGCGAAGGCTGCAGGCCTTACTATCGGCAACATGCGCGATCTTGAGGAGCTTGCACTCCATGGCAACCCCACAGCCACCCGATTGCTGCGCGTTGCCGGCAATGCTCTCGGTGTTGCCGTTGCGTCCCTCGTTCAGTTGAACAATCCACAGTGCGTATTCTTCACGGATATGGAAGGCTTTGACAACGGCGTCTTTCGCACAGCGACGCGGCAGGCCATCGAGAACAACATCCTCGCTCGTTTTCTGGGATCGACGCAGATCATCTTCAATAATGCTGAGCCTGCGCTGTTGCCGCGCAGCGCAGCGTCCATCGCGGCCTTCGAGTACTTGAACTCGATCTGAACGGTAGAGAAGTCAAACCCGCAACCGCAGCTGCGGTTGCGGGTCTGCGTGAGACCATCATGCACTCTTCTCTGTCACTGGTCTATCGCTCTACAAAGGAGCGCCCGCCATCGGCTCTGATACAGGAGACTCAACCTCACGTCGCTCTTTCTCCGAGAAGATCAGCAGAAATGCCACCAGCACAACGGCAGAAACGACGGCAGCGGAAAGCCACACTGACCGCCAATCATGCGTTACTACTCCATTGGCGGCCGTCAAAGTAAAACGATCAACCAACACTCCTGAAGCCCACGAGCCCACAAACATTCCCATACCCAGCGTGATAAACGCAATCAATCCTTGTGCCGCGGATCGTAAGGCGGGCGAAGCTTTGCGATCGATGTAAATTTGCCCGGTTACGAAGAAGAAGTCGTAGCAGATGCCATGCAGAAGGATGCCGCCCCAGAACATCCACACCCCTGCTCCCGCATTGCCATAGGCGAACAGCGTATACCGCAGCACCCACGCAAACATTCCTGCTGCCAGCATGTACTTCACCCCCAGCCTGCGGAAGAAGAACGGGATCAGCAGCATGCAGATCAACTCCGAGACCTGCCCTCCTGTCATCTTGCCAGCGGCATTCTTTACTCCTGACTCATTGAGAAAGACGTTGGTGAAGGTGAAGTAAAACGTCAGGGGAATACAGATAAGGAAGGACGCAATAGCAAAGATTGCCATCGATCTCTCCTTCAGCAGGGATAACGCCTCGCGCGGAAATAAGCTTCCAACCGAAAACTTCTCACCTTGTGCCAGTGGAGGTGTATGCGGCAGGGTCAGCGAATAGACAGCCATCAATATGGATGCTCCAGCGCCCAGCATAAGCGGGACTGGCGTGGCTTCAAGCCCCAACTTGCCAACCACCAGGCCGATAAATATCCAGCCGATGGTGCCCATCACGCGAATAGGACCAAAATCTTTCCCAGGGTCGCGAATCAGGCGAAAGGATAACGAATTTGTCAACGCAAGCGTAGGCATATAGCACAGGCAATGCAGTAGCATCAAAGAATAAATGGCAAGAAAGCTTTGCTGACGCGATGCCGCGAATAGAAGTAGGCCTCCCACAAGGTGCAGCGTGGCCAGCAATTTCTCCGTAGCAAAAAACTTGTCGGCGATGAGCCCCACAAAAAAAGGAGCGACAATGGCTCCGACCGCCGTAGTGCCGGACACCAGCCCCACCTGCTGACCGGTGAAGTGCCGCGCCGTCGAGAGCCACGTTCCGATAGTGACGTACCACGCTCCCCAGATGACGTAGTTGAGAAACATCATCAACCCGAGGCGGATCTTAATTTGCTGATTCATTCATATCTTCCTCGTGTGCAACAGAATAGCCGAAAACGGGGGGGTGCCGCCGGTGAATATCGAAAGCGGCTGTGTCACTGCTTGCTGGGAGCCATGGGTAAAGCGAAGGCTACGTAAGCGCCGTGAATGGGGTCCTGCGAAGCTGGGTGCCCAGGCACAGCGTGCACATATGTAGTCGATCGAGCAGCAGCGCAGAAGACTACGTATTCTCGTCCGTCTACCTCGTAGATCGCAGGCATGCCATCCATGGCTGCGCCCACCTCTGACTCCCACAGCACTTTGCCGGTACGGGAGTCCAGAGCGCGCACCTTGCGATCGCGGCTACCCGTGAAGATCAGTCCGCCAGCCGTGACGACCGGGTTCACCTTTGGAAACTGCGAGCCGGTATTTTTGTAGCCTTGAGCCGCAAGTTCCGGAACTTCACCAAGGGGAATCTGCCAACGCATGTCGCCGGTATTCAGGTCATAGGCGGTTAGAGTGGTCCACGGCGGCGCAATGACGGGCAGACCGCTCTGCGCAAACATGAAGCCAAAGCCGCTGCGATAATGGGCGTTAGCCGGATCAACTGCGACTGGACTGGTCTGCGGCAGGCCAGGTGCAACCGATTCGGGTGCGCGATCCGGGTGTTTGAGATAGGCCAGCAGTGACTCCACCTCTAGATCACCCAGTTTCCCAAACGCCGGCATTGGCCCCTTGCCATAACGGACAATCTTCAAAATGTCATCATCGGCCAAGTGGCCGTACACATCCACCAGTGACGGAATCACCGGAGCCTTGCCTTTGCGATCGCTGCCGTGGCACAGGCTGCAATTCGCCTCGAACAGCGCATGGCCACGTACTTCCGGTGTACCTGACTTCAAGGGCTCCGCCGCAAGCGTCAACTTCAGCATGGCTGGCAGGTCCTTCGACACCACATAAAAGTAGCCGCGTGTTGGATCGATGGCTGCGCCCCCCCAGTTGGCGCCCCCATTGTTTCCCGGCATTTCGACCGTGTCCACCAAGGATGGAGGCGTAAACAGGCCGCCATTGCGCGCCGCCAATATTTGTTTACTTATGATCTCTCGTTCACCCGGTTCCAGGAATGGGCTAAGGTCCTTCACTGTGAAGGCCTGTCGTGCAAAGGGTACCGGTTTCGTTGGGAATGGCTGCGTAGGCCACGTCGCCTCGCCAGGCATATCGGACTTCTGAACCGGGCGCTCTTCGATAGGCCATAGTGGCTTACCGGTCTCGCGTTCAAAGACCCAGACAAAGCCAACCTTGCTGGCCTGTGCCACCACGTCCACATTGTGTCCGTTGTGCCGAACCGTCAGCAGCATGGGCGTCGTGGCATTGTCGTAATCCCATATGTCGTGATGAACCATCTGGTAATACCAGATAAGCTTGCCCGTGCGAGCATCCAGAGCCAGCAGGCTGTCGCCATATAGGTTGCTGCCGGGGCGGTTCGCTCCATAGAAGTTGTACTTCGGACTGGCCGTGGGCACAAAGACCATCCCGCGCTTTTCATCCAGAGCCATACCGCTCCACGCATTAGCGCCGCCCACCGTCTTCCACGCATCCTTCGGCCACGTCTCGTAGCCGGGCTCACCCGGATGCGGGATTGTATGAAAGGTCCACGCCAGCTTGCCCGACAGTACGTTATAAGCGCGAATGTCCCCGGGGCCTGACGCATATTCCTCGTTTGTCGCCGAACCAAGGATCAGCAACTCGCCGAAGATTCGTCCCGGGTTGTAGGACTGCACCAGAGTCAAGCTCTTCGGATCGCGGCCAAGCCCTTCGCGCAGATCGACAGTGCCGTTCGTCCCGAAGCTTGCGATCGGTCGACCGGTCTCTGCGTTAAGCTCCTGGAGCGCATTGTCCACTGACAGAATCAGCCTGCGATCGCGTTTATCTGCACTCTCCCAATAATTGAGGCCTCGATTTGTGATGAGCAGACTCTTCGCATGGAAGGCGTGCGACCAAAGCTCCTTGCCAGTGGCCGCATCAAGGGCCACTACAGAGTTATCGTGCGCAAGCACATACATCGTGCGGCCGATCGCCAGCGGATTAAAGGCATACGCCCGCTCGTCGCCTGTAGAAAAGGTCCACGCCTGCTGCAGCTTGCTTACGTTTGTCCGATCAATCTGATGCAGCGATGAATACTGTGCCCCATCCGCTGCACCGCCATACTCGCGCCATGTACTGTGTACCGCATCGACCGGCTGCTGCGCTATCGCGTCGTGGACAACTATCGCTCCCGTCACGCAGCAGCAGCCAAGCATCACTGAGTACCAGCACCACCTGGCTGAATTCTTCCACGTGACCATCTATTACTCTCAGTTCTGCGAGCGACGGCCCGCGTTCAGCGCTTAGAAAGGTCGCGGATCCAGATATCTTTGAACTGCATGTTTCCTGCACCGCCGGCATGAAGCTGTAATGCGATCTTTCCATCAGGAGCGCCCGGCTTTGGATCGGTAAAATCCACCATTGGCACGCCGTTCAAGCGTGAGCGGTAGCGATTCCCTACCACCTCCACCAGGTAGTCGTTCCACTCGCCCTTGCGAACCACACCTTCGTTCTCCGGAGCAGGCCACACTACCCAGCCGCGCCCATCTTCGGCGTACACGCCCGCGGTGTGATGCATCATCGTGCAGTCAATCTCAAACTGCATGCCCTGTATCGTATCTACTGAATTCGGCTTGAATCCCGTGTGAAAGAACACGCCGCTGTTACCGTCGCCTACGCACTTGAAACGCAGCGACAACTGAAAATCCTTGTAGTCCTTTTCCGTCTCAAGGTAACCGTATGCCTTGGTGAGGCCACGCCCATGCAACAGGCCGTCCTCAACTGTCCAGCTTTCGGCGCCGATCTTCGTCCATCCAGTCAGGTCCGTGCCATTGAAGAGCTCGATCCAGTCATTACCGGGAGTCTTTTGTTTTGCTTGCGCGCCAACGTCGATGCCGCAGGAGGCAGATAAGGCAACCAAAAGCAGGCCGCCCAGCAGCCGCTTGCAAAGAGCCGTCCTTTTCCCTGACATCTCGGCAGAGTCGGAGACCTTCGCGATGCCAGCGAAGTTTCTGAAGTCCATAATGATTTATTCCTTCCTGAACAGAGCGATGACGTAAGTCGCCAACCCTCGAAGCAACTGCGGTGTCAATGCCTGTCTCGCTGTGCATACACCATACACTCAGCTTTACAGCTCGGCAATGCAGCGCGGTTCACCATCCCATTCAATGTACAGAAGATGACCGCGCTTCACTGTGTTTCAGCTTGCTTATAACGCCGCCATGACTTCGCGATACAGATACTGCGCGCCCTCGATCCCGTCCCACGGGCCATCTTCATACTCCAGCGCGAAAACCCCCGTAAAGTTGTTGTTCAGCATGATGCGCACATTGCGCTGCACATCCGGCTCGCCGAAGCGGTTCCAGAACTTCGCGTGAACGGTGGTATGCGCATAAGGAGCGAGATCGTTCAGCGCATGATAGAGCAGATATTTGTGCTCCCAGTTGCAGAAATCTGGACTCGCCTCACAGAAAACATTGTTAACCTCTTCGATGATGATGCGAATATTGATCGGATTCGCCGTCAGCCCCCAGTGGTTTTCCAGCGTTACCTTCACGCCGACCTTCGCCCCGTGCTCTGCCATTTCTTTGAACGACAGAATGCACTGATCCAGATACTTCTCGATCTCCGGATTCATCGGGTAGCTAGTGGCATTCGGCGACGGCGAGGGTGCGATGCGTGGACCACCGCTGTTAACCCGCATGGACTTGGCGCCAATGATGGCCGCTCCATCCAGCCACTTCTTCGCCACCTCTACACCGGCCTTGCGCTTGCTCTCATCCAGATCGCAGATATCCCGCGGCGCGTTATTTGAGATGTGATGACAGAACACGCCCTCTTTCGCCTGCACATTTGCCATCTTCTCCAGCCACTGCTTGCCCGAGGCCGTCGATGGATCAAACTCCGTCACGGGGCGGGGTTTGCCGTTATAGCCTGTTATCGTGGTCGTCACATACTGGCTTTTGTCATCCATATCGCCGAAGAGACTGGACCACATGTCCATCTTGGTCACTCCCGGGAATGTCTTTTTCGTGAAAGCCGGAAAGTCCAGCATCGTGATCTCGCCGTACTTCGCCTTCATCTTGGCGACGGTGGCCTCGCCACCCACTTCGCCGCCCATACTGCTGCGATTCTTGAATATCCAGCGGATTGGATAGCTGTTTGAAGCGATGCGCGCCACCTTCTCCTTATCCGTCATCTCACGAAAGGCACCGGCGTGGGTGATGGGCTCGGGCGTCGCCTGTTGACTTCCCTGAGCTTCAACCTGCGGCGCTGCTGATCCGAGCAAGACTCCCGCGGCCAGTCCGCCGCCCGCGCTTCGGAGAAAGTTACGACGATCTAGAATGATGCGGCTTGCACTGTGTGAACTCATAGCGGCATGTTCTCCTTCACGTTACGGTAGTGGATCAATTCTGTGGCCGCGAACAATGCACGAGAGGCCACTGCAGGCGAAAAAACCTTAAGCACGGATTGGAGCAAGGGGTACTGTGCGGAAGGCTGTGCAACAGTACTACAACAGATGACAGATGCGTGTACAGTCTTTTTTGAGCAAAAACCATTCTTATCTTCACTAAGTGAAATAATGAAATGAACCCGGTTCCCGCTTTAAAGTCCAGATAATGCCAGAAATAAAAGACATTGACTGCGCGAAAAGAGCTCCCCGGTTGACCGGAGAGCTCTTTTATTACAGGGTTTAAGGAAAATTATCTTCGCGATTTAATGCAGTATAAAAGACCACAGCGTGTCGCCGGAGGCACAAATCACGTACTGGTGGCCATCCAACTCAAAGGTCTGTGGCGCATTGGAGATTTGTCCGATGCGTGTATTCCACAACGGCTTGCCATCAGCGGCATCAAACGCCACAAGACTACCTGAACCATCGCCTGAGAAGATTAACCCTCCAGCCGTCGCAAGCAGGCCACCGCCGCCAATACCGTTGTTATAGAAGCGATGACGCCAACGCGCTTCCCCCGTACGGTAATCGATAGCTGTCAGGTAGCTACCGGTGCTTCCCACCTGTACCTCTTCCTTGCCGCCCAGCCCCATGGAGCCACGCGGGTCAGGGTCCGTGAGGTACAACAGCGAAAAGCTATTCACCTCATAGGTGTATAAAAGCCCGCTAACCGGAGAGAAGGCGACAGGCTGCCAGTTGATCGTTCCGCTTGAATTGGGCGAGAACAGAGAACCTGGAATGGTAGCGTCCTTGCCAGGATCGCGCTTCGGACCGCCTGCCGGTGTAAGCCCGTTTGCCCAATTCGTATTCAACCCATATTTACTGGTAACCAGGTGCTCACCGGTGACGCGGTCCAGGGTGAAGTAGTATCCATTGCGCGCGGCCGTTGCCACCATCTGGCGCATCTTACCCTTGAACATTCCATCAAACAACACCGGCGTCTGAGCCGAGTCGTAGTCGTGCATGTCGTGCGGCGAAGTTTGAAAGTACCACGCCATCTTTCCCGTATCGACATTGACCGCAATCAGCGAGCAGGTGAAAAGATTATCCAGGTCGCCACGCAGCCCGGTAGTATAAGCCGGAGTCGGATTGCCGGTACCGAAGATATACAGTTTGGTCTCCGGATCGTACGCGCCGGTGATCCACGTTTGCGCGCCACCATGTCGTGCCGCATCGATGCTTGCCCATGTATCCGCGCCCGGATCGCCCTTTTGCATGGGTACGGTGTAAAGCTTCCATTGCAACTCGCCGGTCTCCGGGTCGAACGACTGCAGGAACCCTGGCGAATCGATGTCATTGCCTACGCCTACAAGCACATGATTGCCAATAATGATGGGCGCAGGCGTGGCAAAGTACCCCTCGTCCACATTGGCGATCATCTTGTGCCAGCGTTCCTTGCCGGTTTTGGCGTCCAGCGACACTAGGTAGTCGTCCGGGGTCTCCATGAACAGGTAGCCGTTCCACATGCCAAAGCCGCGGTTGCCAATGTGCGTGCCACCCTTGGTCTTCCAGAAGTAATGCCACAACTGGTGGCCATCGCGTGCATCCAGCGCCCAGGCATTGTCCGGCATGGTGACATAGAGCGTACCGTCCACTGCCAGCACCGAACCCTTGATAGAGCCTGCGCGGATATTGATGCTGCCGTCGCCCTCGCCTCCAATCTGCAACGGTACCGGCGCTGGCGCGCCTCTGCCAGGGCGGCCGCCAACAGTGGCACTCTCCCTCCCCGGTGTCAGTTGCGACATCCATGCGAGCGACAGATTTTTTACCGTCTGATGATTCACCTGTGCAAGCGAGCTGTAGCGTTTGCCCGTATAGTCGCCGTTGTAGGTAGGCCACTCCTTGCTCAGTGGCTTCAGCAGTTCTTCCGGAGTAACACCGCCTCCCTGAGCAAGCGATAGAGCAGAGGAGAAGACGAGCGAGGCAATCGAGATCGCGTGGAATAATTTCACTTCAAGGTCACCAGGTAGGCCGTTAAATCGTGAATGTCATGATCCGTATAGCGAGGCAACATATCCCGGTGTGCCTGCATCGGGTCGTGCATCACCACAAGCGGTACCGCGCCCTTTCGCAGGAACGTGCGTTCCGTATCGTCACTTCGTTTCAAGGTCACAAGGAAGTCGTCGATATGGACCAACTCGCCTGATACTTTCTTTCCCGGCGCGGTCGTGACATCGACGGTAGCCTTGCGAGCGGTCGTACCTCGCCGCGCGTTGCCTGCGCCTCCCGAGATCCACCGCGCCTGTAGCTCAGTTGGTTCGGGGTAGGTACTGGCGCTGCCCTTCAGATCTCCTGTTGCCGAGTGGCAACTGGCACAGTGCGCAGCAAAGTAAGCTTGTCCGCGACTCGCGTCGCCCACAAGAATATTGAGAGCTTTCTTCTGTCCCGGGGGAGTTCCCTGCGAACCGATGGTACCGATCACAGAGCGCACATAAGCGGCCACTGCACCGGCATCTTCATTGTTCAAGCCGATGTTCGGCATACCCTGCGCCATCCGAGAACCTTGAATGATAGGAACAATCAATTCACCGTGCTGGTCGGTGAGTGCAACCTGCGAACGCAAGAGGTTGGGGCCGCCCATATCGCCGCCGCGCAGGTCCGATCCGTGGCACATCTGGCAGTTGATGCCATAAAGCGTCTTGCCGTGAGCGACCGCCACCGGGTCTTCAGGAGCACGTACTTGACCGGAATTGAAGGAGGAGGGAGCCCGTGATTGGCCACTCACGGCAGTAAATCCAGAAGACAAGCAAAACAGTGTAAATACCGCGGCCATCGACATCGTACCGGCAGCAAAATAACGGGAGTAACTACGCATAAAACCTCGATACCGATGCAGAGCCAAGCCGAAACTCAGCGATCTTCGTTACACAGGTTGAACCCACTACCGCAAAAACAGCATGCGGTGATCCTGCGATCTGACTATGTTGTGGTCGTGCAGGATAAGGATTGCAAATCCGAACCTAGTTCTAGCATAGGGGATAGCCGTCTGTACAGGTGCAGGTCGGATAACTTCCATATTGATATCAATCTTAATCCGCGGAATCCCGATGAAGTAGTGTAATTCGGAGTACCTGATTGCACCGCTTTATGGCTTGTTCGCTGGCCGTACAAAGATGGATTGATGCGTGGAAACGCGCAGCGGTACGGCAGCCGTTGAGGCCGCAGAGAGGGTTGGATAGTTGCCGAGGCGTACGGTGTACCAGAGAGTACCGGCGGCGTCATCCCTGGGAACGACCTCCGCCTTGACCTTCTTTTCCTGGAGCTGCTTAGCTGCGGTCACTGCATTCGCTTCTTCACGAAAGGCTCCGAATTGAAGGCTATATCCAGTGATAACCGGCACTTTATCGCTCACACCCTCAGCGCTCGCTAGGGGGATGGCTGGAGGGTCGGGCTGCAAAGGGGAGCCGTCATCCGGCTGTGACCCTGATGGAGCGGGAACGGTTGTTGCCACGAGCGCAGGCGCAGCCGTTGCTGCCGGCTGACCCTTTTGTGCAACAGGAGTAAGCAATGCTTTTTCCGGCACAACGCCACTGGTGGAAGGACTTGGCCGCCGATATTGTGTTCCCCACAAAAAGCCGGCCGCGACAAGGAGAACCACAACGCCTGCTGTGCAAATTGCCAGCACCGTTGCTGTCTTGCGGTCGAAGCTGAGGTCATAGCTCATAGTAGATAGGCGTCGGAGCAAGTTAGGGAACGTTGGTGGTGGCCTGACCTGCAAAGTTGATCTGGATGACTCCACCCCAGGTGCACATAAGCTTGGACTGATCGTTGAGAGCTGGCATGTTGCCAATCAGCACGGTCGGTGCTCCTGGTACCCACGGTGCAGTCGTAGCGGGAACGCAGGGCATCGGAGTGAGCACACCGAGAGCGGCGGCAGTCGCGGCGGCTACGGTTGGATTTGCCATGGAAGAGCAGACTCCAAAAGGCGGGACATTGACGATCGGAGCATGATCCATAATTGTAGCCGCGGGAGTGCCGGTCAGTACGCCATTCGCAGGTAAGACAATGAGGCTTGACGGAGCAGCGCCAAAACTGCACTGGAGAAGAGCGCCCATACAGACGAGATTTGCCATGATTGTAGTTCCTTCAGTTAGTTGATCTTTACGAGAGACCCCTTGATTTCAAGAATGCCGGAGCTTTCGACGGAGTGAGATGCGTTGGCCTTGCTGGACATCGTTGTCTGAGCCTCGTTGCTCATGCTGGTGCCTGCCTGATTGGTCAGTGAGGTACCGGACTTATTTGTAAGCGAGGTGCCTGCCTGGATGCTGACTGAGCCGCTTACTTGAATGGAGAGGTTTCCCGAGATCGTGAGGGCAAAATCGCCTGTGACCTTCTGCGTAAATCTGGCACTGTTGGTATGAGACTCATCTCCAGTGACCGTGAGGTCGCGCTTCCCCCCAACGGTGTGAGTTTCGTTACCCTGCGTGACGGCCACGGTGCGATTGCCCTGAGAGACGGTGAGGCTTTCATCCTTTTCCGAGACCGTAACGGTACGGTTGTTGGTGACGGTGATGGACTGGTCACTCAGGACGGCAACGTTCATGTCTTTCTGTGCCTGAATGAAGATCTCTTCCGAGCCCTTTTTATCTTCGAAGCGAAGCTCATTAAAACCGGAGCCTCCTTTGGAGGAATTGCTCTTGATGGTTGATTTGGTCTGTTCATCCGGCAGCGAATAGGGCGTCGTCTGCTGGCCGTTGTAGACGCAGCCGGTGATGATGGGGCGATCTGGATTGCCATCGAGAAAACTGACGATGACCTCCTGTCCAATGCGAGGAATAAAGAGCGATCCCCATTGCTGACCGGCCCATCCCTGGGCGACTCGAATCCAGCAGGAGGAAGTTTCATCCTGCGCCGCAGACTGATCCCAATGAAACTTGACCTTGATGCGGCCATATTGATCGGTCCAGATCTCTTCGCCGCTCTTGCCGACTACGATGGCAGTCTGCGAGCCGCGAATGACTGCCCGAGGTGTGATCTCAGGAGGGCGAAAGGTAATCGTGGAAGGAAAGGCGACGAAATTATTGCTGTAGGTGTCCGTGTGATTATCGAGGTGATGAGTGACGGAGCGAAGGATATAGCTGATGTTGGCAGCAGCACGGACATGGCCGGCGAGCGTAAATTTAGAGCCGGACTGAAAGGCCCGGCACATGCTTGATCCGCGGAGCTGCAACTGCTCTGTCTGGCAGCTACTGAGCTGGGTGCCGGTAGAGGTTTCGCCCGCATTTTTAGCGTCGAAGAGTCCAGGGTATCGATAGAGAGAAAGCGCGCTGGCAAAATCGCCGGGGCCTGAGCCTTGAGAGATCGAGAGCAGATCGGTGGCTGGAATGATGAAATTGAAGTCATCCGCAGAGACCTTGGTGGGGACAAGATTCTGCTCGACGTTTCCCTCGGTCATCACATCGATGGTCTCCCATGTACGACCCGTTTGGCTGTAGCGGATGGTATCGATGCCGGGCAGAGCGGCGAAGGCGCTTGCGTCATCGGCTAAGACAAGAGTATGCATGCTCGACGCGTGAGTGAAGAAGTAGAAGATGCCTTCGCTCTCCATCAGTCGTGAGATAAAGTCGAAGGTTGTCTCACCGTACTGAACACAGTAATCGCGCGCAGTATAGGTTCCCGTCAGAGAGTTTTTGTAGTCGGTGAGTCCGAGGCCCGAGAATATCTGCTCGATGATGTCGGGAACGGAGAGATTTTGAAAGATACGCTGATCGACGTTCATCCGTAGCAAGGCAAACCACGGTTCGATCCGGGCAAAGTATGCGGTGCTTCCGTTCTCGGATTGAGCTCCTTGGCTAAAAGTGGTGACGACTCCATTGAGATTCTGGGTTTGCCCCCCCGGCAGTGAGAAGGCGATGGTGATGCGCTTACCGAGAATTTGACTGAAGTCGAGATTGGCATTTGCGCTGGAGAGTTCAAGCTGAAAGGAGAATGCCTGGGAGATGCCTTCTTCTCCGTGCAGCGAGACAAGCGCGACGGTGTCAGTAAAAGGAGTGGTGATGGAGACGTCGAATGGCATTGATATTTCCTGAGAATGTCGTTACGTTTCCGTAGTTATCGAGTGGATTGCAGTTACTTAATGCCTGAGTGTTCTATAGGCTCAAGGGTGACGAGCCGAGCGCGTTTCGCAGGTTTCGTCCGGAGCCACGTCGTCCATCCAAGGCGAGATTTGCCCAGATGGGTCATGGGTATCTCCGATGGAGGGAGGCGTAGACGGATGCCGCAATCGAGAAGTTCTCCCGCATAAAAGCGCACGAGGGCAGTGAGTTTTTTATATAAGGGACCTCCGGGCAGAAAGTCCTGAAATTGTTGGAACGTGAGCGGAGAGAGAACGATATCGAAGCGGCCCTGGGGATCCCATGCTTGCGTGCCAAGTACAGTTGTGCGGCCGAGGGAGTTATTTTCACCAACCGATCGCGTGAACACCTTGCCATGATCGCGATGCGTGCCGAGGCGTGTCCAGTCCTCCCGTTCGAGTCGGCGCCATACCCCAATCATCTGGACACTGCCTACTTCAATTGCGAAAGCGTGGGCAAGAATCCGTTCTAGACCGACCATAGAGCGGGGTCTCTGCCACAGAAGACCGGCATAGGGCAGAAGTTCCTCATCGCTGACAGCCAGACGATTTCGTAGCTCCTGAAGGCCAAGGCCCGAGAAGGCAAGCAGGTAGCCTGACATCCGGTTTTGAGAACGGACTTGATTCGAACCGGAAGTTTGGGGAGATGCGCTATCTGGCGAGATCAGAGCAGGGTCGAGCCAGGGCCTGTGACGCAGCCTGATCGTATAGAGAAGGCTGAGCAGACGGTGATGGAAGATATCAAGAAAATCGCGGAGCCCCGTGTCGCGGTGACGCGCCTGTTGCATCAGCAATTCAGCTACCCAGTCCGGCAGCGGTGCTGAACTTCCGGCAAGGCTGAAGAAATTGGCTATAAGCTCGGGCTTGCTGGTTTGCGTGTCAGGCGGGGTAACACCATGAACTTCGCTCGGGGGAAAATTGAAACCGACAGTAGAGCGAAGCTTGAAAGATTCGTGGCCGGGTGCGGACTCACCGGGCGCTTTGCACTTGATGGAAGAGTCCAGCTGATCGAGTAAGCGGAGCGCCTGAACAAACTCGAACCGATATCCTTCGGCGAATAGCCATTCACTCACAGATGGGCTTGAACGCCAGCCGTGAGTGACGATGGTCGATGATTTGAGCTGAGGTGATTCGGAGGCCGGGGAGGAAGGAGCCATCATGTGTCTTGTCAGCCTATGGAACGGCTAAGCGGCTGTTAGCAGCGAGATGACCCATCCTATCGGCTTCGGCTTCGAGCATGTGGTCCTGCACCACGGCGACCCCCGCACCGAAAGGATTCGAGACGCGTCCGGCACGCTGTTGTACGACGTGCTGGAGTTCATGGCCAAGAAGAAATTGTCCATGGGGCGTATGTGGGCTGTATTGACCGGGAGCAAAATGAATCTCAGAGCCCCAGGTAAACGCCAGGGCCCCGATGGAAGGGGCATCCGAACCAACATGAATGCGCACGTCCGAGAAGTTGGCGCCGAGTGCGCTTTCCATTTTGGCCTGAACATCGCGCGGAAGCGGCCATCCGCCAGATCGGGGTTGCAGATTCACCTGAAACGACTCGACCCCAGGACGTTGAATCGCAGGCTTTGTCTGTACAGAGGAGTTGCCAGTCGAGGAGAAGAGATGCTGACGAGGGTTTACGAGGAACCGGCCCTGAATGGCAGAGCGGGAACAGGGGCGACCAAGTCCAGAGGTTACTAACGGGGAAGCGGGCCGATACGGTTTGGGCGCAGCTAGCATCGTGTGGTGCAGCAATGATACACAGAGAAATTCTCTTCGCATATTTATTTTTATTGCCGGCTATTCGGGACGTAAACTTGTCACTGAGAGATGTAGGTAACTGGGACTGATTGGTCCAGGTACGACCTATAAAACGAGACCATTGAGGACCAGCGTTGTGGCCATGTTTGGGCAGCCTCGAATTTATCCAAATCTGAACCCGTCGGCGGCAGTGCCGGTAGATCGGGACCAGATATTCCAACTGCGTAACTTTGCGGATATCTACCGCATGAGCCGCGGCAAGGAACATGGACAGTATGTACCGAATGCGCGATTTACCTTCGTCAAACTAACCAATGGTGAAACATTAATGCACCAGCGTTTCCGGCATCCAGTGTTGGCGGAGGGGCGGCCTGTCCTCTATGCAGGCGAGGCTTACTTCGATAATGGAAGACTGCAATGGTGGAGTAATGGGAGCGGAAACTACAGACCTGATCCTGACCATGCCGCACAGTCAGGGCTTCCGGTAGAGCAGTTCTTTACCCATGATGAGATCTTGAAAGGCGAGCATACCAGGATAAATGTACGTCCAATGTCTCAGCCGACGGCGACACCAGGCAGTCTGCAAGCCAAGTTTGCGATAAAAAACCGAATGCGGTCTCTTTAAACGATCTGTGCAGGCCAAGAATAGCTTGAGCTTCAGCTCCTTTCTTTTTCATTTGTCCTATCGATATGGACAAATGAATTCACGGATGCATGGAGACTAAGGAATTTTTCCAGAACCGTCAGGAAAAGATAAGTGGTACTTCCTCCGGAGCTTTCTCTGCTTATATCCAGATGGACTCTGAGTCCTTGGCGGAAGTCCTGCCATCCCTCCCCCCCCATACGCCGGGTTACTTTGCGAACGGTCATCTTCTGAAGACTGTTGATCTGCTGCTGCACGGCTGGAGAATTGGAGAGGCTGTAAAGCGAGAGGATCTTCTTCAAGGCCTCTAACGATTCCTCATCGTCACCGAGCGAGAGATGGTTAAGGCTCAGATTGGAGATAAGAGCCCAGCGGCTTGCACCTCCCAGCGGAGGGTAGCCCGCTGCGGTGGGCTTGCGCAGGCAATGGATGTGACTGATAGGGCCGGGATCCTCGGTCTGGAGCAGCGTGTTTTCCTGAAGCTGCGATGCCAGATTGCGGTTGGTGCAGAGCAGATGTGCAAACGCAGTTTCGGTAGGGGGCTGGCTGGGATTGAAGGCCAGGTCAACGAAAGATAGAAAGACATCCGTACCCATTAGGTCCAATCGTTCAGTAAGAACACGGCGTGCATACCAGAAGGCATTTTGCCGTAGGCTGTCGGCGCCTGATGTCCCGTAGAGCGGATAAAGCTGCCGGGATTGCTCCGCGGGATTTGAAGATGATGAAACGGAGAGGATGGAGTGAATCTCGGTTGTTTGCTCGCGGCGAGCGTCGGGAATAAGACGATATTCGGTTTTGGTGTGGTCGATACGGATCGGCTCGCTGGTCCGGGAAAATAGATTCACAATCGGAGTACACCCAAGTGCGAAGGTGTCGCAGGTGATGGGAAGCCGCTCTCTCGGTGCAATATCAAATAAAAAGAGGATATCGAGATCAATGATCGATGGGTTACGGTCCAGGCCAAGAATGTCGAAGAAGAGGAACTTCTCAGGCAGCCAGAAATATTCCTGAAGCAAACGATAAGCGGGGTGGGACTGAAGCGGATAGGGGATCACCTCTTCGTCAGCTTCGAAACCGACTGAGCGCAGGTTCGAGATGGGAATAGAAACGGCTCGACCGGTAACGCGGTCGTGCAGCGCGATGCCGGTGCAATGATGAAAGAGCAGCTCGTAGAGTCGGCCGGTGAGGTGGGAGTTTCCATTGAGATGAAAACGTAGCTGCTTGATCTCAAGATCGGAGAAGGCGGCTCCGCGAGATTCGAGACGCAGCCGAAGCACGCTGGCGATGCGGCTGTCGGAGTCAAGGAAGTCAAACCGGGCCTTGTTGGTAAACTCTGCCTCCACGACTTCGAGTGGCCATAATGTGACGGGATAAGCAGTCTGAAAACGGCAGGTGAGACCTTCGGTGGTTTGCGCGAAGAGCTTTGTATGACGCGGAACGTCATATCCTGCGGTAAGTTTCCCCCGGGCTGGGTCGGCGACAATTCGCGCGAGGGTCATGGGCGGAATGGGATTAACAAGGTTGGGGTAGAGCAATCCCATCAAGGCGGATGTGAATTCGGGAAACTCGCTGTCGAGCCGCCGCTGTATACGTGAGGTAAGGAAGGCAAAGGACTCAATGAGGAGCTCTACGTGAGGATCTGCGGAGCCTTCGCGGGATAGCTCAAGACGCTCAGCGAGCTTTGGATGTTGATTGGCAAAGCTCTTCCCTGCTTCGCGGAGATAGTTGAGTTCATCGCGAAACGCCGCAACAGACTCTGCGCGGTCATCCATGGGACAGCTCCGAGATAGAAGGTCTGGAAAGCAGATCAGCGGCTGGGCGATTTTCCGGAGCGAGAATCTCAACGGCATGTTCGCTGCTATGTAAGAGGATCGGAAATGTCATTGGCTCCAGTAGCTTTCCCAGCCTGGCTTTGCACGATATGCTTCCGAGGATTTGATTGGGCGAGCTGTCGCTGCTCTCGAGATGAATCGATATCTCTTGTAAGCGAGGCTCGAAGGCGCTGATAGCAACACGAAGGGTTTCAGTAAGATGCAGCCGGTCCGTAACGCTGGACGCGCTGAACTGAGAAAAATCGGGAATACCATAATCGAGAACGGTTGCACGTGTGGGGTCGAGCGGAGCGTCGGAAGCACGGCGCGCATTCAACAAGCGCTGCAAGTCGCGAGCGATGGAAGCAAAGAGCGCATCGCGGCCGTGGACACGTAGAGGCGTGAACTCCTTCTGTACCTCCGGGGCGCTGTCGACCAGACGATCGAACAGCGGAACCCGGAGGCCATGGATGGTCTTCGGATGCATGATTACGTAGTCGCGTTTGTAGCAAGGTTCCAGGTTGCTGAATTATTACCGGAGTCGCTGACAGCAGCGGCCTGAAGCTTGTACTCCCATTTAATGGCTGTGTAGTTGAAGGTAACAGTTTCCTGCGGCTTTCCTCCACCTCCGCCACCGACGGAAACAGACGAGACCAGGGCGTTGGTGAGGGTGTACTTCATGAAGGGGTTAACCTTACCGTCCTCGTTCTGTCCGACGGTAAGGACAACGGTGGCAATGGGAGCGGCTCGATTGCAGTAATCGACCAGACTCGCCGTCGCGAGGTCGAGAAACTTGGTGATCGTAAAATCTTGATGGTTAGGCTTCCCGGAGGTGCGCTTTTGGTTGCTCTGGTCACCGGTGATCTGTTGCGCGACGCCGTGACTAAAGGACAAAATTTCAATCATGTCTTTATAGTCCGGCAGAGTGGATTCGCCTTTAATAGCGCCGCAATCAAGAATCAATACATCCATTGGTCTTTCTCCTTCTGCATGGCACAGCTACGAAGTACCCACGCACATGTGAAGCGGCGCTCGCGTAAACGAACGCCGCGGATTCGAGAGGCTACTTCGCCGGCGCCGGAAGCTCCGCCACCAGCCGGATTGAGACCGTCAACTCATCTAATTGAAAATGAGGCTTGAGGAAAACTACGGCGCTGTAGCTGCCAGGTTTTCCCGGAACCTCAAAGACATCAACCCGCGCCTGTCGTAAAGGATAGGCGGCCTTGACGCTCTGAGAAGCATCATCATTGAGCAAGACGTAATCGGAAATCCAGGTATTGAGATAAGCGGCTACGTTTTCCTTGGTCATAAAGCTGCCGATCTTGTCGCGCATAATGACCTTGATGTAGTGAGCGAAGCGAGATGCTGCCAGCACATAAGGAAGCATGCTGGAGATGCGCGCGTTCGCGTTGGCATCGTTGGTGTTGTACAGCTTTGGCTTGTTTGCAGTCTGACCGCCAAAGAAAGCTGCTTGATCGCTGTTCTTCCTGTGGCAGATAGCGACGAAGCCGAGGCTGTTCAACTCGTTCTCGCGGCGGTCCGTAATGGAGACCTCCGTCGGGCACTTCATTGCGAGGTCGCCATCTTCGGTTTCAAAGATATGGGCCGGGAGGCCTTCGATGAGCCCGCCCCCCTCCACGCCACGGATTGCAGCACACCACTGATACTTCGAGAAAGCATCGGTGATGCGTTGTGCCAAAGCATAAGCGGAGTTGCCCCAAAGATACTTCGCGTGGTCTTTGCCATCGACATCTTCAACAAAATCGAACTCATCTACCGGGACGGTTTTAGGGCCATAGGGCAGACGCAGGAGAACATGCGGCAGGGTGAGAGTAACGTATCGAGAATCTTCCGAGTCTCGGAAGGACCGCCACTTGATCAATTCAGTCGATTCAAACTGCTTGGCCAGGTCACGCGGCACTGCAAGTTCGGTAAAGCTGTCCCAGTCAAATAACTTTGGGCTGGCGGCAGTGATGAAAGGAGCGTGAGCTGCGGCGGCTACATGCGAGATCTGCTCCAGCATGGACGTATCCTGCGGAGCCCGGCCAAACTCATAGTCGCCCACGAGCACGCTGAACGGATTGCCGCCGAAGGTGCCGTACTCCTCCTCGTATATCTTCTTGAAGAGAGTGCTTTGATCGAACTCCGTGGCCTTTTCGAGGTCGGACAGCAGCTCCTTCTTGGTTGCGTTCAGAAGACGGAGCTTGAGCATGGTGCCCGTCTCCGAATTCATAACAAGATAGTGCAGCCCTCGCCATGCCGATTCGAGCTTCTGAAACTCCGGCGAGTGCATGATTGCATTGAGCTGATCGCTTACGATTTGATCGATCTCCGCAATGCGTTGCTTGATGCCCGCGACCGCACTGTGTTTGTTGACAGTCATGCCTTCATCAAGCACCTGAGTTGCGTACTCCGAGATAAGAGTCATGGCGTAGGGACGTTGTGAATCATCACGCACGATACGGCCCTCGGAGATGACGCGATCCATCACCGTCGGCGGTGTCGATGTAGTGGTTCCAGTGGTTGGTTCAGGCATTGGCGGCCTCCCCTTCAGTGCTGTTGCTTGCCTTCAGCTGCTTTAGTTCCTCGGGCTTTGAAACTACGTCGAGAAGAGTTTCGTTGAGAGAGTCGTTTCCATCCAGTTTTGCCAGAAGATCATTGAGGCGCGAACGGGAATCAAGCAGCTTACGAAGTCCTTCGATCTGCTGCACAAGGTTGGCTGGGGTAAAGTCATCGATGCTTTCGAATTTGAGGCTGACAGGCAGCGAACTCTGAGCTTTATCGATGTGATTTGCGACTGAATTGGAGATGGTCGGTCCGATGGACTTGAGAACCTCGTTGAAGTTATCGCGGTCGATCTCAATGAACTTGCGGTCCTTCATCGCAATGGGGTTGGGAGTTGCTCCGGACAGATCGGAAAGAATGCCAAGAACAAGCGGCAGTTCTTTTTTCTGAATCGCGCCGCCAATCTCGACGTCGTAAGTGATCTGCACTCGAGGTGGACGAACTCGGTCTAGCTTGTGCTGTGTACTTTCTGCCATGAAATGCTCCTTATTGTTTAATCGGTAAACTTTCATTGCTTCCATCAAGGCGAAGCAAAATACCTACTTCTCGCAGTGCGACCTGGTCGTGCAGGAGTTCAGGAAGAAGCTCACTAAGGCTCATACTGCCCCACGCGATAGCACGTTGGAGCAGATAAGGTACAGGACTGTGGGGTTCAAGTTGGCTTAGAAATACGGATATTTCTGCCAGCCGCGCGTAGGCGTCTTCGCGGCTCTGAATGGGTGCAGCGTACCCGGATGCAGACGGCGAATCCGGGAAATTTGAAGTCATGTGAGAGTTGGAAGCGGCCCCATAAGGCACTGTAGCCAGGGAAGCGCCGGGCTCATGATCCCGCATTCGGCTATCTGCTCTCTCCTCAGTATCCGTCTCCAACTCTTCCTCTTCGGGAAGTGCGGGGGCAATGGCAAGTTCCATCCTCTGTAATACCTCCTTGAGCTTGAGTAGCCCTCCATTCGCAGAGCCATAGCAGTCGTCAAACATCTGATCGAGGACGTCTGTGATTTCAATGGCTCGTTGAAGCTCAGTCCACATACCGGCTAAAGACTCCAGCTCGGTAAGCACAAGGCTGCGCTCGAAGTCATTCACGCCTGTAGTCTTTTGCGGAATGGAGGATTGGCGTCTCTGGATCTGGTCCTGGTGAAGTGCTGCCTCCAGATCAGCAAGGGAGAAGGAAGCTACTCCACTCGCTGCCGAGGGCAAAGTCAAGGGAAGCAGCTTCACCTGTATGGAGAGTTTTTCATTAAGCCACTGGATAAGATTTGCACGGTGCTCGACAGAAGGGTCGGTTGGACTCAGTGGTAACGTGATGGCGTCGGTAATAGTCCCAACGGGAAATTCAGGCGCCGGATGCATCGTGGCGGCGAAGTACTGGTGAAGCCCGAGGATGAGGTCACACCCCCTTGAATATCCGGCGAGGCCTTCAAGATGCAGCCAGGCTTCCATCAGCCATATAGCAATCTGCAGATCTTTCGAACGGTGTGTCAGCACCTCAGTACACAGTTCCACGACAAGACGCCAATCAGCCTGCTGCGTAGGACGCTGCCAGACCCCTTGAGGGAGAGAGGCATCTTCGGTGTACCGGGCCTGGGCAATGCGATCGTAGAGCGGATCATAACGAAGGTACTCTCCGGCAGGCGCTATCTGGTCGATAGGCTGGAGCATCTCGTCGATGGCAGTAATTGGATTTGAAAGAGGCATATTCATCACCGGCCTTTCGCCTTTTCCGACAGAGGTTTGGGAAGCGGTGGCGCCAGAACAGGAAAACTGGCGTTTGTGATTGTGTCCTTAGCTCCTGGAGGCGAGATAAGGAGACGGACGAAGACGCGGGCTGATGTAATTGTTTGTGCCTGTAATTTTGCGGAAGGAGCAGAGGCTGGCCTTTCTGGAATATTGAAGGCCAGCACAAATGGTTGCTCGGATGTTGTATCTGCGGTAAAAGCCTGGGTAAAGCGAATAAGAGACCAGCCATCCTTAAATGTCCATGAGACGCTGTCTCCGTTGACATGAGGAGACAGGCTAGTTTCAGAAGGGGTATTCGCAGGAACAAAGGGAGAGTCTTTTGCCCAGCGCAGTGTAAGGCTCACACTATCTCCATAGTTCCAATGGAGTTTTGTCGGTGGGTCATCACTGCGAACAGTGCTGTTACCAACCTGAAAAGTCCACTCAATAATTTGATTACCGCCGACCTCCTTTTCCCGATCTACCCTGAGTTGAGGAACTACGTCGAGCGATGCAGCCTCTCCTGCAGATGCCGTAGTAAGAAGAGAAGCAAACCATGGACGCGTATCTCGAAGCGCCGCGAGAAAATTGGTATTGTCGCTGGTATTGCTTACGCCCAGTCCTTTGAACGGAGTACCGAGCAGGTCCGCGGTGGTATCGTACTGTCGATAAAAGTCTGAGACATCCAGAGGATCGGCCTCGTTCAAAGAAGAGGCTGAGAGCGGTGCAAATGGAAACCGCTGGGCAAGACTGCGATTAAATCGAGCACGCAAGCGCGAATAAGAGGTATCAAAGTCCTCTGTCAATAGAGCGTTGCAACGTAGGTAGAGGCCTTGACGAAGCTGTGAGGCAGCAAGCGTAAAGTAGTCTGGGCGCTTCGCAATGCTGCCGACGAACTTCTCTCGCGTACATCCATTTGAGGGGAGTACTTTGTCGACCCCAGTGGCGACAAAGCTCTCCAGAACCTGAACCGAGTTCCCAGGGATTTTGGCATGGTACTGATTCAGTGCGGTGCCGATATCTTCCCAGCGTCTCAAGGTGCGAATCGACGCTGGTGAAAGTGCGGATCGATATATAGAGAGAAAGCGTACAAGGGGCACCGCCGCGGTATTGAGAGACTCAATCTCCTCCCGTTGCGTGGATAGGTACGCCGCCAGAGCATCCGGAGTGGGAGCATCAAATAGCTGGACCGTGGCTGGCTGATCGCCGTTCCATTGGCTAAATGCAGCGGTTGAAAATCCGTAGGGTTCACTCTTATTTAAATCGTGATCGAGTTCTAACAAGATCCCCGCAGCCTGATTGGTCGAGACTTGACGCAGCTGCGACAGAGGCGCCACGAGATCATATTGCTGAAGGCTGGCAATCAGCGTTTCGATGGATGGCGCTACATCATTGAATGTTTGCGCCCGCTCGATGCTGCCCGCTGCGCCGTTTGCCGGTTGCTCCGCCTCTACAATCGCAAGCTGCAATGAATGCGTAAGCTGGCTGGCGGCGATACGGCTCAGGGTGTTACGCAGGGGAGCAGGAGCCTGATCGAGATCTTCGACCAGATAACGCTCATAGCTTAACGGAAGCGTAGTTGCCGTGTTGAGAGCAGCTTTATTCCAGGTAATATATCCGTTGCGTGGCTGCATCAGATTAACCGGGCCTGTCGTTCCCGACATGAAAGGCAGGCTCAGAAGATTCTCGATAGCAGTTTGCATATCCTGGGAGCGTTGACTTAGCTGAAGTTTTCCATCGGCCACGGTGGCAACATTGCCTGTCAGCGGGGTTTGCGCATCATCGAGGGCTGAGGCAAGTCTTCGGAAGTCAACATCCGCAAGATCCAGCATCCAGTCATGCAGCCATGGCTCAAAGAAAGGTGAGGTCGTAGATGCTTTCGTGGTTACAGCGTCCAACGTACTGGAAATCTGTATCTCATCCGCGCCGGCCCACTGAAGCTCAGGATCATCGTAGGTGTGCTGTGCCCTGCTGAAGCCGCGTTGAAGATTCGTCAAATCCTGGAAGCTATGGGTGCCAGGTGTGCCAAGAGCGCCGATGGCCCCTACCAGAGCTTCTGTCGAGGTGCGAGTCGGATTATGTTCGATCCATGCAGCATAAAGCGCGGTCGTCAATTGCTGAGCTTTTGCCGACATCCGTCTTCGAACGGATTCATCGTAGATAAACGGTGACCATTTCGCCGCGCGGACGGCCTCCTGAAAGTACGGGTTTGCATCTTCATCGATCGGCGTTTGTTGCGAACGGTTGTGAAGATACCCATCTATGTTGATGACAGTCTGGAGTGGAACGTCGGAGTTGCGCCGGCTGAGGGTGTTATACAGCACGATATTCTTGTCGAGTTCGGTCACACGACGAAGGAACTCCTGCATCTGCAAATACTCTGGCAGTCGCTCGAGCTTCATTGTTGGCGGAGTATTGGGGTCACTCGACACGAGAGAGGCATCGGGCAACAGGCTCCGGTCTAAATCGGCGAGTTGCTGGCTTCTCTGTTCAAGCCCCTGATGAAAACGTTGCAGCACAAGCACGTGAAACGCATGACCAATGACCAGTTGGACCTGGTGATTGATGTTGGTAACCCATGAAGCCGGGAGAAAGATAGAGTGAAACCCCTCGGATTGAAAACCAGCCATGGCATTGATAAGGTCGTCTGCGCCAGGATGATTATCTGTTGAAGAGGTATTGAGATCAAACCGCGGAGGGTGTTGCAGATCACTCTCAATCCGAGACAAAAGAGGCAGCAGCCTGTCGCGTTCGCGGCCCAATCTCCGCGAGGCAAAGGCAGTGCCGAGAATGAGAATAATGGCAACGGAACAACATACTATCTGCAAGACGAGGCGCAATCTGTCGCGCACGGCGAAAAAGTGAGAGAGCGGAACCGCAAGGCCTCGTTCTGGAAAAATCTTCCGGAAGAAGAGATCATGCGCAAATGCTATCTGCAAGTTGGAACGAAGCCACGGCTCAAGAAGGTTGGGAAGCCAGGACAGCCCGGACCGTTCCTGGTTGTACTGGCTGAAGTCTTGCGAAGGGTGATCCGTAGGCTGTGAAACAGGCACCAGCTCCATTGTTTTAGGAGCAAAGCGAACTCCCTTCTGTGTTGACCCGCAGCAATAAATACCGCGGAACATGGGAGCCGGAATATCTCCGCTGCCTCGCATAACGCGCGAGAGAAAGATCCGCAACGAAGGGGCTAGAGCATACAGGCTGCCGGGGAAGAGAAACATCGACTGGCGGTCTGGCGTCGGCTCATGAATCGCAAAGAGACTACTTTGCACGCGTTCCAGCGTAATCCGCATGGAATTGACAGCTTCTTCGATCCATTCAGGTTGGAATACCTGCTTGTCTCCATAAGGATTCGACCATCCAAAGATCTGCTCAAGTTGACTGCTCTCCAACTCATGAGCAAATTCAGAAAAACCTCTGAGAGCATCGCACTTCGTAAGCACGAAATACACGGGAAGATGAAAGCCGACAATCTGAGTGAGTTGGCGTAGCCGCTGTTGAAGCAGGGTGCCGCGCTCGATGAGCACGGTTGGCGAAAGCGCCTCTGGGCCCACGAAATCGGTTGCCGCCATGGTGAGAATAATGCCGTCCAGCGGACGCTCTGGCCTGTGGTTGACAAAGAGGCGAAGCAGCCGCCGCCATGCACTGACCGAGCCGCTGTCCGATCCGAAGGACCACCCTCCAATATCGATGACAACGCCGTCTCCAAAGAAATTCCAGGCAATGCCGACACCGTTATCCACCTCGACCTGCTCGTCGAGTGACATGGAGAGGCTGGATTCAGAGAGCAGGCTGCTCTTTCCCGAATCCGGGAGACCGAGCAGAAGAAACCACGGAACACTGTAGCGAAAGTCCCTCCCTGGAACCCGTGAACGGAGTGTGTGCATCGCTCCGGAGAAGCTGCCTGATAGCTCGGCAACTGCGACATTAGCTTCTCCCGCTTTTGTAGAATCCTCGACTTTGCCTGGGCTTTCACCATCCGGAGATTTAGGTGAAGCTACTCGCTTTGCCTGCCAGACAAGAAAGACAATGAGCAGAAGCAGCATCACCAATAGCACAATAAGGCACGCCCACAGCAAAGGGATCGTTCCTACCAGGAGGAACGAAGCAGCCATGGTGCTCATGCTTGGGGCTTGGAAGATCAAGGCCGGTCTCCCGGACTGGAGAGAGAATACTTCTCTGCGCTCCGAATGTGCCTCTGCATCGTGTCCGAAATTTTCTGCCACAGCAAAGTGGAGGCAACCAGCCAGACCGCGACAATTCCACCCAGGACAAGCCACCACATATGGGGGCTGGGAATACGCCGCCCGGCTTCGTCATCAATCTCAATTTGATAGTTCTGCGAAAAATGCGGATATGGGGGCTGATCTTCCGGAGCCTGCTGATAAATGTGGTTGTACAGCCGCCGACGGTAGCGCTCGATGCTTTTATTGGGATCATCTCCCCGATATCTGCCGCGAAAATCCAGTGCAAGCGCCTGAAAGTAAATCATGGCTAACTCGGCTGATGAGTGAGTATCTCCGGATAGTAGATGGTCGAGCTTCCGAAAGAATAGATCGCCCGATGCATGAGAGTGAAAGAGTTCTTCTTCGAGGAGTTGCCAGCGAGCCCTTCCGCTCCACTGAGCAGTCAGCATGATTTCATCGGCGAGAGCAGCCATGACATATTCAGCTTCTCGGTAGAGACCGTAGCCGTAGGTCCCTCCCAATTCCTGAACGCGAACCGACTGCTGCCCCAGGATTCCGAGCAGGCTCTGCCGTATCTTTTCGGATTCTGTCTCTTCGCCCGCTCCACAGCTAACAGGCGCTGGGCTCGACGTAATATCTTCACCCCCCACATCGGCGATAGCGGGTGCGGCCATTGGTGCGGTATTGCCAACAGGCACATCCACCGTGCCGTCGGGCGGATATTTCTGTTCGACAAGCTGCTTCAGCCGTATGAGTTCGCTTGCAAACTGCCGGAATTGCATCAACAGAATCGAATTTTCAGGAGCGGCATTGCGTTTCACGATAGCCCTTTAGTTCAACCGAAAACTCTTGGAATCTCTATATTTTTTGCGGCGGTTATTTGCCCTGATAAATGTAAAGAGTTACTTCCACGGGAATGTGGGTGCGCTCTGATGCGGGACCGCTGGCAATATCGAGCGGCTCTTCGGGGAGGATGTACCCGTTATCTTCGTCCAGATGGAATAGCACCGTTCCCGCTCCGGAGAAGAGACCACGCTCACTGAGTGTGCGGGAACGATTTGCTCCAAGCACCCTTCGATCGCGCATGCCTTCCTGCAGCTTGCGCGATCCGATCAATGCGCTTTCGCACCAGGCGGCAAGGGTAGCCTCATGCTCCTTTTGCGCGCGCAGCGCAAGAATCAGATGTTTTCCTTTCCACTCAGGAGCGAAGAGGAGGCTGAAGATTCCATCCTTGTACTGGAAGGGGATTCCAAGGAATTCATGGGAATCGCTCTCGCTCAAAACCTTATCAAGGTAGCGAAGAACCTCGGCAAAACTTGCTACGAGGTCAGAGTGGTTATAGGTAGGAAAGACAGGAGGAACCGGTTCGGAGGCAATGCCCGAGAGGTGCCCCGCAAGCATACAAAATGCGAGGTAAAGCTGGAATGGATGTGCGGCCTGAGCCGAAAGCAGCGCCTCACAGAGCGGAAGCCCGGCGACCAGGCTGCGCATGACGAGAGGCTGATCGCGCTGTGCTTCAAGGCGCTCTTGCGCGGAAAAATTACGCCACTGGTCCTGCATCATCAAGGCGAGTTCGCGGATGCGCCGAAGCACTCCGGCACACTGCCGTCCAATCAGCGAATCCTCAGAGACGCGCTGCAGCGGGCATACATAGTCGTCCATCAGAGCCCAGACGTTATTGCGAAAACCAACGCGCGCGATAGGCATGCTGACGTATTTTTCAGAAAGAGGAGTGTGCGACGCAATGAGATAGAAACGCGGTCGCAGGCGCGGAATCGCGCTGCTTCCATTCTCTTCCTCTTCCCCCGACTTCCCTGCTTGCGTCTCCTCTCCATCGGAGACAGCAGTGTAGCGAAGATCCCGTTCGCTTTTAGCGCTGCCCTCCCGCGTCACCGCCGCCAGATAGATGAGGAACGGTTGCTGCCGAAAGGGCGCGTCAAGTGATTCAAGATCGAGCGCCGGATGCGAAAGACCGCGGCTATCGACCCATATCGGAAGCCCGTCGGGCATGAGCGCTTCAAGATTGAGCAGCGTAAAACGGCCCTGCATCAGCTGGGTTTCATCCACAGCCAGGCGCGAAACCCCCCAGTTGAATGGGCGAGAAGCAGCGTGGTACTGCGACAGATCTTCCTGGCGGAAAGTCAGTTCTTCAAAGTGCTCGGGAGTGAGCAGCATTCCCTCGTGCCATGAAATGACATCGGGAATCTGCTTTAAGGAGATGTAAGGCACAGTGCTCTCTCAGCATAAGTTGTTCAGCGTTGGGGCAGGATCTTGAAGTCCTTTGGACCGAACGCGATATCAATGGTGCCGTTTCTGGGAAGAGCGCTACTGTGATCACCTGTCGAAGTGTAGCTGGCAAAGAGGAGAACTCCATCTGCGATTCCTGTACGCGGAATCTTCAGCGTGGCAACCTCTTGGCCTGGAACCCACTCCCAGGAAGAAACATGAATCTCGGATGGATGCATCCGTAATAAAGTCGTTCGCTTTCCAAACCAAGCCTGCGCTGTAAGTGCAGAAAGCTCTTTCAAAACACTCTTATCGCTGACAAGAACAACATCGACAGCGACGGGAGAATTATCATTAACCTCAGGGTCCAACGTTACATTCAGATTGATCCCACCCGTCGTATGCGACGCGCTTCGCACCGGTTTCATCACTGCAGAACAGCCGCTTAGCACAAAACTACAGCAAACGATACTGGAGAAAAACACTTGCCTCGGGAGGGCCATCTTGTTTTGTGGGATGATCATAATCAGAAGCTGACCTTCCGTCAATACAATCAATTATTTCCCGACAATCGTTCATTTGGACCGGCGTATTAAATGGATGTCTCCATGCCCCAGAGGTAGAGTCAAAGAGATTTGTAATGCTGAAGTGGAGGAGGGAGCGCTCAGTGCAGACACTATTGCTGCTGGCAAATGTGCTGGCGTTAGGCGTGCTGACGTACATCATCTACCGCATTGTCTCTGCGGCACGGCGTCGTGCGGAGGAAAGCCGCCTCCCGGTCCCGGATCAGCAAATAGCAGAGCAACAAATAGCAATGAATCTGGAGACGGGCATGGAAGCTGAGGATAGAGCTGCTCCCCCCGAATCGCCTGTCCGTTGGGAAGAAGGCCTGCCTGAAGCTGCTGTTGCTCCTGTAGTTTTAGCTGCGGAGAGCCCAAACCCGGCTCATCCGGCGATTGAGGAAGATCTTCCTTATGCCGACCCTGTAGACGGGATGCCTTTCGAACCAGAAGAACCTGTTGTGTCTTGTGTCTGCGGTCTTGCCTACAGAGAGGACAGCGTAACCTGGCTGGCGGATTATCACAATGGCTGTTGCATTCATTGCGGAGCGAGAGTGAATCTATCCAATGGGCGTTCCTGACGCAAAGTTTCATACAAGAAGTGTTGGCAATCAAACGAATACGATCGGAGTCGCTATTCCATTCGCGCCTGTAAATGCTTGATGTTCTCCCCGGATAGGATCGACCACGATAGCTACCTTCCATTCCTGCGCGAACCACAAAGATTGCGTTGTACGGTCAACAGCAGAGAGAAAGACGCCATGATTAGGATGGCTGTGATACCAACCGACGATCCGGTTTCCCGGAGTCAGGACAAGATCTTTCCACACTTCTGTCCACCCGCTCTTTTGTATCGACACCTTGGTGCGCGTAGCGTACCGGTCGTCGACGGGTAGCGCCGCATCCACATATACCAACAGTTGCTCGGTAGACGGCCTTGTACACGGGTGGCCGACTAACATCCCAATTCGCTCCGTCGTGCAGTCTCCTTTCAGGTGACGCATAATCTCGTCGAAGACAGCGTTGGGCAGGATCACCAGACATTTTGCATCGCGTTCCGCATGAAACGGAGGAATGAGGCGGAGAACTTCCGGCGAAGCCACAGGCAGAGATTCGTCAGTATCCAGATCTTCCCAACCAAAGATCGAAGTCATAAAGTCACCGTGTACTGAGCATGCGAAATGGAACGGCAGAAAAGAAAGGCTGGTCGAGCGGCAGAATATCCAGATTTTGCTTTGCCCATATCGCTGCTGCATCGTCGGCCACGCTGCGCCAGTTGAGTGCTGCAGGATCATAGGCAAGAATTGCACCGATACGTTGCAGCAGGCTGTCCAGTTTTTCGCCAGGCTTCCAGCTCCCAAGACACAACGTTCCATTCGCCCAAATATGTGGATGGATGACAGGCGTCAGCATCGTGGCAAACGGAGGCTGAGCTGGATACCCTGAGGGAAATTGAATGCCGACTCGGTGTTCCTCTCGGTAGGAAGCAACGTCGGAGACGATCTTCGATACGCTGCGGCAGCGGAAGATAAAGTGGTAAGACTCCGGCGGAGAACCGAAGGACTCTTCAATAATGATTCGCTGTCGCGATGCAAGAACAACCGCTTGTGCTGCAATCAAGTCGCTCTCCAGGCGGCGTTCACGAACGCGGTTAATCACCGGCGCCCCCTTCCACAACAGGAAAGATCTGTAATTCGGCACGGTCTCGCACGCCGGCTTCCCACAACGAATCGCTCTCGAGCAGAAGTTCGTTGGAGCCCACATTCCGAAAGACGAACGACGTCGCCGGCAACGCCCATCGCGCCGAGCATTGCTCCATTAGTTCCCCAACGGTTGTCGAACCAGAGAGAGTGACGGCCGCCAGACGGCTGCGGTCATACATCGAAACGGTGATGCAGATTGTGTTCATTTAGAGCTGCTCCAGTGTGAAGACGTCGCGCCGCTGGGTATTTCCCTTGAGATCAATTTAGCGTGATGTATTGTCCCGCTTTTGGATGTCATCCAAAGATGCGCCCGCTCAGGAACTCCAAGCTCCGCAAGAGTGCTCTTTGATAAGGAGCTATTTCTATCGACCCGGCTGCTCCAATGTGGCCTTCGTTGCGCAGAACAGCGCGGGCAGGCCAAATCGGAGTCCTTCATTCTCCATGACGGCGATGCAACCTCATCGATCCCACATCGCGGACACTCAAATGCCGTGGCAATATCCCAATCGACCTCAAAATTTTCCATCCCGCTCTGCAACAGAAGATCAGCTGCGGTCGTTTCCTCTGGAACAGCGGAGAGGCACAGCACAGGAGCGGATTCGTAATGCGCCATGCACTCTGCGTTTCTCTTAAGCCGCAAAACCGCCATTTCGTATGGATTGACGCGAATGGACAGTTGCTCTCCCGCAGCAAGCCGTGGCCATGGCTGTGATTGTGTGGCTTCTTTCAGGAACGCAATTGCTTCCTGAACCTGTAACGCAGCGGTCAGTGACGCAAGAATCGTGGTTGTCGCCAGAGGCATCTCGGGTTTGAGCAAAGATGGAAGCAGACAGGAGTTGCGTTCGTACATACGCTGCCACATCGAAGTGGTCATGGTGCATTCGTAACAGGCGCTTTCATCCGGATGAAAAAGACTTACCTGGCCGCAAAATGCATCGATTCCTGCATTAAGCCAGGGGACATTCGCCATTCTGCACAGCCGGTTCAGCTTGTACCGTGCCGCGATATTATCGACGCATCCAAGAACCACATCAAAGTCTTCCAGAAATCCAGCGCCGACTCCGGTCATCACGTCCGCGACAAGTGATCTTGCGATGACCGAAGGATTAAGCTCCCGAATGCGCCTTGCCGCGACAGTTGCTTTTTGTGCACCCAGGTCCGCTTCCCGAAACAAGACACATCGAGTCAGGTTACTCAACTCAATTACATCGAAGTCGATGACACCAACTTCCCCGATTCCAAGCAGTGCGAGATTCTTAAGCGCTTCATTTCCCAGTGCGCCGGAACCTACGACGAGCACGCGGGCTTCAGACAATCGTTCCTGGGACCAGCCACGAATCTCTTCATGGCGGCTGAAACGCCCATCCGGTCGAAGATCGACAAAATCAGGCGTAGATCTTACCGGAGAGCTCTGCGTCATAGACGGCTCGTCTTTGCGGATATCGAAGAAGTGCATAGGCCGCATTGAGTTCCTTCATGCGTGCCTCAGCGGCAGGTCGAAGTTCGCTCGGCTGATGATCCGGATGCAAAAGCGCCGCCAACTTCCGGTATGCCCGCTTGATTTCATCTGCGGTTGCAGTGGGTCTTATCCCCAGATGCTGGTAGCAATCTGGCTCGCCGTGCAATTCGACCCATTCAATCGGGCACGGCATCTCGACATCAGGGCCTCTTTCAAGTTCGTGCCACTGGATCAAAATCGCTCCCCCTATTCCACACTTCAGTAGTATCGAGGGAATAGCTTGTTCTTGAAAGTAACTCTATCGATACCGCCACGCAGCAGGCTATTCATTCACTTGTCGTCTTCATGTCGACATTGCTAGCCAGTTGAGCTATAAAGAATGCAAGCAGTCCCAAAGTCTTGTATCGCTCACAAGATGAAAGCAGCCGCACTCCCATTCGCATCCACACAATGACTCCGCAAAGATGACAATTGCTATCACAGCCGACAGGCAAAGCTCTACTTATAAATGGCTCGTTGTGGGCATGCTCTGGTTTGTCTGTTTCTTTAACTACGCAGACCGCCAGGCCATCTTTTCAGTCTTTCCGCTAATCAAAGAACAACTGCACCTCTCCGATGTGCAACTGGGCATTGTGGGTGCCTCCTTCATGTGGATGTACGCCATCTTCGGCCCCTTTGCCGGCTGGCTCTGCGATCGCCTGCCAAGAAAGACACTGGTACTGGGCGGCCTGATCTTTTGGTCTATTGTGACAGCGGCCACTGCGCTAACTCATAGCTATATCCAGCTGACCATATGCAGGGCGTTGGGCGGTCTTGGCGAAGCCTTCTACTTTCCGGCAGCAATGTCGCTCATCAGCGACTATCACGGAGCAGCCACTCGCTCTCGCGCCATGTCGCTTCACCAGTCCAGCGTCTACGCCGGAAGCATCGCTGGCGGAGCGCTCTCCGGTTTTGTTGGCCAATACTATGGTTGGCGTTCAAGCTTTGTACTCTTCGGCGTGGCTGGTATAGTTCTCGGCCTTTTACTCTGGGGCTTATTGAAAGAACCGGTCCGTGGAATGTCCGATCCCCTCATAGATGAACTAACGCCCGCCGCCGACCCTCACTCCGGTGGAAACCTGATCGAGGGCCTCCGGGAAGTCCTTCAGAACCGCATGGTGCGGCTCCTGATCTTTGTCTTTATCGGAGCCAATTTTGTGGCAGTCGTCTTCCTGACGTGGATGCCGACTTTCCTTTATCAGAAGTTTCACATGAGTCTTTCCATGGCCGGCCTAAATAGCACGGTCTATTTACAAATTGCGTCGGTGCTCGGCGTCCTCTCCGGCGGCTGGTTGGCGGACGTGCTGGTAAAACGGATGTCAGGCGGACGTTTGCTCACGCAATCGTTTGGTCTGCTGTGCGGCGTACCCTTCCTCTTCCTCACCGGATGGACGACCTCCGTCCCATTCCTCATCCTGGCGATGGTTGGCTTTGGTTACTTCAAGGGTCTCTACGATGCCAACATATTCGCAGGTCTCTACGACGTGGTTCCTGTCGCTCGGCGAGGTGTGGCGGCAGGAGTACTCAACTCGCTGGGCTGGCTGGGGGCAGGCTTTGCCCCAATCTCCATTGCTCTCGCCGCATCGCGCTACGGCATGAGCGCTTGCATCAGCGCTACCGCCGGCATCTACCTCTTCATCGGTCTGCTACTGTTCTGGGGCACGCGCCACGTCAAGAGCGTCTGAGCGGAGCCGCAGGATTTTAACATCTCACACTTCCCTCCCCTCAATTTTGATCGGCCACATTGCGTTAAGTGTGACCTATGCTTCCCACACGATTTGGAAGTAGACATCCAGATCATCCGGCTGGGTAACACGTCAATCCCCCAAACCTAAACGCTGAAATAACTCATCTCCATCTTCAAAGCCGTAGGCCAGCCTCTTCTCCTGCACTCGCAACGCATATCTCCAGCGCAACCAGAGATGCGCCAACGTCATCGCTAGGGCTACCGCAATAAGGCGCCAAACGCTCACCTCTAGCCACATTTCGGAGTGAACGACCATCAGTACTAGAAGGGGAAACACCACAAAGTATCTGACAACAACCAGTGGCATCTCCATGATCGAGGTCTTGCGAAGCTCCGTAAACGGTATTGTCATTGCTGCCAGAAAGAGGCAATCCGTCAGAAGCAGGCATAAGCCTGCTGCGACAGTCATCCTGCACGCGATATCAAGCGGCGTCCGCCATAGTGCAGGAGCTGCCATGCATAACAGAACGGCCGCCACCAGGCTCACGGCAAATCCCCATATCGCGACCCAGATCTTTGCGCCATTGAGGTGCTCCACACCGGCGCGCCCAATAATCACGCGGAATATCCAGCTTCCTCGGCGATCGATCGGAGCCGCAAGCGCAGTCCTCAACCCTGCCACCGTCCAAAGCGCGAGAATCGGAATCGATGCATAGATTCCATAGGACAAAACGCCGATACGCAAGCGATCATCAATGATCGTGAGTGAGATCATCTCGGACACTGTAATCGCGATGCCCAAGCCTCCATACATCGCAAGAAGCACACGGTGTTTCTGTATTCGCATAATGGTCTGGCTGATAAAGTGAAAGACTGCGCGCCTTTCCGGCAGCCGCAATATAGTCGCGTGTAGAAGCCTATTAATGGGTCGAGTAACCCAACTGCTCGTATTCATTGCGCGAGAGCCTTCAATCAATTGCCTGACCCTGCGCCTGTATGCCAGCGGATAAGCAGCGATGGCGAGGCTGATCGTCACCGATGTCGCCCAGCAACCAGACCTCGCAAGTTCCTTGAAAATTGGTAGTGTAGAGGGTCCTCTCAATAGACGCTCATAGATCCCCAGAAACCAGAACGGAGGGAAGTACCGGGCGAATACGCTGCCGGAACTGAGGAGCGCCTGGAGAAATCGAGACAACAGTGGATATAGGAAAGCTACCGTCAGCAATATTGTGATCGAGGCTCCCTGGAGAAGAGGTGTAATCCGCCGGAACATCCGGCCACCAAGCAGATTCAGCAGCAATCCCTGGAGCGCGAGGAAAAGTCCTATCGCAAAAATTCCGCCCATGATTACAGCGGCTGCATGAGCGAATAAGTGAACTCCCAGACTGGGCAGGTCCGCCACCATGGGCAGAAAGATCGTCCCCAGCGAGTTGGTTCCAAGCAGTGCCAACGCGAAAAAAATAACGAGCGCAAGCACCCTCGCCCAAAATAATTTGCGGCCTTCGATCGGCAGTACAGACAATACAAAGACATCCATTAGATCGGGAAACAACATATCCCATTCATAGACAGTCACTACTCCCATCACCACCATCGAATACATCACGTAGAGATAATGGTCGCTCACCTGCAACCAGAAGGTCCGTTTTCCCATCAGCGGTGGAAAGGAATGGTAGGCAGGAAACAGGAAGAGCGCCACCACCAGACCGGGCAACGCGATGACATACGCAAGCTGGATGGCACGCGTAATCTCACCGTCGCTTGACATCAATTCATTGTTCAAAAAGCGGTTAAGCAAATGTCTGACGAGCACCTCAAAACGGCCTTGCACTCGCTCGTTCTTCGGCATCTTCGCCTGCACTTCTAAAGAAAGCACGGCATGATCGGGCGGTCGAAAAGGATTGAGCCGCCTAAACATGATCAACTCCCATCACTTCGACCAACTCACGAGCCACTATCCTTGTGTCCTGCTGCTGTACAAGCTGCGCGAAGACGCTCTCCAGATTACCCAGACGCATCACCGTCTTTAGCTCCGAGGGAGCAGCGTCCGCCAGAATCTCGCCCTTCGCAATTACGATCACGCGATCGCAGACCTGCTCCACCACTTCAAGCACATGCGAGATATAAAGTATGGCCTTTCCCTGTGCTGCCAGCTCCTGCAATAGATCCTTGAAGAGCCGTGACGACACCACATCGAGGCCCGACAGCGGCTCGTCAAACACCAGCAGCTTTGGATCATGCAGCAATGCCGCGGCGATCAGCACCTTCTGCTTCATTCCCTTGGAATAGAGGGAGATCGGAGAATGACGCCACGACTCCAGTCCCAATAAACCGAGCAGCTTTTTTGTCTTGAGTGCAATCAGCCGCTCCTCCATGCCGCGCAACCTGCCTACCAGTTGCAGATATTCCAGCCCCGACAGATGTGTGTAGACATACGCCTCTTCAGGAACGTAGCCAAATGCAGCGCGATACCCCTCCAGGCCATCGCGAATATTCCGGCCTTCAAACAGCACCTTTCCTTCACTCGGTTCGAGCAGTCCGGTAATAATTTTTACGGTCGTCGATTTACCTGAACCATTCGGCCCCACATAGCCGACGATCTTCCCTGCCTCAAGTCGAAAGCTGACATTCTGAATAGCTGTAATCCCGCGATACCGCTTGGAAAGCTCTCTGACCTCGAGCATCACTGATACCTCTATACCCTATGTAGCAAACTACTATAGACTAGTCAAGTAGTCTGCTACATAGTTAGAATTTCCTCCATGACAGGCGAACCCAGGCTCTCTCATACCGCCGCGATGATTCTCCAAGCCGTCAACGCCGGTTACATCTATGGATTCAGCGTCATGGAGATGACCGGCCTGCCCAGCGGAACGGTCTATCCTGCCATGCGGCGGCTTGAGCGCGATCAACTGATTCGCTCTCACTGGGAGCAGCAATCGATTGCGGACGCGGAACAGCGCCCCCCGAGGAAGTACTACAAACTCACCTCGCTTGGGAAGACGACCCTCGATGCATCCCGAAGGAGATATCCTCTCCTCTCAAAACTGATTCCTCCCCATGAGGTGGAATCCGTATGAACCTGGCAGGCATATTCTTCCGTGCTTTCAATCTCACCCTTCTCAGGCTGGCTGCATCTCTGATTCCTCGCCGCCAACGTGCGGAATGGCTCAAGGAGTGGCAGTCCGAGCTATGGCATGTCCGCCAGGCATGCAGCATGGAATGCGGAACCCGTCGACAAACGGAGCAAAAAATCGCCGCCTTCTGTTTCGGAGCCTTCCAGGATGCTTTTTCTCTAAGGCAATACCTGCGCACCGGAGTTCCTTCCGGTCAATATCTCGCGTCCGCTGTGCAGTGCATACTTTTCCTCGTCGTCCTTGCGACCGCTGCCTATTGCCTCGCCATGTTTCTGCCAGGTGTCCGCGCCGCAGTGCAGCCATCGCCGTATCGCGATACGCAGAATCTCATGCTCATTACCCATGTCGGATTTGACGGAACATCTTATCCAACCATCCGGGCAGAGCAGTTTCGCGCATGGCAGTCTCGAAAGCAGCATCTCTTCAGCGCCTTTGCCTTCTACCAACCCGCCGCGAAATCTGTGATGATCGCACCGCATCATTCGGCGGAGTTATCCATCGCTCAATCGAGCCGGAATTTATTCGACCTGCTGGGCCTGCCGATCCACATGATGCCATCGGACCAGGCATTGCATAGCAACATGCCAGGCCTCGTCATCACGGACGAGATGCAGCAACGATACTTCGGGGGAGACAAAAACATCTCGGGGAGAACGATCGAGGTGGGATCTCGCAGAGTCGAGATCATCGGAGTCATCCCGGCCCGGCTATGGACCTTGCCGGGAAAGATCGATGCCTGGCTCCTTGAACCTGATGAAGCTGCTACCGCAATTCCATCGAGCTCTCGTGGCTTCCTGGTCGGCCATCTCGGACCTTCGTTCGACCACGATCAGCGCTCCGATCACTGGGACATGTCCGTGCCTGCGGGGCCTGGAGAGGTGGACTACTTAACGTGTGATTCTCTGTCTGGTCGAGCGCGGAAGCCCTTCAGCATCTTTTTCTTCACGGTCATCCTCGCACTTCTTGCTTTGCCTGCCACTACAGCTCTTCCGCTCGGCGAGTACGCGGCGACCCATCACAAACGCTCCTACTCCAAAAGATTTCGCCGATGGCTCTTTCTGGCGGGCAAGATCGTTTTGATTCTTCCTATCGTTTATTTTGGGTCGCTCGATCTTGGCCATCTCAGTGCCTCGATGAATCCAGCCACCTCTGAGTACATCCAGATTGTGAGTTCGTTTACTATCTGTCTCTTTGCCTTACGCTGGACACTCCGAGATCAGCGCAGCCGCTGTCCGGTATGTCTGGGCAGGCTGACAAATCCCGCCCGTGTCGGCCATCCATCGAGAACCTTCCTCGCCTGGAACGGAACAGAACTGATATGCGCCGGAGGGCACGGCCTGTTGCATGTTCCGGAGATGCCGACAAGCTGGTTCAGCACCCAGCGCTGGCTCTACCTCGATCCATCGTGGGAGGTGCTTTTCCCCGATGCTCCTCTAACGTCTCCTAGCATCCCCTGAACAGCAAGTCGATCAACACTACTTAACATTTTCCTAATCGGCACGATGGCCAGCGAGCCCCAGATGGATTCTTTGCACGCTGCTGCCCATGGTGATGTAGAGCGTTCTGTAGTCGGAGCCGCCCCAGGCAATGTTGCCTGCAGCCTGCGGCAACAGAATCGTTCCGAGATGCTTGCCCTCAGGCGAAAAGATCCAGATGCCTCCGGGGCCGGTGCTGTAGATGTTTCCCTTTGTATCAATCTTGATTCCGTCGGGACCACCTGGCCTGGAATCCGAGCTTGCGTCGAAGAAGACCTTGCCTGCGCCCAGCGTACCGTCGGACTTGACGGGATAGCGCATCCATAACTTAGGCTGCGAGTTATCGACATAGAGAAATTTCTCGTCCGGAGAGAAGGCGATGCCGTTAGGCCGGGGGAGGTCCCTAATTAGAAGCTGAAGCTGCGAGCGCCGCGGTTCGCTCCCCGGGGCTTGCGATGCAGCCGCCGGGATACGGTAGACCCCGTTGATTTGCAGTTCCTTTGCCGGATCCTTGTCGCCCTGGGTACGCAGGCCGTAGGGCGGATCGGTGAAATAAAGCGAACCATCCGATTTGTAGACGAGGTCGTTAGGGCTGTTGAGTTTTTTCCCTTGATAGCTGTCGGCCAGAATGGTGACGGCGGCATGGGGATCGAGCAACTCCAGTCGCCACACATCACGCTGCGCATGACCGGCAACCGTGAGGCGGCCTCGCCGGTCCAGCGTCATTCCGTTCGACCCCGGCTCCGGCCCGCCATAGGGGGCAGTCCCTTTGTATCCGCTGGGCTGCATGAAGATACTGACTTGGCCGTTGGGCGTCAGCTTACGAATGCTGTTACTCGAAATCTCAGCAAAGAGAAGGTAGCCTGAGGGAATCCAGATCGGCCCCTCTGTCCACTTAAAACCATCCGCAACCTGTTGAAGCCTGGCGTCAGAGGGAATAATCCGATCCAGCGCGGGGTCCAGTCTCTCAATGTTGAGCGATGCGGACGGCAGGCTGGCAGCCGAATGCATTTGCGCTGAGCTGTCCTTCGCAGACAGGGGCAGATCTCCTCGCCGTCCGCCCGCCAGTAGTACCAACGTTGCGCCGAGCAGCAGAATCCCTTTGTCGTAGACCATTGCAACTCTCCCCGTCTTAGAGCATTTTTCAATTCAAGTGTTAACAAAACTTCGGGTGCCCCATCCTTTGTGCGTATTTTGCACAAAGGGTGGGAGACCATAACTCTCTGACTCCACCGTCAACAATCAGACCGAAAATGCTCTAACGGTACCAGTGTGCCTCAGTTTTACCTGCATCGTGCGATAATCGCGGTTTTCACGCGATCAAACCTCATATTTGAGTACAACGCCAGAAGTTCTGTCCCGCGAGAGACCCTTCCAGCAGGCACCATCATCGTATCGCATTCGGTTTTCTATTGAGGAACTACAGCAAAATTCTAGGCACGCCCCGCTAATGTTGCATGGCGCTGCAAAGCTGCGAATCCGGGTCCGACATAGACGGTGGACGAGTAACCGTTCCCACGAAGTAGGCGAGGAGCCCATATTAAAGACCAGTGTGCCGCCGTTTTCTATTTGGCTATGCCGAAACCACGAATTGTTGAGTGGTTTGCCAGCCTTGGCCTCACCGAGCAGAGGAGTGGTCAAGCGGCGCACCCCGTCAGTAAAAGCAGCACCATAACGCTGCGCTTGAACCTGAAGAACACGGGTTTATCCTCTTCGAAGACTGTCCTGCATCAGCGCGAAGCTTGCTCCATTGATTGTGGCGGCGCTATACGGTTCAACGTATCGTAGAGCGGCTGAACCGGATGGAGTTGCGGATTCTCTTCCGCAACCGAGATCGCAAGGATGCGGATCTTGTCGTTCTTCGGCAGCATCAGCGTCTTCGCATTGGCAGGCACTTCTACTGAATAGCCGAATAAATAAGAATACTGATAAGGCACGTTGAGCCCATTCGCGGTGTGATGATGCGAGGCATACCACGCCACCCCAGCCCGCTTTACGAAGCCCGCTTCCAGCCCGACGTAGTCCTCGGGATAGCGAGGCGACGGAGCGCGCCGCTCCCGCTCTTCCATATCCGCGGGTGGCCAGACTGCGTGATGCGCCGAGATCGCCCAATCACGCTCTGGGTTATTCTTCCAGACTCGCGTATCCCATTGGCCAATCAACCCGCTCCAGTCCTGGATGTTCAGGTCCGTAGCCTTATCTCCAACCTTGAATGCTCCAGCCTGATCTCCACCCGCCGCCGCTGCCAGAATATAGACCCGGTTGTAATGGCCCGCAGGCAGATCGATAACCTGTCCCGCAGCGACCACGGCATTCGGCACTCCGGTTTTAGCCGGTGCCAGTTTAAACTCGACACCGCGATATGCGATCTGTGCAGGCAGCATCTCCGCTGGCAGTGCATTGCCTTTGCCATCGAAGCCGCCGTCTGCGGTCTTGGTGTCATCATTGCTCGCTACGGCGAGATCGTACTTCAGCGCGACGGGCTGTGAGTGGACCGCAGCGACCTTCGCGGGAGCTGCACTCAAGCGCAGCGCGAATGTCCGTGGCTGGTATCCCCCAAAAGAGGTGAGGAGTGCGCCAGCGTTCAGGTTTGCCGTTCCAACCGGCTGCTCCTGCCCGTTAACCTCGCGTGCTGCTCTGACCGGTGCGGCGAACGAGACGCGCACATTCTGCGCGGGCTTGCCATCGAGTTCGACCATACGGAGAATGATCTCGTCGCCAGCCTCCGCCTTCTTAAGCGCAAGCACGCGAATTCGAGAATTATTCAAATGAAGGAGCGAGAAGCTCTTACCGAGCGTACCCGCATGCTTTGTCGCCGCAAACCCGATTAGCGGATCGTTGAGCCGATAAGCCTGCCAATCCGTCTGTGATTGACGCCAGCTCCCTGCGTGTCCAGCCAACCCAAAGATAAATTCATGATGCCCCCAATCCTGAGTGGCCTGATCGCTGTACGACCCCGGCCCACCTTCGCTTGCGGGCAACATCCCGGGCGTACGCATCAGGGTCAAGCGAATCGTATTGTCGTTCGGCTTATCGGAACCGTTCTTGTCATCGGTCAAGATGGTTGCACCGAAACTGCCGCTCTTGTCCGTGAGATCGATCCAGCGATGCGAAGAAACTTCGAACTGCCGCTCCTGGGCGTTGGGCCGCTCAATGGTTCCCACTCCTTGGTTATACGTGGCATCTTCATTCGATGCGCTGAGAGGAAACGCCACCTTGAGGTTCGCAGCCTCCGTGTGCCAGTCGATCGCGTTGCCGAACTCCACGCGATTGCCCGCATCGCCCGCGGAGAGACTGACCGTCTGCACGAATTTAGATTTTTCTGTCTCACGCGTAACCTCAAGCGCCACGCGCACCGGACCATTCTCCTTGATGCGAATCTGTGCAGGTCCGCTCACATAGGAGCGTGGCGCCGCCTGCTCCTGATCGAAGTCCATATTCCATGCTGGATACTGCTTCGGCACGTCTGTAGAAATCGCCAGCCGGATAGGCGCCGAGAGTAGTTCCTTATTGAGGCTCTTGTCGTAGATGCTGGAAACATCGCCAGCCGGATCAAGCTGCACGCGATATCGCGCATTCTCCAGTGACGAAGAAGTCACCTTCAAATCCGGGTTTGAAGCCGATGCCTGAGCAGGTACCACGTCATAGACCGCGTATCCCACGGAAGGCGCTTTGGCCACAAAAAGAATCTTGCCATCCTCGATCTGCGCGGGCTGCTCTTTACCGTCCGGCCCTTTGACTCGCACCGCCTTCGGCATACCCCCTGTAAATGCCATCTTCGCTTCAACCACATCTTCACGGGCGATATTGAGTGGGTTATAAACCACGATCGGAGTTCCCGCTCCCTGCGTATTGAGTCCTGAAGCAATCGCCTCGCTGGCGCTGGTCAACACGCCTGCAAACTCGTTAGCCGCAATCGTGTCGTCATTCCACGCAAACTGGTAGGCGCGCGGTGTCGCTGTACCTGCGCCAATATCGTGAAAGTGTCCTGCCAGTTCCAGCGTCCATGCGCTATTCAGCCGCTGCAGGGGATAAGGTCTGCCCCCCATCCATTCAGCCGCGACCGAAGCCTTTTCAGCCGCATCGGCGAGTATCTCGTTCTTGAGTATCCAGCGTTTGTGATAAGCCTGCGAGGTCAGCGACCCCGCCGAGTGATTGATCAGCTCAAGGTCGCCTTTGTATTGCGGCATGCGTGCCGTCATCTGCGGAGTAATGTCATTGAACATCTGGTCCGCGGCGGACTCGATTACATGCACCGGCCCTTCGCCTACTCTTACACTGGGCCCCAGAGCAGGAGCAGGCTCAGATTTCAGAAATCTGAACCGGGGCTGCTGTGGAAGCACCGTCTCTTTTTTGTCGACGATGGCTTCGAGCAACTTGACCGAAGCCTCCTGCGGCGCGCCGCCGACATCGCCGGTTCCAACATAATGGTAGTCGGCATAGACGCCAGTCACCTTACCATCCAGATCGATGCGCTTGACCCAGTCCGGCTCGGTCGTTCTTGGCCGCTGAACTGCGCGAAGTTGCTGTGGCGTGAGCCGCGCCTTCTCTTCGTTGGTCAATTGCGGTGGCGGAGATGGCGGTGGCGGTTCCTTGCTGAGGTCGGTATAGACGCTACCGTTATAGCTTCCTGGATTCAGGGCCGCGACTACGCTCTTGCCGTCAGGTCCAGTCCAAAGTCCAACATTAAAAGGAATCCCTTCGGGCGTCTGTTCCGGCGAACCCGGGCCGCCAACCTTCGGAGACGGCTGCCAGTTGGAGTTCAGCTTCTGCGTGGAGAAGCCCTTTACGCCGGCGTGGGCCAGGATGCTCGGCAAGGACGCGGGGAAGCCAAAGCAGTCCGGAAGCATATACTCGCTGCTCGCCTTACCGAAGTCCTTGCGGAAGTATTCGTTGCCATAGAGAACCTGGCGAAAGATCCCCTCGGCGCTGGGCAGGTTGACGTCGCCTTCTTCAACTGAAGAGCCCGCCGGAAACCATCGGCCAGCCGCGACATACTTCGTCATCCTCGCGTAGTCGTCCGGGAAATATTCCTTCATCATCCGATAGCGATTGGATCCGGTCCAATTGAAGACATAGTGCGGATATTTATCGATGTAGTCGAAGTTCACGCGCAATGTCTTCAGCAAATACTCGCTGATCGTCTGCGGCATCTCCCACCGCCATTGTGTATCGAGATGCGCATAAGGAACCACGTAGAGCGTCGGCGTCTTGGTAATGTCCTGGGCCTTCATCGTCTGGCCATCGGCAGCGATGGGTAGCGAGAAGGCGGCAACCATGGACAGAAATCCGACAAATCGAAAGCACCGGCGGCCACGGCTAACAAAAGGGAGTAAACGGGAGGATTGCATGAATTCCATCGTTGGCGTCATCCATTCGCGACCGGGCTGGAGCCGGGTTGGTTTTAAATTTCTGTTGAAGGTCCAAAAAAATCCCGCACATGTTCAGCCTGTGCGGGATCTCGATAGCTTTACCTGAAAAAGAACTGGTCCGAAGCGACCTGCCCCCAAACTATCAGGGGCAAGCCGCATCGGACTAGGACGTTAGAAGGCATACCTAAGGCTGAACTGCAGTTGGCGTTCGGAAGCGTAGGTGCCGCCCTTTCCGGTAACCTGACCGAACGTCTTGCTGGTCGGGCCGTTGTCGGGGTTGTCCAGGTTGGGGTGGTTGAGGTAGTTGAAGGCCTCTGCTTTGAAGATCAGTTGATGATTCTCGTGGCTTGGAATGATGTGGAAGCCCTTCTGCAACGCCGCGCTGGCGCTGTTGAAGCCAGGTCCATAGATCAGTCCACGCATTCCACGTGGAGCAAAGGTGTTAGGAGCAGCCGTAGACCACAGGGGCTTGGTCGCTTCATACCATTGGTTGCTGTTCTTGCCACCCGAGAATTGGTGAGGAAGATTCGGCTGACGCTGAACGACCCAGAGCTGATTGCCCGATCCGGGACCAACTCCCGCAACGTCGTTGTTCTGTGAGACCGTCTGCGGCCGGCCAGACTGTGCCTGGATCGTTCCGGAGAACTGCCAGTCGCCAACCAAGGTCCGAACGAGTGGGTTGCTGGCATGGGTGCCGTATGGAATATCCCATACATAGTTCGTCACGAGCACATGGCGGGTGTCGAAGTCGCTGGGACCAAACATGGCAGCGTTGCTGGCTGCGTTGGGGATGCTGAAGCCGTTCGACGATCCATAGTCGAGGCTCTTGGACCAGGTGTATGCGACTCCGAAGAGGAAGCCATGGTTAAGGCGGCGCTTCAGGTTCGCCTGCATGGAGTGATAGAACGATCCGCCATGGTTCTGGGCTTCGATGATGGTCGAATAGCCCTTGTACGGACGAAGAGCATCCGGGTTGATCCCCTTGTTGGCCGGGAGGTTTCTGGTTCCCAGCGGCAACTGGTTGACGTTCGCCAACTGCTCAAGATGGTATCCGCGGCGGCCAACGTAGCTCAGAGTGAAGACACCGATCTTCTGGAGTTCCTGTTCCATCGTCACATTCCATCCCCATGCTTCAGGGCTGGGATACGTGAAGGAATGAGAGGTGAAGGCAAGCGGCGTGGCATTGATGCCGATGCCGCCAGGATTGTCGACACTACCAAGGGTTACGTTCGACGCTGGCTGGAAGGGCGCGTTGCCACCAACGTGAACTGTGTCGCTGATGCCGAGACGCTGCACATAACGGCCGACTCCAGCGCGGAAGACCGTACCCGGCGTCACCTGATAGGCAAAGCCGAAGCGCGGCTGAATGTTGCTGTAGACCGTAGGAGAATAGCCGCTGCCATACCCGCGGAAGAGACGCTGGTAGCCGCCATTGAGGATGGCGTCGGGAACGTGACCCTTAGCCTTGCTGGGGAAGCCGCTGCCCGGAATGACGACGCCGTTCAAAGGATCCCCACCGGTGAGGAAGCCTGTGGTCGGATTGACTGTTGGAGCAAGCGCTGGATCATAGTCCTTCTCGCTAAAGAAGGCTTGGTTACCCCAGAGCGCATGGTACGGCATCATGACGCTGTAGCGGATACCATATTCGAGCACGAGCTTCGAGTTGACGCGCCACTGGTCCTGAGCGAAGCCCTCGAACATGTTGCCGCGGAACAGCGTGTAGGAGCGAGTGCCGATCTCGCCATAGGTGTCGAAGAGGCCGAGCGCTGCGTTCGCTACGCCTGACTTTGTCGTCGGGCCACCGCCGCGGTTATCGGTAAAGACAAACAAGCCGTTCTGATTGTTAGTTGTGCCGGGCCGCGTATTGTCGACGCTGATCTGGTCGTAGTTGTTCTCGCCGGCATACTCCCACAGGCCGCCGATCTTGAGCGTGTGGTTGCCCCAGACCTTGGTGATGGTGTCGCCGAAGTCATAGACGATACCGCCCGAGCGCGAGGGGTATGGACCGCCGTCAAGCGTTCCAAAGTTGTTGAGCTGGATGGTCGGAATCTTGTTGGGGACCACCTTGCTCGCGGAGCCATACAGGTAGGGGTAGTTGATGCCGTACTTGGTGCGATCGTAGCGGCCCGACGAGGTGTCGATACCGATGGTGACGTGGTCCGCTGCGCCTGAGACAAAGGCATCGTTGACCATGGTGGGGCTGACAGTCCAGGTGTAGTGGAAGACGGCAATCTGGTTCGGGCGATGGAAGATACGCGGATTAGTGTTGAAGTTGCCGAAGTGCGGCTCGTAGTCGTCGTAGTTGTAATTCAGCAAGCTGAAGCGGAAGTGGTGTGCATCTGCAGGAACGAAGTCGACGACGACCGAGTCCTTGCGCTGCTTCTCGGTATACGGCGCAGAGTCGATCCAGTTGTTGGTTGAGGTTTGCGTCGCAGTGGGAAGCGGATAGGCGCTAAGCAGACCAATGCCGTTGGGACTGAGTGCGATACCGCACTTCCCTCCACTGAAGTCATTGTTGGGGCACGCCAAACCCGTATTCGGGTTCACAAGCTGCACGGGAGCGCTGTAGAAGATGTTGGACCCAAGCAACTCGCTGAAGTTGCCGGTGCGCATCAGCGCTGTCGGCACCTTCTGCTGGGAGAGATCGTCGTGGTTGTAGCGTGTCCACTCCTGTCCAACCAGGAAGAAGAGCTTCTTACGATCCTTGTTGAAGTGACCCGGAACATACAGGGGGCCATTCAGGTTCCAGCCGAACTGGTTGTAGTGGAAGCCCTGGCGTTTGGTGCCCGAGTTATTGCGGGCCCAGGTGTTGGCGTTGAGCGCGGTGTTGCGGAAGTACTCGAAGGCGCTGCCGTGGAAGTCGCTTGCGCCGCTCTTGGGAATCATGCGGATCTGGCCGCCGGAAGTGCGACCGTACTCAGCCGGATAGCTGGTGGTCAACACCTGAATCTGTGACGTCGAGTCCACGTCGGCCACGCCGACGCTGGTGCCGTTGGAGCGGGTGCGCACCATCGGCGCTCCATCGTACGTAATCACGCTCTCCTGGCTGCGTGCGCCGTTGACGTTGATGCCGTTGTCAAGACCAAAGTTGAAAGCCGCCATCGACTGGCCGCGTACAACGCCAGGCTCAAGCTGCGAAAGGTAGATCGGATTGCGCCCGTTGAGCTGAATGCTCTTGACCTGCTCCTGTGTGATGAGCTGGCCGACCGATCCGCTCTCTGTCTGCACGGCGTTGACACCGGCCACCACATTGACCTCAGTTGAGGCAGTGCCGATTTTCAGAGCGATGTCGATGCGCCGGCCGATGCTGGGGTCGAGATGCACATCGGTAAGCGTCGTCGTCTGAAACCCCTCCGCTTCGGCGCGAATGCTGTAGTTGCCCGAGGAGAGATTGGAGAGAGTGAAGTTACCGCTTTCGTTGCTCGTGATCGACCGATCAGCGAGGGTCGCATTGTTATGAACCGTAATCTTGGCGTTTGGAAGCACCGCGCCCGATGCGTCGGTAATCGAGCCAGAGATGGACGAACTATCCGATTGAGCGAAAACCGGGGTCGCGATCGTAAACAGACAAATCGCAGCGAAAAACAGCGTGAGACAGCCACCAAATCGAATTCTTTTCATTCCAGCCTCCAAAGTGAACGTGCAGGTGCAGGTGCGTCATATGATTGCGCTACCACAACGAGCATCATGGTTACGCGGACGGGCATCCGATGTCAACAAAAAAATAATTGTTTCACTGTTGATATCTAAATCGAGTATTGTGAACATTGTGTTAGCCCTCTCATAAAAAGTTGTCAAAAGGTCCACGTGCGTAAGACATTTCCCATTAAAAAAGCGACCTTGGATGACGTTGCAAGGGCCGCAGGCGTAGGACCCATGACCGTCTCCCGCACGATCAACGGACATCCCTATGTAGCCGCCGAGACCGCGAAAAGAGTTCATGCAGCCATACGGCAGTTGGAATACCGGCCCAATCGCGCCGCCCGCATCCTTACCGGCCAATCGTCAAAATCCATCGGCCTGATCGTCCCCGATCTCGCCGATAGTTTCTTTTCTGTCGTCAGCCATGCCGTCCAGGAGGCCGCGCGTCAGGCCGGCTACCTCGTCTGGCTCGCAGCCTCCAACGGTGATCCTTTGATCGAGCAGGCGCAGGTCGAAGAGATGACAAACCATCCCGTCGATGGCATCCTTCTGGTCCCTGCCGACAGCAGCAACAGATATTTGAAAGCCACCGCCTCCGGATCGACCCCAATCGTTACCATCGATCGCACCATCGAGGCTGCCCTCACCGATTCGGTCGAAGTCGAAAACCGCGCCGGTGCGCGTATGGCAGTCGAACACCTCATCAACCACGGTTACAAGAAGATCGTCTGTCTGGTCATCAACTCCCATCTGCGGCCAGTCAGAGAGCGCGTCGCAGGCTATGAAGAGCGTCTGCGGCAGGCAAAGCTTCCCGTCATGAAGCTGGAGCTGTCGAATGAGGCGGCCGCCAAAACCGCGCTCTTGAAGCTCTTCGATTCGCCAGACCGCCCCGACGCGTTATTCACGGCGAATAACGCCTGCACCATCTGCGTTATCAAAACGCTTCGAGCGATCAAGATCGAGATGCCCAGGGATGTGGCGTTGGTTGGCTTCGACGATGTTGACTTTTACCCCTTGCTGAATCCCCCCGTAACCACCATTCGACAACCCGCTGACGAACTCGGACGCACCTCCACCCGCCTGCTGCTGCAAAAGATCAAGAGCGAGCCCTCGACCTCCAGCGTCAGAACGGTTCTGCCGGTTAAACTGATTGTTCGTGAATCGTGCGGGTGCAAAAAGGCGACATAAGGACATCCGGCATCTAACCAACCATGAAGACCCTAATCAAACGCGTTTACGAACAGTCCGACAAAGGCGACGGAACCCGTATTCTCGTCGACAGGCTCTGGCCGCGAGGTTTGACTAAAGAAAAAGCGCAGGTCGATCTCTGGCTGAAAGAGATTGCCCCCAGCGCCGAACTGCGAAAATGGTTCAGCCATGATCCGGACAAATGGACAGAGTTCAAGACCCGCTACAAGGCTGAACTCGACAGCAATCCGAAGCTGGTAGCGCTTTTGAAAGAAAAAATCGCAGACGGAAAAGTAACTCTCGTCTACGGCGCAAAGGACGAGCAGCACAACCAGGCCAAGGCTCTCCAGCAACTCCTCAACCTCTGAAGGCCTATTTATTTACAAGACTTTTTAACCACGTCATCTCGACCGGAGCTACGCGGCTTCCTCGCGTAGCAGAGTGGAGAGATCCCTGTATTCCGTTTTTGTTCTTGCTTTTGACTCTTCCTGACCAATACAAACCGATGCTGAGCCTTCAGCTTTAGATCGGTTTCAAAGCAGCTATCCCCACAAATAAAGAAAGGCTATGCCCCAAAGTATTGTCATCCTTCGCCACAGGCGAAGGACCTGCTTTTCTATTGGGGTACATCCTAATTTGGAAACGCTAAATAGATTCTGAGACCACCCGTCAGCCCAGCCGATCCAATGCCTGCCCCAGGTCTGCCACGATATCCTCCACGTCCTCGATCCCGACGCTGATCCGTATCAATCCATCCGTAATCCCCAGCCGCGCGCGTCCCTCAGCGCCCACCGCCGCATGGGTCATGCTTGCCGGATGGCAGATCAGCGTCTCCACCCCGCCCAGGCTCTCCGCCAGATAGCCCAGCCGTAACGCCTTTGCAAAGATGTTGACCCGCTCCAGCGAGCCCACCTCAATCGAAAGCATCGACCCGAACCCGCTCTGCTGCCGCTTCGCCAATTCGTGCTGGGGATGCTCCGCCAGCCCCGGATAGAAGACCTGCTTCACCGCCTTGTGCCCCTTCAAAAAGTCGGCGACTACACGCCCATTGGCATCATGCTGCTTCATCCTCACCGCCAGCGTCTTCACTCCGCGCAGCAACAGATAGCTCTCAAACGGCGACAGAATCCCGCCCGTGCACTTCTGCACATACCGAAACCGCTCCGCCTGCTCCGGCGTCGTGCACACCAGAACGCCGCCCAGTCCATCGGAGTGCCCATTCAAAAATTTGGTCGTCGAATGCATCACGATGTCCGCGCCCAGCGCAATCGGCTGCTGGAGATAGGGCGATAGGAAGGTGTTATCGACGCTCAACTCCACCCCATGCGCATGGCATATATCGGCGACTGCGCGAATGTCCGTAATCCCCATCATCGGGTTGGTCGGCGTTTCGATATGCACCAACTTCGTCGCCGGTGTAATCGCCGCCGCCACATTCTCCGCCACGCTGGTATCGACATAGGTGAATCGCAATCCATAATTCGCCAGCACCTTGTCGAACATCCGCGCCGTCCCGCCGTAGACGTTGTCCGAGCACACCACATGGTCGCCCGTCTTCATCATGGTGCACATCGCTGTAATCGCCGCCATGCCGCTGGCGAATGCATGTGCGCTCGTCCCGCCTTCGAGCGAACACAGGCTCTCCTCCAGTGCGTCCCGCGTCGGGTTCGTCAGCCGGGCATACTCATGTCCTTTATTTTTTCCAATCTCTTCCTGCTGATACGTCGAAGTCAGATAGATCGGCACATTCACCGCCCCCGTCAACTCATCCGGTGCCTGCCCATCATGGATCGCCCGCGTCGCAAATCCCATCTTTTTCTCTTCCATATTCGTTCCCTTTTCTGAGATCAAATTCACTCGGTTCTGATCCTGCTGATCCTGAGCAAGACTTCAGCTCTCACTCCCACGCTTTGGCTAAGTTACTTCCACGCATTCCAAGGCTTTGGCTAAGCTGCCTCCACGCATCCGAGGCTTTTGCCCTTGCATCTAGGGGGTTAAGAATCTGTTTAAAAACTCTTTGACCACGTCATCTCGACCGTAGCCGCGCAGTTTCATCGCGCGGTGGAGTGGAGAGACCCCTGTATTTCCGTCTGTTTCACGTCGTCATCTCGCGCAGAATGAAACTGACCCCTCTACCGCGAGATGCCTTCCAGCGGCGAACTGGCCGTGGCATACAGCTTGCGCGGCATCCGGCCCGCAAGAAACGCCTGTCGCCCCGCCAGAACCGAGTGCTGCATCGCCTCCGCCATCAGCAGAGGATCCTTTGCCTGAGCAATCGCGGTATTCATCAGCACAGCGTCGAAGCCAAGCTCCATGGCCACCGCCGCGTCTGAAGCCGTGCCCACGCCCGCATCGACGATCAGCGGAACCTCGGTGATCAGCTCCCGCAGAATGCGCAGGTTGGCAATATTCTGCAACCCCAGACCGCTGCCGATCGGCGCTCCCAGCGGCATCACTGCCGCCGCTCCGGCATCGATGAGGCGTTTGGCAAAGACAATATCGTCCGAGGTGTAAGGAAGCACGGTAAAGCCCTCCTTGACCAGCACGCGAGTCGCCTCAAGCGTCGCCTGAACATCCGGATACAGCGTCTGCTTGTCGCCGATGACCTCGATCTTCACCCAGTCCGAAAGGCCGACCTCGCGGCCCAGCCGGGCGGTGCGGATGGCCTCGTCGGCGGTGTAACAACCAGCCGTGTTCGGCAGCAGAAAGTAGCGTTGCGGATCGATAAAATCCAACAGCGATTCGGTAGACCGGTCCAGGTTGACGCGCCGCACCGCGACCGTCACCATCTCGGCGCCGGAGGCCTCGATCGCCGCCTGCGTCTCCGCTCCATCCTTATACTTTCCGGTGCCCACAATAAGACGCGATTGAAATGCTCTGCCAGCAATGACCAGGGGATTCATGGATACCATTCTAAGGCTGCCGCGCAAATAAAATGCAAACGGCCCGCGCTCTGAAGAGAGCAGCGGGCCGTCTGGCGGTGATCTGCTGAGATTGACTTGAGGCGTCCACAACTCGGACTTTGGGCCTCGGCGGAATTACCGGTTACAAACAACGCCAGGACTAGAGCAGGGACGCTCTAAGCCTCAGTCACCTCACGTACGTTTATGCAACTATTACAGTCAATTTTCATAGGCTGAATCATCCTCCTTTCCCGTGTAGATCGAGAGTACTACCGGCTGAAAACAGAATCAAATGTTGATATTCGTGAGGAGCCAGTACATCCAGCCGCAGCAGTTCAGGCATCGAACCACAGGTCGCGCATATCTCTGTAGTGAAAGGCCTTTTCGCATGAAACCTGCAACCATTGTTGGAATTCTGCTTATCATCCTCGGCATCATCGGCTTTGCCGTCGGCGGTGTCAGCTTCACTCACCAGAAGAAGGACGTGGACCTCGGCCCTGTTCAGGTTTCACACGAGCAAAAGGAAACCGTTCCCATCTCGCCCATTCTCAGCACCATCGCCCTGGTGGCTGGCGTCGGTCTGGTCGTGGTTGGAGCCAAAGCGTAATCGTTCAGCCCGGCACCTCGTCCGCGAAGTTACTTCAGGTACGCGCGGACGAGGTCAATCAGCTCTTCCCCTAAATCCGGTGTCAGAGGAGCGCGTCCATCCTGCAGCAGATGCAGGCGGATGTGGTCCTCCAACACCTCGGCCATCAGTCCGTTAATGCCCCCGCGCACCGCAGCAAGCAGCATCAATACATCGGCGCAGCTATCCTCCGCAACCAGCGTCCGCTCCACGGCGTCCATCTGTCCGCGAATGCGCTTCACGCGATTCAGCAACTTGGTGCGTTCTCTCGAAATCTCCGCCATCTCGTCATCTCCTGAAATCCTATATACCCTATGGGGGTATACTACTGCAACGGCGTCGGCTCCACCAGGCTCCCCCCGGAGGCCGGACGCAGCTTCGGACAGGAAAGAAGACGATTCGCATGACAATTCGCACTCCATTCACGGGCAGGCCTGAACATAAAATTTCGATGGCGCAAAGCTACTCCTTGAAATACCTGATCTTCGGGATGCTTCTGCTGGCAGTGGGCGCTCGCATGATCGCAGCCCAGCAGTCGGCCGAACTGTTACCAGCCGACGCGGCTCCGCAGAGAGATGCCACTCCGGCACCCGAGGGCGCGCCGACGTTCTTTCCACACGCGGATCACTCCCGCTTCCTGATCTCCGGACAGGCGAACATCATCTTTCAGGGTCACGGGCCGTTTCACTCTCTCTATGAAGGAACGAACAGCTTCCTCGGCCGTGGCGAATACAAGACGTCGCTGCTGGGGACGCTGTTTCTGGGCGCGCAACTCAGGAAAGCCCCGAAGAGCAACACCGATGTCATCCTCGACGTCGAGTCCTCCGGCGGCCGGGGCGTCAGCCAGGCGCTGGGGCTGGCGGGCTTCACCAATCTGGACGTAGTGCGCAATCCGAATCTCGGATCCAAGCCTTACATCGCCCGCGTACAGCTTCACCAGACCATCGGGCTGACCGGCAAGCTGATCGATGCCGACCGGACGCCCTTCTCGCTAGCGACCCAGGTGCCCGAGCGCAGACTGGAGTTTCACGTCGGCAAGATGAGCCTGCCCGACTACTTCGACATCAACGGCGTGGGAAGCGACAGCCATCTCCAGTTTCTCAACTGGACCGTCGACAACAGCGGAACCTGGGATTACGCCGCCGACACGCGCGGCTACACCTATGCCGCCGTCGCCGAGTACGACGACAAAAACTGGTCTGCGCGCTACGGACTTGCGGTGATGCCGACGGTCGCTAACGGCATCGACCTCGATTGGAACCTCGGCCGTGCCAGCGGACAAAATATAGAGGTGGAGTTGCGCAGATCTCTGCTCGGCGGGCTGGTGGGCGCGGACCGCAAAGGAGCCGTCCGCATCCTAAGCTTCGTGAATCACGCGCATATGGGCCTCTATCGCGATGCAGTGAATGCGTACCTCGACGGAACCGACAAAACACCCGACATTACGAAACACGAGAAATACGGCGCGGTGAAGTACGGCTTCGCCCTGAACGCCGAGCAGGAGTTAACGCAGAATCTGCGCGTCTTCACCCGTATCGGATGGAACGAGGGTCAGCACGAGTCCTTTGCCTACACCGAGGTCGATCAGACGGTCGAGCTCGGGGGCGACTACTCGGGTCGGGCGTGGTCGCGGCCCAACGACAAGCTGGGCCTCGCATTTGTGAGCAACGCCATCAAGCGCGATCACCAGAACTATCTTCGCCTCGGCGGCCTGGGCTTCCTGCTCGGCGACGGCAACCTGAACTACGCACGCGAGGACATCGTCGAGGCTTACTACAACCTGCACGCCTGGCGCGGGGTCTATTACGCGCTGGACACGCAGTTCATCGAGCATCCCGGCTACAACAAGGACCGCGGCCCGGCTCTGGTATCGGCGCTGCGGATGCACGTCGATTTTTAGCACTCGCCGTATACTTTCAGACGTGACTCCACTTATCGCGTATGAGGCCATCGGCTTTGTCCTTGGCCTGATCGTTGGCAGCTTCCTGAACGTCTGCATCGCGCGCCTTCCACAAGGCAAGTCGGTCGTCCGTCCACGCTCCTGCTGTCCGAAGTGCGGAGCAGGCATCCGCTGGTACGACAACCTTCCCGTCCTCAGCTGGCTCCTGCTTCGAGGCCGCTGCCGCGATTGCAGGCAGACCATCTGCATGCACTATCCGCTGGTCGAGATCGGACTGGGGCTGTGGTTCATGGCGCAGGCGGCGGGAATCCATTCGCTCTTCTTGTTCGCCGGAGCCACCGGCCTGGGCATCTCCGGCATCATCTCCGGCCTGGTCGCGCATATCGGCATCGCCATCCTCGGCTTCCTGCTGATCGGCCTGATGGTGATGGACTGGCAGACCAAGCTGCTGCCAGACATATTTACTCTCGGCGGCACCGCGGTTTCGTTTTTGTTGACGGCGATTGACGCCTCGCTGCTTGGCCCGAACGACGATGCCGTCATCCTCAGCAACCACCACATCCATCTCTCCAGCCCCGGCGCCGTCACCGATCAGGGCAACGTCTTTCTGACCGGACCGGAGCGGGTGATGGGCGACTGGCTGCTCGCGGTCTTCGGCGCAGCGCTGATTCTTCTGCTCATCCGGTGGATCTACCGGGCGCTGCGTCACCGCGAAGGCATGGGCCTGGGAGACGTCAAGCTGCTGGCCTTGATCGCAGCCTTTCTCGGCTTCTGGCCCGCAATGCTCGCCCTGTTCCTCGGCGCACTGACGGCGAGTCTCTACGGCACTGTTCTGCTGGTGAGAGGCAAGGCGGGAGCAACATCGAAACTCGCTTTCGGCAGCTTCCTCGCGATCGGTGGCCTGATCGCCGCGCTCTATGGCGAGAAGCTGATTCAGTTCTACAAAGCATTGTTATAAAGCAGATAAAACGACACTCGGACCGCCGCTAAATCCCGCTGCTAACTTGACACTTGACCGCCGCAATCTTAGAGTCGAAGATGGCCATGCAAAGTTACCCCTACATATGGAATTACCTACCCCTTGTACTCCAGATACTGATTGCGCTTGGGGTCGCCTGCGGTATGGTTGGGGTCTCCTTCCTCATCGGCAAACATAAGAATTCACGCACCAAAGCCGGCGCCTACGAGTGCGGCATGGACCCCATCGGCGACGCGCGCGGACGCTTTTCGGTCCGCTTTTATATGGTCGCGATGCTCTTCATCCTGTTCGATGTCGAAGCGGTCTTCATGCTTCCCTGGGCGGTCATCTTCCGCCGTCTTCCGGCGATCACCGGATCGCGCATGTTCGGCTTCTACGAGATGCTGGTGTACCTCGGCTTCGTCGCGGTCGGCCTCTTCTACGTCTGGAAAAAGGGCATCCTGGACTGGGCAAACGACAAGGGAGACCTCTAATGGACGCCATCCTAACCGGCACCCAGGCCGTCTTCGAGGCCCACGCCGACAACGCCGCAGTCAAAGCCCTGTCGAGCCTTGCAACCGATGCGAAGTTCGATCGCGCCGAACTCACCATTACCGTCTCGCGTGAGAACATCGTCGCCGCCTGTGAGGCCGTCAAGCAGGCGAGCTATACCTTCCTCGAAGATGTCACCGCCGTCGACTGGTATCCGTCCGAGCCGCGCTTTCAGATCACGTATCACATCCTGTCGATGTCGTTGAAGGCTCGCGTTCGCCTTGTAGTTCGGCTCACCGAGGATGATTCCGTGATCGACAGCATCGTCGGCGTCTGGCCCTCGGCCAACTTCTACGAGCGCGAAGTCTTCGATCTCTTCGGCGTCCGCTTCAGCGGCCACCCCAACCTCCGCCGCATCATGATGCCCGAAGACTGGCAGGGCAATCCGCTGCGCAAGGACTATCCCGTGGAGGGATACCGCTAATGGCTCCCGTTGCCGCTCCCGACATGTTGAACCCCGGCGTTGAAGACGTACTCGCCGATACAAAGAACCATCAAGGCGTGCCTCCTCCGCAGGACCAGACCATGGTCATCAACATGGGGCCGCAGCATCCCTCGACGCACGGCGTTCTTCGCCTGGTGCTCGAGATCGACGGCGAGTCGGTCGTCTCGCTTGCTCCGGACATCGGCTATCTGCACACCGGCATCGAGAAGACCTGCGAGGCCAAGTTCTACCAGCAGGTGGTTCCGCTCACCGACCGCATCGACTATCTCTGCCCCATGACCAACAACCTCGCCTACTGCCTCGCGGTAGAGAAGTTGCTTGATCTCGAAATTCCCGAGCGCGCCCAGTATCTCCGCGTCCTGCTCAACGAACTCACACGCATCCAGTCGCATCTGGTCTGGCTCGGCACCCACGCCATGGATATTGGCGCGCTCACCGTCTTCCTCTACTGCTTCCGCGAGCGCGAAGAGATTCTCCGCATCTTCGAGAGCGTGGCCGGTCAGCGCATGATGACCAGCTACTTCCGCATCGGCGGCGTCAGCATGGAACCCCCGCTCGACTTTCACCGGCAGGTTCAGGACTTCCTGAACATCATGCCGGACCGGATTACTCAGTACGAAGACCTACTGACCGGCAACCCAATCTGGATGGGTCGGCTCAAGGGCATCGGCCATCTCTCGGCGGCAGACGCCATCGCCCTCGGCGTCACCGGCCCGCCGCTGCGCGCCTCGGGCGTCGACTGGGATCTGCGCCGCGACATGCCGTACAGCGGCTACGAAAAATTCCAGTTCAAGGTCCCCATCTCGAACGACTGCGATGTCTGGGCCCGCTACATCATCCGCATGGAAGAGATGCGCGAGTCGGTCAAGATCTGCCAGCAGGCCCTCGATGGCATGCCGGAAGGCCGCATCGTCGCGGACGCACCCAAGATCATCCTGCCCAACCGCGAGCAGATGAAGACGCAGATGGAAGCGCTCATCCATCACTTCAAGATCGTTACCGAAGGCTTCGGCGTTCCGGCGGGCGAGGTCTATCAGGCGGTCGAATCGCCGCGCGGCGAGATGGGCTACTACGTGGTCTCGGACGGCACCGCCAAGCCTTATCGCGTCCACATGCGCAACCCGTCTTTCGCAACCTTGCAGGCGCTCGAAACCATGTGCAAAGGCCGTTTGCTCGCCGACGTAGTGGCAGTGATCGGGTCTATCGATATTGTTCTCGGAGAGATCGACCGATAGACGCTCCGCAGACTTTTGCTGCTTTTGTTTTGCTTAAGGGCATGGCTTCAGCCATGCCGAAGAAGTTGAGATGAATTGGGGCTTTAGCCCCTGAGGTAAGGTTTGGACAACGATCGCGTTCACGTCGAACTTTGGACATCGTTCGCATCGCTGATCAGAAGCTATGGAGCGGCCCACGGACTCAACAGCCGCCACCAGGCAGTCGTCGAAGTCGGGGGTGATCTTATCCTGCTTCGCGTCGGTACACGCTGGCTCCGTTTTACGCCCAGCGAGATGATGGAAGACAACAACCGCACGACGCCGTTCCACCTGAACCACGATGGAACCGCGACTATCGGTGAAGTAACCGAAGAGATGGACCTTGCCGCCGAGAGGCTGGCGCGGGAGATGATGCAAAGTGAGTGATTTTTTTTGGTTGTCCTTCCGCAGCGCAGCGGAGGAATCTGCTTCACCGTGCAGCCCAGGATTTTATAAATGAGCACAGTCGCCAATACGATCTTTTCCCCGGAGCTGGCAGCGCGTTTCGACCACCTCGTCACCATCTACCCGATGCGCCGCTCGGCTCTCGTTCCCATGCTGCTCTACGCGCAGGACGAGATCGGCTACGTCTCTGAAACGGTCATCACCGAGGTCGCCCAGCGCATCGGCATTCTCGAACTGGATGTTCGCAACGTTCTCAGCTATTACTCCATGCTGCGGACCAAGCCGGCGGGCAAGTACAACGTGCAGGTCTGCACCAATATCAGCTGCATGCTGCGCGGCGGCTACGACATTCTCAACCACTGCAAATCGAAACTCGGCATCGGGCACAAGGGCGTTACGCCCGACGGCGTCTTCTCGCTTGAAGAGGTCGAGTGCATCGGCGCCTGCTGCTGGGCTCCCGCCATGCAGGTCAACTACGACTTCCACGACAACCTCACCACCATCAAAGTCGACGAGATCCTCGATGACTACGCTGCGGGTCGCGGCAAGGACGTCAAATAGATGAGTACCGTCCGTTCAGAGAGGTCAAACCCTATCCGAACGGGGCACCAGGCGACCCATTCTAAGGAGCTGACTCGCCCCAACAAGCACATGCCGGGGTTGGATGTCGTTCGCGGAGTAGCTATCAGCGGCGTGATTATGTTTCACGGAGTGGTGAACGCAGCACATTACTTTCATTCACGTATCTCCTCCATACAGGAGGCATCGCTTACCTTCTTCACCCAGGGCGCGATGGGCGTTCCCCTCTTCTTTGTGTTGTCTGGATTTCTCATTACCGGCATCCTTTTGGATACCCGGACTGAAAAGCACTACTTCAAAACTTTCTACATACGTCGAATCTTACGTATTGTTCCTATTTACCTTTTGATGATCATTCTCTTGAAATCCTTGGGTGAGATTTCGTGGACATTTGTTCTGATATCCCTTCTCTATCTATGCAATATGACCCATTCGGCCAACATCGGACCACAGTATGGGGTGTTCTGGTCGCTTTCGGTTGAAGAGCAGTTTTACCTGGTATGGCCGTTCGTGATCCGCAAACTAACTCCCCGCCGATCTTTCTACGTCGTATGTTTCCTGCTGCTATCGGTTCCGATTCTCCGATTCATTCTTCTGGGATTGCCACCAGGATTTCGCGATATTTACTTCAAAGTCTGGTCGATCGCCGACTTTTTCGCTGGAGGGGCTCTGATGGCCATGGTAGTCCGCTCTTCCCGCCTGCGGTCCTCTCTGCCATATATTTGCGGCGGAGCCTTTGTGCTTTCTGCCGTGCTTTTTATCCTGTGGTTTGCTCTGACGGGTTTCTCTTCGGAGTTTGCCGTCCGGGCCGCAAAGGCTGCCGCTATGTGTCCCTGGGTGGCTTTGTTCTCAAGCGTTATTCTGTTTGCCTATCTCAAACCATCCCTTGCCGCTCCAGGAATTGGCCGGTTTTTTGTTTTTCTTGGCTATATCAGCTACGGTTTGTATATCTGCCACCCGTTGATTCAAACCATCATCGAGCGAAAATGGACGTTATCGGCATTGTCAGGGAACACGCTCTATGCTGGAATCCTGATCCGTTTTGTGGTGGAAATGACAATTGCTATTGGACTTTCCTATCTATCTCGCCGCACCTTTGAAGACTTCTTTCTCAAACTCAAACCTCGTCAACGAGAGATCGTTCAAGATCTGGAACTTGTCCGATAAAATTGAACCATGCGGTACTAAGAATTTTTGGATTAAATAATGCCTACCCTCGTCTCCCATCCCGATGAAGTCAAAGTCCTCTCCCGCCGCTTCGGCCAGGGCGCAGCCGACATCGAAAAGTACATTGAACTCGACGGTTACAAAGCCGTCCAGGCAGCCCTCGCCCAGGGGCCGGAGAAGATGGCCGGCTGGATCATCGACGTGATGAAGGCCTCGGGCCTTCGCGGACGCGGCGGCGCGGGCTTCCCCACCGGCCTCAAGTGGTCGTTCGTGCCCAAGCAGTCCGAGAAGCCGAAGTACGTTCTGGTCAACGGCGACGAGTCCGAACCGGGCACCTGCAAGGATCACGTCCTCTTCCTCGAAGATCCGCACGGCGTCATCGAAGGGACCATGATCGCGGGCCTTGCCATCGGCTCGAAGCTCGGTTTCATCTATCTGCGCGGCGAGTACCGCTACCTGCTCAAGATCGTCGAGAAGGCCGTGGCCGATGCCTACGCCAAAGGCTTCCTCGGCAAAAACATCTTCGGCTCGGGCATCGACTTCGACATCATCACCCAGACCGGCGCCGGAGCCTACGAGGTCGGCGAAGAGTCCGCCTTGATGGAGTCGCTCGAAGGCAAGCGCGGCGTACCCCGCATCAAGCCGCCCTTCCCTGCCGTCGTCGGCCTGTACGGCGGCCCCACGGTCATCAACAACGCCGAGACCATCGCCAGCGCCCCGCACATCCTGCTGATGGGCGGCGAGGCCTACGCCAAGCTGGGCTCGGAGCGCAACGGCGGCACGCGACTGTTCGGCATCAGTGGCCACGTCGAGCGCCCCGGTATCTACGAGCTGCCGATGGGCTACAACCTCAAGAAGGCCATCTACGAAGTAGCAGGCGGCATCAAGGACGGCAAGAAGCTCAAGGCGGTCGTCCCCGGCGGCTCGTCGTGCCCAGTCCTGCTGCCCGAAGAGATCGATGTCGGCCTCGACTTCGATCAGATGGGCAAGGCCGGAACCATGCTCGGCTCGGGCGGCATCGTGGTGCTCGACGAGACGGTCTCCATCGTCGAATTCGCGCTACGCGTCATCAGCTTCTACCAGCACGAGTCCTGCGGCTGGTGCATTCCCTGCCGCGAAGGCACGGACTGGATCAAGAAGACCCTCACCCGCGTCCACGCCGGTGGCGGAGTGAAAAAAGACATCGACAGCGTTCAGTACCTCGCCGAAAATATGATGGGCCGCACCTTCTGCCCGCTCGGCGACGCCGCCGCCATGCCCACGCTGGGCTTCGTCAAGAAGTTCCGCAAAGAGTTTGAAGACTATATCGAAGGCCACAAGGCCGGAACCCCCATCATCACCGTGCCGGAAATTGTGGGAGCACACTAAAAGCCATGCCAGACATAACCCTTACCGTAGACGGCAAGATAATCACCGCACCCGCAGGGACCCTGCTCATCGACGCCTGCAAGTCCTCCGGCATCGAGATTCCTGCTTTCTGCTACTACCCCGGCCTCTCGCTGCAGGCAGCCTGCCGCATGTGCGTCGTGCGCATCGATAAGATCGGCAAGCTCCAGACCGCCTGCACCACCACGGTCGCCGAAGGCATGGTCGTCCACACGGAGACCGACGAAATCGCCCAGTCGCGCAAAGCCATGCTCCAGTTCGTCCTCGCGAACCACCCGCTCGACTGCCCCGTCTGCGATGCCGGCGGCGAGTGCGAGCTTCAGGACATGACCTTCAAGTACGGCGCGGCCGACAGCTTCTTCGCCGAACCCAAGAACCACCGCGAAGAGCAGAAGTGGTCGCCCGCCGTCTACTTCGACCGGCCTCGCTGCATCCTCTGCTACCGCTGCGTTCGCGTCTGCGGCGAGGGCATGGACGTCTTCGCGCTCGGCATCCAGAATCGCGGCAGCTCCTCTATCATTGCGCCGAACGTTCCCGCCGAGATCTCTCCCGACCACGCCGCCCATCTGGACTGCGAACAGTGCGGCATGTGCATCGACGTCTGCCCGGTCGGCGCGCTGACCAGCGGAACCTACCGCTACAAGACCCGCCCCTGGGAGATGAACCACGTCTCCACCATCTGCACCCACTGCGGCGATGGCTGCAAGACCACCCTCGGCGTTCGCTCCACCTCCGACGGCTCGGAGATCGTCCGCGGCGACAACCGCGACAAGAGCGGCATCAACGGCGACTTCCTCTGCAACAAGGGCCGCTACTCCTTCGACTTCGCCAACAACGACGACCGCATCACCCATCCCCTTGTCCGCCAGCCCAACGGCGAGCTCAAGCCCGTAAGCTGGGAAGAGGCGCTCGACCACGTCGGCAAGCGCTTCCGCGAACTCCGCGATACGCGCGGTGGCAAGTCCATCGGCGTCATCGGCGGCAATCGCCTGACCAACGAAGAGGCGTACCTGCTGCAGAAGTTCGCCCGCACCGTTCTCGGCACCAACAATATCGATCATCACCGCACGGCGGACTACGTCGCCTTCACCCAGGCGCTCGCCGGACATGCGGACCGCACCGCTTCCCTGCGCGATACGCTCACCGCTCCGGCAATTCTTCTTGTCGGCGGCGATCCGACGAATCAGGCTCCAGGCACGGCGTGGAATATCCGCACCAATGTTCGCAATCACCGGGGGCGCCTGTACGTCGTCAACACTTCCGAGATCAAGCTTCGCCGCCAGGCCAAGGCCTTCGTTCGCCTCGCGCCGTTCGGCTACGAAGCCATCGCCGCTTATCTCGCGGGCGATGACGCGGCAGCCTCCGGCGCAGTCTCCAACACCGACGCGCTCGCCGGCTTCCGCGACACGATCAAGGCGGAAGAGAATCTTCTCATCGTCATCGGCTCCGAGCTGCGCGGAGCGGAGCTGAAGAAGCTCATCGACTTCGGCCTCACCATTCCCGGAGCGAAGTTTGCCCTGCTCTCCGGTTATGCCAACTCTCGCGGCGCCGCCGACATGGGGCTTCTGCCCGACATGCTTCCCGGCTACACGCCGGTAGCGGGCAACAGCACCTTTGCCGAGTACAACGCTCCTGCTGAAGCGGGTCTCGACATGCTGGAGATCTTCGACGCCGCCGGTCGCGGTGAGCTTTCTGCTCTCTACGTCGTCAACTCCAACCCGGTCGCCCGCTACAGCGTCGATCCTGCCGCGCTCAAGAGCACCTTCGTCGTCGTGCAGGAGATGTTCCTCACCGAGACCGCCGCGCTGGCCGACGTGATCCTGCCCGCCGCCAACCTCTACGAGAAATCCGGCTCTGTCACCAACAGTTACGGCGACCTGCAGCAGGTCTCGAAGGCAGGTGACCGCGCCGGTGTCCGCACCGACTTCGAGATGATCGTCCGCATCGCCGACAAGATGGGCGCGGACATGCGCAAGCTGGTTCCCTTCGGCAAAGGACTCCGCGCCGATATGGGCCAGTCCCGTGGCGCGCAGTCGGGCGAAGCCGATCGCCACGCAGTATGGCTGACGGCAAACAATCTCGAACCGAAGCTCAGCCCGTTTGATCCCTTCGCGATCCTCGACGAGATTCAACGTCTCGTCCCCGGCTACAACCTGCTGCGCCTGCAGTTTCTTTCGAGCAACGATCAGCACTTGCAGCCCGCTGCCTCCGGTCTGGTCCAGATCGGCAACCGCCGCGACCTCGTCCTTCCGGCGAACGATACACTGTTCACCTCGGGCACGCTTGGCCGCTACTCCACCTCCATGAACGACCTCCGGCAACATCAGGAAGGCCAGAAGTCCGCTCAACTCAACGAGACCACCGCCGATTGATCGATCTCGCCGGTAACCGAAACCAGGCACCCGCTGCCGACAACCGCACAAAGACGAGCTAACAGCTAAGAGCCAGGAGCTAAGAGCTAAAACCGTGAGCCATCTCAGTCCGTTCCAGACATTTCTGCTGCTCAGCATCCTCAAGGTTGTCGTCGTCTTCGTTATTACGCTGACGGCGGTGGCCTACACGGTGCTGCTGGAGCGCAAAGTACTCGGCCACATCCAGAATCGCTGGGGCCCGTCCCGGGTCGGCCCCTTCGGCCTGCTGCAGCCGCTCGCCGACGGCATCAAGCTCTTCCTCAAGGAAGACCTTCTGCCGCTCGGAGCCGCTCGCCCGCTCTTCATCATCGCCCCCATCATCGCGCTCACCTGCGCTCTCGTCTCCATCGCTGTCGTTCCGTTCGGGGCGGTGCACCACATCCACGGCGTCGATATGTTCAACATCGCCGACCTCAATATCGGGCTGCTGGTCATCCTCGGCATCACCTCCATGGGCATCTACGGAATCGCCCTCTCCGGCTGGTCGTCGAACAACAAGTTTTCGCTTCTCGGCAGCCTGCGCGCCACGTCGCAGATGATCAGCTACGAGCTTGCTCTCGGCCTGTCTCTCGTCGGCGTTGTGCTCCGCGCCCAGTCGCTCAGCCTGCGCACCATCGTCGACAGCCAGTCCGCGCACGGCCTGCTCTCGTGGAACTTCTTCGGCGGCTTTCAGTTCGTGGCCTTCTTCATCTACCTGATGGCTGCCTATGCCGAGACCAACCGCTCGCCCTTCGACCTTCCCGAGGCTGAGTCCGAACTGGTCGCCGGGTATCACACCGAGTACAGCTCCATGAAGTTCGCCATGTTCTTCATGGCCGAGTACGCCAACATGATCACCGTAAGCTGCGTCGCCACCCTGATGTTCTTCGGCGGCGCGTCCAGCCCCTTCGGCGACCTCATCCCGGCCTTTGGCGGAGCCATTGTTCAGGCAATCCTTCCCGTTCTCTGGTTTGTCGCGAAGGTCTTCGCGTTCCTTCTGCTCTTTATCTGGGTTCGGGGCACGCTGCCCCGTTTCCGCTACGACCAACTGATGAGCTTCGGTTGGAAATTTCTACTTCCTCTGGCGATGGCCAACATCATCATCACCAGTCTTGTCCTCGCGCTGCACGGCTAGTTCCACCGCCGGGCTGCTTTACAATCAGCAGATAGCCCTCCAGCTTCTGCTCGGTTCCAAGAGTTTTATCGATTCAGGAAAGACTTGAGCGGTTCATCATGCAACTGGCACTTTTCATAATCTTTGGCGCGCTGGCCGTAGCAGGAGCACTCAATCTCCTGCTGCAACGTCACCCCATCAACAGCGCTTTGTCGCTCGTCGTCGTGATGATGTCACTCGCCGTCCTCTACTGGTCGCTCGGGGCCGAGTTCCTCGCCGCCGCGCAGGTGATCGTCTACTCCGGCGCCATCATGGTGCTCTTCGTCTTCGTCATCATGCTGCTCA
>JBEPUJ010000005.1:0-220008 GCA_041691575.1 Terriglobales bacterium
TGCGGCTTTAGCCGCTGAGGGAATCTTCGGAGACTTAATCAGACCTTCCCTAAAGGCATTTCCTGTCTCTACAAAGTAAAGCAACACGTCATCTCGGCCGGAGCAACGGACGGCTTTATCGTCCGCTGCGCAGTGGAGAGATGACGTAGGTTGGGGTGTATTCGAAAGGTTCCAGTTGCAGATCACCAAAAAAAAGCCGTGGACTTGAGCGTCCACGGCTTCACTGCTTTAATCGACAGTCCTTACAGCTTGCCAAGCTCGACGAGACGCACGCTGGCGATAGCCTCTACCTTGCGCAGCGCTTCGACGGCAGCGTTCGCCGCCGACGCATTAGGAACATCAATCTGCACCACTGCAAGCGCCTGTCCCTGCGGAACCCGCAGCGAGCGGGCCGGATTATGCGACCGCCCCAGAGCGAAGTTGGCGATGTTGATCTGATGCTCTCCCAGAATCGTCCCGACGCGGCCAACCACGCCCGGAACGTCGTGGTTGCGGATGGAGACAAGCGTTCCGTTGAGCGGAGCCTCGATGTCGATGCCGTCATGAGTCAGCAACCGGGGCGAGGTTCCGTGAAGCACCGTGGCAGAAGCGCTGGTGTCGCCATCGGAGGAATGAAGAACCAGCTTGAGAACACTACCCGCGCCGCCGGCGGTGAACTCCTTCTTGTCTTCCTGAATGCGGATACCGCGTTCTGCGGCGATTGCCGACGCATTGATGCGGTTGACAGCTTCAGAGTCGGCAAAGATCCCGGCGATGGCGGCATTGCGGATCAGGTCCGTCTTGCCCTGCGAGATGCGTCCGGTATAGGTGATATGGATGTTCTCCAGGTTGCCCGAAGTCGCATGCGAGAGAAAGTGGCCGAGGCGCTCGGCCATCTCGATATACGGTGCGACCTCGATGTACTCCTCGTGCGAGAGGCTGGGAAGATTGACGGCATTCTGGACGACGCCGAGCTTGAGGTAATCGCGCACCTGCATGGCGAGCTGGATGCCAATGGCCTCCTGCGCCTCGTCGGTCGATCCGGCGATGTGCGGCGAGAGGATGACGGTGTCGAGATCGCAGAAGGGCGAATCCTTCAGCGGCTCGTGACGGAAGACGTCAAGCGCCGCTCCGGCAACATGGCCTGATTTGAGCGCATCGATCAGCGCCTCTTCGACGATCAGTTCGCCGCGAGCGCAGTTGATGATGCGAACGCCCTTCTTCATGATGGCGAGCGAGGTCGCGTTGATGAGGCCTTCGGTCTGCGTGGTGAGACCGACGTGCAGCGTGAGATAGTCCGACTCCTTGAAGATCTCGTCGATAGGGACGAGCGTAACGTCATTCTCGCGGGCGATGACCGGAGCGATGAAGGGGTCGTAGCCGATCAGGTTCATGCCGAAGGCCTTGGCCCGGCGTGCGACTTCGAGGCCGACGCGCCCGAGACCGACAATGCCGAGGGTCTTGCCGCGCAGCTCGGAGCCCTGCAGCGACTTCTTCTCCCATTTGCCGCCATGCATGGTGGCGTTGGCGCGGGAGACGGAGCGGGCCATCGAGACCATCAGTCCGAGCGTCAGTTCGGCGACGGCGACGGCGTTGGCGCCGGGAGTGTTCATCACCACGATGCCGCGATGGGTGGCGGCCGGGATGTCGATGTTGTCGACACCCACACCGGCACGGCCGATGACGCGGAGCTTGGGCGCGGCTTCAAGCAGCTTGGCATCCGCCTGGACAGCGGAGCGGACGACCAGGGCATCGGCGTCGGCGAGTTCGGCGGCCAGCCCATTCTTGATCTGGTCGTGGGTGACCACGTTCCAGCCGGGTTCCTGCTGAAAGACGGCAAGCGTGGCGGGAGAGACTTTTTCTGCGAGAACGATCTTCATGTTGCGGCAACTCCTCATGAGTGCGGGAAACGGTAGAGATGGCTCATTGCTACAGGGTGGGTTAGTTGCGGATGCCCTTCCGTGGAAGGGCATCCGGTGACGTCGGCAAAGCAGTTATTTCTGACTAACAGTGGGGTCTTCGGCGTAGTTCTTTTGCGCGGCGATGAGGCCGGTGCCGAAGGTGAGGTTCGGGAGCGGGAGCTTGACGGCGATGGCTACCTGTTCGAGCGCGCCGATGACGGCGATCGTGTCCATGTAGTCGAAGAAGCCGATGTGAGCGATGCGGAAGAGCGAACCCTTCATCTCGCCCTGACCGTCGGTGACGATGATGGCGAACTTCGAGCGCAGTCCCTTGACGATCGTTCCCGAGTCAGTGCCCTCTGGCGCCAGGATGGCAGTAGCGGCGCCGGCCTCGCGGCCCTTGGGAGCGAAGAGCTTGAAGCCCATCGCGGTGGCTGCGGCGCGGGTCATGGCAGCGCAGGTTTGGGCGTTGTCGACAAGCTTCTTGCGACCTTCGACCAGATTGCCTTCGGCCTGCCCGGCGATGTAGTCGAGCGCTGCGCCCATGGCTGCAATGAGCGCGACGGAAGGCGTGTAAGCCGACTCACCCTTGGCCGCGTTCTTGCGCTCCTTGCGGAGGTCGAAGTAGTAGCGAGGGTTGTAGGTAGACTCCATGCGATCCCAGGCGCGCGGGCTGACCGCGAGGTAGGAGAGGCCGGGGGGAATCATGAGCGCCTTCTGCGAACCGCCGATCAGAACGTCGATGCCCCAGGCGTCCATGTCGATATGGGTCGTGCCGAGGCCGGTGATGCCGTCGACGACGAAGAGGGCTTCGGACTTCTCATCCTTGAGAAGCTGGCCGATGGCCTGGATGTCGTGGCTGACGCCGGTGGAGGACTCGGTGGCCTGGACGAAGACGACGCGGGTCTCGAGCTTAAGGGCGGCTTTGATCTGGTCGAGGGTGAAGGTGCTGCCGTAAGGCGCTTCAACGACGTCGACATGGCAGCCGAAGGCCTGGGTGATGCCGGTCCAGCGCTCGCCGAACTTTCCGGCGGTCAGGACAAGCACGCGGTCGCCGGGCGAGGTGAGGTTCGAGACCGAAGCTTCCATGGCTCCGGAGCCGGAGCTGGCAAGGACGAGAACATCGTTTTTGGTGCCGACGAAGTCCTTGAGCTGGGAGAGGACGCGGGTGAAGAGGGCGCGGAACTCAGCGGTTCTGTGATGGATATCTGCCGCGGCCATGGCAAACTGGGCGGCGGGAAGGAGAGGGGTCGGTCCAGGAGTGAAAAGGCGAGTTTTGCGGATCATGCTTATATTGTAGCGGCGACGGGTTGTAGTGCGAGTTTTCTATAATGAAGTGTTGCGGGTTTGAGGAGAGTGTTGCAATGAGTATCGGCGAGAAGATTCAGACAGATATTGTGGTGGCGATGAAGGCCCGCGACGAGCACAGGCTCACGACCCTGCGGATGGTAAAGAGCGCGCTGAAGAACAAAGAGATCGACAAACGCGAGCCCTTGACCGATGCCGAAGAGTCGCAGATTCTGACCACCCTGATCAAACAGCGCCGGGAATCCGTCGAGCAGTTCACGAAGGGAAATCGACCGGCGCTGGCGGAAAAGGAGCAGCTTGAGATTGGGATGATCGAGGGCTATCTGCCCAAGGCCGCGAGCGAAGATGAGATTCGCGCGGTGGTCGCGGGCGCGATTGCGCATCTCTCACAGGATGGCAGCAAACCCGGGCTGAAAGACCTTGGAGCGACCATGCGGGTGGTTCAGCAGCGCTTGCTGGCGGGCGGGGTACGAGCCGATGGCAAGCTGGTGAGCGAGATTGTGAAAGCTGAACTGGCTAAGTAGTCCTCCCCCCTTCTGGGCACAGTATGTTTGTCATTTTTTGCCATATAATGAAGGTATGGCTATGACATCGCTCAATATATCGCTGCCGCAACAGCTCAAGGCGTATGTTGAGGCGCAGGTTGCCGAAGGCGAGTATGGCACTCCCAGCGAATACATGCGCGATCTGATTCGCCGCGATAAGGAGCTACAGCGAGAGAAGCTGGAAGAGAAGCTGCTCAAGGCTCTTGCCTCCGATTCGATCCGCATCGAGCCGCATGAGTTGGAAGGACGTTCTATTGTTGCGTTGGTTCAGGAGAAACTCTCTGCGCGTTCAGCAAAACGATAATCAGGATTGCCTGTCCGGCGTGTTGATTGGTCTGAGATGACTTTGTCCCTCGACCTGCTGGACGAAGCCTCACAGGAGATCCTTAATCAGGCTTCGTATTATCGCGAAGAATCTCCCGACAGCACTATCGAGGCTCAATGGGACCATGCAGTGAGTCAGGCGATACGGTCTCTTCTGTCGATGCCGGAGCGTGGATCACGCTGCAATTTTCTGTCACCGGAACTGCGGGGAATGCGATGGATTCCGGTTCCGGGCTTTCCCAGACATATTGTGTTCTACCTCTTCCTGGCGGAGGAGCGCGTCGTTCGCATCGTTCATATCCTTCACGGTGCGCGTGATCTTGAGGCTTTCTTCGACGGAAATTCGGAGTAAGTCGAAGTTGCGCACCTGATTCTGCTACTTCCGTGGCCAGGTGAAGGCGGTGCCCGCCATGATGGTGCGGCCCTGCAGCGGAACGCCGGGAATCTCCTGATAGCCGGTGTTGCTCAGGTTCAGCAGACGCACATAGGGGCGGAGACGGCCGGTGTTGCGGGCCAGTGAGATGTCCCAGAGCGGGTAGGCTGTCTGGGTGGTCTTCTGAATGACAGAAACCTGGGTGCGGGCGGTGATCTGGTGAAGGACTCCGGGCAGGTCTCCCGTCCAGGCAAAGATGGCGTTCTGGGCGGCGTAGTTGAAAGCGTATTTGGAGATGAGACCGGCGGGTGGCGAACCGGCGCGGGCAGCGGTGTAGCTGAGGTCGATGCGCTGGGTGCCGGGGAGGCGAAGACGGAGCTGGGTCTCGGCTCCGGTGAAGTCGAAGTTGCCGACGTTGGTAGCCTGCCACGGAGCGGAGAGCGAGTATTTGGAGTAGTCGATGCCGTCCTTCTGGCGAAGGCTGAAGCCGGTCGCGGTCAAGGTGAGGCGGCCGTTGGCGGGGGTCCAGTCGAGGCCGCCCTCGTAGCTCCAGGAAGACTCGGGCTTGAGGTTGGGATTGCCGATGGTGGTGGGGTCGGCGTAGTAGAGATCGAGGTAGGTGGGAAGGCGGAAGCCGTGTCCGGTGGAGGCGCGCAGGCGGACGGTGTGGGTGAGGGTAAAAGCCACGGCAGCGCTGGGAGAGAAGACGGTGTTGCCGCCGGAGAATATCTCTTCACGAGCCCCGAGCGAGAGCGAGAAGCGGCCCAGCGAGCGGAGAGAGAGATTGCCGTATCCCGCACCCCGGTTGCGGGCATGGCGGCCGAGATTGGTGCTCTGGATGCCGTCGCCATTGGCTTCGAGCCCGTAAGAGAGCGTGACGTTGGTGGCGAGGTTGTCGGCACGGCGAAGGGCGGACTGCCAGGCGGTGGTGGCGTGGTTGTTCTCGTAGATGCGGGGGTTATTGACGAAGAGAACGAACATGTCGGTGTGGCGGCGGTAGGCGAAGCTGGCGGCGGTGCGTGCGCCGAGCTGCTGCTGAATGGAGCCGAACCAGCCCTTGGTGCGCTCCCATGAGGGATAGGGGCCATAGAACTGGTTGGCTCCGTAGGGGCGGTCGCTGGCGGCGAGGAGGATGTCGGTTGTACCGGGTTTGAGGTTCAGCCAAGTCTCGGAGGCGATGGCGTTGCTGGCATAGTTGCGGTCGGCCATGAAGCCGGCGGAGGTGTCGCGGCTACCGCTGAGCTGGGTTGAGAAAGGTTTCGCGGCGTAGTCGGCGCGGAAGGACTGCTCGGCCGAGCTGTAGTTGCCGCCTCCGGCTTTGGCGGTAAGCGAGAAGCGGCGTCCGGTGGGAGAGACGGCGGGCTGCGCGGTGATGAGGTTGACGGCTCCGCCGATGGCGTCCGAGCCGTAGAAGGTCGAGCCGGAGCCGTGCAGGACTTCGATGCGGGAGACGGCGTCGAGGGGAACGGGGATATCGAGGTTGAGGTGGCTGGTCTCGGGGTCGTCGATGCGGAGGCCGTTGAGCAGGATGAGGGACTGCTCGAAGGTGGTGCCGCGAATGGAGAGGTCGGACTGTACGCCCGCGGGGGTGCGGGACTGGAGGTTGAGCGAGGAGTCGAGGCGGAGGTAGTCGACGACGCTGTTGAAGAGCAGCGGCTGGGCGCGGGTGTCGAGGATCTGGACGGAGCGATTGCTCTCGGAGAGGGGCAGCGGCTCGACGGTGGTGGTGACGGTGACAGATTGAGTGACAGGCGAAGTAGTTTGCTGCGCGGGGGTTTGCTGCGCGGGGAGTTGCAGCGCGGGGAGTTGCAGCGCGGGGGCAGTGAGACAGAGCAGGAACAGGGGAAGAAATTTTGTGATCTTCAACATGATTTGTTTTTCGATGATCTACCGAAAAAGCGGCCTTGGGGAGTTAGTTTTGTTTAGTTGTAAGTAGTTTAGTCATTCAACTATATTGACCGTATATGAGAATTGAATCTTTTCTGAGGCAGAGCCCGGTCTTTCGGATCAATCACAGCGCCCGGCGGATCGATGCCTTACTCAACCGCATCCTTCGCAGCGAGGAGGTAACGTTCTTCGAGGCGCTGATCCTGGCGGCGATCTTTTTCGAGAAAAAGGGCAGCATCAAGCCATCGGAGCTGGCGGAGACGTTTCAGACGACGCGGGGCAACGTGAGCCACTGCATCTCGTCGCTCGAGGCCAAGGGGCTGGTGCGGCGGAGGATCGATCCCGAAGATGCACGGGCGTTTCAACTGATGCTGCTGCCTGCGGGAAGGAAGCGTGCGGCGCGGGTGGTGGGGATTATGGACCGGATGCAGGGCCAGTTCGAGGGGATGATGGGGAAATCCGGGATGGAAGAGTTGCTGCGACAACTGTTTATCGTTGAGTCCCTTTGCACAGGACTGGCGCGATCGGCCGAGGAGTCATCGGTGGCGCCATAAGGGCAGTTGTCGCCTAGCTCCCCCAACGCCGATCGCCGCGACCCGCAATCCCCTCTTTCATGTTTCAATCTCGATCGGGACCAGAACGGCGGTCTCCTCCGGTTTTGTTGCTTCTGTTTGCGGGTGACCGTGCAGCTCGTCCCGCACTTGGATGAACCCGATAACAAGAACTGCGACGAGCGAAGGCAGACAAAAGAACCACATAGAAAGTATTTCCTTTCTTTGCCGCGTCAGGCTTCCGTTCCAGTCGGCCTTGCCGAAGGCCGGAACTCGACGCGCCGCGGATTACTCATTCAGGTGCTGGATGATTACAGAGGAGATGCATGTCAAATTCCAAACTAAAGACGTTTAGAATCAAATACTTGTCCACTTTTCCTCCAGGAGGAATGGGGTTCCATTGCATGCAAAGTGGAAAAACAATCCTGTTTTCAAGGAGATAGGGGGTACCGAGGCGATCGGCATTACACAGCCAGTGCCGTATCAGCATTAGGGAAGGTCTGATTAAGTCTCCGAGGATTCCCTCAGCGGCTAAAGCCGCATTGCGGGCAAGTCACTTACGGCACGGCTGAAGCCGTGCCCTTAACAGAGCCTGACTTATCAGGGGCTCCTTAGCGTACCCATCTGCCGTTTTTCCCTTACCTTGACTTCAGCCAAACATTGTCAGCAGGGACCTTATCAACACGGCGAGGCTTGTCCCACAGCCGAAAAATAAAGAGTTCGGCCTACTCGCGGATGATCTTGACGAAGATGCCGTCGGGCAGCGCGGTGCCGCCGAGGACGTGGATGACTCCGTCTTTGGTGAAGCCGCGGAGCATGGCGTCGGCTTTGGCGTAGGGGTCGGGTGGCGCTTCGGATTTCTTCGGGTAAGGGACGGCTTTGGGTGGCGCCTCAGTGCGAGAAGCAGGTCCTCCGGCTTCGCCGAAGGATGACAAATTCTTACCGGAGGCGGCCGGGGCATTCTTACCGGAGGCGGCGGGGGCGCGGTTCATGCCACGGTCCATGGCCTGATTGGCGAGGCGGTCGGCGTCCTTGTTCTTGTGACGCAGGGCGTGGGTGATCTCGAACTTTTCGAGCCTGGCGATGCGGCGCTTGGCCTCTGCGTAGAGGGGCTTGAGGTCGGGGCTTTTGACCTGGTATTTGCCCTGAATCTGCTTGACCATCAGCTCGGAGTCGGAGACGACGCGGAGCCGGGGGTGGTGGTGGTCGAGCGCGAACTGGAGGCAGCCGAGCAGGCCGGAGTATTCGGCATAGTTGTTGGTGCGGATGCCCAGAAACTCGCTGAGTTCGCCGATGACGGCGCCGTCGGCGTCCTGAATGAGGGCTCCGTAGCCGGCGGGGCCGGGGTTGCCGCGGGCGCCGCCGTCGCAGTGGGCGGAGATCCAGTCGGTGTTCTCGGGGCTCTCGGGAAACAGGCTTGAGGACATTTTGTGAGTTTACCGGATGTTCTTTCTTTAAGAAGACGGGCCTGCTTACCTTTTGAGGCTGGGGTGGGTCTATTGAAGTGAAATCGATTTCCTGACTCCGGAGTCAGACAAATGAGCGTTGAAGCAATTGGGATAAACCTTGTTGGGCGACGGCCGAGTCCGTTCGCCTTGGGATTACGTGATGCCGCGGCAGTAGAATCATTGCCAGGGATGGCAAAAGCGGCGACACAATCCGGCACCAGAAACGGCGGCAAGCTGACCGAAGCGCAGATCGCGGCGCGGGCTCAGCAACGTATCGAAGACGACGAGTTGATCCGCGAGGCCCAGCGAGGGCAGCGGACCGCCTTCGACGCGCTGGTGCGCCGTTACGACCAGTCTGTGCTGCGACTGGCGCTGCATATGCTGGGCAACGAGCAGGATGCGCAGGACGTCCACCAGGAGGCCTTTATCAAGGCGTATCGCCACCTGGGGAACTTCCGCTTCGAGTGCTCGTTTTACACATGGCTTTACCGGATCGTGACCAACCTCTGCCTGGACCAGTTGCGCAGGCGGAAGAGCAGGCGCGAGGATCCGGCGACGGTGCTCGATTCGAGCGGCGGCGAGATGGACCTGATGGCGAACATCACCGACGACCGGTCGATGGCGAACCCGGCGCGGGAGCTTGACCGAAAGGTGATGGGACAGCGGATCGGTGAGGCACTCGACAAGCTGACTCCGCGAGAACGGACCGTGTTTGAGCTGAAGCACTACCAGGGATTGAAGCTGCGAACGATCGGTGAGATGTTGAGCACGACGGAAGAGACCGCGAAGAACACGTTATTTCGGGCGACCCGGAAGCTGCGGGCGAATCTGGCCGGAGTACGGTAGCAGGACTAGGGACTAAAACGATAGGTGACGGGCTAGCTGTATAGACCCGAGGACGATATCAAGATCGAGGACGTCGAAATTTTGAGGCTGGCTGAGGTAGGGCGATGAAATGCGAATCGGCAAAAGAGAACATCATCCTGGCGAGTTACGGAGAGCTGCCGGATGAGTATGCAGTCGCTCTGGAGCTGCATCTGGATGGATGCGACGACTGTCGCGCTGAACTGGACGCAATGCAGGAGATGGAGCAGAGGCTGGCGCTGCTCCCGGTGATGGAGCCGTCGCCGAACATGCTGGCTCAGGCAAGGGTTCGGCTGGATGAGGCGCTGGATACGATTCCGCCGCACGGGATTCTGACCCGGTTGCGCAGCGGCCTGTTTGGATGGATTGGGCATGTGCAGCGGGCTCCCGCGCTGGCCACGCTGCTGCTGGGCGTGGGATTTCTGACCGGGAACTTTACCTATCGCTATGAAGTGGCCCATGCGCCGAAACCTGCGGGAACGGTGACGATGAGCAACCCGACCCAGGGAACGATCGCCAATGTGACGGAGATCGTGCAGACGCCGAACTCGGAGCTGGTTCAGGTGAGATACAACAAGATGGTTCCGGAGACGATGGAAGGGTCGCTGGACTCGCCGGAGATTCGTCAGTTGCTGCTGGTGGGAACGAGGGCGGCGGCGACCAATGGAATTCGCGCGAACTCGGTTGCGCTGCTCGCGAACGAGTGTAAAGAGGGCCATAACTGCAAGAACGGCACGGATGGCCAGGGCATTCGCAGCGCGTTGCTGGTTTCGCTGCGCTATGACAAGAATGCGGGCGTCCGGCTGAAGGCGCTGGAGGGACTGCAACACTACGTAGGACAGGACCAGCGGGTGCGGGACGCGGTGCTGTCGGCGCTGATGCACGATCCGGATGCCGAGGTGCGGACCACAGCCATTGGCATGTTGGAGCCGGTGCAGGCAGATTCGAGCGTGCGCGAGGTGCTGCGGACGGTTTCAACGCAGGATGAGAATCCCTACATCCGGACGGCATCCTTCCAGGCGTTGCAGGGCGCGCCGGATATTCAGTAGACGTGCAGATGACGAGACGATGCAGATGAACGACCGCCTACGATGGAGTGCATGGACGCTGGTTCTGCCTGTGGCGGCGGTGATCTGTCTGCCGGGTTACGCCATGGCGATGCACGCGGGCGCACCGGCAGTCGCCGGCATGCAGGCGACTGCGAAGGCGGGACGAACGCCCCATGGATACCTGGGCGTCGATATCCGCGATGTAAATCCGGACAAAGTGGCGGCCCTGAAGTTAAAAGATGCGCGCGGCGCGGAGATCGTCCATGTCGACCACGATGGACCGGCAGGAAAGCTGGGGCTGCTGCAGCACGATGTCGTTCTGGAGATGAATGGTCAGCAGATCGAGGGGCAGGAGCAACTGCGGCGCATGCTGCGCGAGACTCCGGCAGGCCGGTCCGTGACCTTTGTCATCAGCCGGGACGGCCAGCAGCAGACGATGACGACGCAACTGGCGAACCGCGAGGAGGTAGCGCGGCGGGCATGGGAGCAGCATCTGGTCGTACCGGACCCTGACGATGGACCTGCGCCCCACGTGGGCAGCGGATTTTTGCACTCGGATACGCTTTCAGGCCTTGGAGCCAGGGCACACCGCGATCTGCTGGGGTCGACGACCGTTTTGAGCGCCTCGTTTACCGGAGCCCAGCTAGAAGTGATGGGCTCGCAACTGGCGGATTTTTTTGGGGTGGAAGGCAATGCGGGCCTGCTGGTGCGCAGCGTCGAAGCGAACAGCCCGGCGGCGATTGCGGGTCTGCGGGCCGGAGATGTCGTGGTGCGGGTCAACCGGATTGCGGTGACGAGCGGAAATGAGTGGTCGAAGACCGTCCATCAGAACAAGGGCAAGCCCGTCGAACTGGTGGTACTGCGGGACCGGCGGGAGCAGACGCTGACCATCACTCCGGACAACAAGAAGAGGTCCAGCGTGGTGTGGCCGCTGGGCGATGGGGCGCGGGATCTGGTAGCCGATCTGTAGCGTCGGCGTTGTGGCCTGCCGTCGATGTAAGGACCTGTTTGAAGACTAAGAGCTAGGCGTGGATTGCAGCGGTCAGGAACAGGCAAAAGCAAAAACAAAGACGGAATACAGGGATCTCTCCACTGCGCCGCGCGATGAAACTGCGCGGCTTCGGTCGAGATGACGTGGTGAAAGTGGTCTTAGAGCGCTTCCACATATGATGTACCCAAGAGAAAAGCAGGTCCTCCGCCTGCGGCGAAGGATGACAAATACAAAAATTGATTGCGCGTTATCCGGGCGGGGGCAGCGCTGCTTGATCGCGTGTGCAAGGTCCGACGAGGTCCGAAAAGCTGGGTTTCTATATACTTGAAGGTAATGGAATCTGATCTTACAACTGGAGCCGGCCGCCGTCCGATGCCCCCCAGGCGGCGCTGGAAGGCCGTCACGCGCAAGCTGCGCGAGCTGGGTTCGATCGGCTCGGCGCTGGCCTCGACCGGGCACCCCTATATGGCGCATATTGTGCCGATGCGGCGGTGCAATCTTGCCTGTACTTACTGCAATGAGTTCGACGATGTCTCGGACCCGGTGCCGCTCGACGAGATGCTGCGGCGCATCGACCATCTGGGACGGCTGGGGACCTCGGTCATCACCATCTCCGGCGGCGAGCCGCTGCTGCACCCTGAGCTGGACCAGATCATTGCGCGGATTCGCAAGACCGGCGCGATTGCCGGGATGATTACAAACGGCTATCTGCTGATGCCGGACCGGATCGAGCGGCTGAACAAGGCCGGACTCGACCACATGCAGATCTCGATCGACAACGTGATGCCGGATGAGGTCTCCAAAAAGAGCCTGAAGGTGCTGGACAAGAAGCTGCAGATGCTGGCCGAGCACGCGGACTTTCACGTCAACATCAATTCTGTTGTGGGCGGCGGAATCGCCAACCCGAACGATGCGCTGACCGTCAGCAAGCGGGCGCTGGCGCTGGGCTTCAGTTCGACGATTGGGATTATCCACGACGGCAGCGGACAGTTGAAGCCGCTGGGCGAGGCCGAGCGCAGCGTCTGGGACCAGGTGCGCCAGCTTACACGGCGCAGCTATTCGCGTTTCAATCATTTTCAAGAGGCGATTGCCAACGGGAAGACGAACGACTGGCGCTGCCGGGCGGGCGGACGCTATCTGTACATCTGCGAGTTCGGGCTGGTGCACTATTGCAGCCAGCAGCGCGGATATCCGGGGGTTCCGCTGGCGGGGTATATGACTGCCGACGTGAAGCGCGAGTTTCTCACCGAGAAGAGCTGCGCGCCGAACTGCACCATCAGTTGCGTACACCAGGTGAGCTATATCGACCACTGGCGCGCGCCGCAGACGACGACGATTACGCCGGGTGCGGCGGGGCATGCGGCGGATGGGAATCTGGTGCAGATCCTGTAAATCGGATCGAAATACGGCCGTCGCAGACTCGGGATTCCATCCTGCAAAAAGAACGGCCCTAAGCGGAGAAGGGCCGTTTTCAATTGCTGCAAGGCGGGGAGCTACAGATCGCGTCGAGCGGCGTCGGCCTCCACGGCCAACTGCATGATGAAATCAAAGAACTCTCCGGACTGCCCGGCGAAGAGCAGATCGTCCGTAAGAGATTTAACAGCAGCGACGGCGCCTGCATTTGCTGTCGAAGACGGGCGGATGACCGAACACGGAGGCAGCTTTTCTTTTTTTAGAAAATCGCACGGTTCGGGAAGTATCTTGTTGGTCTGGGTCAATTCTGTCGCCGGCGCGTTGAGGTCGGGGAAGGTGAGTCCGGTGACGGGATCGACGAGATGGGCCAGTGTGCCCGAGGTGGCGTTGCCCGCCTTGTCGTGCCAAAGCGAGAAGTGATCCACCTCGACTCCGCCGATGCTGACCACGATGCGCAGCACTTCAAGCGAACTCGCCTTGAGAGCCATGTTGGTGTAGAGGCTCGATCCACCCTGCTCGATGAAGGCAAAGTGGAAGCCGGCGGTGTTCGCAATCGCCTGCATCCGCCTGGATTTGGGAAGCGTTGGAGGATTTGGCTGCGGCGTATTGGGGGGCGTGTCGGTATCGTTCAACGGAATCGCAGGTTCATTGGTGATGGTGAAGGGGCCTTTGAATTTGCCGCCGAGATCGGGATTCTCTTGGCTGCGGTAGCGCGTATACCAACTGAGATCGACGTTAAGGTTGAGCAAATTGGTCAGGCGCCCGATCTGTTTGGCTCCGGTGGCCTGGCTGCTGGGAAGATGCCGGAACCGGTCCAGATCGACCGGCTGCGCGCCTTTGGACTTCAGGTAGGCGTTCAGGAAAGCCGCATGACTCAACTCATCATCGGTGTTGTCGGTGATGTACTGAGGCATGTCGCTGTCGAGATTTTCGAGCGCCGCGATGTAGGCCGGGTTGCCTCCCTTGACTCCTCCAAGCTCGTTGTACTGCTGCCAGAGATCGCTCTCAATTAATTCGGCCGCGGCCAGGAATCGCAGGATGGCCGCGTCGCCGCGCGACAGGCCGCCCCGGTGATCGTCTTCGTCTTCAGCATGGGCTTGCCGTTCGGTAAAAAATGCGCCGGCAGGCAGCAGAGCGGCGGTTGGAAGCGCCGCGGTGGCCATGCCGAGGCTTTGCAGAAAGGAGCGCCGCCGTATGACGCGGCCAAATTTCTCGTTGACGTCTTCTCCGGTAGATGGAACGGGAGGTTGGGGTAACAGGGTGGGGAGGGTTCTCTCTTTCATGACTTAGGCTCCGATTTTCGTAGGATGGCGTTGCGCCGGGATCAAGCCAGTGGCCTGAATGCACGGTGCAGACCAGATTTGCAGCTAATCGAAGCGCAGTTGTCATGCAATTGTCTGATGATTGTCAATGTTTCATGGGGAGAAGCGCCTCCCTCGTCCACCAACGAGGGAGCGCACGCGGCAGGCATGCTCAGGATCAGGACTTCAGGGCAAGACATTAAACGCAGGACTTCAGCGCAGGACTTCAGCGCGAGTAGGCCGGAGGTTAGCTTTCAGAGAAGACCTACTTCTGGGGTTTCGCGGGACGGCGGATGTTGTTGTGCGCCGCGGGGGCAGGGGCGGGCGTCTGGGCCAGAGCGGTATCGATGGCCTGGTAGAGCTTGTTGATGTCCGTCACCTCAACCCAGTTCTTTGGCGTGACTACAAAGACCGTGGGGGTCTGGGTGAGGCCGATGCGCTCGCCAAGCTGGTAGTCGGCATGGATCTCGCGGGCGAACTGGCCGGTGGGATCGACGACAAACGGCATCGCCTGTCCGTGCGACTGAAAGTATCGGCGCGTAAAGTTTTGCAGATCTTCCTTGGACGCGATTGCGCTCTGGCTGGCAAAGACGGCGCGGCGATAGTCCTCGGCGGCCTGGAAAGAGACCTTGTCCTGAAGATAGCGGGCGGTGATGGCCGCATCCAGGCTCCAGATATGCATCTTGAGCGGGAAGTCGTGGTGGAGCAGCGGGATCTTATAGTGCTGGGCCGCGGCGCGGATGATGGGGAAGGCGTGGGAGCAGGCGGGACACTCCAGGTCTTCAAACTCGATGATGGCGACACGGGCTCCGGCGGGGGCCCTGAGCACGGAAGTGTCTTTGAAAGCAGTTTGCGCAAAGGCGGGGGCGCAGAGAGGAAGGGCGATGAACAGACTGGCGGCGTAGAGGGCAATGCGGTTCATAGATGTAAGACGCATAGATGTAAGACGCATAGGATTGTGTTAAGTATTTTAGCCGATGGCAGATCGACGTCCGCAAACAACTTGGGATTTGTGACCTTTTTTAGGATCTGTTTAAAAACTGAGAGATTAAAGCGAATTGCACCGGTCAGGAGCAGACAAAAGCAAGTACAAAGACGGAAATACAGGGATCTCTCCACTGCGCCGCACGATAAAACTGTGCGGCTCCGGTCGAGATGACGTGGTTAAAGAGTTTCTAAACAGATTCTTAGATTCCGCAACTATATGGCTGGGTGGGTAATCTAAACAAAGTGAATGCGAGAGGGTTTTCTGCGTAATTTTTCGACAAAGGTGAAGGCCTGGCCGCTGGTGGCGCTGTGCTGCACGCTGAGTATCGGCGCACAGGCGCAAAAAACAGCCCCCGGCCATATTGATCAATTCAAGGACCTGCCGCAGGCGCCGGTTCCCAATATCCTGCCTGCGAATTTTCCCGGCGGGGTCACCGTTGTCCGGGCCACGGACGGCGCTCTGCCCCTGAGTCTCGATGAAGCCATCGATCGCGGCTTGCAGCACAATCTGCAACTGGAGCTGGCGCGGCAGAACCAGCGGATGGTTCATGGCCAGGTTTTGACGGTGGCGAACAATCTGCTGCCGTCGCTGAGCGCGGAGGCGTACACCCGGACGCAGGAGATCAACCTGGCGGCGATGGGCTTCAAACCGCAATCGCTGGAGGCGTTCGGGTTTCCGCCCGGGCAGTTTTCGACGATTGTGAAGGTGGACACCACTGCGGCGCGGTTGAATGTGAATCAGCAGCTCTTCAACGTTCCCGCCTATTATCTGTATCGAGCGGCGCAGAAGGCCGATACGGTCGCGTCGATGACGACGTTGAACGCGCAGGGAACCGTAGTCCTGAACGTGGGAACGCAATATTTGCTGGCGCTGGCGGACGCTTCGCAGATTGAAAATGCGCAGGCGCTGGCGAAGGCAGATGAGGTGGTGCTGCGACAGGCTGTGGCCTCGCATGATGCGGGCGTGGGTACGAATCTTGATGTGCTGCGGGCACGGGTGCAGCTACAAACACAGCAGCAGACGGTCATCAACGCGGAAAATATCTTTGCCAAAAACAAGATTGCGCTGAACCGGCTGATCGGGCTGCCGGCGGACCAGGAGCTGACGCTGACCGATAAGACTCCTTTCGCGGAGTTTGCGCAGCTTCCGCTGGATCGGGCAAAGGCGCTGGCCTATGCGCGCCGCAAGGATCTGCTGAGCCTGCAGGCCCAGATGGAGGTCGCCGAGCGGACGCAGAAAGCGGTGAAGTACCAGCGTCTACCGACGCTCTCTTTCGGCGGTCACTATGGCGTGCTGGGAGAGACGCGGGGACTTTATCACGGCGAGTTTTCGGCCATGGGAAGCCTGAAGATTCCAATCTTTCAAGAGGCGCAGTTTCGCGGAGAGCGCGAGGTCGCGGATGCGCAGATGAGTGCTCTCCACCAGCAGATTACTTCGCTGAAGGTGACGATTGAGCAACAGATTCGCAGTGCGATGCTCGATGTCCAGTCGTCGGAGCAACTGGTAAAAGTGGCCCAAAGCAATGTGGATCTGGCCACGGCGGTCTTGCAGCAGGCGACCGACCGTTTTCAGGCCGGCGTGTCGGACAATCTTCCGGTCGTGCAGGCACAGGCCACGCTGGCCGATTCGCAAACGCGACTGGTGCAGACGCTCTATGAGTACAACCAATCGAAGCTGATGCTGGCGCGGAATACTGGCGTGGTCGAGACGCAGTACAAGGTTTATCTGGGGCGATAGAGCAAAAGCAGGTCCTCCCGCTTCGCGGAAGAATGACAAGGCAAAAAGTACAGGGGCAAACGCAGATTCCTCCGCTTCGCTGCGGAATGACAAACAAAGGGACAGGCAACGGCAACAGCAGCGACAGCAGCAACAACAACGGCAACAACAGCAACAACGGCAACGGTGTGTCTCCTCCGCGTTCGATAAGTGTGAAAACATAAGTCATGTCTGAAGGTGGCAGTAGGACGGGCAGCAGCGCGGTGGGCGGTAGTGCGGTAACGATGCAGAATGCGACTGCGGGAAGCGCCTTTCGGTCGCGGGATTTTCGACTGTACCAGTCAGCACGGTTGATGGCCATTCTGGGGGCTGAGGCGCAATCGGTCGCGGTGGCATGGCAGGTATATGCGATCACGCACTCGGCGCTGGACCTCGGATTTACAGGTCTGGCGCTTTTTCTTCCGGGACTCTTTCTGATGCTGGCGGCGGGGCATGTCGCCGACCGGTTCGACCGGCGCAGGATCATCCTGCTTTGTTATGGATTGCAGGCAGTTTGTACCGGGGTGTTGCTCTGGCTGTCGCTGACAAAGACTTATATCTCCAATGGCCGAGTGTGGCCGATCTATGTGGTGCTGCTGGGCATCGGGCTGGGCAGAGCGTTCAGCGGCCCGGCTTCGAGCGCGATGCTGCCGAGCCTGGTGCCGAAGGGTCATTTTGTGAACGCCGTGACGTGGGGAGCGACGATTTATCAGATTGCGAACATGGCCGGTCCGGCGGTCGGCGGCCTGTTGTTTACGTTGCAGATGACGGGCATGATGGCGCGATGGAACGGCGAGGCCATCGTCTACGCATTTACCCTGACGATGCTTACCGGCTTTCTCATTCTGGTGGGAATGATTCGGGCAAAGACGGATGTCTCGTCGAAGAAGCAGTTCAGCTCGAAGACGGTGCTGGCCGGGCTTGAATATGTCTGGCGGACCAAGCTGCTGCTAGGTTCGATCTCGCTGGACCTGTTTGCCGTGCTGCTGGGCGGCGCAGTGGCTCTGCTGCCGATCTTTGCGACCGACCTGCTTCATGCCGGGCCGCGCGGACTGGGGCTGCTCCGGGCCATGCCTGCGCTGGGCGCGATGGTGGTCTCCTTAATCATGCTGGTAAGGCCGATCAAGCGCCGAGCCGGATGGCTGATGCTCTCCTGCGTTGGGATCTTTGGGGCGGCGACGATCGTCTTTGGGCTTTCGAAGAGCATATGGGTGAGCCTGATCGCGCTGGTGGTTGTGGGCGGCAGCGATATGGTGAGCGTGGTGATTCGCGGCAGCATATTGCAATTGGCCACGCCGCCCGAGATGCGTGGACGGGTGAGCGCGGTGAACTGGCTGTTCGTCGGAGCGTCGAATGAATTCGGTGAATTCGAGAGCGGACTTACGGCTCACTGGTGGGGAGCGGTAAGAGCAGTCGTGGTGGGCGGTATCGGGACGCTGGTCGTGATGGGCGCAGCGGCAGCTTTCTTCCCTGCTCTGCGGCGCGCGGACGCTTTGACGGCGGAGTCGTTGATTGAAGCGAACAAGGAATTGAGTGTGGCCGAACCCGCCGATTGAATGAGAGAGTAGTAGAGGCTGCATAGGCAGGGGCAAAAGCGGGATACAGGGATCTCTCCGCTGCGCCGCGCGGTAAGGCTGCGCGGCTCCGGTCGAGATGACGTGGTGAAAGTTTTCTAAGAGGAGACGAGGATGGATACTGGCAAAAAGGCGGCGATTGCGGGAACCCTGATATTGATAGCGGCGGTCGGCATTCGCGTAGGCATGATCTACCGCGAGCGCAATGCTCCGATGAAGCCTGTGCCCACTGCGGCGACCGAGAAGATCGCTGATGACGATCTGGTCTTTCTGAAGAAGAAGCGGCCGGACTCGATGGCCGAGATCAAGACACTGGTCGGCAGCACCGTGTGGGTCTCGGCAGGCGGACAGTTGGACTACTATCCGTATGCCGGACATACCGTCGCGTACGCAAAAAGCGCGGGGACGCTGCTCGGCGCGGAGCCGATGGTCATCAAAAATGCTGTGGAGCAAGTCGCTCCGAAGAGCGCAACCTTCCGGATTCCGGGCGGCGACCGGCAGGTTTCGCTGGTCTTCACTCTGCCTCAAGCGTCCGACGCGGCCAAAGAGTATGCGGTGCCGGTGGGTTATCGCGAGGGCAGCCAATACACCTTCTATACCGACGAGATCTTCTTCTACGACGATCCCCATGAGCTCTACCAGCACTGGGGTTCGGAGATATGGAAGGCGGTGGACTCGCACCAGGTCATTCTCGGGATGAACGAGCGGCAGGTGCAACTCTCGCTCGGACAGGTGAGCAAGAGCGTCAGCAAGGACTACGGAAACCGTCTGGTGGTCTATGCCAACGTCGGCAAACCGATGGCGGTCACCTTTGTGGACAACAAAGTCACGGCCTTCCGGGAAGACCAGGGGTACTAAAGCGGTTTCCTCGATGCGGTATAGAACGGGCCGTTGGCCCTTGACCCTTGGCATTTGACGGTTCGACTCTGTCCCTTCGCGGACTGCTCTAAGGCAGGTCTGATGAAGTCTCCGAAGATTCCCTCAGCGGCTAAAGCCGCATTGTGGGCAAGTCACTTACGGCACGGCTGAAGCCGTGCCCTTAACAGAGCGTGACTTAACCCTTATATAGAGCCTGACTTAATCAGGGGCTCCCTAAAGATAGTCGGCCGGGTTGGTTGACGTATCGAACTCAAAGTTCTATGCTTTTAGGTGAGCCACTGCGTGTGGGACCCAAGTGCAGCCGCTCCTCTGCTAGATGTAGCTCATTCCTACCTGCCGAAGCTGTAACGGGGATAGAGAAGCAACCAGCGTCCTCTCCGGACTGCTGATTGTTCCCGAAGCAAGCGCCGCTTGAGATGAATGAATCCTTGGATCCCGGAGTCCGCATCCACCATGGTAGACGACCATAATCCTGAACACACCGAGAGCAAACCCCTGACCACCGAACTGGAAACCCTAGCGCCCGAAGCGACAGCGGCTCACGCCGATCTGTCTTCTGAATCCACCCCAACCCAACAGCACGAGACTGCCCAGGAAGCATTTCCGGCCGCGTCGAGTGAATCTGTTGAGCACGCCGCACCAACCAGCGCTGCCGCCGCATCCGACGAAAGCGCCGAATCTGGCCACGTTGCAACGGTTACAGCCACAGCAGCCAATGAATCCGATGACGATCTGAACTACGATGCAGCCGATTTTGCGGCTGCGCTGGCGAACTTCGACCGCGAACAGGCTGCTGAATCCGCCGCTGCCCAGAATTTGACCGCGGAAGAGGTGATCGTAACCGGCACCGTCCTCAAGGTGACGGACAAGCATGTTGTTGTCGATATCGGGCTCAAGTCGGAAGGTCTTATCCCTCTGGCGCAGGTGCTGGACATCAATGGCGTATCGAAGTTTGAGGTTGGCGATGCGGTTGAGGTTGTGGTTGAGCGCGAAGAGGCCGAAGGCGGCTACCTGGTCAGCTACGAAAAGGCGCTGCGCCATAAGGTCTGGGACAAGCTGGAGCAGGCTGCCAACGACAAGACACCGGTAAAAGGTATGGTTCTGAGCCGCGTCAAGGGCGGTCTGACCGTCGATATCGGCATCAAGGCATTTCTGCCGGGCTCGCAGGTCGAGGTTCGTCCCGTTCGCAATCTGGACGGCTACATCGGCACCGAGATCGAAGTTCGCGTCATCAAGCTGAACAAGAAGCGCGGCAATGTTGTCATCAGCCGCAAGGAACTGCTGGAAGAAGACCAGAATGCCAAGAAATCGGTCACTCTGGCGACCCTCGAAGAGGGCAGCGTTCTGACCGGAACCGTCAAGAACCTGACCGACTACGGCGCGTTCGTGGATATGGGCGGCCTCGACGGCCTGCTGCACATCACCGACATGAGCTGGGGCCGGTTGACGCATCCGCGCGACCTGGTGAACGTCGGCGACGAGATTCAGGTGAAGGTGCTGAAGTTCGACAAGGATAAGCAGCGAGTTTCGCTGGGCTTCAAGCAGTTGACGCCTGACCCGTGGCTGGATGCGATCGAGCGCTACCCGATTGGGGCGCAGGTTCGCGGCCGGGTGCTTTCGGTGACGGACTACGGCGCGTTTGTCGAACTGGAACAGGGCATCGAGGGACTGGTACACGTCTCGGAGATGACCTGGTCGAAGCGGATGAAGCATCCGTCCAAGCTGGTCAAGCCGGGTGACGAAGTCGACACGATCATCCTGAGCGTGAACCCGAACGACCGCCGCATCTCGCTGGGCATGAAGCAGTTGCAGGACAACCCCTGGGAGCAGTTGGAAGATAAGTATCCGATTGGCGCCATCATTGAGGGCCGGGTTCGCAACCTGACCGACTTCGGAGCGTTCATCGAGATCGAAGACGGGATTGATGGTCTGGTGCATGTCTCGAACCTGAGCTGGACCAAGCGCATCAAGCATCCTTCCGAGGTCCTGAAGAAGGGCGAGAAGGTGAAGGCGATCGTTCTGGGCGTTGAGCCGGAGAACCGCCGCCTGTCACTGGGCGTCAAGCAGCTTCAGCCGGATGTGTGGGACACGTTCTTCGCACAGCACCGGGTTGGCGACGTCATCAAGGGCAAGATCCTGCGCACAGCGCAGTTTGGCGCCTTCGTTGAGATCGCCGAAGGAGTCGAGGGCCTGTGCCACGTCTCCGAGGCGGTCGACGCTCACCACCAGCCGGTGGCGATGGATGTCGATTCCGAGCACGAGTTCAAGATCGTCAAGATGAACCAGGAAGAGAAGAAGGTCGGCCTCAGCATTCGGGCGGTAGGCGAAGAAGCCAGCCGAGCCGAGGTTGAGAGCTATAAGGAACGCGAGAGGTCTCCGAAGGGCTCTTCGAACTCATCGTCTTCTTCCTCCTCCTCATCGAGCAGCAGCACAACGCTGGGCGACCTGATCAACTGGAAGCGGTCTGAACGGGAGTAAGCTCAGTCGCAACAAATAGTAGAAGGCCGTCCCTGGTGGACGGCCTTTTTGTGTCTTGTTGTGGACTCGGAACGAATCGTATCGGCGCGGCTACGGTCGAGATGACGTCTCATGGTTTATTTCTGTTGAGGTGGCGACCTGAACGTTCGGTTTAGTCGAGATGACAGTCTTTTAAAAGCGTTTAGGAAAGGTCTGATTAAGTCTGCGAAGATTCCCTCAGCGGCTAAAGCCGCATTGCGGGCAAGTCACTTACGGCACGGCTGAAGCCGTGCCCTTAACAGAGCCGGACTTAATCAGAGGCGCCTTAGAGCTTCCAAATATGGTGTACCCCAAGAGCAAAGCAGATCCTCCGCCTGCGGCGAAGGATGACAATATTTTGGAGTATTGCTTTCTTTATTTGGGTATAGCTGCTTTGGACCACTATAGACAGCTTCTTTATAGAGTCTTGAGAATGTGTGGAGTTTCCGATTTTCTGAACTGGTTAATTTGAAAGCCAACAACTGCGGCAGACACAGCGAGGAGTCGGTGGCACGGGAAGAAACGAAACTGGCAACAGCTTTCGCTGTTGCTAGTTTGGGGTTGCAATAAGGCTTGGGCTGCTTAGTCCGTTATGCAGATATGGACCGTAGGTTGGATGGTGCTTCCAGGTTCTTGGCCGGCATCATGGCGGATGCCCGCTTCATGATCTCAATCTCCGCAGGAGCAAAGAGTTCTGGTGCGATGCCGCCGACTGCGACGTAGCCAGGATCGTCGCCGAGAGCCATCGAAATCTGGTTCCAACGAAGGAAGGGCGACGTGGTGGGCAGAACGATGAGGCGACGCTTGGGTTCGGGGAAGGCAAAGTAAGCCGTCCAGACGCAAAGCGTAACGCACATGGCGAGACCGTTAACCATGTTAAGAGTTGAATACATATCAGCGTTATGCGAGAGCCACGCTGCATCGACCAAGCAAACTGTTGCCATGAGGCCAAGCCCGAGGCTTACCCCAAAGATTCGGCTGCGATAAGAGAGCCCCATAGGGCGAATCGCGAAGCAGACGAACAGAAGAAGGCAGAGTGTAAGCACACTCGATGTCTGCTGAAGCTGAGAGACCATCCCGATCATGAACTGCAAGCCGGAATGATGCGGCGCCACAGCCACACCGATAGAGACCGCAACTGATATTGCCGCTACCCAACGGAATATCAACATGCCAAGTGTCTGGAGCCCTTTCAAAGGGGCCATCGATAGCTTGAAAATGCTGTAGATCACAAGAAGCGAGAGAATCGCTTCGAGGGCGTATGAAGACCAATAGACACAGAAGTAAATTCGATACGCCAGGTGCTCTTCAATGAAGTGTAGCTTGATGATACCCAGGCAAACTAGCCCAGATGCCAGCCTGACGGCCAGAAATGCAACCAGATATAAGAAATTTCGCGAAACCTTGCTGCGCACGAGGGAAATAATCGCCAAGGCGCAGAGCAGCGGTTCGAGATAAGTGAAAAACGATACTAGCCACGTTTCATTCATCGAGCAGTCCCCTGTGACTAATAAAAGCCTAGCCTATTCCACAGGGGGGCACAATACTTAAATCGTGCCGGCATGCATTATTTTGCACGATTTATACCGAACAGTGGCCTACTTGCTTACCAGCCACCGCGGATGTTGCAGGCATTGGGATCGTTGAGGGGGCAGGTGGGGATAGGCATGGCGCTGGTCTTGGAAGCGACGACCGTGGTGGTGTTGGCGGAGGAGGAGATCTGAGAGGAGGCAGCGGCACCGGTGAGGGCGAGGACGACGACGAAAGCGCGGACGATGTTCTTCATGATGAGATACCCCAAAAGTTGTATTTCTCTCTGTCGATTTTGCTGGACAGATTCGATGGATTGAGCATAGGATTGAATTCGACATAAGTCCAATAGAATCAGATATATACTGAAATATAAAACCGCTAATGTGACTGATGTAACTGTCGATTATTTGCTTATGCAAGTAGTTGCGATCTGATTTGCTTTAGAGTGGAAAACTACTTCCATTTGTGGGCTGGATTGCAGTCCTTATTACCTAAATGGGAATTTTTGAACGGGCTGTGGAATTGAAGGGATCAGCGCTTTGCGCTCTCTTGATTTCGCTTTTTATTCACCTTTTCCCGCTCAGGGATTGTCGCAGGGTTGACGGCAAAGCGGGATTGCTTGTAGTCGCGGGAGATTGAAAGACGCGGGAGACTTCTCCGGCTCTTCTTTTGTTTGGGAATATGTGAATTATGCCGACAAGCAGCCCTCAACGCCTAAGTGCGTGTCTCAAGAGGTTTAGCTGCCCAAGTTCGGATCGATTGGCCGAACGTAGGCCTTCGCGAGACTACTGAAAAGCTCCGTTGCGGCGCGGAAAGAGCCCTCAGCGGCTGAAGCCGTGCCCTTAAGCAAAACATGAGTTTTCCGCAGCCTGTGAGGGGCTCTGCAAGCAGAAGATTTACGGCACGGCCGACATCTGAAGCCGTGCCCTTAACAAAACTGGACGTTTCGGTAATCTTTTCCGTAGTCAAGGAAGGCCACCTTTTCAGCAGCCTCTTCCAGCCAAACTTCATTTATGCTGCATGACAGCGTACCCAGACTTCATGGCCGATCAACTTACTTCCACATCCCGCCTCGAAGCCTTCTCCGACGGTGTGATCGCCGTCATCATCACCATCATGGTGCTGGAGCTGAAGGTGCCGCACGCGAACGGCTTCGCCGGTCTTCGCGACATTCTGCCTATCCTGTCTATCTATTTCATTTCATTCAGCTTCACGGCTATTTACTGGCTGAACCACCATCATCTGCTCCGGCGCATCGAGCAAGCCGACCAGCGCGTCCTCTCTGCCAATCTGGGCTTTCTGTTCTGCCTCTCACTGCTGCCGTTCTTTACCTCTTACGTGCTCGAAAAGGAGGGTGACGCGTTCTCCATCGCACTCTATGCGGCTTCGATGGTGGTTACGGGTTTCAGCTTCCTGCTGCTTCGCCTGGCCATCGAGCGCCGGCTCCGCCTTGCCGGTACGCTCCAGCCGCTGGACGTCGCCGTTCAGCGCAAACATCTGCTCAGCCTTGCGTTTTACGCTCTTGCGATGCCTCTTGCTTACTACCATCCCTCGATTGCGCTGGCCGATATCGCTCTGGTCACGGTCATCTGGATCGTTCCTACCGCAGGTACCAAGCCCGACGAAGAGGCACGTTAACAACGACCTGGCCTGCGTGGTTGATGTGTGCGGCAAGGTAAAAGCGAAGATACAGGGATCTCTCCACTCCGCTGCGCTTCGGTCGAGATGACGTGTATTTGTAGGGCCGATGAGATGGTGGTTTGCATGGCTTCGGGCAGGTTTCCGGCCATCTTTGCTACATTGGCCATATCGATTTTGAGGTGACCTCATGTTTCGCCTGTCCCGCTTTTCCGTCGCTATAACTCTTTTCGCCGCAGTTCTGCTGGCGTCGCCCGCTATGTACTCGCAAGACCTCCAGGCGCTCACGACGGCTTCGCGCGACCAGCTCGATGTCGTTAAAGTGCTGCTGGCGCAGCAGGCAGCGTGGAACCGGGGCGACATTGCCGCGTTTGCCCAGAGTTACAAGGATGCACCCGACACGCTCGTCGTTACGCGGCAGATCTCCCGGGGCTTTGCCGGGCTGGTCGAGGAGTATCGGCATGACTACCCGACCAAGGCCGCCATGGGAACGCTCACCTACTCCGAACTGGAGGCACGGCCGCTCGACGCACAGTTCGCGATTGTCCTCGGCAAGTATCGGCTTGATCGCGGCAAAAAAGAGGGTGGCAGCGCCGAAGGGATGTTCACCATGGTGCTCGAAAAGACGGCTGCGGGATGGAAGATTATTCTTGACCACACCACGTAGTATCCGTTTAAAGACTGAGAGCTTAGCGCGAGTTGAATCGGTCGGGAACAGTCAAAAGCAGAAGCAAAGACGGAAATACAGGGATCTCTCCACTGCGCCGCGCGATGAAACTGCGCGGCTTCGGTCGAGATGACGTGGTGAAAGAGTTTAGGAGCGGTTTTGCTAACGGTGCTTGGTGACCTGTGGCAGGGGGGATAGATCGGGCTTTCAGCCCTCATGTTTTTGGGGTTTGCATACCCAGGGCTTCGCCCTAGGCTGGTATAGTCAGGGCCGTTGGCGCTATTGGCTGCCGAATTCCGTACATCATGAGAAAAACCGCTCTAAGGAAGGTCTGATTAAGTCTCAGAGGATTCCCTCAGCGGCTAAAGCCGCATTGCGGGCAAGTCACTTACGGCACGGCTGAAGCCGTGCCCTTAACAGAGCCTGACTTAATCAGAGACTCCCTAAGGATTCTGAGGGTCCTGCCTTGCAGATTCGCAGCAAGTTTTCAAATGAGCAGGGCAAGTTCAAACTAACACGCATAATAGAACAGAACCGGGCCTCTTGCGATGAGACGCGAGAGGCCCGGTTCTGTTCTATAAGTTGTTTATTAAAATGATACTTATGGTGAGTTTGCAGTTGTTACTGCCCAAGTTCTACTTGGCCCAGGCCAACCCGTCGGCGCCTTTGCCGGCGACGATCACGTCCTGCACCTTCCAGCCCACCAGATCGATGGCGCCAACGCGTCCCTCGACCATGGAAGAGACGTAGGCGACCTTGCCATCGGGGCGCACCAGTACCTCTTGTGGGGCCTTCGGCACTGCAATGGTCCGTGCCACCTTCATGCTCTTCAAATCGACGACGGCGACCTCGTCCTTCGACGGTATCGCCACCAGCAGCCAGCGTCCGTCGCGCGTCGAAGCGGTTCCATAACCTGTCCCGGGCAGGGTCACCCAGGTTTTAACCTTGTTGGTCGCCGTATCGATAACCGCCAGCCGGGGCTCGGTCTGATCCGATGTAAAGACCATCGAGTCGTCGCGCGAGACCGAGATGCGCTGCGTCGTCTTCGAAATTGGAATGATCGCCAGCGTCTTTCGCGCCTTCAGGTCCAGCACCGAGACCGTGCCCGGACCGACGTTGGCCGTATAGCCCCGTTTCCCGTCGCTTGAGATCGCCAGCATGTGCGACTGCTCCTGCCCGGTGGGAATGGTCCCGACGATCTTCAGCGTCCGGGGGTCGATCGCCGTCACGGTGTTGTCCAGCTCTGTCGTTACATAGAGCAGCCCGCTGGTCGGATCGAAGACGGGGCAGTGCGGCCTGACTTCGTGGCCAAAATCCACGTTCCCCACCAGCTTCTGGCTGGCGATATCGACGACCATCATCGTTTGTCCGTTCAGCCCGGGCTTGCCCACTCCGGTGCTGCCATAGACGGGGAGATACGCCGTCCGCCCGTCCGGCGATGCGGCTGCCTCGTGCACATGCACTGCGGGCACGTTTTCGGTGATCGTAGCTACCTGGCGACCGGTGGCCGGATCGACAACGCTGACATTACGGTCTCCCTGATTGACGATCAGCAAGGCCGCTGATCCCGCGGCCCCGGCATGCTTCTGAGCCAGCCCGAAGCCGGTAAACAAACCGAGACAAACTCCACCCACAACAAAACGCGATACGATCGAATTTCCCATAGGCCGCAAAGTATACCTCGCCGCAGGTACGACTTGGTAGAATCGCCGCCAAATGAAATGAGACTGCTTATGGGCGAGCGAACAGGGACACTGTGAGAGCCGTTGCATCCAACTCTGCGATCAGCCCATCTGATAGACAACAGCTTACATAAGACATACGAGGCTCCATGACGACCTATCCAGCACGCCTACTTTCCCGCCGCAGCTTTCTCGGAACGACCGCCACGGCAGCAACCGCAGCCTGGATGGCGCCCCGCACGCTCTTTGCACAACAGGCACAGGGCCAAGCCCAGTCACAGGACGAGCCGCCCATGGTCATCCAGGCGCGGGTCGACGCAGCCACAGGCAAGATCACCACGCAGAAACTCCGCGGCAATATCAGCGTTTTGATCGGCTCGGGAGGCAATATCGCCGTCCTTCCCGGCCATGAGGGCAAGCTGCTGGTCGATGCCGGGATCTCCACGTCGCGTCCACAGATCACCGCAGCTCTCTCCGCGATCAGCCCCGACCCGATCGAGTGGTTGATCAATACGCATTGGCACTACGACCACACCGATGGCAACGAGTGGATTCATGCTGCCGGAGCCACCATCGTCGCCCACGAAAAGACTCGCCAGCGCCTCAGCACACCGCAGGAGATCACCGCATTCAAGGCCCACTTTCCGCCTGCGCCCGTTGGTGCTCTCCCCACCAAGATCTTCACCAACAACATCAGCCTGAAGCTCAATGGCAACACCCTCATCCTTACGCATTACGACCCAGCCCACACGGACACGGACATCTCTGTCCACTTCGCCGACGCCGATATTCTGCACACGGGCGATAGCTGGTTCAACGGAGCTTATCCTTTCATCGATTATTCGACCGGCGGCCATATCGATGGCATGATCCGCGCCACCGAGCGCAACCTTGCCGTCGGCACCGACTCCACGATCCTCATCCCCGGCCACGGCCCGGTCGGCAACAAGACGCAACTCGCTGAATCTCAGGAGATGCTGCTGGCGATTCGCGACAAGGTGGCTGCGCTCAAAAAGCAAGGCAAGTCGCTCGATGAAGCCGTAGCCGCCAAGCCCACCGCCAGTTACGACGACAAGTGGGGTAAAGGCTTCGTTAGCCCTGACATGTTCGTAGGATTGGTCTACCAGGGGGTATAGAGCAGGTTTCCTCGATGCTTGATAGGTCGGACCTTCAGAGGACGCTGAAAAACTCTGTTGCGGCGCGGAAAGAGCCCTCAGCGGCTGAAGCCGCAATGCAAGCAAAGCGCTTATGGCACGGCTGAAGCCGTGCCCTTAAGCAAAACCGGCTTTTCAGTACTCTCCTGTAGTTCTTGCTCCATCCATGGCCAAGGAACATGGGGCTCCCCCACCCCAGTTCCACTCATGCAGCCGTCCGCGTCCCCGCACCCATCAACGAGACTGCAAAGCGAGCTGTCCGGGCAAAACTTCCCCCGACAGGTTCTCAGACCGTCATTACTTCTTTTTCCTTGGCCTTAAACAGGTCTTCGATCCGTTTGATTTCGGCGTCGGTTAGCTGCTGCACTTCTTCGGTGGCCCGCTTCTCATCGTCAGCCGAGATCAGCTTGTCCTTCGCGGCCTTCTTGATCTGGTCGTTGCCGTCGCGGCGAATGCTGCGGATCGCGGTCTTGTGGTCTTCGAGCGTCTTGTTCAACTGCTTAACCACGTCCCTGCGCCGCTCCTCGGTCATCGGAGGTACAGGCACCCGGATCACCTTGCCGTCCGTCATCGGATTCAGTCCCGTCCCGGACGTGCGAATCGCCTTTTCAATCGCGGATACCATGCCGACGTCGTAAGGCTGCACCAGGATCAGCGTCGGCTCGGGCGTGCTCACCTGGCCCATCTGGGCGACGGGAGTATCGGTGCCGTAGTAGTCCACCCGAATCTGGTCGAGCATATGCACGTTCGCCCGCCCTGTCCGCGCCGAAAGCAGGTTTGCCCGGAAGTCTTCCACCGTCTTCTCCATGCGCGTCCGCAGCTCTTGATGTGTCCCCTTCAACGCCTCAATATTCGCCATTACCGATGCCATACGCTCTCCATAAACAACGTTCTTTATCTTATTCGATTAGACGTTGCGAAGGGGTTTTACCGCTGCACCGGGGACGGAATAACGATTTGAATGGATGCTGTTCGTGCTTTTGCGCTTCGGAGCCGGCTTTGAGGATTATCATCCTGCGGGTAACGGAGAAATACAGGGGTATCTCCGCTGCGCCGCGCGATAAGACTGCGCGGCTTCGGTCGGGATGACGTGGTTTATCGGGATGACGTGGTTTAGAAACGTTCCGATTGAGATGACGTACTTAGGGAAGGTCGATTAAGTCTCCGAAGATTCCCTCAGCGGCTAAAGCCGCATTGCGGCAATTCACTTACGGCACGGCTGAAGCCGTGCCGTAAACAGAGCCTGACTTAAATCAGAGGCTCCCTAATTCATCTTCTGCATTGGAACCGTATCCGGGATCTTCATCTCGAACTGATCGTTGTCCAGCTTCTGGTTCAGCGACAGCTTGGTGATGGTGACGGTGAGGCTGTACTTATCCAGGGGACGAGTGATGACGATCTTCGAGGGAAACGGAATGTCGCCATAGTTCTGGTAGTGGCTGTACGTCGCCCGGGTGGCGACCTTGCCGCTGTCGTCGTAGATATCCTGCTGATAGGGCAGCAGGTTGGTCCGGCTGATGTGGATGACGCGGAGCGTGTGTGCGGTCTGCCCATTGGGCTGCGACAGGATCTGAAGATCGTAGTCGGGCTCTTCGACCAGATCTTTTTTCTTCTTCGGATCTTCGACGATGCGAATGTCGGAGGTGAGGGAGACGATCTCGTTGGACTCGGGGCCGCGCACCATCAGGGAGTCGAAGAAGACGGAGGGCCTGAGATTTTCGAGGCCGTTCTTGGATGGGGCTGTGACCTGGCTGGTGCCTTCCATGGCACGGTTTCTAGGGGGAATCCAGAGCTTCCAGGTCTTACCGTCGCTCACCATGTCCATCGCCTGGTTGCGCAGGACCGGGACCAGGAGGATGACGCGCAGATCTTCGGGCTTGCGCATGAAGATGTAACCGCTGAAGCTGGGAGAATCGGTGACGTGTCCTTGCAGGGAGCTGCCGGTGGTAGCAGAGATTTCAACGGTGGCCTTCATGGTCTGGAGGGCGTTGAACTGGGTATTGACCTGCAGAATTAATTGATCAAGAGTCGAACTCATGACCAGCTCGGCGAGGTGGGTGCGGGGGACGATGCGGGTATGACTCATGCATCCGGTCAGCGCCGGAACCATGCCAATCAATCCCACCGCTAACACTTGTTTTATCCTCATAGGCACAAACTTCAAGTATATCTATCGGCGGACGTACGTCGATATCACTGCGGATACGCAAACGGGTGCAGCTAAGTTTCTCGATTCATTACGTTGGATGTTCGGAGACAGCATTCCGTTTCGCTAAATTAAGAGGAAATCAGAGGACCGGTTCAGCGGCGCTGCGCTTTTTGGGCCTGGCGATAGGCCTGCACCTGCTCGGAATGCTGCTTCAGGTCGGTTGAAAAGCGACTGCGGCCTGCGGCATCGCTCACAAAATAAAGGTAGTGGGTCTCTGCCGGAGCCATCGCGGCACGCAACGCTGCGACTCCCGGATTGCAGATCGGGCCCGGAGGCAGTCCCGCACGCTTGTAGGTGTTGTAGGGCGAGGTGGACCGGAGATCCGACGCGTAGATGGTGCCTCGCCAACGGCCTTCGAGCAGGGCGGCATAGATCACCGTGGGGTCGGTGGCCAGCGGTATGCCTCGCGCCAGTCGATTGACGAAGACACCGGCGACCAGCGGACGCTCCTCATCCTGGCTGACCTCTTTTTCTACGATGGAAGCCATGATGACGGTCTGTTGCACGTCGCCGCTCAAGCCAAGCTGAGATCTGACCTGGCGGAAGCGCCGCACCATCACGGTGAGCATCTGCACCGGGGTGGTGTGGCGGGAGAAGTGATACGTGTCGGGAAAGAGATAGCCTTCGAGCGATTGCGGGGCTGTGCCGCCCTGTCCAGCCTGGGGAAGCCAGGAGAGGAGTTCGGTGTGCTGGCGCTCCGCGGCGAGAAAGTCGTCGCGCGATCCGAGCCCGGCGGTGGCAACGGCCTGAGCGATGTCGAAGATGTTGTAGCCTTCGGGAATCTTCAGGGAGACGACGTAGACGTCGCCGCGCACGATGCGCTCATAGACCTCGGTCATGGGCGTGGCGTGGTCGAAGCGATACTCTCCGGCCTTGAGCTTACCGTGCTTGATCAGGTGCAGCAGGTCGAAGCCGTAGCGGTTGCGGATGACGCCGCTCTTTTCCAATTGCGCAGCGATAGCGGGCGTTCCGGTGCCGGGGGCGATGTCGACGAAGGTCTCCGCGCCGGGGCCAAACGGGATATAGATCACGTAGCCGGCAACGGCGGCGGCGATCAAAACTAGCAGCAACAGTGTTCCCAGAAACTTCAAGACCGCGCCTCCATCGATGAGTGCCGATGCATGGTGTTCCGACTATTTTACGGTGTGGCCGCTCCATTTCCGGTGAGACCGTGACGCTCAAATGTGACGCTCAAATCTGGGAAGTCAGAGACACCCAATCTCGATGTGTTAGTTGGCTCAGAGTCCGTTCTGGGTCGCAATCTACTCTATATGCGCTCGTAAATCGCGCTGAATCTTAGTTTTCCAAGGTCCAAGCACCAGTGGCGATACCGGCCCGAGGTATCCTCAAAGCGCTTTGCATCGTATAATCAATCTTTCATCTCAAACCCGCTGCCGCACGTACGCTGCGAGCACGCCAGCGATCGGAGGCTCTATGCCAGAACAAGTAAAGAAGAGGCTTGAAGAAGAGATCAAGCAGCTTGAATACGAGCTTACGACCGAGCTTCCCGCCGAGATCAAGAAGGCAGTCGCCCTGGGCGATCTGAGCGAAAACGCCGAGTATCACATGGCGAAGCAGCGTCAGGTCTTCGTCAACGCGCGTCTGGGCCAGTTGAAGAAGCGGATGGGTGAGCTTGCCATGGTGAACCTGGTCAACATTCCGCACGACAAGGTGGGTTTCGGAGCGACGGTCACGGTCTTCGACTCCAGCAAGAATGAAGAGATCAGCTACAAGCTCGTTACCAGCGAAGAGTCGGATGTGTCCCAGGGACTGATCTCTACAACCTCGCCGATCGGGCGCGGCCTGCTGGGCAAAAAGGTTGGCGATGTCGCCACCGTGGTGACGCCGAACGGCAATCGCGAGCTTGAGGTGCTCAAGCTGGTCACGATTCACGATACCGCCGGAGAAGCCACGGAATAGGCAGTTTCAGCGGTGATTTCTACAGCTTCCGCAGGGCGGAGCAGCGCTCTGCGGAAGATTGTGATTGAGTCCACTGCATGGTTGGTGTAAACAGGGAGCGGCAGCAAGGACGTCCGTTTCGGAGGCAAGTTTTTGACCTGGACAAGTGCATTCGGCAAAGGCAGCGGCTGGCTGCTGCAAAAGATTGTCAATGGTCTTGCCCTTACCCGCATCTCCCCCAATGTACTGACCTTCATCGGCCTGCTGATCAATATTGTTGCCGCGCTGTTCTTCGGTTTTGCGCGCGTCCGCAACGCTGACCGCATGTTTTTTTATGCAGGGCTGATTATTATTGGCGCCGGTATCTTCGATATGGTCGATGGCCGGGTGGCTCGGCAGACGAACCAGGTTTCCGTCTTCGGCGCGTTCTTCGACTCGGTGATGGATCGCTACTCCGACGTGGCGATCTTCTTTGGTTTGTTGGTCTTCTACGCGCGCGGCAACCGGCTCTTTTATGTTGGGCTGGTCGCGTTCGTGATGACGGCGTGCGTGATGGTGAGCTACACGCGGGCTCGCGCCGAGGCGCTGATCGGCACCTGCAAAGTTGGGTTTATGGAGCGGCCCGAGCGCATCGTCTGCGTCATTCTGGGGGCGCTGTTCAACCGCTGGGGAGTGATGGCCGCCGCGCTTTGGGTGCTTGCCTTCTTCTCTACGGTTACGGTGATCCATCGCATCCGGTACACCTACCTGGAGACGGAACGCAGGAAGTTGCTGCCTACGTCTTAGAGCCTGTCTAAAAGCTCAGTCAACAACGTCATCTCGACCGAAGCCACGCGGTTTTATCGCGCGGCGCAGTGGGAGAGATCCCTGTATTTTTCCTTTGCTCCTGCCATTGCCTGCTCTTGTGATCCACCTACAAGCCTGCCCCAGCAGTTTTTAGACAGATTCTTAGAGCGGCGCCAAATATGGCGTCCCCCAAGAGAAAAGCAGGTCCTCCCGCTTCGCGGAAGGATGACAATATCTTGGGGGTATCGCTTTCTTTATTTGTGGGTATAGCTGCTTTGGAACCGCTATAGGGCCTGTCCAGAAACTCCTGTCCAGAAACTTGATTTGCGTTGGATTGACGAGCAGGCAACGACAAGAACCAACACGGAATACAGGGATCTCTCCACTCCGCCGCGCGATAAAACCGCGCGGCTCCGGTCGAGATGACGTTGTTTTAGAGCTTTTGGACAGATTCTTAGAGGCGTGACAGGTTGCGAGAAGACCGTACCTCAGCGGCTAAAGCCGCATTTGGAGATAGCGGCTTGCGGCACGGCTGAAGCCGTGCCCTTAAGCAAGACGGAGTTTTACGCTAGGGAGCCTCTGATTGAGTCAGGCTTTTTAGGGGCATGGCTTCATCTGTCCGTTTGATGTCTGCTATTCAGCGCGCGATTGAGCCAAGCTCTGCTAAGGGCATGGCTTCAGCGGTTCGCTATCGCCAGCCTTTTCCCCGATAGTTTGAGTCAGGCTCTGTTAAGGGCATGGCTTCAGCCGTGCCGTAAGTGACTTACCCGCAATGCGGCTTTAGCCGCTGAGGGAATCTTCGGAGACACAATCAAAGCTTCCCCAGACCAAAGTTTTGGGCAAGACGGAGTTTTCGGCGAGCAAAACCGACCTGGCAGTGGGCTCGTAGGCCAAAAAACTTTGTGGATCAGCGATTTATAGCCAGGGGATTTACTGGGTGGGAGCTACGAATTCCTTGGGCAGGGAGCCGCCTTCGCCGAAGAAGAATTCGTTCATCTGTTCGACCAGGAAGTCCTGCGCTTCGCGCGTCCAGGGTTGGAGGCGGTACTCGTTGAGCAGCATCTTCTGGCGTTCTACCCACTCGCCCCACGCTTTTTTGGAGACGCTCTTGTAGATCTTCTGGCCGAAATCGGAGTCGAAGGGAGCTTCGTCGAGGCCTTCCATTTCAGCCTTGTATTTGGTGCAGAAAACCATGTGTGCCATCGGGGTTGAATCTCCTTCGAAAGATTTATTTTACGCGAAATCCTTGACCCAGGCGGCGGAGCGCTTCAGCTCTTTTTGCGCTTGCCTTTGGACTTCTTGTCGCGGAGACGGGCTTTGGTTTTGGGCTTGCCGGAGCGGTCGGGGCTGGGGTGGCTCTTGTCCTTTTTAGGGGAGGGCTTCGCCTTTGGCGTGCGAAGCGATCTCGGCGAAGTTGCGCCGTCCTCGTCCGCAGGCAAAAGGGCGAACTGGAGACGCTTTTGCTGGCGGTCGATGCGGTCGAGGAGCACATGGACTCGCTGGCCCATCCTGAAGACGCGGCCGTTGCGAGTGCCGACGATCTGCCGGTCGGTGTCGCGGAAGATGTAGCGGTCGTCCTGGAGCGTGGCGATAGGGACGAGACCCTCGATAAAGAGGTCGTCCAGCTCGACGAAGAAACCGTACTTGGTGCAGGAGAGGATGATCGCGTTGAAGTCTTCGCCGACGCGGTCCTCCATGAAGCGGATCTTCTTCCACTCGATCAGCTCTCGCTCGGCGTCGTCGGCGCGGCGCTCGGCCTGACTGGATTCGGTGGCGATGGCGGCGATTTCGGATTCGGGAATGGGGCCGAGGATGGGCCCGAGGATGGGTTTGGTGGCGCTCCCTCCCACCTTAGCGCCCAGGTGCGGGCGCGAAGATGGGGCACCCGGTTTTGTGGCGCGTGTGGTGGTCATCTCGTACCACGGCTGGGGGTCGGTGCTGAGGATGGGAAAGCCATGGGAGTCTGCTCCGGATTGGAGGAGGGCGCGGAGGAGGCGATGGACGATGAGATCGGGATAGCGCCGGATGGGCGAGGTGAAGTGAGTGTAGCTGGGCGAGGCCAGCGCGAAGTGGCCGACGTTCTGCTCGCTGTAGCGGGCCTGTTTGAGCGAGCGCAGCATGAGGTAGGCGAGGATGCGCTCTTCCGGCTTGCCCTCGATCTTTGCGGTGAGGCGCTGATACATGAGGGGCGTGACCGGGATGGATTCGGGGACCTCGTGGGTCTGTGCGGTGCGGTCATTGCGGCCGGCGCCGCGCGAGGCTCGCTTGTCGGACTTCATGTGGATGCGTTTGACCGGGAGGCTGCTGAAGCCGAGCGAGTAGCCGAACTGGCTGGCCGTCTCTTCGAAGTCGACGATGCGTTTGGGATCGGGCATCTCGTGAATGCGGTAGATGCCGGGGACGCCCTGCGCCTCGATCCAATGCGCGACGCACTCGTTGGCCGAGAGCATGAACTCTTCGATGAGGCGATGCGACCAGCCGCGCTGGGAGCGGACGATGGCCACCATGTCGCCGTCGGGGTCGAACTGGATGACGGGCTCGGGGAGATCAAAATCAATGGAGCCGCGGCGGTGGCGTTTGGCGTTGAGCTTGAGCGCGAGCTGGTACATCTGCTCGAACTCGGGAACGAGCGGGGCGAACTCGGCGCGAGTGGCGGCGTCGCCGTCGAGGATGGCCTGAATCTGCGTGTAGGTCATGCGCCGGGCGCTGCGGAGGATGCCCTCGCAGACCTCGAAGCCGAGCACTTCTCCCTGGGCGTCGATCTCCATGAGGCAACTCAGGACGAAGCGATCTTCGTCAGGCCGGAGGCTGCATGCGCCGCTCGAGAGCTGCTGCGGCAGCATGGGAATGGCGCGATCGGGAAAGTAGACCGAGGTGCCGCGCAGGCGGGCTTCGAGATCGAGCGCGGTGCCGGGGCGGACGTAGTGGCTGACGTCGGCGATGTGAACCTGGAGCTGCCAGTTGCCGTTGGGGAGCGGCTGGACGAAGACGGCGTCGTCGAAGTCGCGGGCGCTCTCGCCGTCGATGGTGACGATGGAGAGGCCGCGGAAGTCGCGGCGGTTTTCGCCGGGTTCGATGGGCTCGGCGGAGGAGGCGGTGGCTTCGGCGAGGACGTTTGCGGGAAAGGTGTGAGGGAGATGGTGCTTGCGGATGACGATTTCGACATCGACTCCGAAGGCGTCGGGCGGGCCGAGGACTTCGAGGATGCGGCCACGGGCAGGGCGTCCGGGTGTGGGGAAATCGGTGATCTCGATGTCAACCGCCAGCCCTTCGAGCGGCTGGTGCGGGTCCAACTCCTCCGACCAGTGCTTCTGCTGCGCCTGCGCCTCTTCGCCCATGACACGATGCGGCGTCTGTTGCGGCGTTACGGAAATTTCAGCGCCATCGGGGATGAGGATGGCCTGCGTCATGCGCTCGTCGAGCGGGGTGACGTAGTTGCCGTTGATGAGCGGGGTGTGGTCCCATGCGTTCGAGCGTCCATACTGACGTGCGTAGTGAAAGATGCCGACGACGGTCGGATTGCGCCGCGTCAGCACGCGGGCGACACGGCCTGAGCGACGGCCATCGCGACCGGGCGGCGCTTCATCCACCAGAACTTCGTCGCCCTGCATGGCTCCATTCAACTCATTGGGCGGGATGAAGAGATCGTCTTCGCGGCTGGTGCTCTGGTTGGGTCGGACGAAAGCATAGCCGTCGCGGTGCAGATCGATCTTTCCGGCGACCAGATGGTCGCGGGCGGCACGATGCTCTATCGGCTGATCGCTGTTGCGCGATGGGCGGGCGGTCTTCTCGGGCGCAGCGGCGGGCAGGCTCCATTGCTCCGTGTCGAGCTTGACCAGCTCTCCGCGGGCGGTGATGCGGGCTAATTGCTCGAGCAGCAGGCGGCGCTCGCGTCCGCCGCCGAGGCCCAGCTCGCGGATGAGTTGCTTGTATCCGGCGCGATGGCCGGGCGAGCGCTCAATCCGCCCGATCAGCTCTCGATCTGTCCGGGGATAGGGGGTCTTGGGCATCTGAGATTAAGGATATAGGACGGCAGCTTATTTCTTCGGCTTCGACATCTCCGCCGCCTCTTCGAGCGTGGTGCCCACGGGCACCTGGGTGAACTCCGTCTGCACCTCGTCCTGCTGCTGGCCGATGCTTTTGAAGAGCAGTGCCTTGCCGACGATGTGCACATGGGTCTCGGTAATCTGCCATAGCTCGGGCTTCAACTCGCGGCGTTCCACGCGAAACGTTCCGCCCTGCTTGAGCCGCCCCAGCAGGCCCCAGCCGAAGGTCACATCGCGCGTCAGCTTTCCGCTCATGGTCTTGATGCGGTGCTGCTTCTTGTCCACCACCAGCTCGCCTGCCATCGCGCTCAGCACACGCGACTGCATGTCCGGTGGATTGAAGTCGGGATTGGGAGCAAACGAGAGCGTCACCGCGTCTCCGTTCTCATTCGCGATCTTCCACAGAAATGCCGTCGGCAACATGTTCAACAACTGCGCAGCGCTCTTGTCGTCGGACGCTCCGTCCTTCTTTTGCTTGGCCAACTTTTCCGGGTCGTGGATGAAGGTTTGAATCCGGGCGTCTTCAGTGCGCTCTTCCGCAGAGTTCAGCGGAACGTTATTTTTCTCGATCAGGCGTTTGACCGAACCGCTGGAGGTCTGCACCACGATGGACGCTTTTCTCTCCAGCCGCTCCTCCTCGCGATATCTCCACAGGCTGTGATCGTTGCGGCTGGCGGCCAGCTCGGTGTTGACCGCCGTCTGCACGATCTGCACGGTATCCTGCGCACGAAGCGACGAGGCAGCAAAAAGGATCAGGGCAAAACAGCAGAGCTTCCGGCGGGTCACAATATACATAGCAGTAGGATGCCGTCCTTTTATATAAGTTTGTGCTGGAAGCTCGCGATGACTCCAATGCGGTTCATGCAACGGTAACAGTTTTGGCCCGTTTGCCCAGCCGGACGGTAAGCTTTGCGGGCAGCGACTCCAGTGAGAGCATCGCATCTTTGTGGACCTCGGTGCCGATGCGGACCGCGCCCTCGCTCAGCTTGCGCGTGGCTTCGCTGGAAGAAGCGGCAAGCCCGGCCTGGGCCAGCAGCTTCGCCATGCGCACCGTGTTGGGCGCGGTTCCGGCAACGGCGTCGTATGCAACCGTAACCTCTTCGAGATCGTCCGCGACCTCGCGCTGCTGAAATTGCTTTGCCCAGTTCTCTGCCGCCGAGTCTGCCTCGGCTGCGGAATGGAAGTCGGCAGTGATGGCGTGGGCTAGGTTCTTCTTCGCCTGCATGGGATGCAGCTTGCCGTCGGTGACATCGGCACGCAACTGCGCAATCTCCGACTGGCGGAGATCGGTGAGCAGGGTCCAGTACTTCCACATCAGGTCGTCGGAGATCGACATCAGCTTGCCGTACATCTCGGACGCGGGCTCGTGGATGCCGATGGCGTTGTTGAGCGACTTCGACATCTTCTGCACGCCGTCCAGGCCTTCGAGGATCGGCACCATCAGAACGATCTGCTGTGGCTGGCCGAAGTGCTTCTGCAGGTCGCGGCCACGCATCAGGTTGAACTTCTGGTCAGTGCCGCCCAGCTCGACGTCCGCCGTCAAAGCGACGCTGTCGTAGCCCTGCGCGACGGGGTAGATCATCTCGTGCAGCGCAATTGGCTGCTCGGCGTCGAAGCGCTTGTGGAAGTCCTCGCGCTCGAGCATCTGCGAGACGGTGAACTGCGCCAGCAGCCGCACCATGTCGTAGTAGTTCAGCTTGTCGAGCCACTCGGAGTTGTAGCGGACCTCGGTCTTCGCAGGGTCGAGAATCTTGAAGACCTGCTCCTTATACGTCTCCGCGTTGGCGGCGATCTGCTCGGGCGTCAGAGGCTTGCGAGTCACGTTGCGGCCGGTGGGGTCGCCGATCAGCGCGGTCGAGTCGCCGATGAGAAAGATGACCGTATGCCCAAGCTGCTGGAAGTGGCGGAGCTTGCGGATGAGCACGGTGTGGCCAAGATGCAGGTCGGGAGCCGTCGGATCGAAGCCCGCCTTGATGCGCATCGGCTTGCCCGAGGCGATGGACTGCTGGATGCGCTCCTTCAGAGCGTCCAGCGGGAGGATCTCGGCAGCGCCCTTGGTGATGAGGTCAAGCTGGTCTTCGAGCGAGGGAAACATGGACATATCGTTCAAGTATAAAGACCGGAGCGTCAATACTCCTCGGCTCCCCCATGAACGAGAAGCAGATTAGTATTGCGTCGTATAAAGGTGTTTAAATAGTTGTTGAACTTCTCGAGGTGCTCGGTCGGTTTCAAGCATGCCTTGTTGTGCTTTCGCGACCAGACTTTTACTAGCTTGCTCTTTTAGAGTTGCTTCTCCGGAAGCAACCATCTCCGTAAGAGTGCTTATCGTAAGTATCTTTGAATATGCGTAAGTAATAACTGATTCATGAGTTATAAATTCATGATCACCTACACCTAAGCAAACCATCACGTCAGATTTCGCACGGCGAGTGGTGATGCTCACTAGAATGCATCTCCCTAACTCATCGGGCTCGGCGATGATTACATGCAGGTGCGGCTTGCCGCCAAAGTCGTCGTCGTAAAGAAGGAATGCGTCGCCACATTTCACGTATCAGGCGACCTCAAGCCGCTCATTCACCTGATACTCATATCCGAGTTCAGCAACGATGGCGCGAATCTCTTCTTCAGGTTCTCCTAGCGCGCGTAGGATATCCCTAATTTCTATCGGAATACTGCTCCCATGAGGATCGCGCCATTCGGCAAACTTATGTGTCTCCGAGACAAGATCCCAACGAGTAGCTTTCCCGAAACGGTCGAACACCTCGTCAAGAAGAGATTCCTCAGCTCGCGATAGCTTTTCAATTATCGGCATGTCTCCAGTGAGCTGAATTTCATAGTCGCCAAAAGGAGCTGATATATGCTCTGACCATAAGCGCGATCCCCCATCTCGTATGAGATTGTACGTTTGACTAAGCACTGGTCCATGATCCATGGACACATAGTTGTCATGGCTAATTGGTATTCCCCAGCGATGTAATGCCTCCCTATCAGCTATATAGAGAAGCTTAAGCAACTTCAAATAAGACATTCGCCCACCGCGAAGATGAAGAAGGTGTACGGCCGCTTCCATTGCTTTTCTTTCATTGAAGAGCGAAGCCATAATCTCCTCCTTTCCTTGCACGATATCTGTGAAACTGAGCTGTGTCGACTATTTTCGGCGCTACTCAAATGGGTCCTTTGCCGATTATAGCTTAAATTCGCTTTTATTTCGCCAATATTGAGCGTGAGATCACTTGGCCTTGCAATATCGCTGACACCCAATTCATTCGCCAACTCGAACAGTTCGTGGCTGATGAAATATAAAGTGCATAACTAATCCAATGCCTGACCGCAAACGCAAACCTGAGCGCACCACTCCGCACAAGGACAAGCTGTGCAAGACCTGTCGCCGTGCCATTCAGTGGCAGAAGAGGTGGGAGCAGGACTGGGACATCATCAAGTTTTGCAGCGAGACGTGCAACGGCTACAGGTCCGGCGAGAAAGACGCGGCGATCGAAACGGCCATCCTCGATCTGCTCGCCGAGCGCGGCGCTGATGGGGATAAGGGTAAGACGATCTGCCCGTCGGAGGCGGCGAAGCTGGTCGGGGGAAGCGCCTGCGGCAAGGATAAAGCCAGTCGCCGCGACTGGGAGGCGCTGATGGAGCCGGCGCGTATCGTGGCCCGCCGTCTTGCCGCCGCAGGCAGGATCGACATCACGCAGCACGGGGCGGTCGTCGACCCTTCCACGGCAAAAGGCCCCATCTGGCTGCGGCTGCGCTGAGGTCTTTGCGGGAGAGACGGAATACAGGGATCTCTCCGCTGCGGCGGCAAACTGCGCCGCCTTCGGTCGAGATGACGTTTTCGGAGGGGCGATGGACGGGGGTGGTCGATGAGGCGATGGGCGGAGGCGATAGATAGGAGTGAGAGATGGGGGTGATGGGTTGGGGCGATGGGTTGGGCGATGGGTTGGGATGTAGATTCCTTCGATCCCAGCGGTTGCTGCGCAAATCCGCGGGTCGATCCCTTCTATACTTTTCCCCATGGACGTCGAACGCATCCGCGCCTTTCTGCTCTCGCTTCCTCACGTGGTCGAAACCGAGCAGTTCGGCGGACTGGTTTTCTGGGTCGGCGACAAGGCTCTCGGCGGCAAGATGTTCGCCATGCTCAAACTCGAGCAGGACAGCGGCCGGCCGCGCGTCATCTCCTACCCGGCCGGGGTCGAACGCTATTCCGATCTGCTGGAGATTGACGGCATCTACCCCGCGCCTTATGTCGCTCGCATCTACTGGGTGGCGGCGGAGTGCTGGAGCGTATTTCGCACAGCGGAGTGGGAGGAGCAGCTTCGGACGGCCCATGAGCTGACGTTTGCGAAGCTGCCGCCCAAGGTGCGGACGGTGCTGGCTTTACCGGCGGCGAAGCAGAGACGGCTGATTGTGGAACGCAGAAACGACGAGCGCAGGAAATTGCCGGCTTCGCGGTAGGCAGGAGGTGGGCTGAATGCTATCCTGTGGGCGAAGGAAAATCGAATGTTGATCGTGCTGCTTATTCTTGAAGTCGTCACCCTGCTGGCGGTGGTTTTTCTGTTGCTGCGCAGGCAGCAGGGGCCGGACGCGCGACTGGGCCAGGTGCCGGACCAGCTTACGCGGCTCGATGCCCGGAACGCGGCGCTGGACGATCATATCCGCGACGCCTTCGCGCAGATGCGTAGCGACATTGCTACAGAGGCGCAGCGTACCCGCGAGGCCAGCGCCGCCGACTTTGCCGCGCTGCGCACAGAGATTACGGGGAGCATCGCCACGCTGGGGCAGACGCTCCAGACCGGGCTGGCCGGATTTCGCAGCGACAACAAGAGCTCCGACGACCAACTGCGCAGCGCCGTGCAGAGCCAGATGGACGGCATCACCCAGCGCATCTCTTCGTTTACGGGGGAGACGAATCTTCAGCACACCAACCTGCGCGAGTCGCTCAACGCCAAGCTCGGGGAGTTGATGGCGAGCAATACCGGCCTGCAAAACCAGCTTCGCACGGCTGTCGAGGAGCGGCTGACCAAGCTGAATGAAGACAACTCCAAGGAACTCGAAAAGATGCGCCAGACGGTGGACGAAAAGCTCAACGCCACCCTGCAGACGCGGCTTACGGAGAGCTTTGGGCAGGTGACGGACCAGCTCAACAAGGTCCATAGCGGCCTGGGCGAGATGACCAAGCTCTCGGACGGCGTCAACGACCTGAGCCGCATCTTTACTAATGTCAAGGCTCGCGGCGGCTTTGCCGAGGTACAGCTTGGCATGCTGCTCGAACAGATGCTCGCGCCCAGCCAGTTCATCCGCAACGCCAAGGTCAAGGAGGGCACGCAGGAGGTGGTCGAGTTTGCGGTGCGCTTCCCCGGCCATGCGGGAGAGACGCTGCTGCCGATCGACGCAAAGTTTCCGCGCGAGGACTGGGAGCGGCTCGAAAACGCATACGAGAGCAATGTTCCGGAGAACGTTGCCGTAGCCAGCAAGGCCTTCGAGGCCGCAATCCGCACCGAGGGCGACCGCATCTGCAAGAAGTACATCAATCCGCCGGTCACGACGCCTCACGCCATCATGTTTCTGCCCACCGAGGGCCTGTACGCCGAGGTGATGCGGCGCGATACGTTGCAGGCGGAGATTCAGTCCAAATGCCACGTCACCATCGCCGGACCGAGCACGCTTTCCGCCATTCTCACCAGCTTTCAGATGGGCTTCCAGATGCTTGCGCTTCAGGAAAAAGGGGATGAGGTGTGGAAGGTGCTGCAATCGGCGAAGACAGAGTTTGGCAAGTTTGGCACTCTGATGGACAAGGTTGGAAACGACCTTCTCAAGGTCCACGGGAAGATAGCCGACGTCGGGGTGCGCACCCGCGCCATCAACCGTACTCTGCGCGAAGTAGGCGAGTTAGACGCAACAACGAGCGTCTCCAACCTGATGGACTTCGACGAAGGCAACGGAATTGCTCCGCTGCTTGCCGCATCAATCGACGACGAATAGGAGCGCCTGGCTGGATACCCCCATTACACGAGGCCCCGTATGCTTTACACTCTGCTAGGTGCTCAGTATTCTTGAGCATAGCTGTGTTGGTTACGCGCACGGGCATCCCGATTTTGATTGCAGACGTAAACAGGAGAAACAAATGGCCGCAGTAGATGAGAAAGTAAAGCAGATTATCGTCGAGCAACTTCAGGTGGATGAAGCCGAAGTCACCCCCGGCGCGAGCTTCCAGGAAGACCTTGGAGCCGACTCCCTCGACGTTGTCGAGCTTGTGATGCAGTTCGAAGAGGCCTTCGACATCCAGATTCCGGATGAAGACGCGGAGAAGATCAAGACCGTGAAGGATGCTGTCGACTACATCGAAAAGAACCAGAAGGCGGCCAAGTAAAAGTATGGAGCAGCGTCGCGTCGTCGTTACCGGCCTCGGCCTCCTCTGCGGGGTCGGCAAAACCGCCCCGGAAGTATGGGCCGGACTACTTGCGGGCAAAAGCGGCATGGCTGAGATCAAAGCTTTCGATCTCACCGGGCACCCCGTCCGTTTTGCCGCAGAGGTCAAGGACTTCGACCCGCTCCAGTTCATCGATAAAAAAGAGGCCCGCAAGATGGGCCGCTTCATTCACTTCGCCATCGCCGCCGCTGACGAGGCCATGAAACACTCCGGTCTCCAGGTCACCCCGGAGATCGCCGATCGCTTCGGCGTCCACATCGGCTCCGGCATCGGCGGCTTCGACGTGATCGAGCGCGAGCACTCGGCCATGCTGGCCGGGGGGCCGCGCAAGATTTCGCCGTTCTTCATTCCCGGCTCCATCGTCAACCTCGCGGCCGGCCACGTCAGCATCCGCTACAACGCCAAGGGGCCGAACGAGGCGACGGCGACCGCCTGCACCTCGAGCGCGCACTCCATCGGCGACGCCTTCCGCATCATCCAGCGCGGCGACGCCGACGCCATGATCGCCGGAGGCACCGAGGCCGCCATCACCCCCATGGGAGTCGGCGGGTTCGCCGCCATGAAGGCCCTGTCAACACGCAATGACGACCCCGAACACGCCTGCCGCCCCTTCGACAAGGATCGCGACGGCTTCGTCGTCGGCGAAGGCGCCGGCATCCTCATCCTGGAAGAGTTGGAGATGGCGAAGGCCCGCGGTGCAAAGATTCTCGCCGAGGTTATCGGCTATGGCATGTCGGCTGACGCTTTCCACATGACAGGCATGGCTCCCGAAGGTGAAGGCTGCTTCCGCGCCATGTCTGCCGCGCTCAAGGTCGCGGGCATCTCGCCGGACAAGATCGACTACGTGAACGCCCATGCCACCAGCACGCCGCTGGGCGATGCGCTGGAATCTCAGGCCATCGAAAATGTCTTCGGCGAGCGCGCAAAGAACCATACGCTGCTGGTCAGTTCCACCAAGTCGATGACGGGCCACCTGCTCGGCGGCGCTGGCGGGTTGGAAGCGGGCATCACGATTCTCGCCATGCTGAACCAGATGGCTCCGCCCACCACGAACATCGTCGAACTGGACCCCCAGTGCCGCCTGAACTACGTGCCCAACAAGCCGCAGGCTGCGAAGATCGATTACGCTCTGTCGAACTCCTTCGGCTTCGGCGGCACCAACGGTTCACTGGTCTTCAAGCGCTGGACTGAGTAAGAAATACATTCGGTTACACATTAAAGACAGGGGCGCGGAATGATTCCGCGCCCCTCTTCATGTGGTGTGGCATCGGCTTTAGAGGTGCTGAAAACTTCGTTGCGGCGCGGAACGAGGGTGTTACGAAACTCGTTGAACCGTACTTCCCGCCGCGATTGCTGACGAGAAGCCGACTTCTGAGGACTAATCGCTTCCTCAATGAGTGCACTGGCGATTTGGCACTGATTGAGAAGGGACGAAAAATCACTTGTCCGAGATGGCGACTTTACTTTTGGCGAAAATGAGCGAAAGTTTCTCCGGAATTTTCGGGGGTTTGGGCTTACACATCCAGTAGTTGTATTCTGGGACGTCGCCGGAAACATAGTATTCTTTCCCCCAACGGCGCGGCATCTTAAAATCACATACGCCGCTTTTCAACTAGCACCCTGTGGAGGTCTCCCATGCGCGTTTGGAAAATGATCGCGTGCTCTGTGATAAGTGTCAGCTCTCTCGTTGCAACCGCGCAGATGGGGTCGAACGGCGCGAAAGCGCCCGTGGTGGAGTCTACCGCGACGCCCGCGGACGCGTACGACGCGCAGTTGAACATTATCGAACGTGAAATGATGGGCTTGGTTGAGGCAATGCCCGCTCAGAAATTCGTATTCGCGCCGCACGAGTCGATCTTTATTCCGGGACAAACCACGCAGTTCGCCACGGTGCGCACGTTCGCCCAGCAGGCCACCCATGTGGCCCAGGTCAACTATCTCCTGTACGGTATCGTCAGCGGCCTCAAGCCCGACGTGGATACAAAAGCAATCGGCAAGCTCACAAAAAAGCAAGACGTCGTTGCGGCACTGGCGGCATCCTTTGCGTTCGCGCACAAGGCCGTTGCCACGCTCACCCTGGCTAACGCGTTTCAAGTCGTCAAATCGCCACAGCCAGGCATCCAGACGCGGGCCACAACCGCCGGCTTCGGCGTTGCGCATGCATTCGATCACTACGGGCAGATGGTTGAGTACCTGCGCATGAATGGCATCGTACCGTCAGCCGGCAGAAAGTAGTTCCACCCACTTCCCGCATCCACGCGTCCAAGTGGGCGATAAGTCGTCATGTCGGACAAGTGCCTGACTCTCAGTTGGCAATAACAGGGCGAGTCACACATTGAGCTCGGGTTGAATCGCTATCGCAGGATTAGTCGCGGGAAACGCGCTTATCGTTATCTGAATATGCCCGCAAATAACAAGGCTGGATTTTTCGAGCGACCTCGTCAGCGAATGGCAGTTGCCAGCGTGTTGGCTTCCCCGCGGCGGTGATCTGCCAGTTCCCGCCTGGGTGCGGCGGCAGGGGGCAGGTATTTTTTATAGACACTGATGTGGAAGCAGGCCTGCTGAAACTCTTCTGCCACATCGATCTTGCTCTCCTGAACGAGGGGGAGAAGATAGCCGCGCATCCAGGCAATCTCCGTGAGCGAGAGGCCGTGTTTGGCGATATCGACGGCCTGGCCGGTGAGATGGGGAGAGGCCGTATCGCCCTCTGCCGGGGCGGCGTTGCCGTTGACACGCAGCAGCTTTTGCTGGAATTCGACCGTGCGCACGGCGGAGTTGATCTGGAGCGGGGTGTGGAAGCGGGCGTAGTGGGCACGCGCCATGTTGGCGAGGAAGCGAGCGGTCCAGGGGCGAGTGTAGCGACGATCCGCGGGCAGGCGGCTATCCACCTGCAAAGCGTAGCTTACAGGCAGCGGAACCAGTATTCGCTTCTCCCGCATGTCGAGCAGGTCGGCCTGGTTCTGGACGCGGTCGAGGCCCTCGCGATCGGCGACCTGGTTCTGGCGGAGGAGGCTCTCGCGTGTGCCTTTGAGCGGTGGAGGAACGACGAGGCGTCCGCGCTTGTTATAGAGCGTAGGCAGAATGGCGGGGGTCATGGCCTCGTCTTCCACGCTTTGCAGTTGCGGCTTTTCCGCAGTGGGGCGAATGACGCTGACTACAGGAACGGGTTTGGCCGCGGAGCGGGTTCTCCTGGCCTTGCGGAGCGCAGCGCGAGAGGAAGTGGCGGCGCGCTCGGTGGGGCGAGGAGCGGAGTCGCTTTCGGTCTCCGGCTTGGCGGCAGCGGCTTTTAGGAAGTCAGACGATGTGGCCTTCCCGGACGAGGCTTCGGACGCACTGAGCTGTGGGTGCGCCGACGTGCGGGATTTGGCTTTGACGCTGCGGGTCGCGGGACGTCGAGCTTTGGCGGCGTGCGAACGAACGCGGGTAGCGGTAGCCTTCTTTGCATGTGTGCTGGAGGAGGCGGTGCGCCGGGACTTGGCTGTTGTTTTTTTGTGAGATTGCGTAGAGACGGCAGCCGTCTTGCGGGCGTGGCGATGCGCAGGTTTAGCGAGGAGCGCGGCAGGTAGAAAAAACAGGGCTGCAAGCGCCAGAAAGGCCGGAAGTGGGGCGTTCAAACGCATCATGTTTTGAGAGGCGCGGAACGCCAGAGCAACTCCTACGTTAGAGACTATTGATGAAGAGTGTAAGTAATCAGGTGGGTTCTGGGTACTACTCGGTAAATAGGTGCGGTTCTGCCGAGGCTCCCTATCGCCTGCCCCGAGCGTGGCCGTAGACTATTAATTAATATGAATTTTCCCGTTACACGCCTGCGCCGTCTGCGCCGCACCGAGGCCATGCGGTCGCTCGTCCGCGAGACGCATCTGCATCCGGGCGCATTTATCTACCCGCTGTTTATCTGTCCCGGCGAAGGGGTGCGCAAAGAGATCTCGTCGATGCCGGGCTGCTTTAACCTGTCCATCGACGAAGCGATGAAAGAAGCGGAGGCGTGTGTTGCGCTGGGTATCGGCGGGCTGCTGCTCTTCGGCCTGCCGTCGGAGAAAGACGAGCGGGCAACCGGCGCATGGGCCGACGACGGCATCGTGCAGACGGCGCTGCGCGCGTTCAAGGCGAATCGCAAGCTCGATTCCCTGCTGCAGATCGCCGACGTCTGCCTGTGCGAGTACACCTCGCATGGACATTGCGGCGTGGTCGCCCGCGACGGCGATCATTATGAGATCGAGAATGACTCCAGCGTCGCCCTGCTGGCAAAGACTGCCGCGTCGCTGGCCGCAGCCGGTGCGGACATCGTTGCGCCGAGCGACATGATGGATGGCCGCGTCGCCGCCATGCGCGAAGCTCTCGACGCCGGTGGCCATCAGCAGACGCCGATCATGAGCTACGCCTCCAAATTTTCGTCGGCCTTCTACGGTCCGTTCCGCGAGGCGGCGGACTCGGCCCCGCAGTTCGGCGACCGGCGCAGCTACCAGATGGACGGCGCGAACCTGCGCGAGGCCATGCGCGAGATCGACCTGGACATCGCAGAAGGCGCGGACATGCTGCTGATGAAGCCCGCCATGCCGTATCTCGACGTCATCCGCGCCGCACGCGAGCGCTACGATCTCCCCATGGGGGCTTACCAGGTGTCGGGCGAATACTCTATGCTGCACGCGGCCTTCGAGCGCGGCTGGCTGGAGCCGGAGCGCGCCATGATGGAGTCGCTGCTTTCGATCCGGCGCGCTGGGGCGGACTTTATCGTGACGTACTTCGCCAAGGATGCTGCCCGCGTACTGGCATAAAAGAACACTGGCCGCGCCTCATTTCGTGCTAACCTTCCTCCGTTCGGGAAGAGAGGTTTGTCTCCGTGGCCAACTTCAGCTATAGCGATGCCGGTTTCGCTTTGACCAAAAAATTTGAAGGCCTGCGCCTGACCGCTTATCAGGATCAGGTCGGCGTCTGGACCATCGGCTACGGTCATACCGGCCGCGAGGTTCACGGCGGATTGGTGATTACCCAGGACCAGGCGGATCTGCTGCTTGAAAGCGATGTCGCCGGGGCCGTAACCTGCGTCAATCGTGCAGTGACGATCAACATTGCCCAGTCCCAGTTCGACGCTCTGGTCGACTTCGTCTTCAATCTGGGCTGCGCCCGGCTGCTCGGATCGACGTTGCTGCGCTACGTTAACGCAGGCGAGTTCGATCTGGCGGCGGGACAGTTTCTGCTGTGGGATCATGCCGGCGGAGTGGTGGTAGCCGGATTGCTGGCGCGGCGTAATGCCGAGGTAGCCTTGTTTCAGAGCGGCCAGCCGTAGAAACTGACGTTGCGGTCAGGTCTCTGAATAGCAGGAACGGGCAAGGGCAAGGACGGTAATACAGGGATCTCTCCACTGCGCCGCGCGATGATGCCGCGCGGCTGCGGTCGAGATGACGTATCTTTTGGGTTTTGGACAGGCTTTAAGAGGACATACCCCAGGGGCTGAAGCCCGTTTTTTGGGTTTATCTGAGGGTTTATCTGAGACACCCAAGGCTGAACAGGCTGCTGAAAAAGTCTAGCTCTGTTAAGGGTACGGCTTTAGCCGCTGAGGGCTCATTCCGCGCCGTAACTGAGTTTTTCAGCAGCTTCTTCAGCCTTGGGGTACCAAGAAGCAAATACCGATTCATCAGACACCCTCTCGTGACTAGCTCGTGCCAGAAATAAACCGCAGGTCCTTCGACTGCGCCTCTCGCGATCAAACTGCGAGAGACTTCGCTCAGGATGACGCAGTATAAGGGGAAGCTATCACTGCTTACAAAAAAGAGGCGAGGAGCCAAGCTCCTCGCCTCTTTACTTCTACTTCTAACCTGCCTTTTACTTCACGCCTTGCCGCAACAGCGCTGTAGCCGACCAAAGCACCGGAGCCTGTCCGTGGAAGTCGCCGGTGCGCCGCTTGCGCTGGTAGTAGTAGGCCAGGTCGTCCTTCTTCCCGGTTCCTTCGCAGACCTGGGTCACGTCGTGGTTCTGGTCGATATAGCCCACCACGGCGATCCAGGCTTTGCGCGCCGCTGGACCGTAGGTCTTTGCGGGCAACCAGCCCTGCTTTACGCCGGTAATCATGGCAAAGCTGAACATGGCGGAGCTGGAACTCTCCGGCCAGGCATCGTCCTTGTCGATCAGCTCCCGCCACATCCCATCCTTGCCCTGATACTTCAGCAGCGAACTCATCATCAGCTTGTAGCCCTTCATGATCCGCGCGCGGTCGGGATGATTCTCCGGCAGCGTGGTCAGCATCTCGGCCATGCCCGCCGCGACCCAGCCATCGCCGCGACCCCAGTAATACTTCACATCCGGCGCGTGAAAGAAGAGACCGTTGGGCTGCTGCAGCTTGTCGAGGTAGGCCACCATCTCCTTGGCGTCGCGGTCCAGATACTTCTTGTCGCCCGTGGCGCGGTAGGCCTCCAGTTGCAGCATGGTCAGCATGTACATGTCGTCGATCCAATAGCGCGTCTCGGCCGAGAGTCCATCCGGCTGCGGATTCTCCCACTGCCGATCTGCCCAGCTCTTGCCGTAGTCGAGAAAGCGCTTGTCCTTGGTCTGGATCGCAATCTCGAGCGGCACGACGCCAAAGATCGAGTCGTCCACATGGTGGCGCTGCGGGATTCGTGCGTCTTCGGCTCCGCCCGGCATCAGCGGCTCGAATTTCTTGATCAGCTCCTGCCGCAGGGCATCATCATGGGTCAGCTCCGCGAAGGTCAGCGCACCATACCAGGTGCAGACCTCGGAGTAGTGGATGGTCTTGGTGTACTGGTGCGGGCTGGTTACAAAGTGCTCCGACAACTGCTTGCCGACCTCTTCGGGAGAGGTTCCCGCGGGCCAGTTATTAAAATAGTTCTCCTGTGCCCCGGCCACACCCAGACAGCCAAGCAGCAAACATGCAGACAACACCAGTTTCGACTTCATCTTTACCTCGCCAATTTGCGTTTTTTGTTACGCTCAACATTCTACTCAGCCCACTTGCCGCTGGTAAGGATGGAGGGCGAGCGTGACCGGTTACGTGCATTTAGCGAAAAAAGGCGAAAATCAAATCAGTATGAATCCTGTTCCCGATCTCGACAACGACACCATCGTTGCCATCTCTACTCCGCCCGGACGCGGAGGCATCGGCATCGTTCGCCTCTCCGGCCCGCGGGCACGCGCTATTGCCGAGCCGCTGCTCAGGCTGCGCCACCCGCTCGCTCCAGCGCAGGTCCGCTTCGCCGAGATTCTTGACACAGAAAATGGCGAAGTCCTCGACGAAGCTGTCGTGACGTACTTTCAGGCACCCAACTCCTACACTGCGGAAGATATTGTGGAGATTGCCGCACACGGTTCGCCGGTGCTGCTCGACTACATCCTCCGCGCCTGCCTCCGCAACGGAGCGCGACTGGCTGAGCCGGGCGAGTTCACCCAGCGGGCCTTCCTCTCCGGACGGCTCGACCTTACCCAGGCGGAGGCGGTCCACGACCTGATCGAATCGACCACGCTGCATCAGGCTCGCATCGCCGCCCAGCAACTGGGCGGGGCGCTCTCCCGGCAGATCGCGCCTATCAAGGAGAAGCTCGTCCACCTGATCGCCACGCTCGAAGCGGGCATCGACTTCGCGGAAGATGACATCGACCTTCTGCCCACCGCCGAGATCACCGCGCAGATCGAGACCATTCAGGCCCCGCTGGTTGCGCTGGAGCAGACCTTCGCCTACGGGCGCATCGTTCGCGATGGCTTCACGCTCGCCATCGTCGGGCGGCCCAATGCGGGCAAGTCCTCGCTCTTCAACCGGCTGATCGAACGCGACCGCGCCATCGTCACCGCTGCGCCCGGAACCACGCGCGATCCGGTTACCGAGCGCGTCTCGCTCGAAGGCATCCCGATAGAGCTGGTTGATACTGCCGGGCTCCGCGATGCTACAGACGAAGCCGAATCCATCGGTATCGCCAAGTCTCGCGAGGCCATGGCCGAAGCCGACATCGTCCTGCTGGTTCTTGATGCAACGGCTGCTATCCACCCGGAAGATGAAGCCACCATCGCCGCACATACCGCGCGACCGCTGCTGATCGCTTTCAACAAGCATGACCTCGCGCCAGACTTGCCGCTACCGAATCATCCGCACACCATGATTCAAACCTCCGCGCTCACCGGCGAAGGCATCGCTGAGCTTCGACGCGCGATCCTCGGCCTCATCACCACCGCAGCGCCGACCACCGACACCGCGCTGCTGACCAACTTGCGGCAGCAACAAGCCGTCTCCACTTCGCTTGCCGCGCTCGCCAGGGCGCACCAGGCTACAGCCGCTGCCATTCCGCACGAGATGCTGCTGTTGGATCTCTACGAGTCGCTTCAGTCGCTCGACGCGCTAACCGGGACGACCACCACCGAAGACATCCTGCGCCTCATCTTCAGCACCTTCTGCATCGGCAAATAAGATTCCCTGCATGCTCCGGTAAACGATGGTTTCGACGAGAGAAATTCAGGTTAGTAACGTTTGACGTTACTAACGATTAACGTTACTATTGGGCTGTGATCGTGAGTTTCAAGGATGCCGATACGCGGTTGCTGTGGGAGTCGGGCAAGAGCCGGCGCATCCCGGCTAACCTCCGAACATCGGCATGGAAGAAGCTGGCCATCCTTAACGCTGCGGTTGAAGTAGAAAACCTGAAAATCCCGCCCGGTAATAGGCTCGAAGCGCTGAAGAAGGACCGGAAGGGCCAATACAGTATTCGCGTTAATGACCAGTTTCGTGTCTGCTTTGCCTGGCGCGATGGCAATGCGCATGATGTTGAGATTGTTGACTACCACTGAAGGAGATGAGATGACTCAGCCATTCGCAATTCATCCCGGAGACATTCTTCTGACGGAGTTTATGGAGCCGCTTGGCATGACCGCATATCGACTGGCGAAGGAACTCCATGTACCGCTCCCTCGCATCAATGACGTGGTGCGTGGCAAGCGCTCCATCACTGCCGATACTGCGCTTCGGCTCGGGATCTACTTCGGACTACCTGCCCAGTTCTGGCTCAATCTTCAGAATGACTATGACATTCGTATGTCAAAGACTGCCGGGTTGGCGAAGATAAAGCCCCGCATTGCGGCTTAGATTAACTTTCTTTAGCTAAGCTCGATTCTAATGTTGCGGTCCCTCCTTCTTCGTCACCTACCGCTGCCATCCCGTTGGATTGGACGCGCGGGTCGCTCACTGGCCGGTAACGGGATTGCCCATGCACATTCCGCCGACGCAATGAAGATAAAGTTGCGCAGCTTCGGTCGAGAGGTTCGCGATTCCCTATTTTGTTGTCGGCTTTGCGGGCGCGGTTACTTCGCATCCGGCAATGTCTTCGAGCACGCGGATGGAGCCGCAGATGTCCTCTTCGCCAAGTCCCTTGGCGATTGCCGTCCGGTAGAGCTGGCGCGACAGCGCGGTGACCGGCAAGGGAACGTTCAGCTCGGCTGCCGACTCCAGCATCAACTCCATATCTTTTTCGAGCCACTTCACCGAGAATTTGGTGGAGAAGTCGCGAGCGAATACGAAGGGAGCCTTGGCGGAGACCAGCGCCGATTGCGCTCCGGTATTGCTCAGAATCTCGAGCATCAGATTCGGGTCCACCCCGCCCTTGGTGCTCAGCACCAGACTTTCATTGAAGGCCTGAAGCAGATTTCCCTGAATCATGTTCTGCGACAGCTTTGCCTGAAGGCCCAGGCCGGCAGCGCCACAGTAGTAAAGGAGCTTGCCCATGATTTCGAAGTAGCGACGAGTCCGCGCGAATACCTCGGGATCGCCGCCAATCATGAAGGTCAGCGTGCCGCTCTCCGCGCCGCCTTTGGAGCCGGTGCAGGGAGAGTCGAGGAACTCGATGCCACGTGTGGCCAGCTCTGTGCCGATGCGGCGGCTGGCGGAGGGGGAGACGGTGCTGCAATCGGCGATGACGAGCCCGGATGCGCCGCCTTCGGCCAGGCCGTTCTTCCCCAGGACGACCTCACGGGACATCTCCGTATTGCCGACGCAGAGGAAGACAAAGTCGCTGCGCTTCGCCACTTCTGCGGGAGTCTTGCAGGCGGTTGCGCCCTTGGCGGCTTTGGCTGCGAGCTGGTCTGCCTTGCCTGCGCTGTGCGACCACAACGCTACTTCGTGGCCCGCGTTGATCAAATTCAGAGCCATCGGTCCGCCCATAATTCCGAGGCCAAGAAATCCAAGCTTTGCCATAACCTTCTCCCTTTGTGTTTAGTGAATGTGAACGACGTAGGTGTAGATCAACGCCAGGCAGCCAGTGAGGCTCGCCAGAAAAATACTGTGCTTCAAGGTGAAACGAAAGAGTCTCGACTGATCGGGAACAGACAGGCCGGTCGCCGCGGCAGCGATGGCGATGGTTTGCAGGCTGATCATCTTGCCCATCACCCCTCCTGCTGAGTTTGCGGCAGCCATGAGCGCGGGATCAAGTCCGAGCCGTCCGGCGGTGACTACCTGGAGGTTGCCGAACAGCGCGTTGGCCGCGGTGTCCGAGCCGGTGAGGAAGACTCCCAGCCAACCCAGCAGCGGGCTGAAGAAGGGGAACAGAACGCCGGAGGCGGCGAAGCTGAGGCCGAGGGTCGCCGTCGCGCCGCAGTAGTTCATCAGGAAGCCGATGGCCAGCACGGTCGAGATCGTAAGGACGGGCAGCACAAGCTGGCGGGTCACTGAGGCGATCAACTTCGCGAAGCGCAACGGGCTCATCCCCAGACAGATTGCCGCCAGGAAGGTGGCGACCATGCATGCGGTGCCTGCGGCGGAGAGCAGGTTCATGTTGAACATCGCATGATACGGCGCGGGCGCGGTTGTGATCGGAGGCATGCGCTGCACGAGGTCATGCAGAAGGGGCCACGCAAAGCTGAAGCTCACGGAGTCGAGCGCAGCGTGGATGGGGGCCACTCCCCAGAGAAGAACGCAGGCTACGAGAAAGATGTAAGGCATCCACGCATAGAGGATCTGGCCGGGGGTGTGATGAGCGGGGAGGCCGGTTGCGGTGATGGGTACGTCTATGGATACATCTGGCGGCTGTTGGCTGCCGGTGGTCCCAGCGGAGCTGGAAGTTTTTTCGCTGACGACAGGAATAAACGCAGGCTCCAGGCAATTGCGGATGGAAGCGCTGGATTCGTTCTGCTTCGGATGCCAGAAGCGAAGGTAGACGACCAGCGCGGCCATCGATGAAAGCGCGGCGAGAATGTCCGTGAGCTGAGGGCCGACGTAGGTGGAGATAAGAAACTGCACGCCCGCGAAGACCGCGCCGCAGGTGAGCGTGGGCAGCCAGATGCCGGAGAGCGAGACAAAGCCGCCGGTCGCCACAATGACATAGGCAGGAATGATCAGCGAGATGGGAGCGCACATGCGGCCGACGGCGGCGCTTAATTCATTGAGCGGCAGGCCGGTGGTGCCGGCCAGGGTGACGATTGGAATTCCGATGGAACCGAACGCGACAGGTGCGGTGTTGGCGAGCAGGCAGATGGCAGAGGCGCTGAATGCGGAGAAGCCCAGGCCTGTGAGCATGGTTGCCGCGATGGCAACAGGAGTTCCAAAACCGGCTCCGCCTTCGAGAAAGGCTCCAAAGGCAAACGCGATCAAAAGCGCTTGCAGGCGCGGATCGGGAGTCAGCCTTCCGACCGAGTCGCGGATGATTTCAAACTTGCCGGTCTCGACCGTTACGCGAAACAGAGCGATGGCCCAGAAGATGATCCATGAGATGGGAAAGAGACCGAAGGCCGCGCCATAGGCAGCCGCGCTCAACGCCGTAACAGGCGGCATATGATACCCGGCAACAGCAACGATGAAGGTGACGGCAAGACCGAAGAGACCCGCGACCCACGCCGCCTTCTTCATCACGCCAAGCAGGATCAGCAGCGTAAAGATCGGGAGTGCCGCGATCATCGCCGAGAAGGCTAACCCGTGACCGAAGAGAAAGTAGGTTTGATTCCAGATCACGATAAGGGCTGTTCCGGGAGAGGACTTTGGGATGGTCTCCCAGTAGCCGGAGGGTAGTATGGTCGTACCATCAGTGTCAAGGTACGCTGCCCGCGTAGCAGGATTTTAACCTAGAGCTGAATTTAGATTGCCTTTGCATTTGCCCCGGAGAACAGGCCGGTTGCCCCATGTTCTCTTCAAGGAGTTGGGATGGGAAATACCCGAAGGACATTCATCAAACAGGCAGCGGGAGTTACAGCCGCGTGCTTCGCCGGTCTCGATCTGGAGCCGAACGTCTATGCCTCCGGTCTCCTCGCAAAAGAGGAGCACAGCGACGACGGTACTGAAGGATGGTATGGCCGTCCGATGCGCTGGGCCCAGCTGGCCTTTGTGGAAGATGACCCCGGCAACTACGACCTGGCCTTCTGGCTCGACTATTTCAAGAGAATTCATGCCGACGCTGCATGCCTGAGCGCTGGTGGCGTCGTCGCCTTTTATCCGACTGAGATCCCGCTTCACTATCGCAGCAAGTGGCTGGGCGACAGGGACGCCTTCGGAGACATTGCCGCCGGTTGCCGCAAGCTGGGAATGAACGTGATTGCGCGAACCGATGCGCATGCCTGCCATCAGGATATGTATGATGCGCATCCGGATTGGATCGCCGTCGATGCGCAGGGAAACAAGCGCCGCCACCCGTCTGATCCTGACTATTGGATCACGTGCGCGCTTGGCCCTTACAACTTCGAGTTCATGACCTCGGTGCATCGCGAGATCATGAAGCGATACATGGTCGACGGCATCTTTACCAATCGCTGGGCCGGGTCGGGAATGTGCTATTGCGAGCATTGCCAGAAGAACTTTCACGAATTCTCGGGCCTCGACCTGCCGCGTACCGACGACCCGCAGGACCCGGCGCGACGGCAGTACATTCTCTGGCACCAAAAGCGGCTGTTCGATCTATGGCGGCTCTGGAATGAAACGATACGAGAGATCAATCCCCGCGCCAGCTACATCGCGAACGCGGGCGGCGGGGCGCTCAGCAATCTCGACATGAAGACGATCGGCGAACTGGCTCCGACATTGTTTGCCGACCGGCAGGGGCGCAGCGGCCTGATGGCTCCGTGGGCCAATGGAAAAAACGGCAAGGAATACCGCGCCACCATGGGCCATAAAGCCATTGCGGGCATCTTCAGCGTGGGCCTGGAGGAGAAGTATCGCTGGAAGGATTCCGTCCAGAATGGCGATGAAATAAGACTGTGGGTTGCGGATGGAATTGCGCACGATCTTCGGCCCTGGTTCGCCAAGTTCAATGCCAAGGTGATCGATCGCCGCTGGCTGCCCGTCGTCGAAGAGATCTATCAATGGCACCATGCGAATGAAGCCTATCTGCGTAATGAACGATCGTTCGCACGCGTGGGGATGGTCTACTCCCAGCAGACGGCGGCCTTCTATGGAGGCGAACAGGCGCGGGCCAAAGTGGAAGATGCCGCGCTCGGTTTTTACCAGGCACTGATCGAAGCGCGCATTCCCTTCGAGATGGTTCACGATCAACTGCTGGATGCCCAGCATCTGGCGCAATTCCGTACCTTGATTCTGCCGAACATCGCTGCCCTTTCGACGAAGCAGTGCCGACAGATTGAGAAGTTCGTTCAAGGCGGCGGAAGCATCGTCGCGACGTATGAGACGTCGCTCTACGATGAGTGGGGCGTGCGCCGTGAGGACTTCGGATTAGCGTCACTCTTTGGAGCTTCGTTTGCAGGCACGAAGCAAGACACGAAAAAAGGCCCGATGTTGAACTCTTACCTGTCGCTCGAAAAAGATCCGGCTACAGGCGCCTACCATCCGTTGCTGGCTGGATTCGAGGACGCGACACGCATCATCAACAGCGCCAATCAGGTTGACGTGAAACCGCTGGGCCAGAGCATTTCGTCTCCGCTGCAAATCGTTCCCACCTATCCCGACCTTCCGATGGAAGAGGTATTTCCGCCGCAGCTCAAAGCAGATTCTCCGCATAATCCGGGAGTATTTCTACGCGATACGGGCCATGGCCGCGTCGTCTATCTTCCGGGAGACATCGACCGCACCTTCTGGGAGGTGCTCAGTGTTGACCACGCGAAGCTGCTGCGTAATGCTGTGCTCTGGGCGACGAACGAAGCTGCTCCGGCGAGCGTAGAAGGTCAGGGGATCATTGATTTGTCCGTGTGGGAACAGAAGAATTCGATGACGGTTCATCTTGTGAATCTTACGAATCCGATGATGATGAAGGGGCCGCTGCGCGAGGTGTTTCCGATTGCGAACCAGCGAGTGCGCATTCAAGTACCGTCGGCACGTCGGGTGACAAAGGCTAGATTGCTGGTGGCCGGTAAAGAGAGTGCCTACAAAAGAGAGCGAGACTTCGTTGTCGTCGATGTACCTTCTATCGGCGTGCATGAGGTGGTTGCTTTGGATTTCGCTGTTTGATTTCGATAGGCTTGTTTTGGAGATGGATCGATGGAGACAACAATCGCATTCGGAAAGCAGGGGCTTACGATCAGCCTGCCCGAAGGGCCACGGTATGAAATTCTAAAGACGCACGCAGCCCCGCCGGTGGCGGAGGTTCAACAAGCTCTTGCGGCGGCGCTCGACGCTCCGATTGGGTGCGCTCCGCTGATGGAGCTGGCCGCGGGGAAAAAGACAGCGGCGATCTCCATCTGCGATATCACGCGACCGGTGCCAAACTCGGTTATTCTGCCACCCTTGCTTGACCGGCTGCATCGCGGCGGTATCAAGCCGGAGGATGTGACTCTCATGATCGCGACGGGTCTGCACCGTCCGGCAACGCTGAGTGAGTTGGACGTCATCCTTGGGCCGGAGATCGCGGCGAAATACAGGGTGGTGAACCATGATGCCAAGGCATTCGAGGATCATCACTACGTCGGCAAGACAACACGGGGAACGCCGGTCTATATCGACAAGCGATTTATCGCTGCCGATCTGCACATTACGCTCGGCTTTATTGAGCAGCACCTGATGCTGGGATTTTCGGGCGGCCGCAAGCTGATCGCTCCGGGGCTGGCGGCGCAGGAGACGATCAAGGTGATCCACTCTCCGCGCTTCATGCGGGAGAGCCGGGCTACGGAAGGCTCGGTCGAAGACAATCCTCTGCACGCTGAACTGCTGGAAATGGCCCGCATGGCGCGCCACGACTTCATGCTGGATGTCACATTGACGAAGACGCGGGAGATCTCGGGCATCTTTGCTGGCGATCCGGTCGAGGCCCACGCTGCGGGCGTTAAATTTTTGAGGTCCTCTTCGCTGGAGATTCTGCCTGAATATGTGGACGCGGTCATTACGAGCGCCGCCGGTTATCCACTTGATCTGACCTTCTACCAGACGATCAAAGGAGTGACGGCGGTGCAGCACATCGTCAAGCCCGGCGGAAAGATACTGGTGATGAGCGAGTGCGCCGAAGGGGTCGGCTCGCCTGAATTTGCGGATAAGCTGCGAAGCTTTCGCGGCCATCAGGCTTACCTTGATGAGATTCGGGACACGCCGGTCGTCGTCGACCAGTGGCAACTGGAAAAACTCGCGCTGGTCGGATTGAAAAACTCTATTCTGTTTTACACTCCGGGAGTTTCAACATCCGATCTGGGCGCTTTGGGATCGCAGCTCTTTTCAAGTGCGGAAGATGCTCTGCGCAATCTCGTAGATGGTTTGCCGGACGATGCCAGCATCGCGGTCGTTCCCGATGGGCCATACGCCTATGCTCGGGTCGATTCGCTTCGAGGGCCCCAGCGATGACCAGCGCCGCGATGAAGTTGAAAGACGATGCTACGGCGATCTTCAGCCGGTCACTGGCTGATTGCAGTATCGAGCAGGCTTTTGCGCGGATCGTACGAACTGGCGAGGGCGGAAGCTCGAATAAATTATTGATCGGCGCGGAGGCGATTGATCTCGACCGGATCAAACATATTCGTATCGTCGCCGTGGGCAAGGCCTCTTCGGCGATGCTGGACGAGCTTTTGCCGCATCTGCAATCCGCTGGGCGCTGCGATCTGGCCGGAGTTCTGATCGCTCGCGAACGCCCCGCTTTGCTGCCGCCCAACTTCCAGTTTTTTCTTGGCGGCCATCCCTTACCCGATGAAGCCTCGTGCGCAGGTGCGCGAGCCGCGCTCGACCTGTTGAATGACCAGCGAGACAAAGCCCGCGCTGCCGAGACCTTGTGCCTCTTCCTGATCAGCGGCGGCGCGTCGGCCATGATGGAGTTTCCGCTCGATCCGGCTATTCCGCTCGCCGACACGATCAGCTTTCATCGCGAGCTGGTTCACAGCGGAGCATCGATCACGGAGATTAACTGTATCCGCAAGCATTTTTCCGCGATCAAGGGTGGACGGCTGGCCATGGCTGCACGCGGTGCGGCGTGCTTTTCACTGCTGGTCTCCGATGTGCCGCCCGGGCATCTCGATGCGCTTGCTTCAGGCCCAACGCTGCCGGACACGTCGACGGTGGAACAGTGCCGCGAGATTCTGGCGCGATACAAGCTGCGGGAGCGGTTCCCCAGATCTGTGCGGCAATTTTTCGAGCGCGAAGATCTGCCTGAGACTCCGAAGCCGGACAGCTTTACCGCGAAGTCCATTACTCTGCTCAGCTCGGACGATCTTGCGGATGCAGCCCGGAGGCAAGCCGAAGAGCTTGGATTTCATGTCGTCATCGACAATACCTGCGACGACTGGGAGTATCGCCGAGCGGCAGAGTATCTCCTCAATCGCCTTCGCGAACTGCGGCGGGAACATCCTCGCGTCTGTCTCATCTCTGCGGGCGAAGTAACTGTGGAGCTACCGAGCATGGGCGTGGATGGAGAGCAGCACAGAGCTTCCGGAAGGGGCGGGCGAAATCAGCACTTCGGCCTCTATGCAGCGAGTCTGCTTGAGCCTTCCGACGCTTCTACGGTGATCCTGTCCGCCGGCTCCGACGGCATCGACGGCAATAGTCCGGCGGCAGGGGCGGTGATCGATGAACAGACGCTTGGCCTCGCAGGATCGGAATTGCGGGCCGAGGCGCAGAGAGCACTGGAGCACTTCGATTCCTATGCGTTCCTGGATCGTACGGCAAGCACGATCGTCACGGGAGCCACTGGCAACAATCTGCGCGATCTGCGAATCCTGTTGGCAGATCGGCCAGCTTGAACGGGTGAGATTCAGGCGCGACGGGAGAGGAGTTGCCGGGGGAGGGTCGAACCTGTAACTGTCAGCAGCGCCCAGACAGGAAGCGCCCATGCGATGGTGGCGACGACGATGAGGGCGAGGTCTCCGAGGTGGCCGCGGGGAATGGGAAGGAAGCGCACGCAGGCGTAGGCCCCGGCGAAACCGCCACAGGCGGCGAGGAGAGAGCGAGCGAGTTCGCCGCCTTCGAGGCCGGAGATGCGCACGAGGCGGTTGCGGTTGAGCAGTATCGCCAGCGTAAGCGTGTGAGCGAGGATGCCGATGTCGGAAGCGAACGCGAGTCCGGCAATGCCCAGACTATGGAAGAGCGCTCGGTAGATGGGAATGGATAGAAGCGTAATGACAGTGCCGGCGACGGCGGGGGTCATGGTATTGCCTGCCGCATAGAAGGCCCGCGCATAGATGGACTGCGCCGCCCAGAGCGCGAGCGAGAAGACGAGGATGACGAAGTAGTACGCGGTCTCTGAAGCGTCGGTGAAGTTGAAGTGACCGCCGCGGAAGAGGAGATCGACGAGAGGCAAGGCAAGCGCTATCATCCATGCGCCGATGAGCAACGACACGGCGATGATGCGAGTGACGGAGCGGTTGACCGCGGCGGCGAAGTCCGGCATCCGCTGCTGACTGAAGAGCGCCGCGAAGAAGGGGAGAGAGGCAGCCCCGGCGGCCTGGCCGAGCATCCCGAGAGGCGCCGCGAAGAGCGTCTTGGCGTAGGTGAGATGGGAGATGCCGCCGGTGGAGTGCGAGGCGAAGAAGCTGAGAATCCACTTGTCGGCGGTGACGAGCGAGAAGCCGACCATAAGGGGGATGGAGAGATGGAGCCATTCGCGGAAGGCAGGATGGCGCAGGTTGAGAATAGGACGGTAGCGGAAGCCCAACCGTTTGGCTCCGATGAAGTTCAGGGCGAACGGACCGAAGGCGACACCCCCGATAACGCCAATGGCGAGCGAGTAGATGCCGAAGCGTCGATGAAGGAAGACTCCGCCGAGGATGATGCCCAGGTTGTAGATGAGCGGAGTGAAGGCCTGATAAAGAAATATCTTGCGGACGAGGAGTTTGGAGGCGAGGACTCCGCCGGCGAAAAAGAAGAGCGGGGCGGGTAGAAGCAGCCGGGTAAGCGAGGTGCAGAGGGCCGACTGGCCGGCATCGAAGCCGGGGAATTTATAGCGTGTGTAGATGGGCGCGAGGAATTCGGCTACAAGGATGGCTGCGCCGAGGACGACCAGCATGGCGTTGAGGACGATGGAGAGAGCCCGGTCGGCCCCTTCTTCGTCACCTGCCTCGCGGTAGCGGCTGAGCATGGTGATCAGAGTGATGGAGGCGACGCCGCCAACCAGAAAGTAGCTGATCATGTCGGGCATCTCGAAGGCGGCGTTGTAGGCGTCGGTCAGTCGGCCAGCGCCGAAGATGTAGGCGATGTATTTGGAGCGGACGAGACCCATGCCGCCTGAGAGCAGCGACGAAGCCATGAGGAGGAGCGTTGCCGAGAAGGCGGTGTGGATGTGCGAAGGGCGAAGCCATTGGAGACGGCCGCGCGCGGGCGCGAGGGCCTCGGGGGTGGGCAGCGGGTTGGGATCTTCAGGAGATGGCAATGGGTTGTGGTTCTCTTGGTTGGCGATGAGTTGATTCTATCGGGTGCGCGACGGTTGGAGGCTTATGCTGGTGGGGTGGCTGGGCTGGTTCGCCTGCAAGGCGGCCTGCAATGTGAGGTGTAAGCAGCATGGAGAATTTTCGCTTGAGGGTGTTTCGGGCAGTGGCGGGGGAGATGAGCTTTCGCAAAGCAGCAGAGGTACTGCATTTGAGCCAGCCAGCGGTGAGCCAACAGATTCGTTCCCTGGAGGAGGAGGCAGGTGTCCGCTTGTTCGATCGCGGCGGCAGCGATGGGCATGGGAGCCAGATCGCCCTGACCGAGGCAGGCCGCGTGTTGCTGGGATATGCCGCGGCGGCGGCGGAGACGATGGAAGCCGCGCGGCGGTCGCTGGCGGCTCTCAACAACGAAGTGAGCGGAGCGTTACGACTGGGAGCGTCGACCACGGTTGCGCAGTATGTGCTGCCACGAATCCTGGGGGCCTTTCTGCGGCAATATCCGCATGTGCATCTGTCGGTGGTGGGTGGCAATACCGAGCAGATTGCCGAGGCAGTCGCGGAGAAACGTGTGGCACTCGGCATCATCGAAGGCCCTGCGATGCGGCGTGATGTGAAGACGGAGCGGATGGTGCGGGACGAGATGGTGTTGATTGTCGCGCCGGGCCATGCGTGGGCTAGTGCAGGAAAGATTGTTCCGGCAGAGTTGACGAAGGCGCCGATGCTGCTGCGGGAGCGCGGGTCGGGGTCGCGGCGGGTATTAGAGCGGGCGTTGAAGAAGGCAGGGATTCCGCTGCGATCGCTGCGGGTGGCGATGGAACTGGATTCGACGGAAGCGATCATCTCGGGAGTGGAGGCGGAGCTTGGCGTGGGCTTCGTTTCGCGTTGCGCGATAGGGAAGGCGTTGCGGCTGGGAACGGTGCGGACGGTTTCGGTGAAGGGTTTGGAGATTGTGCGGGACTTCAGCTTTATTCGGCTGGCTGGCACGGAGGCTGCGGGACCTGCAGCGGTATTTCAGCGGTTTGCCATGGGCGATGTGGGTGATAAGTAGAAGTTATCGGCAATTCAAAAGTACGTCTCGACTCGCTGTGCGGTCGCCGCCATGCTGGAAGACATGGTACGCAATCTCTTCTATATCGGAATCATCGTCTCAGCGAGCGGATTGATCGGCCCGCCGTTTGCCCTGGCCGCTGGACTGGCGTTTGGATTAACAACGGTGCATAGCTTCCATGCCGAGAGCCGGCAGCTTTCAAGATTCCTGTTGCAGGCAGCGGTGGTCTGCCTGGGATTTGGGATGAACTTGAAGGAGGTAGTCCATGCGGGCCGGTCGGGATTTCTATATACCGCGATCAGCATCACGTTTGTACTAAGCCTGGGGTTGCTGCTGGGCAGAATACTGCGGGTGGAGAAGACACAGTCGTTTCTGATCGCCATCGGCACGGCGATCTGCGGCGGCAGCGCGATTGCCGCCATGGGGCCAGTGCTGGACGCCGATGAAGAAGAGATGGGCGTCTCGCTGGGAACCGTGTTTGTGCTGAACTCAGTGGCGCTGCTGCTGTTCCCTCTGATCGGGTGGGATATGCACCTTTCGCAGACGCAGTTTGGACTATGGGCGGCACTGGCGATTCATGACACCAGCTCCGTCGTCGGCGCGGGAGCAAGGTATGGCGCTACGGCACTGGCGGTAGGGACGACAGTAAAGCTGGCGCGCGCATTGTGGATCGTTCCCCTGGCGATTGCAACGGCGACGCTTAGGAAGAACAAGGCGAAGATCTACTGGCCATGGTTCATCCTTTATTTCTGCGGCGCGGCGGTGCTGGCGAGTTACGTTCCGCGATACCTGCCGCAGACTGCGGGAATATTCGCCGAATTGAACAAGCTGGGGAAGTCGGCACTGACGGTGGTGCTGTTTCTGATCGGAACGGGCATCACACGGCGTACGCTACGCGAGGTCGGCATAAGGCCGATGATTCAAGGAATAACGCTGTGGATTGTGGTGGCGAGTCTTTCGCTCTACGCGATTCACGCAGGATGGATCGCGCTTTAACTTTAGGAGAGATCGAAGAGTTTTGGCGGCGATGGGCGTGTCACATGGGATCGTGTCGCTTGCGAGCTTCGCTCGGCGCGGATGGAGTGGACAGCAGCGCGGGTGACCGGTCTGGAGAGGATCGCGTGCAGATCGCGCAGATCTTTCTGAAGCTTGCGGAGTTGTTTGGATGAAGCGCCAAGCGCAGCTTCGGCGATGCCGAGATCGAGTTGAGGTTCTTTGTGACGGAGCTCGGCTTTGAAGACCTGGCGGGCACCGGGGATGGTGTAGCCCTCGTCGTAGAGGAGGGACTTGATGCGGAAGACCATCTCGACGTCGCGACGACGATAGAGGCGCTGGCCGGTGCCGCCTTTGTGGGGCTTGAGCTGAGGAAATTCACTCTCCCAGAAGCGGAGGACATAGGCAGGCAGGTCGCAGAGTTTGGAGACCTCGCCGATGCGAAAGTAGAGCTTGTCCGGGATTTCAGACCCAGGTGGGGGGGGAGTTCTGCGGATTGGCTGGTGCTGCGCCATGCCAAAGCTCCGGACAGCCGGGGTTCCGGCTCCCAGTCAGTATAGGACAGGGAGGCAGCGTTATTACACTTTTTGCCGGGTTTCAGGCGGTTGCGGAAAAACGGGTTCGCCTCAGCGGAGTTTGCCCTCAGCGGCTAAAGCCCCTGATACGCAGAGAACTGATGGCACGGCTGAAGCCGTGCCCTTAAGCAAAACATGAGTTTTCCCTCAGCCTGCTCACCCAGTGGAGCAGCCTAATTCACCCAGCGGAGCAGCCTAGTTCACACTAGGGGAGCAGTCAATTTACACAGTGGAGCAGCTTGTTCACGCTGTCGGGGTGAGGACGGGTTCGCGGACCGGCACCCGGCCTGCGGCGGAACGGGCGTACTGCACAGGCCAGGATATCTCCTGCTTGAGTTCCTGAGCAGCGCGCAAGGGCCAGTAGGGGTTGCGAAGGAGTTCGCGAGCAAGCAGAACAAGGTCGGCCTGATTGTTGCGGATGATCTGGTCGGCCTGAACCGGCTTGGTGATCATGCCGACGGTGCCGGTGAGGATGTCTGCATCGCGGCGAATCGTCTCGGCATGCGGAACCTGGTAGCCCGGCCCGACAGGGATGCGTTGCGCAGAGTGATTGCCTCCGGTGGAGACGTCGACGAGATCGACGCCTGCGTGCTTCAGAAGTTTGGCGAAGAGCACGGACTCGTCCAGGGTTGAGCCGCCTTCGACCCAGTCGGTGGCGGAGATGCGGACGAACAGAGGCAGGTGCTGAGGCCATGCGGTGCGGACGGCGCGAATTACCTGAAGCGGGAAGCGGACACGGTTTTCAAAGCTGCCGCCGTACTCGTCGGTGCGCTGATTGGAGAGCGGCGAGAGGAATTCGTGGAGAAGATAGCCGTGGGCGGCGTGGACTTCGACGACGTCGAAACCTGCGGTAACGGCGCGGTGGGCAGCGGCGATGAAGTCTGTGAGGACCTTGTCCATCCCAGCGCGGTCGAGCGCTGCGGGGGTGGCGTAGGTGTCATCAAAAGGAATGGCCGAAGGAGCGACGGGCTGCCAGCCGCCTTCGTCCGCAGGGATGACACGGTGCGGCTCCCAGGGGACGGACATGCTCGCCTTGCGTCCGGCATGAGCGAGCTGGATGCCGGCGTAGGCTCCGTGCTGATGCAGGAAGGAGGTGATGTGCTGAAGTTCGGCGATGTGCTCGTTCTTCCAGAGGCCGAGATCGCCGAGGCTGATGCGGCCTTCGGGACTGATGGCGGTGGCTTCGGTGAAGACGAGGCCAGCCCCTCCAATGGCGCGGCTGCCCAGGTGGACGAAGTGCCAGTCGTTGGCAAAGCCGTCGATGGAGCTGTACTCGCACATGGGCGAGACGGCGATGCGGTTAGGCAGCGTAAGGCCGCGAAGCTGGAGCGGGGCGAAAAGATGATCGGTTGGCTGCGTCACATTGATTGGATGAAGCTGGGACGGGTTTGGTTCCGGCATCGCCAATCCGCAGAGGTTTAGAACGTTTTTACCTCTGATATAAGGTCCGGCGTCCAATTAACCGGCGAAATACAGGGATCTCTCCACTGCGCAGCGGACGATAAAACCGCCCGCTGCTTCGGTCGAGATGACGTGCTGTTTGCCGCGTAGATAGAGACGAGGCTTTTAAGGGAGGTCTGATTAGGTCTCCGGAGATTTCCTCAGCGGCTAAAGCCGCATTGCGGGCAAGTCACTTACGGCACGGCTGAAGCCGTGCCCTTAACAGAGCCTGACTTAATCAGAGGCTCCCTAAAGGCCTTATCTGACTCGGGGTTTCCAGAGAGACATTCTGAAAGGCAGGCCAACGGAGAATTGCAGATTTGGAGTATCGGGGGTAAGGCCGACTCCAAAGCTCAGATCGATGGTCCTGCCGGGCGCGTAGAGATAGGACGTCCCCAGACGCAACGTTCCTTCAACAAGATAGGAGCCGGGTAGCGTAACTCCATCGAGCTGAGTGGCGCGGGTGAAGCGCTGGTCCCATCCCACGGTCATGGAGGTTTCGGTGTTGAGCGCGAGGATGGAACCGATCTGAAAGCCCATGGAACTGCCGGGGCGGAAGTGCCCTATCGTGGTCGCGCCGGGGTTGGTTGGATCGTTGGAGGGAATGGTGTGTCGAGCTGCCAGGTTCTGAGTGTAGGAGAGGTTACCGAAGAAGACGACAGGGTCGCTCGACTTGGCGACAGTGAGATTTCCCTGAACCCCATAGAAGCCCGAGCCAAGACTGGTTTCGCTGTTGGCGAGGCTGTAAGAGTTTGCGCCGGTGACAGATTTGAAGCGCAGGTTGGCGAGCAGGTCGGGCATGTGTCCGTGCTCGAAGGTCAACTGGCGCGACACGCCTGCCTGAATGTCGCCAAGGCCGAACTGGCTGGCCGAGGTCTGAACACCGAGCGCATCGACCGTGCGGTTGAGAACGTAGCCGTAAGGGACGGTGAAGTCCATCTGAAATCGACCGGGAAGGCCCAGCCTGGTCGTGAAGGCGGGGAGAAGGATGTCCTTTCTCACCCGTTGGGAGGTGATGTCGCCGACGACGAGAATAGGCAGCAGAGCGAAGCCGTCGATATTGACATGGTCGGACGAGGCGCTGAAGTACGACGTGGTGTTATCGATTTCTAGCTTGCCGGGAGGCAGCAACAGGCCTCCGCGAACGATCAGAGCCTGATCGAGCGCCTCGGTGGCGCGCCGCTCGGTCTCATCGTAGGTCGCATTGTTGACGACGGCGGCGACCCTGCTGATGGCCGGAGCGGGCGTGATCTCGGAGATCCGGGCCATGGCTCTCGTGCCGGAGGGAGAGGGAGCGCCCACGGCGTTGAGGCGATCCTCCAACTGCTGCACGCGCTCGAGCAGATTGCGGATGATGGCATCGCGCTCTCGCAGGGCCTGATCGATGCGCGGGTCTATGGGCGGATCGATGCGCGGCGCGGCGGTTACAACCTGCCGCTGCGCGGGAGCGTTGGCGGCGGGAGTAGCCGCTGTCTGCGCCGAGACGGAGAGAGCGCCAAGGAAGATTACCGAGCCCAACAGCAATGGCATTGAACCCGACAGCAACGGCTTTGAAGCCAATAGCATCTGTCGCACCATGACGTAACTTCCTCCACCTAGTACAGAGCGTTGGCCGGAATCGCAACTCCGATGCCGCGGGAGATGAGAGTCTCGTCCGGAATGACGCGGGATGCGGCGGAGATGTTTTTGGGCGCCAGCATTCTCGGGTCGGGTGGATGGATGATGAACACGATGCCGTTCTTCCAGATCTTCATGAAGCGGCCTGTCCTCATGGTGACGTTGCCGAAGCCGGGATCGGCCAGGATGACCCGGTCGCCGACGATGCCTTTGACGACGACAAAGTGATCGAAGCCTTTGAAGCGGATGGGCGTGATGACCGACGACTCTTCGGAGGCAAGATCCTGGAGCGACATGCCGCTGAAACCTTCAGCGGTGTAGCCGCGCGCCTGGGCAAAGTGTTTCAGGTCAAGCAGAGAGAAACCTCCCCGGGCACGAACGCGGACGGGGTTGGTGCGATGCAGAATCCACACGACGATTGCGGCCTCGGGGGTGTTGTCGTTGAAGTCGTAGGTGAGGATGGTGCTGAGCGCCGCTGCGCCGCAGCTCATGTCCCAGCGCTGACGCACAACGCCTTCATCGCGCAGATCCTTCAACGTCCGGATGGGCTTGGCTCCCTGCGTCTCGGGCATCTGGAGGAGCACCTGAGCGCGCGCGGGAACAAGCGACAGGCCGAAGCTCACGATTCCGATCGCAAGGATAGAGCGAGAGATTGAGCCGGGCAGATTCATCAGTGCTTTCCGTTGAGGTTGGATTGAATAATGGTGCCGACCGTCGAGTTGATATTGACGTTCAGATTCAGCAGCACATTGATCTTCGAGTTGACCGCGTTGATGTTAATCAGCGAACTGAGATTCTGCTGCGCGCTGCCGTTGAGGGTGAGGCTGCCAATCGAGGTGCCGGTGTTGGGTCCGCTCTGAACGGAAAGCGAGCCTGCGCTTGAAACCAATCCATTCGGTGTAGGCACTTCGCCCTGAAACTTTACAACTCCGTTGGCAGCGGTGGCGGAGATGCCTGCTGCGGTGATGTTATCGAGCGTGCTGTCACTCATTGGAACTGGCTTTTTACCGGTTTGACAGATGCCCATCTGGGCAAACAGCACCAGGCTCGCGATCACTAATTTGCGATGCATAAAACCTCCTTGTCGTTCGCGAAGTTGTTTGTGAAGTCGTTCGCGAACGGAACAGGCGGGGCAGCCCGCAGTGCGGGCTGCCCTGCCATCGCTGCTTAGTGAATCTGCGAGATGCTGTTTACCTGGTTGAGGGTTGGGGTCGAGTTCATGTTGGTTGTACGGGCGATGTTGACACCGTTGGCCACCATGCTGCCGGCCGCGTTGACGAGGTTGATCGCAGTCGCATTCTGCTGTGCGGTCCCCGACAGATTGATGCTGGAGGTATTGGTTGCGGTAAGGGTCGAGCCATCCACCGCGATGTTCTGCGCGGCGGCGGAATCGAAGCTGACTGCGCCCTCTATGTTATTGACGACGTGGCTGTTCTTGACGGTATGGTCGGAGCTGGACTTGGCGTCCTTCGTGGAGCGGCTCCAGACCGTGCTGGTGTTGTGATTCTCCGCTTCGCTGGTATTGTGCGTGGAAGAATTATTGGCGGTTGAGTTTGAAGCATTGGTGCTCGCGCTGCTCGAAGCAGAGGCGCTTTGTGAAGCATGGTTCGCGCTCTCGGACTCTGCCGACTGCGAGGCGTTCGCGGAGGTCGCGTTCGTCGCCGCATTGGCAGACTTGGCTGTGTTTGCAGTCGAGGCTACGTTGGAGGCTGAGTTGTTGGCTGCAGCCGATTGGTTCGCGCTGTTGCTGGTTGCAGAATCGTTGCTTGCACTGTTCTTGCCGGAGTTGCTTGCCGATGCGCTATTCGACGCATTGGCATTGTTGGCGGCGTTTCCCTTGCTGGCCGAGGAGTTCGCGGTCGATGCGGAGTTGGTCTGGTGATTGGCTGCCGCCGACTTGTTCGATCCATCGTTCTCGGTCGCGCCCTGCCCGTTGTCCCAGGTCGATCCGGCACTCTGGCTGGCTCCGTTGTTGGTGGCGTTGGCCGTATTCGCGGCGGTGTTGGTTGAGGTGACGTTGCTTGCGCCATTGGCGCTGGCGGCTTTATTCGCCGACGCGCTGTTGGTCGCACCGGAGCTGGCTACATCGCTGCTCGTGCTTCCTTTGCTTGCAGAAGCGCTGTCGGAGGCAGACGCGGATTTAACATTGCTTGCCGTGTTCGCCGTGGTTGCGGTTGAGGCGTTCATCGAGGAGTTCGCCTTGTTGGCGCTGGCGGACTCGGACTCCGAGGAGGTGGAAGCAGCGCTCTTGCTTGCGCTTGCATTCTGGGCGGCGTTCTTCGTGGCGCTCATGCTCTCGGTCGAGCTGCTGCTCTTCGAGTTGTTGTCGGTCGAGGTTTCACTGCTGCTGGCAGCGTGATTGAAGGCAGAGTCCAGGCTCGACGAGCTGGTGCTGCTCTTGGTCACGTCCGACGAGGTCGTTTTGTCGTATTGGCTGTTTGCGCCGCGCTTGTAGCCGGAGAGCATCGCTCCGGTCGTGGTGGATTGGTCAATGGAGTTGCCCTGAGTGACGTCTGCGCCGTCGTTGTTATGATCGGCAGTCAGGCTTCCGTTGTAGACGTTGACGCCGTTGGCGACGGAGCTGCCGGAGGCGCTTACAATATTGACGCCCTTGGCTCCATTCAGCGCGCTGCCCGAGAGAGTGACGTTGCTGCTGTCGGTCGTGGTGACGGTGGAGTTGTTTGCCGCGATGGCTCCGGCGCTGCCGCCGGTCTCGGTCTGACCCGCGGTGACGTTATCCATCTGATTGTCATTGATGGGTTGCGGGGCCGTCTGATGCTTTGCCTGGCCGTATGCTGCGCCGGCAGTGAGAACCGAAGCGGTGATTAAAGTACAGATAAGCTTGTTCATTGCTTGCCTCCATGGGCATGTTGAGACCAGCGCGACCGTATGCGCAGCCACAATCGATTGCGCGCGGACCTGTTTGACACGGGCTCAATACTCTCCGCAGGTACATGAGAAGGAAAGCTATCGACAACCGCGTGTTAAGGAGAATTGAGGCTTCAACAGGGTTGAGTGAAGTAAGGCAGAGTAAGCCAAATAGGACAGACACGGTAAAAAGATCGGAAATGTTCTTCAACCCAAGTTGCGTATCAGCCGTGATGCCTGTTTACGTGTCGAGATCTATGCTCTGCACCGTGCAGAGGAGAACTGGGGAAAGAGCCCTGATCGAACGCGACGAATCAAGAGGATAGACGCCGAGTTCGATTGTGAAAGCGAGGCCGGGCCAATAAGCGGCGTAGCTGCTAGTGCAATTTTGCTTCCAATCCCAGATATGCATAAACAGGGGGTTTTGACATTGATTCGCGATCTACCTTGCAGGGTTTTGCAGATATTGCTGGAAAGATTTGCCTTGAAACAATTCGCTCATCGATTCATCTCGAGCTGGAATGACCGCCCCCGCACCCTGACCGCAACCACCGGGGATCGATGGGAGGATAGATGTCCGGACTGGGTGAAAGGCAATAGACTAATGAGGAAAGGCTGCTCCCCCTCTCTATGCCCATCAGCCTCTACGGATTATGAGTCGAACTGAAATTTCGCTGGCGAAGCGGCGGCTGCTGCTGCACGATTCCCTGACGTTTCTCGTTCTCGCGCTGATTACCGGGGCGCTCTTCCTGATCACACTTTTCCTGTTTCGCTCGTTTTCCTCGCATCGGTCCGAATTAGCCGTCCGCTGGTCGGACCGGGGCAGGCAGGCGCTCAATGCGAACAAGCCCGAACAGGCGATTGCCGCGTTGCGTACAGCGTTGTCGTATGCTCCGGGAACACGGTCGTATGAGCTGCTGCTGGCGCAGGCGCTGGAGGATGCCGGCCGAACCGAAGAAGCATCCAACTACTTCATGAACCTGTGGACGACCCAGCCGGGGGACGGCTTTATCAATCTGGAGCTGGCTCGACTGGCGGCGAAGAAGGACGATCCGCGGTCGGCGATCAAGTATTACCGGGCATCGATTTACGGCACATGGGAAGGCGATGGCGTAGTACGCAGGCGCGAGGTTCGTCTGGAGCTGGCGCGCTACCTGATCGACCAGCATGACTCGAATGCGGCGCGCATCGAACTGCTGATCGCCGCAGGAAATTCTCCGGACAACCCAAGTCTTGATCGGACACTCGCAGAGTTGCTGGTGCGGGCGGGCGACCTGGCGGACGGGCTCGGCTACTACCAGAAGGCGCTTCGGGACGAGCCTAAGAATCAGGCTGCACTGGAGGGTGGGGGACGCGCCGCGTACAGCCTGGGCGACTTTGCCGTGGCGCACTCACTGCTCGAACGGGCGCTGGAGGCAAAGGCATCGCCGCTGGCGAAGGACGAGGAAAAGCTCTCCGGCGATCTGGCGAAGATGCTGGAGAGTTCGAAGCGGATTCTTGAGCTGCGGCCATCCGGCAAATTGCGGCCGGAGGAACGCGTGGCGCGCATCCTTGGCGACCGTGCCATCGCGAAGAAGCGATTTGAGGGTTGCATGACACAACTTGGCGCGACAGATGGCCTGCCTCCTTCCTTGCAACAGCTCAAGCTCAGATGGGCGAGCGGCGATGCGTCGGTTGGACGAGTGGCACTGTTGCGGAGTCTTGCGAAACAGGACGCCACGGTGCAGTTGATCTACGACACGGAGTTGCAGACCAACCAGTTTTGCGGCGCGCCCGACGGTGACGATGCGCTGCTCCTGCTGCTGGCGAAGTCTCCAGAAACTGCGGAACGATAGGGTTTGATGAAACACGACGGCATGACGGAAAAAGAACCGGAGCTTCGAACAGCGGCGGCACCCTCGGCCAGCGATGCGGCAGCGATTGCGCCGGAGCGGGAAGAACGGCTCTTTCTGCTGCTGTCGATCTTTATCGGTATCATCTCCGGGTTGCTGGTGGTCTCGTTCCGGATGGCGATCGACTGGCTGAAGGTGCTTCTGCTGGGGTCGGCCCCTAACCCGGGACAGCCGAGGCTGTTCATCGTTCCAGCGGTTGCCGGTCTAGTCGTTGCGGTGCTGACGCGGTATGTCTTTCCGCAGGTGCGGGGCAGCGGCGTGAACCAGACCAAGGCCGCGCTCTACATCAACAACGGCTACATCTCGTTCCGCACCGTGATCGGCAAATTTATGTTGTCGGCGCTGGCCATTGGCGGCGGCCACTCGCTGGGGCCGGAGGATCCAGCGCTACAGATTGGCGCCGGGGTGGCATCACTGATCAGTCGGCGGATGGGTCTGTCGCGCGAGCGGCTGCGGCTGTTCGCGCCGGTGGGCGCAGCGGCTGGTCTCGCTGCCGCGTTCAATGCACCGATCTCGGCGATCCTGTTTGTCATCGAGGAGGTCATCGGGCAATGGACCGCGGCGGTGCTGGGGTCGATCGTTCTTGGCGCAGTGTCGAGCGTGGTGGTGGCGCGATGGTTCTGGGGATCGCAGCCGATGTTCCGCATCCCGGCGGTGACCTTCGACTCGCGCGAGCTGCTGGCTTACACCGTGCTCGGCGTCTTCGGCGGTATTGCTTCGCTGATGTTTGCAAAAGCACTTGGCTATCTGAGGCCATTGCTGCGAAGACAACCGGCATGGGCGCAGATGCTGCAGCCCGCGCTGGCTGGCCTGTTGGTGGGCGGGATCGGGTACTTCGGCTTGCCGCAGGTGATGGGCGCCGGATACGAAGCCATGGACCAGGCGATGCACGCTCAGTTCGCCTGGAAGATGCTGCTGGCGCTGGCGATCTTCAAGATCATTGCAACAACGCTCTCGTTTTCGAGCGGGACGCCGGGCGGCATGTTCGCTCCGACGCTCTTCATCGGCGCGATGCTGGGGGCGTCCATTGGCGCGTTCGAGAAGCTCTACTTTCCTCAACTGCATCTGACCGGGTCGCTGGGATCGTATGCGCTGGTGGGGATGGGGGTGCTGTTCGCGGCGTTTCTGCGAGCTCCGCTGACCTCGGTGTTCATGGTGCTGGAGGTGAGCGGGAACTACTCGATCATCGTTCCGGTGATTCTGGCCAACACGATTGCGTACGTCATCTCGCGCAGCTTCCAGCCGGTTCCGGTCTTCGAGATGCTGACCCATCAGGACGGGCTGTATCTGCCGTCGATGGAGGAGCAGCGCGAGGAGAGCGAACTGCATCTCGAAGATGCGATGCAGCCGGTTGTTGTGCCGGTCCTGCAAGGTTCGGAGACGGTTGCGGATGCGAGGAGCGCCGTGGCACAGCACAACGGCCTGGAGGATTCTTCCGTGTTGCTGGTCCATTGCAGCGACGGCCTCTGGTACGTCGCGACGCATGCAGAGCTGCAAGACATCTTTGCGAATGTGAGCGAGGCCGACTCAGCGCGTTGGCTGGAAGAGCGGCTGGGCAGGGAGCGGACTCCGGTGCTGTTTCCAGATCTTCCGCTGGCCAGTACACTGTCTCACTTCAAGCGCTGGCCTCTGCTACCGGTCACCAACCGGGCGATGCGCGGGGCGCTGGAAGGCGCAGTCTCACTGACGGACGTGCTTAATCGATATGAGAGGCGATAATCTGACGTGGAACTCATCGGGCCTTCGCCGTTCCATGGTTAGAGCTTCTGCTGACGGCAGCGGTTCCGGAGAAATGCGAGCACTGCGCTGCTGAATTGCTCTGGCCTCTGTAAGGGTGCGAAATGGCTAACGTCCCTAAGAAGGACCAGTTCTGCGTTTGGAATGCTGCGTGCAAGATATTCTGCATGGTCGCGCCGGATGAATTCGTCGTGCTCACCCAGGACAATTGCGACAGGTACGGTGATCGCAGCCAGATCATGCACCGAATAATTGGGTTCCGTTTTCTGCATCAGTCCGACATCTTCAGCGAAGGTCTTGAATTGATCCGGCGTGGCCGATAGCTGCGCGTAATCCTTTGTATGACGGCTGAAACAGCGGTCCACAATCGGAGTTGCTTCAAATGGCCTGACGCCGCTCGGATCCATATTGCAGGCAAAAAAGAAGACGCCTGTTATACGTGCTGATGCTGTTGCACCAAGGATCAAGGCGACGCATGCGCCATCACTCCAGCCAACCAGAGCCGCCTTTTCGAGGTGTAAGGCATCCATGACCGCCAGAACATCGGATGCCATCAGTTCATACGTATATGGCCGCGCGTCACGGGTGCTGCGACCGTGCCCTCGGCTGTCGATCAGCACAGCACGATAGCCGCCTTTGACCAGCGACGGGACCTGATGACTCCAGTTGCCCCCATGACCAAGCCCCCCATGCAACAAAATTACCGGAGAGCCCGACCCGTATGCTGAATACCAGACCCGGGCGCCATCATGATTGACGAACCCCTCATCGTTTGTGGATGGTAACGGCGGAACCCCGGCAGTTTCAAACCTCTGTAGCTCATCATCGCGAAATTCCATCCGGATCTCCGTCAGGCGGCGGCCTGCACACCTGCTTATTTATGCAGCTTTACACATCCTCCCAGATTTCAGGGCAACCATCACGAGCCATGTGGATTATCCGCAATATATCCACTATATATAGTGGTTGACTTCATAAAAAGCGCTTGATATAGTCGGTTTACTTCACGGTACCCAATCGCAAGATTGGGTTTAATAGGGAATCCGGTGAGAAGCCGGAACTGCCCCGCAGCGGTAAGCAGGAACGAACGCCCCGATAAAAGCACTGGTCCGATTTTCTGATGATGGACTGGGAAGCTGGGACAAGTAGGTCGCCTGCAAGTCCGAAGACCTGCCGAGAGTTGTGCCGAAAGGGCACAAAATTCACGCACCTCCGAGGGGAGGATGGGGTGATCGGCGTCTGTCTCGGCGATCCTTCCGTCTATCCTGCCCGGAGCGAAAGGACCCTCCCCATGGCTACCGCACAGACAACCCTCTCCGACCTCGATCCCCAATTTCCTGCTGCCGATGTCGCTCCGCAGATGCAGGTTCGCAAACGCAGCGGCGCGCTGGAACCGGTGGACGTCAACAAGATCGTCCGCGCGGTGGAGCGCTGCTGCCATGGGCTGCCCCACGTCGACCCGATCCGGGTGGCAAGCAAGACCATCGGCGGTCTGTTCGATGGAGCTTCGACGCGCGAACTGGACTCGATCTCCATTCAGACTGCGGCGGCGCTGATTACCGAGGAGCCGGAGTACTCAAAGCTGGCGGCGCGGCTGTTGCTGGCGACGATTGCGAAGGAGGTTGCCGGGCAGAATATCTACTCGTTCTCGCAGTCGATCGAGGTAGGGCATCGCGAGGGAGTGATCTCGAAGGATGCGGCGGAGTTTGTCGGAGGCAATGCGCGCAAGTTGAACAGCGCCATCGACGACCGCTTCTCCGACCGGTTTGAATACTTCGGCCTGCGGACAGTGTATGACCGCTATCTTCTGAAGCATCCGATTACGCGGCAGGTGATCGAGACGCCGCAGCACTTCTTCATGCGCGTCTCGGCGGGGCTGTCGGTGCGGGTGAACGAGGCGATTGATTTCTACAAGCTGCTGGCTTCGCATGACTATATGCCGAGTTCGCCAACGCTGTTCAACAGCGGGACGAAGCACTCGCAGATGTCCTCGTGCTATCTGCTGGATTCACCGGCGGACTCGCTGGACGCCATCTATGACACGTACAAGCAGGTGGCGCTGCTGTCGAAGTTTTCGGGCGGCATCGGGCTGGCGTTTCACCGCGTGCGGGCGGAGGGCTCGCTGATCCGGGCGACGAATGGTATCTCGAACGGCATTGTGCCGTGGCTGCGGACGCTCGATTCGTCGGTCGCTGCGGTGAACCAGGGCGGCAAGCGCAAGGGCGCGTGCTGTGTGTATCTGGAGCCGTGGCATGCGGACGTCGAGTCGTTTCTGGAGATGCGCGACAATACCGGCGATGCCGCGCGTCGGACGTACAACCTGAACCTGGCGAACTGGATTCCGGATCTCTTCATGCGGCGGTCGGACGAGGACGGGATGTGGTCGCTGTTCGACCCGAAGGATGTTCCTCACCTGACCGATCTTTATGGGGATGAGTTCAACAGAGCCTATGTGGAAGCTGAGGAAAAGCAGCTCTACCGGCGGCAGGTGAAGGCGCGCGAGCTGTATGCGCGGATGATGCGCACGCTGGCCGAGACGGGCAATGGATGGATGGTCTTCAAGGATGCCTGCAACATCAAGTGCAACCAGACCGGGGCGGCGGGGAATGTCGTTCATCTTTCAAATCTGTGCACGGAGATCACCGAGGTGACCTCATCGGCGGAGACGGCGGTGTGCAACCTCGGCTCGATCAATCTGGCGCGACACCTTGCGGATGGCGCGTTCGATTTTGAGAAGCTCGCCGCGACCGTGCGCCATGCGGTGCCGATGCTCGATCGCGTGATCGACATCAACTACTACCCGGTGGCGCAGGCGGCGTTGGCAAACAGCCGCTGGCGTCCGGTGGGGCTGGGCGTGATGGGGTTGCAGGATGTCTTCTTTCAACTGCGGATTCCGTTCGATTCGGCGGAGGCGCGGATGCTCTCGTCGAAGATTCAGGAGGAGATCTACTTTCATGCGCTGAGTGCGTCGTGCGATCTTGCGGAACAGCATGGGCCTCACGCCGCATTCCAGGAGACGCGCGCGGCGAAAGGTGAGTTCCAGTTCGAGTTATGGGGCACGACGCCGACCGATAAAGAACGCTGGGAGCTGCTGCGCGAGCGGATGAAGACGGTGGGGCTGCGCAACTCGCTGCTGATCGCTATTGCGCCGACAGCGACCATCGCCTCCATCGTCGGCTGCTACGAGTGCATCGAGCCGCAGATCTCGAACCTGTTCAAGCGCGAGACGCTCTCGGGCGAGTTCATGCAGATCAACAAATATCTCGTGGGTGAGTTGCAGCAGCTCGGGCTGTGGTCGGAGGAGATTCGTTCGCAGATCAAGCTGGCCGAGGGCTCGATTCAGAAGATCGATGAGATTCCCGAGGAGCTGAAGCTGATCTATCGCACGGTGTGGGAGGTGCCGATGCGGTCGCTGATCGACATGGCGGCAGAGCGCGGCGCTTACATCGACCAGAGCCAGTCGCTGAACCTGTTTGCCGAGTCGCCGAATATTGGACGGCTGAGCTCGATGTACATGTACGCGTGGAAGCGCGGCATCAAGACGACGTACTATCTGCGGTCGCGGCCTGCGACCAGGATTGCAAAGACTACGGTTGCAGTTGGCAACCGCGTTGATCTGCAAGCAACGGCGAGCGCGATCAGTTGCTCGCTCGATAACCCCGAGTCCTGTGAGGCTTGCCAGTGATATTGTTTCCCTCAGCGAGACTTGCCCTCAGGGGCTAAAGCCCCTTACAAGCAAAAGATTTATGGCACGGCTAAAGCCGTGCCCTTAAGCAAAACAGAGTCTTCGCATTCTTTGCAGCCGCAAAGCAGAGTCTTTGTAGAGCAAATGTAAACACAGAGAGCTTACGGACGGGCTGGAGCCCGCCCTCTTCAAAACCGAAGCTTCACCAGCGATCCACTGAAAGGCGGAAATAAAGATGTCAACGAAAGTACCCAGCTCTATCCTCGATCCTGGCCTGTCCCTTACCCTGCGTCCGATGCAGTACCCCGTGTTCTTCGAGATGTTCAAGGACGGAATAAAAAATACGTGGACCGTGGAAGAGGTCGATTTCTCGACCGACCTCGTCGACCTTCGCTCGCGGCTGACGCCGGCGGAGATTCATCTGATTCAGCGGCTGGTCGCATTCTTTGCGACAGGAGATGCGATTGTCTCGAACAACCTGGTGCTGAATCTTTATAAGCACATCAATTCGCCGGAGGCCCGGCTCTATCTTTCGCGGCAACTGTATGAAGAGGCCGTGCATGTGCAGTTTTATCTGACGCTGCTGGACAACTACGTTCCCGATCCGGATGCGCGGGCAGCGGCGTTTGCGGCGGTGGAGAATATTCCTTCGATCGCGAAGAAGGCACAGTTCTGTATGCGCTGGATGGATTCGATCCAGAAGCTCGACGAGTTGCGTACGCCGGAAGAGCAGAAGCAGTTTGTACTGAACCTGATCTGCTTTGCCGGATGCATTGAGGGGCTGTTCTTCTTCGCGGCATTCGCGTATGTGTACTTCCTGCGCTCGCGTGGCCTGTTGAATGGGCTGGCGGCGGGGACGAACTGGGTGTTTCGCGACGAGAGCTGCCATCTGGAGTTTGCGTTTGAAGTGGTCAACGTGGTGCGAACGTCTCATCCGGAGTTGTTTGATGCCGCGCTGGAAGCGGATGTTGTGACGATGATGAAGGAGGCGGTCGATTGCGAATTGCAGTTCGCCGAAGACCTGCTATCGGGCGGCGTCGCAGGCCTGTCGGTGCGCGAGATGCGGCAGTATCTGGAGTATGTGGCGGACTCGCGCGTGGTGCGGCTGGGAATGAAACCGATCTTCGGTTCGAAGAATCCATTCGCGTTTATGGACTTGCAGGATGTGCAGGAGCTGGCGAACTTCTTTGAGCGCCGGGTGTCGGCATACCAGATTGCAGTTCCGGGAGAGGTTGCGTTTCACAATGATTTTTAACGAGTCGAGATGACGCGTTTGGTCCATAGACTCGAAGCGAAAAAACAGCAGCGGCAACGACAGACCATGCTCGTTGCCGATGCTGTTTTTCTCTGGGCTGCTGTTTATCTCTGGATTGCGGTGTCTGCTTTGCTGGGTTTTTCGGAGACCTGCGATGGGGTGGGCAGTTGCGTCCTGTCCCATCCTCCGCCGAGAGCCTGAATCAGTTGAACCGACGAGGTCATGGCCTGGGTGCGAAGCGTGGTGAGAGTGCGCTGGCCTGTAAGCAAGGTGTTCTGCGCGGTGACGACGTTGACGTAAGGATCGACGCCGGTCTGGTAGCGGGCAAGCTGGAGATCGACAACCTGCCGGGCAGACTGCTCGGCTTCCTGCTGCTTGAGAATCTGCTGCGAGAGGATGCGAACGGAAGCGAGCGAATCCTCAACCTGCTGGAAGGCGGCGAGCACGGTCTGACGATAGTTGGCGACGTTGGCGTTGTAGGTCGCGGTGTACTGCTGGACGGTCGCGCGGCGCAAGCCTGCGTCGAAGACAGTTTCGGAGATGGAAGGCCCGATGGACCAGAAGCGGCTGGGCCAGTCGAAGAGATGCTTGAAGGTGGAGCTTTCAAGACCGGCAGAGGCGCTGAGGACGAGGTCGGGGTAGAAGGCAGCAGTGGCGATGCCGATCTGCGCATTGGCCGCGGCCATGGCGCGCTCGGAGGAGGCAATGTCGGGGCGGCGCTCGAGCAGTTGCGAGGGCAACCCGATTGGGATGGCCGGAGGCTTGGCGTCGAGTGCCTTGACGGGGATGGAGAAGTTGGAGGGATTGGTGCCGATCAGGACTGCGATGGCATGCTCGAACTGCGCGCGGGCGACACCAAGATTGGCGAATTGAGACTCGGCGTTCTGCAAGGTGTTTTGCGCTTCGATGACGGAGATCTGGTCATCGACGCCGGTCTCATAGCGAGCGCGGGCAATGTCGAGCGCCTTTTTGTCGGCCTCGATGGTCGCGCTGTAGAGAGCCTGCAAGGCGTCCTGGCCGCGAAGCTCAAAGAAGAAGAGCGCGAGGTTGGCTTGTTCGCTGAGCCGCTGGTTTTCGAGATCGGCGGCGCTGAGCTGCGCTTCGAATTGAGCCTGGCTGATGGTATTGCGGATGCGGCCCCAGAGGTCGGGTTGCCAGGAGACATCGAAGGGAAGCGAGGTGAGCGTGCTTTGCGCGCCGGCATTGAGAGAGCTGCCGCCGCTTCCCGTGGAATTTTTAAGGTTAGCCGAGGAGCGGGAGCGCTGGTACGAAGGGCCGACGCCTGCGGTTGGGAAGAGCTGCGAGTGGGTCTCGCGCACAATGGCGCGAGCAGCCATAAAGTTCTGAAAGGCTTGCTTGATGTTCTGGTTTTCGACGTTGAGCTGGTCTTCGAGCGCGTTCAACTCGGGGTCGTTATAGATCTCCCACCATTTGCCGTGGAGCATGGCGTCCTGCGGCTGGGCGACCTTCCATCCCTCTGTGTCCTTGAACTCGGTGGGCGATTCCTTATACGAGATGGGCGGCGCCTGCGCTGTGGCCGGAGGAAGCTGGTACTTGGGGCCGACGCGACAGCCGGTAAGGAGCACGGCCGCTGCGATGGCGGGATAGATGGCGGCTTTGAAGCGGAGAGTAGTCATAAATTTTGGACCGTGATGGCTCAGATTAATCGATTGCCGGGGTTGGGCCGGTTGCAGAATTGAAGTTGCCCTGCCGTCTTCGCTGAATCCGCAGACGGATGCGGTCGAAGGTAAGGTAGACGACGGGAGTGGTGTAGAGCGTGAGGAGCTGGCTGACGAGCAGGCCGCCTACGATGGTAATGCCCAGCGGACGGCGCAGCTCCGAACCCATGCCGGTTCCGAATGCAAGCGGGATGGCCCCGAACATGGCGGCGGTGGTAGTCATCAGAATGGGGCGGAAGCGGAGCATGCAGGCCTCGAAGATAGCTTCCTCGGGATTCATCCCTTGCTCGCGCTCAGCCTGGAGCGCGAAGTCGATCATCATGATGGCGTTCTTTTTAACGATGCCGATCAGGAGCACGATGCCGATGATGGAGATGACGTTGAGGTCCTCGTGAAAGACCATAAGGGCGAGCATCGCGCCGACGCTCGCTGACGGCAGCGTCGAGAGGATGGTGAGCGGATGCACCAGGCTTTCGTAAAGAATGCCGAGAACAATATAGACCGCGAACAGTGCAGTGAGGACAAGAATAGGTTCGCTGCCAAGCGAGTCCTGGTAGGCCTGCAAGGTGCCGGCGAAGAAGCCGTGGACGGTGGAGGGGATACCGAGCCGCTCCTGCATCTGATTGATGGCGAGGGTGGCATCGCTGAGAGAGACGCCCGGAGCAAGGTTAAAAGAGATCGTGTTTGAAGGAAAGAGACCGGTATGGGGCAGGGAAAGCGGTATGGTGTCGACCTGCGCGGTCGCTATGCTCGAGAGAGGAATATTGCCGGTTGCGGTCCGGTTGGTGCTTCCTCCGGGGTGCAGGTAGATATTTTTGAGGCCTGCAGGACTCTGCCAGTACTGGGGAGCGACTTCGAGGACGACGTAGTACTGGTTGAGCTGCGTATAGATAACGGAGACCTGGGACTGGCCGAAGGCGCTATAGAGGGCAGAGTCGAGCGACTGTGCGGTCTGGCCTAGCCGGGCGGCCTTCACGCGATCGTAGTTCAGCAGCATATCGAGGCCGCCGTTCTGCTGATCGCTGTTGACGTCCTGCAAGCCGGGGATACGCTTCATCTCGGCGAGCACGCGCGGGCCCCATTTGGAGAGGTCTGCTATGTCGTCGGCTTGAAGCGTGTATTGATAGAGAGCTGCGCTGGAGCGCCCGCCAATGCGAAGATCCTGCGAGGCCTGCAGGAAGGTGGAAGCTCCGGTGAGCTTGTTCAACTGGGGACGAAGACGGTTGATGACTTCAGGAGCACTGATCTTGCGCTCACTGAGCGGTTTCAGCGTGATGTAGAGGAAACCCCCGTTGCCGCCGCCGGTAAAGGCGATCACAGTCTTGACGGCGGAGTCTTTCATGACGACTCCTTCTATCTCCCGGGTAGCCGCGTCCATGATCGGGAAGGAGGCATCCTGCGAGCCCAGGATGCCGCCGGAGAGTGAGCCCGTGTCCTGCTGCGGGAAGAAGCCTTTGGGAATCTTGATGACAATGGCAACGTTAAGAAGGATGGTGAGGAAGAGAACGGTGAGGGTGAGGCCGGGGTTTTCGAGCACCCAGTGCAGGCTGCGGCGGTAGAGGGAGAGGACCCAGTCGAAGAACCTCTCGTTGGCCCGGTAGATGCGGCCATGCTTTTGTCCATGCTCGTTTTTGAGGATGTACGCGCACATGGTCGGCGTCGTGGTGAGAGAGACGATCATCGAGACCAGGATGGCGGTCGACAGGGTGACGGCAAACTCGCGGAAGAGACGGCCGACGATGCCGCCCATGAGAATCAGCGGGATGAAAACAGCGATCAGCGAGAAGCTGATGGACATGACGGTGAAGCCGATCTCCCGCGCTCCCTTCAGCGTCGCGGAGAAGGAGTCCATCCCGGCTTCGAGATGGCGGGTGATGTTCTCCATGACAACGATGGCATCGTCGACCACGAAACCGGTGGAGATGGTCAGGGCCATCAGCGAAAGGTTGTCGATGCTGTAGCCGAAGGCATACATGACAGCCAGAGTCCCGATGAGTGAGACGGGCACGGCGACGGCGGGGATGAGGGTGGCGCGGGCGCTGCGAAGAAAGACGAAGACGACCAGGATGACCAGGACAATCGAGAGCAGCAGCGTCCATTCCACGTCATGCACAGAGGCGCGAATGGTGGTGGTACGGTCGAGCATGACGGTGATGTCGATTCCCTGCGGAATCGAAGCCTTCATGGAGGGGATCGCGGCGAGAATCCGGTCGTTGGTGTCGATGATGTTGGCGCCGGGCTCGCGGTGGATGATGATGTTGATGGCGCGCTTGCCGTTGAGGTATCCGCCGTTGCGGATGTTCTGGACAGAGTCGACGACGTCGGCGACATCGGAGAGGTAGATGGCCGCGCCGTTGTTGTGGCCGACGATGAGTGTCTTATAGTCTGCGGCCTTCGAGATCTGATCGTTGGCTACGATGTCGGCGGTGGTATAGCCGTCGGTGATCTGGCCCTTGGCAAGCGCGGAGTTCTGCAGGCTGATCTGCGACTGGAGGTTGGCCATGGTGAGGCCGAAGCTGGCCAGCTTAGTGGGATTGACCTCGATGCGGACGGAGGGCAGCGCGCCGCCGCCCACGTTGACCTGGCCGACACCCGAGATCTGCGAGAGTCGCTGCTGAAGCACGGTGGAGGCTTCGTCGTAGAGCTTGCCCGGATCGAATTTGTCCGAGGTCAGCGTGAGGATCATGATCGCGGCATCAGCCGGATTGACCTTGCGATACGTGGGATTTCCCGGCAGATTGGCGGGCAGGTAGGTGCGGGCGGCGTTGATGGCGGCCTGAACGTCACGCGCCGCTCCATCGATGTTGCGGCTGAGGTCGAACTGGATCGTAATCTGGGTAGAGCCGAGACTGCTCGAAGAGGTCATCTCGGTGACACCGGCGATATGACCTAACTGCCGCTCGAGCGGCGTGGCCACGGAAGAGGCCATGATCTCGGCGCTGGCTCCAGGCAGACCTGACTGAACCGAGATGGTGGGAAAATCCACCTGGGGCAGAGGAGAGACGGGAAGCACGGTAAACGCAATGCCGCCCACTGCCGCAATGGCAATGGTGAGCAGCGTGGTGGCTACAGGCCGATGGATGAAGGGCGCGGAGATGTTCATGGCAGCTCTGCGGGTTGTGGCTCGGTGCCGGTGTACGGTTTCTTATTCCGGTTGGGAGAAAGGCGAGTGGCGATGCTGTCGAAGAAGATATAGATGACAGGCGTGGTGTAGAGGGTAAGCACCTGGCTGAGAAGCAGGCCGCCGACCATGGCGATGCCCAGCGGCTTGCGCAGCTCGGAGCCTTCACCGGTGCCGAAGGCAAGCGGCACGCCCGCGAGCAGCGCGGCCATGGTGGTCATCATGATAGGCCGGAAGCGGAGGAGGCAGGCCTCATAGATGGCATCGGTCGCGTTTTTTCCACGCTCCCGCTCGGCCTCCAGGGCGAAGTCCACCATCATAATGCCATTTTTTTCGACGATCCCTATCAATAGAACCAGTCCTATGATGGCGACGATGCTGAGGGACTGGCCACAGAGGATCAGAGCGAGGAACGCGCCCACGCCGGCGGAGGGCAGCGTGGACAGAATGGTGATGGGGTGGATGAAGCTCTCGTAGAGGACGCCGAGCACGATGTAGACGGTGACCAGGGCTGCGAGAATCAACAACGGCTCGTTCGAGAGCGAGTTGCGGAACGACGCGGCAGTTCCCTCGAAATCTGCCTGCATGCTCTCCGGCATGTGCATGTCTTTCTGCACTTTGGTGATGGCGTCGATGGCGCTTCCGAGGGAGCCTTTGGGCGCCAGGTTGAAGGAGACGGTGATGGCCGGGAACTGTCCCTGGTGGGTGATGGAGAGCGGCCGGGTGGTGGTCTCGAAGTGGGAGAAGGCGCTGAACGGCACGGCGTTGCTGATGGCGGAGCTGGTGCCCCCGGCTGAACCCGCGCCCCGATTGATAGTGGCGGCGCTGGAGGTCAGAGCGTTGGCAGGCGGAGCCAGCGTGTTGGCCGAAGGAGTGTAGAGGGCAGAGGCGGTCAGAGCATTGGAGCCTGCCGACGGCGAGCCCCTTCCCGAAGCCGAGGAGCCTCCCGCGCCAGTGGTTCCAGCGGCGGCGTTGGATTGGATATAGAGATGGCTCAACATGTTGGGGTCGAGCTGAAACCGCGGCTCAGCTTCGAGAATGACGTGGTACTGGTTGAGCTGGGTATACATCGTGTTGATCTGGCGCTGGCCGAAGGCGTCGTAGAGCGTGTTCGAGATGGTGGTAGGCGTGATGCCGAGACGCGATGCGGTGGCGCGGTCGATGACGAGCTCAATGGCGAGCCCGCCTGGTTGCTGGTCGGTGGCGACGTCTTCGATCTCGGGCAACTGCTTCAGCTTCTCGACGAAGCGGGCTGCCCATTCGTTGAGTAAATCCTGGTTGGGGTCTTCGAGCGAGTACTGATACTGGGTGCGGCTGACGCGGTCGTCGACCGTGATGTTCTGTACCGGCTGCATGTAGAGGTGGATGCCATCGATCTTCTCGATGTTCTTCTGCAGGCGGCGAATGACGTCGGAGGCATTGAGGTCACGGTCGGCGATGGGCTTGAGGTTGATGGACATTCTGCCGCTGTTAATCGTGGTATTGGTGCCGTCGGCTCCGATGAAGGAAGAGAGGCTTTTGACAGCCGGGTCTTCGAGGATGACGGTTGCCAGCTCCATCTGCTTGGCTGCCATGGCCTTCGAACCGATCGTGGGCGATGCCTGCGAGATCGCCTGAATCACGCCCGTATCCTGCACGGGGAAGAAGCCCTTGGGGATAATGATGTAGAGAAAGACGGTGAGGATCAGCGTCGCAAGGGCGACGAGCAGCGTGATCGTCCGATAGCGGAGAACGACTTTGAGGGTGCGTCCGTAGAAGTCGATCATGCCGACGAAGACACGCTCGGAGGCCTTGAAGAAACGGCCCTGCTGCTCTGGCGGCGTGTGCTTGAGGATGCGCGAGGCCATCATTGGGGTCAGTGTCAGCGAGACCACGGCCGAGATGATGATGGTGACGGCGAGGGTAACGGCAAACTCGCGGAAGAGCCGACCCACGATGTCTCCCATGAAGAGCAGAGGAATGAGGACGGCGATCAGCGAAACCGTCAGGGACATGATGGTGAAGCCGATCTGCTCGGCGCCTTTGAAGGCCGCCTGCATGGGCGAGTCGCCGGCTTCGAGATACCGCGAGATGTTTTCGATCATCACGATGGCGTCGTCCACGACGAAGCCGGTGGAGATGGTAAGCGCCATGAGCGATAAGTTGTCGAGGCTGTAGCCGAGAGCGTACATCACCGCGAAGGTACCGACCAGAGATAACGGCACCGCCACGCTGGGGATGATGGTCGCGTAGAGATTCCGCAGGAACAGGAAGATGACCATCACGACCAGGGCGATGGTGAGCAACAACTCGAACTCGACGTCGTTGACCGAGGCCTGGATGGAGGTGGTGAGGTCGGTGAGCGTGGTGATCTCGATGCCGGCGGGAAGATCGGCTTCGAGCTGGGGCAGCAGCTTCTTGATGTTCTTGACGACGCTGATGGTGTTGCCGCCGGGCTGCCGCTGGATATTGACGATGACGGCGGGCGTCTTGTTCATCCATGCAGCTTGAACATTGTTTTCGACGCCATCGACAATGCTGGCTACATCGGTGAGCATGACCGGCGCGCCATTACGGTAGGCGACCACGACTTTTTTGTAGTCGGCGGTGGTGACGAGCTGGTCGTTCGCGTCGATCTGATAGTCCTGGTGCGGGCCATCGAAGTTTCCCTTGGCCGCATTGACGCTGGACTGGGTGACGGCGGTGCGGAGAGCCTCAAGATCGATGCCGTAAGAGGACAGCTTGGAGGGATTGACCTGGATCCGGACCGCGGGTTTCTGGCCGCCGCTGATGCTGACCAGGCCGACGCCGCTGATCTGTGAGATCTTGGGCGCGAAGCGGGTGTCGATCAAGTCCTCGACCAGCGGGAGCGGCATGGTCTTCGAGGTAATCGCAAGCGTGAGGATGGGAGCGTCAGCCGGGTTCGTCTTGTTATAGATAGGCGGCGAGGGCAGGTTGGTGGGGAGGTAGCTCTGCGACGCGTTGATGCCCGACTGCACTTCTTCTTCGGCGACGTCGATGTCCAGATTGAGATTGAACTGGAGGACGATGACGGAGTTGCCGCCGGAGCTGGTGGAGGTCATCTGGCTGAGGCCCTGGAGCTGGCCGAATTGCCGCTCCAGCGGCGCGGTGACCGTGGTGGCGACCACCTCCGGGCTCGCGCCGGGGTAAAAGGTGACCACCTGAATGGTCGGGTAATTCACCTCGGGCAGAGCGGAGACCGGCAACTGCGTGTAGCCTACGATGCCAACCAGCAGGATCGCCGCCATAAGCAGCGATGTCGCAACAGGACGAAGAATAAACGGACGCGAGGGACTCAAGGAGCTTCACTCCCCGTAGTGCTGGCGGCGGCTGGCCTGTGGGAGATGCTGACTTTCTCTTTATCCTGTAGCTTTTCGAAGCTGCTGTTGGCGATCACTTCACCGGGCTTGAGACCTTCAACCTGAGTCGTGGTCTCATCGGACACTCCGGGTTTTACGCTGCGCACGTGGGCCGTGTTGTTCTCGATGACATAGACGTACGACTCCTTACCGTTGTGCTGAACCGCGGAGGAGGGGATGAGCGTTATATCCCGGAGAGTATTAACCAGCAGGCGGGTGTTGACGAACTGGTTGGGGAAAAGGAGGTCGCTCTGGTTGTCGAACTGGGCGCGCGCCTTGACCGTCCCGGTCGTGGTGTCGATCTGGTTGTCGAGCGTCAGCAGCGTACCGGTAGCGATCTGCTTCTGGCCCGTCCGGTCAAAGACGAAGACGGGAAGTTTCGCCGCCTGCCGGAGACGAGGTTGAACCTGGTCGAGATGATCTTCGGGGATGGTGAAGATGACGGTGATGGGTTGAAGCTGGGTGACCACCGCCAGCGTGGTTCCGCCCGAAGACTGAACGACGTTGCCGGGATCCACCAGCCGCAGGCCAACCCGGCCGGTGAAGGGAGCGGTGATATGACAATATTCGAGCTGGACCTGATCGAATTGCACGGCGCCCTGATCGTTTTTGACGTTGCCCTCAGCCTGAAGGACGAGCTTTTCCTGGTCATCGAGGATCTGCTTGGAGATCGCATTGCGTTTCCAGGCGTCACGGTAGCGGTCAAGGTCCATCCGGGCCTGAGCCAGAACGCTTTCGTCTCGTTCGAGAATGCCTTGCGCCTGCAACAGGGTGGCGCGATAGCTGCGGGGATCGACGTCGATGAGAGGATCGCCCTGGCGAACGAGTTGGCCCTCTTTATAGTGGACAGCGACAACGACTCCGTTTACCTGGCTGGTGATGGACGCCGTATGCACCGGGGTCACCGTGCCGATGGCGTCGAGATAAACGCCGATGTCGCCCTTTTGAGCTGTAACGGCGGTGATGCTGGCGACTCCGCCGGCTCCGCCGCGCCGTCCGACAGGCTTCTTCGCCGTGTCTTCGTGACGACGCAGGATGAAAAAGAACCCAAGGGCAAAGATCAGAAGAATAACAATCCATACGACGACCAGTGTGGTTCGACGGTGCGCAGGAGCCGGGAGCTGGTGGTCCGGGCCGGTTATGAGGGGCTCATTTGAATCGGGTGGCAATGTGTCTCCTGGCCAAACTGGGTGGTTCGGACGCGAGTGCTGCTGGTCCGCTTACGTATTGACGTATGACAGTCCCAATATGGACTCATAAAGGGCTTAATCATTTTTATTCCATTAGTTGCGACTGGCAAAAATCAAGCCACTCGCTATTAACCGATGAGCTATCGACTCTCCGCTTTTGCGGGAAATCAGCGATTAATTCGGCTGGTTCAAAGGTAGTACATTTCTATGATACGAGCAGCTTACCGGCACGGAAACAGACCTGTCCACACGCTCATCTCGACCGGAGCCGCGCGGTTATCGCGCGGCGCAATGGAGAGACCCACATTCCGTCTCTTTGCCTAGCCCTCGCACGATCTTCACCAGAGCTATTGCAATCGTTTCCATTAGATGTGCCGCCGCTAAGGGAACCCACCCTAATCTTCCGCTTCGTCGTGGACCGGGGCCTTTGCCGTAGCCAGAATCTTTTCGGCCACCAGTTGCGGGACGACGTCGTAGTGATCCATCTCCATATGGAAGCTGCCACGGCCCTGCGTGATGGAGGTCAGGGTGGTGCCATAGGTCAGCATCTCGGCCATGGGAACTTCGGCGCGGACGATGGTTCCGGCGCCGCCGCTTTCCATGCCCTGAACACGGCCACGGCGGCTGTTCAGGTCGCCGATCAACGCTCCGGCGAACTCGTCGGGGGCTTCGATTTCGATGCGCATGACCGGTTCGAGCAGGGCGGGCTTGGCCAGCTCCATGCACTTGCGGAAGGCGGCGCGGGCGGCCAGCTTGAACGACATCTCGCTCGAATCGACGTCATGATAGCTGCCATCGAAGAGCGAGACCTTGAAATCAACCACGGGATAACCGGCGAGATAGCCGCGCGCCGCCGACTCGTGAATTCCCTTTTCAACTGCCGGGACATACTGCCGTGGGATGGAACCGCCGAAGATGTCGTTGACGAAGACAATGCCGCTGCCGCGCGAGAGCGGCTCCATGCGAATCTTGCAGTCGCCAAACTGACCGTGGCCGCCAGTCTGTTTCTTGTGACGGCCCTGGGCCTCGGCGCGGCTGCGGATGGTCTCGCGGTAAGGAACCTTCGGGGCCTTCAGCGTGACCTCGGTGTGATAGCGACGCTTCAGTTTGGAGACGATGGCTTCGATATGGGGCTGCCCCGCTCCGGCGACCAGAAATTCATTGGTCTGCGGATCGCGGAAGAAGCGCACCATCTGGTCCTCTTCCATCAGCTTGTGCAGAGCGGGGGCCAGCTTGTCCTCGTCGGCGCGAGTCTTCGGCTCGATGGCATAGGTCATGGCGGGCTCAGGCATCGAGACCGGCTCGATGAAGATCTCATGCGCTTTATCGCCCAGCGTATCTCCGCTGAGAGTGACGCGCAGCTTGGCGACGGCCCCCAGGTCCCCGGCGTGCAGCTCCGGCACCTCGACAAGCTTGCGGCCTTGCATGATGGATAGATGCACCAGCCGTTCCTGCTCCTGCCGGGTAAAGTTCTGCACGGTGGTATCGGTCTTAACCAGTCCGCTGACGACCTTGAAGAATGAGATCCTGCCCGCGAAGGGGTCGGTCATCGTCTTGTAGATATAGAGTGCCAGCGGCTCGGCGTCATCGACCCGCCGCATGACGATCTCTTCCTGAATAGCCTCGGGAAGGATGGCAGCCTCGCCATCGCTCCTGCTTCCATGCACGGCTGGCGAAGTAAGAATTCCCCGGGCTGCTACCGGCTCGCGCTCGATCGGGGCGGGGGCGTAAACCTTCAGGAAATCGAGCAGATGGTCGGTCCCCACATTTCTGAGGCCGCTGGCGTAGAGCACGGGAAAGATTCTGTCTTCGCGAATGGCTTCATGCAGCGCGGCGATAAGGTGATGCTCCGGGATGGTGCCTTCGCGGAAAAACTCCTCCATCAGCTCGTCCTTGCCTTCGGCGACCAGTTCGACGAGCGCTTCGTGCGCGACCTTCGCATCCGCAAGAACTGCCTCCGGGATCTTTCCCGGCTCTCCGTGGCCATCTCCGTCGGGCTGGTAAAGAAACGCCTTCATGGTCACCAGATCCACAACGCCATGGAAGCCGTGCTGATCGACGATGGGCAACTGCACGGGCACGACCTGGCGTCCCCACTTCTCCTGAAGCAGTTCGATCATGTGCTGCCGCCCTACCCTGCTGTCGGCCTTGGGATGATCGATCTGGTTGATGACGAGGATGCGTGGCAGTTCGACCTCGGCGGCGTACTTCCAGACGCGGTCGGTCACGGCCTCCGCGCCGATCTGAGCGTTGACGACGATCAGCGCAGCCTCGACGGGCAGCATGGCCGCCCTCGCCTCGTGGACGAACATATGGAAGCCCGGGGTGTCGAGCAGGTTGATCTTGACGCCCTTCCACTCGGCGAACGCCAGCGCATTGGCCATGGTGGTGCGCCGCGCCACATCCTCTTCGTCGTAGGCAGTGACGGCGGAGCCATCCTCGACCCGGCCCTGGGTCGGAGTCATCTTCGCGGCGTGAAGCAGCGCGGAGATCAGGGTCGTCTTGCCGCTGTGCGAATGTCCGACAACGACCACATTGCGAATATCACTTCCTGAATAAACCTTCATCTGAGAGAATCCTCCCGACATCGGCCGATCGTCGCACTCATCCGAGGTGAAGCCTTCTCCGAATTCAGGCCCGCCATAGGCCCGCCTCGCGAGAAGCAGGGATGCTATCACAGACGGAAATGACCGTTTTGTTTCCTGATGTGTCAGGGAAAGTCCGTTAGACTCCCCCTGTCGCATCGAGCAGATATTTTCCCTAACGTAACCGGTAACGGTTCATCAACAAAGACTGGCACGAGACCCTCGTGCTGCTGAAGGCTGCTCGCCGCTGAGTGTCTCCGGAGACAAGGTTACGGTGCCCATCCATCCCTAAGGAGCCTCTGATTAAGTCAGGCTGTGTTAAGGGCACGGCTTCAGCCGTGCCGTAAGTGGCTTGCCCGCAATGCGGCTTTAGCCGCTGAGGGAATCTTCGGAGACTTAATCAGACCTTCCCTAAACAGACTTATACCTACCCCTAACTAATGATTAGCGGGTACACAATAAATTACGGTGGCAGACAAACCTGGATGTGCATCCCGCATCACATCGCTTGTCGGTTAGCTTCACTTTCGGCGCTCGATGCCGTTGCTGCTTAATTTCGAGGCCTGGGAAGCACTCCACGTGTGAGCGCCCAGAAAAGCTCGCCTCAAAGATAAAACTTTTGATCGTGCTCGACGCTTCTCTCCTTGAGCGAGCAGTTATTTCCCTGGCAAATCTTTGCCCGGGTATCTCTGCCATGGCCGACAGTTCAGGAAAGCGCGCTGAGCTCTTTTGGAGGCAGTCCATGTGCAGCAGAAAGAGCAGTAACTTCATTTTCTTCCTCCGCGGCATATCTCTTGCCTTGGTTCTCTATGTTTGCAGCCCGGCCTTTGGGCAGTTCAACGCCAGCCTTACTGGCACGGTGCAGGATTCCACAGGCGCGATCATTCCCAACGCCACCGTTACCTTGACCAATCCCGCCACCCACCAGGTACAGAAGTCAACGACCACGGATGCTGGCGTCTATCGCTTCAGTTCACTCCCTCCTGCGCACTACGCACTTTCGGTTACAGCGACGGGCTTTAAAGCGTCCACGTTCGACGACGTGGGGCTGGCCGCGGAGACACCGCGCAATCTCAACGTGACCCTCAGCACGGGCGATGTCTCCGAGACGGTGACCGTCAATGCCAATGATGTCTCTGCCTTGCAGAGCGCCGACGCCAGCATCGGCAGCACCATCTCCAGCGAAGCGATTCAGCGGCTGCCAATCGTTGGAGGCAACCCGTATGAACTGCTGCGAACCGCTCCCGGCATTACCGGAGACGGCGCGCGCGCGGGCAACGGCAACGCGGTCTATCTTCCAAACGGCGGAGGTCCGGGCGGATCGTCACGCGGCATCTTCCAGACGGAGAACCAGACCCAGATCTCAGCCAATGGACAGCCTGTCGCCTTTAACACTTACTCGGTCGATGGCGTGAGCGTGGACTCGTTAACCCATGGTGGCGCGGCGGTGGTAACTCCCAACCAGGAGGCCATCGGACAGATCACGCTGCTTTCCACCTCGTATGACGCCGCCGACGGACGCAACTCCGGCGCACAGATTAAAGTCGTGACCAAGAGCGGAACCAACGATTTGCACGGCTCACTCTACTTTCTCTACGACGAGCCCGGATTGAACGCGTTTGCGAAGTACGGCGGCCCTGACAAACAGTTGCCGCTGAGGGTGGAGACCAAACAGCGTACCTACAATGCCTCTCTCGGTGGACCGATCGTCAAGGATAAGCTGTTCGGGTTTGCGTCCTTTGCGGGTTTTGGATCAGGCTCAAATACCACTGTCTCTCAATACGCCGAAACTGCGCAGTATCGTTCGCAGGTCGTCGCGGCACGTCCGGGAAGTATCGCCACGACCATTCTGTCTTCGCCTGGAGTTACGCCTCGCGTCCTCAATGTTCTTCCCGTCGATTGCTCTCTCTATGCGAATAACCAGGGCATGTACACGCCGGTAGGCGGCAGGGCTCAAACCGCGGCGGGAGGGCCGTACTGCAATCCTGTGTCGGGGGGGCTGGACATCGGTTCGCCGACTGCGGGCGGAGCTTCGCAGATCGGCGTCTATGTGCCATCCTTCACCGCGGCGACGGCGAACTATGTCGGCGGCGGTCTGGATGGCGCTCCCGACATCGAATATGCGCAGCTTCTGGTGCCGGGACACTCTCGCGGCAGGCAGTTCAACGGACGCGTCGACTGGTACATAACGCAGAAGGACCAGTTCGCGGGCAGTTTCTACATCACGAAACTCGATAACTACGGAATCAGCGGAACCACTGATTCACGCCCGCAGAGCGACGTTCCGTTCAAGCCGCTCAACACCGCCGCCACGCTGATCTACATCCACACCTTCTCAGCGAGTTGGCTGAATGAGCTACGCGGCAACGCCACCCGCTTCGCCGGCAACGGTATCAAGGATGCAGGAACCACGGTCAACTTCGGCATTCCCTACATCAACATCCAGGGACTGCCGTTCTCCAACAACGTTCAGTTTGGAGTGCAACAAGCCAGCACCACTCCAGCAGTCTTTGCGGAAAATACCTTCGAGGTCAGCGACCAGGTGACGCATGTATGGGGCTCGCACTCCCTGAAGATCGGAGGCTCCATCCGTTTCGAGCAGGATAACGACAATATCTCCGGATTGACCCGCCCCGTTTATGCCGTTCAGGGTCTCTGGAACTTTGCCAACGACGCTCCCATCTTCGAAGGAATCTCGGCGAGCACCGTTACCGGTGGGCCAACCAACTCGCAGCTCTACCTGCGCTCCAAAGACATCTCCGCCTTTGTCCAGCACGATTGGAAGATTACGCCCACGCTCACCATCAATACCGGCTTCCGCTACGAGATCTACACCCCCATCAGCAATAAGGGCGGGAACATCGGCAAACCGACTCTCGGTCCTGCCGGCTCTGAACTCTCCGGCCTGCGCATGCTTCCCACGCACGATCTCTACAACACCGACTATGGCCACTACGCGCCGAAGGTTGGCTTCGCCTGGGTTCCCTCGTTTTACGGAGGCAACGTCGTCTTCCGTGGCGGCTTTGCGGTCGCTTACAACCATCTCGATGCAGCGCTGTTCAACAACCAGGCGCTGGACAACTCTCCCGGAGCGGCGAACTTCAATCTCTGCTGCGGCACCAGCCCTCTTGACTTTGGCACGCCCTTCGCAGGAGACCAGATCAAGTACTCCGTAGGCACCAGCAACTCCCCCACCAGCTTTCCCGCAAACCCGGCTCTGGCAACCGGGGTGAATGCGAACGGTTTTCCGGCAAGCGGGGCGCAGATCGAGATCTATGGCGTCGGCGGCCGGATTAAGAATCCAGTCAGCTATCTCTACTCCCTGGAGACGCAGACCCAGTTGCCAGCCAGGATCGTGACGACCGTAGGGTATTCCGGCAGTATGGGACGCCACTATGCCCGCCTGGTCAATCAGAACTTCCTCTACGACAACACCAACTCACCAGTCTTTCAATCCTTCTTCGTGCAGACGGATTCGGTGCAGGCATACAACGCGTTGAATGTGCGTGTCGCTCGGGCGCTCCAGCATGGTCTCCTTATTGAGGGCAATTACACTTTCTCGAAGAACATGGACCAGGTCACGAATGGTGATGGGCCCAACTCCAACGCCAACCAGACCAATCCCGCGAACAATAAGACCGAGTATGGTCCGTCGGACTCCGACACGCGCAACCGGGTCACCATCTCGGCGGTTTACACCACGCCCAAGGTGCACTCCAGCAACTTCCTCGTCAAGGCCGTTGCCAACGGCTGGCAGGTGAACGGCATCTTCACCGCACACTCCGGCTTCCCCTATACGCCGGTCACCTACAACCTCCAGACCACCGGCGTTCAAGGCGCCGCAGTGGTAGGCCCAACCCGTCCTCTCGGCATCCTTCCCGGCGGCGGCACCATTGGCCGCAGTTGTTCCAACGACGCCTTCATCACCGGGTCCAACTTTCCCAATCGCGGGCCGAATGGGACCGATGGCGGCGGTAATTACTTCAACACGACCAAGCCAACCCTGGCGCCCGGCGAGAACTATGTCTACACGCCAGGTATCGGCCGCAACAGCTTCACCGGGCCATGCTATCGCGACGTCGACCTGAGCCTCGCAAAGCAGATCGAGTTCGAAGGCCTCGGCCACACCGCCACATTGCGCTTCCAGGCCAACCTGTTCAACGCATTCAACCTGCTGAACCTGTCGCCGATCTCCAACGGCAACGCCAATCCCGCAGCCAACATCCAGAACGCCGACTTCGGCAAAGCGGCCGGAGCCGATGCCGGGCGGCAGATCGAATTTCTCATGCGACTAAACTTCTGACAAGGCATACTGAGGCGGAGCCATCCACTCCGCCTCTCCACTCACACCCTCCGGAGCGCCTCGATGAACTTAACTTCACGCCGCCTGTTGTCCGTCGGCACTGTACTTGTTGCCTCCCTGTGCATCAGCGCACAATCTCCGGCCCAGCCGCCCGCCGCATCCACCTCTCAAATGACGACACTCCGCATCAATGCGAACGCGGCCACCACCCCCTTCCCGCACTTTTGGGAGCAGACCTTCGGCTCCGGCCGCGCCATCCTCTCGTTGCGGCAGGACTACCGCGAAGATCTTCGCACCGTAAAAAAAGCCACCGGCTTTAAATCCGTCCGCTTCCATGGCATCTTCATGGATGAAATCGGCCTCTACGATCCCGATCGCAAGCCCATCAAATTCGCCCAGATGACGAACGCCGATGTGACTGCCCCGCAGGCATCAGATACGGGAATCTACAACTTCTCCTACATCGACCAGATCTACGACGGCCTGCTCGCCAACGGCGTTCGCCCCTTCGTCGAACTCAGCTTCATGCCGAAGAAGCTGGCCTCCGACCCCAACGCCCTGCACGCCTTCTGGTACAAGCAGAATGTCTCCCCGCCCAAGGATTACGCGCAGTGGGACAGCATGATCACCGCCTTCATCCAGCATCTCGTCGAACGCTACGGCATCGACGAAGTCGCGCAGTGGGACTTCGAAGTCTGGAACGAGCCCAACATCGATTTCTGGGCCGGCGACCCCAAGCAGCCAACCTACTTTGAGTTGTACGACCATACCGTCCGCGCCATCAGGAAAGTCAACAACCGGCTCCGTGTCGGCGGCCCCTCCACCGCGCAGGCCGCCTGGGTCGCGGCCTTTCTTGAGCACTGCAAGCAGAACAATATCCCCGTCGACTTCGTCAGCACCCACGTCTACGGCAACGACACCGCGCAAATCGTCCTCGGCATCGACGAGCAGATTCCACGCGAGAGCATGGTCTGCCGCGCCGTCAAGATGGCGCATAACGAGGTCACGGCCTCGCCCTATCCCAAGCTCCCGCTCATCATCAGCGAGTACAACGCCAGCTACGCCAACGAGCCCAACGTCACCGACACCGTCTACATGGGCCCGTGGCTCGCCACCACCATCGACCAGTGCGATGGCCTCACCGTGGACATGAGCTACTGGACCTTCTCCGACGTCTTCGAGGAACAAGGCGTCGTGCGCACACCGTTCTATGGCGGCTTCGGCGTCATCGCTAAAGACAGCATCCCCAAGCCCGCGCTCAACGCCTTCGCCATGCTGCATCGACTCGGCGACCGCCGCATCAAGCTCGACGCCAACTCCGCCATCGCCACCCGCCGTGCCGACGGCACCCTCGCCCTCGCGCTCTGGAACTACGCCGCACCCTACGGCACCGGCGCGGCCTACACTCCGCCACCCGCAGACGCCGGACCATCCAAAACCTTCACCCTCAGGCTCGAAGGCGTCGCCGCCACTGCGCCCGTACAAATCTGGCGACTCGACGCCGACCACGGCAACGTCATCAAGACCTACGACGCCATGGGCCGCCCCGCCTATCCCACCCGCGACCAGATCGCCAAACTCCGCAAAGCCGGCCAACCGTCGCCACCGGAATCGGCATCGCTCAAAAACGGCAGCCTCACCATCACCATCCCGCCGCAAGGCCTCGTCCTGATTAACGTACGCAAATAAGGCCGTTCACAAGATCAATCCCAAATTTGAGAGACAAAATTAGAAGTGTCCTCCTGAGCGAAAGCACTCACAGCACTATCGTGAGTGCCGCAGTCGAAGACCTGCGTTTCGCTCGACAGGCACATCCTCTCTCGAACGGTTCTGAACTTCAGAATTACTTCTCCAGCAGCGCCAGCAGGCCCGCCTCATCGATCACCGCCACCCCCAGCGAGTTAGCCTTATCCAGCTTCGATCCCGCCTCTTCCCCCGCGACCACATAGCTGGTCTTCTTGCTGACGCTGCCCGAGACCTTCCCTCCCGCCGACTCGATCTTCTCCTTCGCCGTCTCCCGCGTAAGATTCGGCAGCGTCCCCGTCAGCACGAACGTCAGCCCTTCGAGCGTCGAGGTCGTCACCCGCTTCTCCGCCGTAAACGTCAGGCCGAGCGACTCCAGATCGCGTACCAGTTGCAGATTCTTCTCCACCGCAAAGAACTCCACAATCGCCTGCGCCACCTTGGGTCCCACCTCGTTCACCGCCTCCAACTCCTCCGCCGAGGCCTTCATCAGCTCGCTCATCGATCCGAAGTGCTCCGCCAGAAGCTGCGCCGTCCTCTCTCCGACAAACCTTATTCCCAACCCCAGCAGCACTCGCGCCAGACCCGCGCTCTTCGATTGTTCAATCTGCGCCAGCAGCGCATCTGCCGTCTTCTCCCCAACACGCTCCAGCTCCAGCAGCTTCTCGCGCTTCAACCGGTACAGATCGCCAATCGTATGAATCAGCGGCCTGCGAATCTCGATCGGTGCGCCCTCCTCCGTCACAGTCTCTTCTGCCCCACCGCCCAGTTCCGCGCTCTGCCCCAGCAGCTGCGCCACCATCGCATCGCCCAGGCCTTCGATATTCATCACGCCGCGCGCCGCCCAGTGCAGTAACTCCTCCCGCACTCGCGCCGGGCACGAGTTGTTCACGCATCGCCAGTCAACCTCGCCCTCCACCTTTTTCAGCTCGCTTCCGCACACCGGGCACTTCTCCGGAAACGCGATCTCTTTCGTACGGCTCAAATCTCGCGGATGCTGCACATCGTCCACCACGGCAACGATCTTCGGAATCACATCGCCGCCACGCTCCACCTGCACGAAGTCGCCGATGCGCACACCCAGCCGCGCAATCTCGTCCGCATTGTGCAGCGTCGCCCGCGTCACCGTCGTCCCGCCAATCGACACCGGCTTCAGCGCCGCCACCGGCGTCACTTTGCCCGTGCGCCCCACCTGGAACAGCACATCCTCAAGCCGCGTAATCCCCGCGCGCGCTGCAAATTTATACGCAATCGCCCATCGCGGAGCCTTGCCGGTAAATCCCAGCCGCCGCTGCTGCGCCGTCGCATCGACTTTAATCACGACGCCATCGATCTCATACCCCAGCGTGTCGCGCAGCGGCTCCGCATCGGCGATAAACGCAATCACCGCGTCAATATCTTTTACCGTCTTCGCATTGGGATTCACCCGGAACCCCGCACTGCGCAGCGCATCGAGCGTCGCCGTCTGCGACCCCAGCAGCGTCTCCCCCTCCTGCAACAGAAAGTAGGCGTAGAAATCCAGCCGCCGCTGCGCCACGATATTCGGCTCCAGCGTGCGAATCGTTCCCGCCGCAGCGTTCCGTGGATTCGCCGCCGGGGCCTGCCCATTGGCCTCGCGCTCCTCGTTCAGCTTCACAAACGCCGTCTGCGGCAGCACCACCTCGCCCCGCACCTCGAACGTCTGCGGCAATCCCGCTGCCTTCAGCTTCGCCGCCGATACACTCAGCGGCACCGAGCGAATGGTGCGAACGTTACTCGTCACGTCTTCGCCGATCGAGCCATCCCCCCGCGTCAGCCCGCGTTGAAAATGTGATGTTCCATGTGTCCCCGCTCCATGCGTACCCGACGCACCAGCTTCATAATGCAAGGCCAGCGAAAGCCCATCCAGCTTCAGCTCGCAGACATACCGCACCGCCTCCGAACTCGGCAGCGCCTCCCGCACCCGCTGGTCCCACGCCCGCAGCTCGTCTTCGTTGTAGGCGTTATCGAGCGACAGCATCGGCCGCGAGTGCGGCGTCTTCACGAACCCTTCGCGCGGCTTGCCGCCCACTCGCTGCGTGGGCGAGTCGGGCGTCACCAGCTCCGGATGCTCGGCCTCCAGCCTCTTCAGCCGGTTCATCCTCTCGTCATACTGCGCGTCTGTCAGCTCAGGCGTATCCAGAACGTAATAAAGATGCTCATGGTGGCGAAGCTCATCGCGCAGCGCCTGAACCTGTTGATCGGGAGTAAGAGCAGACGCCATAGTCAGGATTATAAAGACCACCGCATCCACGCATTAAGCCAGACTCTCTCTCGTCACCGGCAAATAGTTACGCGCCTATTTGCTGTCCTTGATTCGAAAGATGTCCTTGCGGATATCAGGCCAGAACTCCTTCAACACATTCGCGCCGGCAGTGATGGCAGTCTGCGTGGCAAAGTTCTTCGCAGTCTTGTTGAAGCCGCGTTCTTCGGAAGGATAGTAGAGGTTCGAGAGCCCAGCTTCGGCGGCGTTTCCACCAATCTCCGAGATATTGAACTCTTCCCCACCCGCATCATTCTTGGTAATAAACGTACGAGAAATCGCGTAGCACGACCGCCGCCAGAAGCCGTTCTTGCCATACGTGTAATAACGCGGGTCCTCGTGGGTCAGCATGGGGATGATGGCCTCGGTAAAGAACGTTCCCGCGGTCTGGTCGGCGAGCTCGCGCCAGTAGTAGCGGCCAAAACCAGCCGCTCCGCTGCCGAGTTGCGGCGTCGCATTCGATTGCAGGCCCTTCGCCGCAAGCGCTCCAGCCAGTAGAAAGGAGGAGTAATCGGTGCTGTCGTGCATAGCAAGAACAAATTTTTGGCGAGTAGTCAGTCGTGGAAGCTGCGTGTTCGAATCAACCGCTGTGAAGTTCGGCAGGACCCCCATAATGCGTGGGCTTTGCTTCAGAACCGGCTCGTTCTTATCGATAATGGTTGCGCCTGGGGCTTCAGGAAGCTCACTCTTTGGGGTTGCGCGCTGCGCCCCCTGCGGACTCGCTGCCTGCGCCGGAACAGATGGGGCCGCAGCGGCGGGGGTTTGCGTCTTGTCCTGGCCCTGCTCCTGCGTTAACGGAACAGTGCTTGTCTGGCTCAAGCAGGGCAGCGCAGAAAATAAAACGATAAGAACAAGAGTGCTGCATGTGGCTTTAGACAAAATCGAAACTCCAGGAGAAGTTTTGCAGGTCAGAACGGCCCGAAGCGCAATGACATGGGAAGGTTAGCCAGAGACCATGTTTTTCCCCTGGTAGTCAGAACAGGCACGGACCTCAGCCCCGTCCCCTTGCAGCTTAACCTCTGAACCTTAAGATTCTATGAACCTTCTTGCCCTCTGAGAAACCAAGGCGAAATACGGGATCTCCGCTACGTTCGCGCGATAAAGCTGCGCGATTCCGGCCGAGATGACGCTTTTGTAGAGTTATTAAACAGGTTCTGAGATATTGGTCTCACGGCCGGAGCTTCGGAGCGGGTTTGCAGGCATTTATCAGAGGAGGGTGCCTTGGACGAATCCCGTCAGGCAGGAATAATATCTGTCTTTCTTGCCGTGGCGGTCAGAATTTCGAGCGCCTGATCGATCTGTTCGGGGCTGTGTTCGCTGGTCATAATGGTGCGGATGCGTGCCTTGCCTTCGGGAACAGTCGGGAAGGCGATTCCGGTCGCCATCAGGCCCGCATCGAACAGCGCGCGACTGAAGTCCATGGTCTTGCGCCCGTCGCCGATGAGGATAGGCGTAATCGGCGTCTCGCTGGCCGGTGTCGTTCGGCCTCCGGTATCAAAACCGGCTGCGGTAAGCTGCTGTTTGAAGTAGTTGGTGTTGTCCCACAGCCGCGCGATACGCTCCGGCTCCGCTTCGAGCAGATCGAACGCCGCAATGCAGGTCGCCGCGACCGAAGGCGGATGCGAGGTGGAGAAGAGAAAGGGGCGAGCGCGATGGTAGAGATAGTCGATCAGGTCGCGACTGCCGCAGACATAGCCGCCCAGCGCTCCGATGGCCTTCGATAAGGTGCCAACCTGCACGTCGACACGGGCCGTGCAGTGAAAGTGATCGACGCTGCCGCGACCGTTGCGCCCCAGAACGCCGCTGGCGTGAGCGTCATCGACCATCATGATCGCACCGTATTTGTCGGCGAGGTCGCAGAGTTTATCGACCGGGCCGATGTCGCCGTCCATCGAGAAGACGCCGTCGGTGATAAGCAGCTTGCGGCCAGGCTCGTGCTGAATCTCTTTGAGGAGTTCTTCGGCGTGGGCGACATCCTTGTGGCGAAAGACCTTGATCTTTGCCTTCGACAGTCGCGCTCCGTCGATGATACTGGCGTGGTTGAGTTCGTCCGAGAGGATGAAGTCCTCTTTGCCCAGAATGGACGACACGGTGCCCGCGTTAGCGGCAAAGCCGGACTGGAAGACGACGCAGGCCTCGACGCCTTTGAAGGCGGCGATCTTCTCTTCCAGCTCCATGTGGATGCGCATGGTTCCCGCGATGGTGCGAACCGCTCCCGAACCGACACCGTACTTTTGCGTAGCAGCGATAGCGGCTTCGCGAAGTTTGGGATGGTTGCAGAGTCCGAGATAGTTGTTGCTGGCGAGATTGATGACACGCTTGCCGTCGTAGGTGCAGACCGGAGCCTGCTCGTCTTCTAGAATGCGGAGCTTAAAATGGGTTCCGCGTTGCCGGAAGTCGTCGAGCTGGGCGGTAAGATGGGCAAGCTGAGAGCGCGGCGTAGAGGATGCGGTAGCCATGACGCCAATCGTAAACCTTTGGCGCCCGGGCAGTCATGCGAGGAGAATCAGCATCTTAGTGGAAGGAAGTCCAAGGCAGACGTTTTAGCATGACCTAAGGACTTCATGAATTAAGGATGGAATCGATCTTGTACGGGAACGAAAGGCTCAAACAATGAAGAGGTCTCGAAAGTTTTTAGCTTGTGCTGGAGCCATGACGCTGGCCGTAGCGTTACTTGCGGGTTGCCAGTCCAAACAGGATGCAGCGATTGAAACGGCGAAGAAGCAGGCTGCCGCCACAGGGCAGGCGCAGCAGGTAGTGACGATCGACAAGAAGGGGAGTACGACGACCGTGACGGTGCAGCCGCCGGTTCCGGGACAGACGGCGCAGGAAGTAACGACGACCGTGACGCCAGCGGCAAGCCCTCAGTCCTCTTCTCCTCAGTCCTCGGCAATTGCGCCGGGCCGGCCCGCCATCGCAGGGCAGAATGGCGGCGCGGCAGCGCCGGCCCCAATGCAGGCTGCGGCGGTTCCGGGCGGCGCTCCGGTGATTCAGCCCGCACAACCCGCCGAGGTGAACGTTCCGGCAGGGACGAATCTGACTGTCCGCATCAATCAGCACATCAGCGTGAAGACGAATCGCGCCGGTGACCGGTTCGATGGCGAGATCGCCGAGCCGGTTCTGGGTGACAACAATACCGTGGTGATCCCCAAGGGAGCGCCTGTCGGCGGTATTATCGAAGCCGCGCACAAGCGGGGGCATTTCAAAGGAGCTTCGATTCTGCAACTGCGGCTGACAACCCTTAGCCTGAACGGCACGGCATATCGTCTGGATACGCGGGACCTCACACGAACCAAGAAGGGCAAGGGCAAGCGTTCGGCGGCATTTATCGGCGGCGGAGCCGGGCTGGGAATGCTGGTTGGCGGCGTTGCCACAGGCGGAGTTGGGCTACTGGTCGGCGGCCTCGCCGGAGCGGGAGCCGGAACGGCTGTTGGCGGTCTGACCGGCAATCGGGATATCGAGCTTCCGGCTGAGTCCATCGTCCACTTCAAGCTGTCGAACGATCTTGTGGTTCGGCCTTAGTGCCTTGAGGCGTAGCTATAGTAAAAGGCCCATCCGCGATGGATGGGCCTTTTGCTATCGCCGAGAGGAACTTTCATTTCAGTTAGGATGGTTTGAATTTCAGAAGGAGTGTGAATGGGGATTCGATTGCATTTTTGGGGCGCTGCACAGACGGTCACGGGCTCATCGCACCATCTGGAATGCGCGGGACAGAATATTCTGCTCGACTGCGGGTTGTTTCAAGGGCACAGGCAACAGGGCCGCGAGATGAATGCGCACCTGGCGCTGCCGGCGGAACAGGTGAATGCTGTCGTACTCTCTCATGCGCACATCGACCATAGCGGCGACCTGCCGCTGCTGGTCAAGCAGGGATATCGCGGACCGATCTATGCCACCCCGGCAACGGTCGATCTGTGCGAGAAGATGCTGAAGGACAGCGGCCATATTCAGGAGTCGGACGCGGAGTTCGTGAATAAATGGGCGCGGCGGCGAAAGTCGATCGGCATTACGGCGGGCAACGGCGCAGTGACACCGCTCTATACCCAGGAGGATGCGGCGCAGGCGATGCAGCAGTTCAAGCCGGTGAAGCTGCATACGCCGCAGTTGCTCGCCGGTTCCACGGCGGATGCGGGCTTTACCACGACCACCACCGACGCCGGGCACATGCTGGGTTCGACGAGCGTTCTGATCGAGGCTCGCGAACAGGGCAAGACCACGCGGCTGCTGTTCTCCGGCGATGTGGGGCGAAAAAACCTGCCGATTATTAACGACCCCGAGACTGCGCCAGCAGCCGAGTACCTCATCATGGAGAGCACCTATGGCAACCGGCTGCACCAGCCGATAGGCCCGGTGAAGAAGAAGCTGGCAGGCCTGGTGAACCGTACAGTCGGACGCGGCGGCCATATCGTGATGCCTGCCTTCGCCGTGGGCCGCACGCAGCAGGTAGTGATGCTGCTGCATGAACTCATTAAGGAGAAGGCGATTCCCGATATCCCCATCTTTGTGGATAGTCCGTTGGCAGTGAATGTAACCGATGTATTCCGCGAACATAAAGAAGAGTGGGACCCGGAGATGCTTGAATTTTCCGAACTGAACGGCGACCCGTTCGGGTGGGAACGACTGCACTATACCCGATCGGTCGAAGAGAGCAAGGCGCTGAACGGGCTGCGCATGCCGTTCATCGTGATCTCGGCCTCGGGAATGTGCGAGGCGGGCAGAGTGCTGCATCATTTAAAGAACAGTGTTGAAGACCCCAGGAACCTGGTGCTGATTACCGGCTTCCAGGCGGAGAACACGCTGGGCCGCGCGATCGTCGAGAGGAAGCCTGAGGTGAAGATCTTCGGCGAACTGATGCGTCTGCGCGCCGAGGTGGACTCCATCGGCGAGTTGAGCGGACATGCGGACCAGCGCGAGCTTCTGGAATGGATGGCGCCGGTCGTACCTACGCTGAAGCAGGTCTTTCTGGTGCACGGCGAACCGGACGCTCAACAGACGTTGAAAGCCGAGATCGAGAAGCTGTACAAGCTGGATGTCGTTTGTCCCAAGCGGGGCGAACGGTATCAGGTTGGATAACGCGACCGCATCGCATAACCGGGGTATTCCTAGTTGCTCTGGAGATGTTGCGTAACGATTCGCTGTGCTTCGGCGACGATGTCCTCGTCGTTGCCGAAGCCTTTGAGCCAATGGAAGTCAGGTTCGCGGCGGAACCATGTGGCCTGTCGTTTGGCGTAGTTGCGATGGCCTTGCCGGGCCTGTGCAACGGCTTGTTCGCGGGTAATCTCCCCGCGAAGAACCGCCGCAGCCTCTGCGTAACCGAGTGACGTGAGTGGACGGCAATCGCGGCCATAACGTTCGATGAGGCGTTCCGTCTCTTCGACGAGGCCACGGTCGAACATGGCGGCGGCACGCTGGTTAATGCGCTCGTAGAGCAGCGGGCGCGGCGGTTCGAGGCCGACACGCAGGATGCGATAGCCGTCGAGGGCATCGCGGCCTTTCTGCCATTGCTCGGTAAGCGGTTGCCGTGCGGCGAGCGAGACCTCGATGGCGCGGACGACTTTGGGCACGTCGTTGGCGTGGATGGCTGCCGCAGCCGCCCGGTCAAGCCGGGTGAGAATGCGATGAAGATAAGCTGCGCCGTGAGTCTTGGCACGCTCGCGCAGACGTTCACGGTGGCCGGGATGAACAGGCGGTGAGGGAAAGAGGCCATCGATGAGAGCGCGGAGATAGAGGCCGGTGCCTCCGGCGACGATGGGCAGATGACCGCGCTCCGTGATGCCGTTGAGCGCCTCCCGGGCCAGACGGCTGTAATCTCCGGCGGTACAGGCTTCATCGGGCCACACGATGTCGATCATGTGGTGCTGGATGAGAGCGCGCTCTTCGCGGGATGGCTTGGCGGTGCCGATCTCCATCTCGCGATAGACCGCCACCGAGTCACAACTTACGATCTCGCCGTTGAACTCTTCCGCGAGGCGCAGGGCGAGGGAGGTCTTGCCGCTCGCGGTAGGTCCGGCGAGCACGATGAGCGGATGCTTCACCACAGTCGCCACCAGCCGGGATTGAAGACATGATGCGCGCGAAAGAGGCTGAAGAGCAGCACCACGGCTGCCAGCAGAAGCAGGCCGCGAATCTGGCGGCGGCGTTCTTCCTGTCGTCGTTCTTCCTGTCGAGGTTCGTGCTGCCGGGAGTGCTCTGGAGTGGGCGCAGGCATAGGTGCCTATTCGGGATTTTTATTGACGAGGTAGTGGATGCGCAGTTCGAGATTGGGGCCGTGGAACTCCTTGGGCAGCGGCGGGAACTGGCCTACGCCGGTAATCGATCCCCAAGCGGCGCGGTCGATGGCTTGGTCGTGCGTCGAGCCGTCGAGATTCATCGCGCCGATGCGGCCGTCGGGCAGGATAGTGAAGCGGATCAGCGTCTCACCCTGCTTGTTGAGCGGCGGGCGAGCCTCCTCCGGGATGAGCGGAAGCCAGGTGTTGTAGATCTCGCGAATGATCCTCTTGAGGTAGGGATCGAAGTTGACGCCCATGGTGTCGGAGAGGATGTCCACGCCGGTGTTGAGGCCCTGATGGGCCACGGGGATATTTGCGCCGTAGTCGCCGCCCTGGCCGCGATTTTGCGCGGCGGCCTGCGCGGCGCGGCGAATGGCCTCACCCGCGCTCTGGTTCTGGTTGCCGAAGTTTGGCCGGGTAGGCGCGGGCTTGGGAGCGTCCACTATGGCCTGCTGCTGCGGGTGCTGCGGGAGCGGCTCCGGCGGAGGCGCCGGTCTGGCCTGCTGCGGAGGCGCGGGAGGCGTGGGTTGTTGCACGGCGGGCAGAGGGGCCGGCGCAGGCGCTGCCGGGACGCGGGCTCTTTCCGTGGCTTGAAGCTGCTGCAGTGTCTTCTTGTCCAGGGTGGCTTTGGGGGGGGTGTTCGCGGCGTGCGGAACCGGCTTCGAGAGCTCCTTCGGCATGTTGAGGTAGGTCAGGTCTTTCTCGCGCTGCTCCATTGGATTGATGATGCGGGGCTGATGGAAGAGTACGCGCGGGCCGTAGACGAGGAACCAGACCACAGCGAGATAGAAGATGACTGCGATGTAGATCGATTCCCGGAAACGCGCGCGCGACCGCTCGTCGTCAAAGGAGTCGAGGAGGTGGATGAGCTCGTGCTCTTCGAGTTCGCCGTAGCGTCCGGTGCGCACCTTGTTGGGCGAAGGCGGCTGCACGGAGTTGGGCGGAATCTCTACAGGTGGCATTGACTATGTGATGAGACGGCTGCGGGGTTTGAAAGTTGCGCCGCAAGCGGTGATTGCTCCCGGTGATTTTTCTGAAGCTAAACCCGGTTGCACACTTCTTTTTATTTTCTCATCTTTAGGGGAAGACGAGGGGTTGGGCGATCCGGGCCCTCTCACCGTAGACTGGGTGGGTGAATCAGAAGTTTTCTGCCGATACCCGAGTGATCGTGCTGACGGTCAGCGACCGCTGCTCCCGGGGGGAGCAGGTGGACGAGTCCGGACCGGCAGTTGCCCGCCTGCTGAAAGCTGCCGGTGTCGTCGCGGTGCCGATGCGGCTGCTGCCGGATGATCTGGATGCCATCATTACCGCTCTGCGCCACTATGCGCGCGAAGCCCAGTTGATCGTAACTACCGGCGGAACCGGGCTGGCCGAGCGCGATGTTACCCCGGATGCCACGCGGCTGGTGTGCGAGCGGCTGGTCGAGGGGCTGGCCGAGAGGATGCGCGCCGAGGGGTTGCAGCATACGCCGTTCGCCCCGCTCAGCCGGGCGGTTTGCGGGATCAGCGGAACAACGTTGATCGTCAATTTGCCGGGCAGCCCGGCGGGAGCCGAGACTTCGCTGGCCGCTATTGTTTCGCTGCTGCCGCATGCGCTGGATTTGCTGGCGGGAAAGACGTCGCATGAGAGTAAAACGGTGAAGGACAGAGTGCGCAAGGGCAGGTAAAATAAGGTTTCCTCGTGAAAATCTCTCCGCTCCTACTTTTTCATAAGCTGAACACCGCGTTGCTCGTGCTGCTGAAACCGCTGGGAGCGTGGGGGCTGGGCGCGCTTGCCATCGTCGATACCTCGTCGATTCCGGTGCCGATCGATGCCCTGCTGATCGATTATGTGGCGCACAATCACGATAAGTTCCTTCTTTACTGCGTGATGGCGGCGGTGGGGTCGGCGATTGGAAGCCTGGTTCCTTACTACTTGGGACGGGCGGGCGGAGAGCTTTTTCTGCTGAAGCGGATCAACCGGCAGCGGTACGAGAAGCTGCGCGACCGTTTTGAGCGGCAGGAGTTTCTGGCGATCATGATCCCCGCCATGATGCCTCCTCCTATGCCGGTGAAAATAATCGAGTTCGCGGCGGGCGTCTTCGAGATGAAGCCGCTATGGTTCTTCAGCGCGATCTTTGTGGGTAAGTTTGTGCGATTTTTGCTGTGGGCTGTGATCACGATCTTTTACGGACCACAGATTATGCACACCGTTAGACAGGCCCTGGAGCAGCATCTTGGCTATGTCCTTGGGGGGATTGGCGTCATAGCCGGAGTGCTGATCTTTTTTATAGTGCGCAAATTGTTCGGCAAGCAACGGGGAACGCGGTTTCCGATAGAGGATGAACCGACGGAGTAAGCCACTCAGCTTGATCGCTCACCACGATTGCACGTCATCTCGACCGAAGCCGCGCAGCTTTATCGCGCGGCGCAGTGGAGAGACCCCTGTATTTCATCTTTGCCCTTTTGCCTAGCCCACTTTGAACAGGTTCTAAACTGCCGTTCCGAAAAGCCTATTCCTCCCCAAATCAAAGAGGGGCTGCGAAATTCGCAGCCCCTCTTCAATGCATGGAAGGTTTCGTTAAGCGATGTGGCTGCTCTGAGCTTCGCGCATGGTCTCTACCACGCTCGCGGCCAGGGCGGGAATCCCGAAGAGCGCCCCGGCAGTGATTGCGGTGGAGATAACGTCATTGGCATAGAAAGGAATAGCGGCAATATAGCAAGCGCTGAGGCCCGCGGCGGTATGCGGATACATGACGCTGCCGATCCAGACGGCGAAGTTGCTGAGCAGGAAGAACGACGTCGCAGAGGCCATCACCCCACCGGCTACGCGAAGAGCGGAGGGCTTGCCGCTCAACATCTGGTGGCCGAGCAGGCAGATACCCGCGTACCACACCCAGGTGACGAGGTAGGCGCTAGTGTGCCAGGCGTAGCCGTAGGCGAAGACGGTGAGGTAGTAGTCGGCCCCGATGAGGGCGAGGACGGCGATGATGGTCTGCCACCGGCTACGCCGCGCGCCGAAGTATAGCAGGCCTCCGCCGACCGCGGTAAAGCCGATGGCGGTGGTGCTGAAGATATGCGGCAGGAAGCGGCTGAGGACGGCAACGACAAGAACGAGATAGGCGACCATGATGATCCTCTGTTTCAGAAAAAGCTGCGAATTCGATTGTCGACCTTCGAGGCGGCGGGGTCAAGGTTCCAGGGCTCAGGCTGCATCGATCTCTCTATTGAGAGCCGGTCCTAAGTCCTGTCTGAAGATCCTCGGAACATGTCATCTCGGCAAAGCCGCGCAGTTTTATCGCTCACCTTAACTTCACGTCATCTCGACCGGAGCTACGAGACTTCATCGCGTAGCGGAGCGGAGAAATCCCTGTATCTTGTCTTTGTTCTTGTCGTTGCCGTTCGTCAATCCAACGCAAATCGAGTTTTTGGACAAGCCCTTAGAAGCTATAACGCACACCTGCTTCGATACGCCGTCCGTTGTCGGCGGCGTAGGACCGGCCGAAGAGCGGAGAACCGAGGACACTGCCTACGCTGGTGACGTTGAGGTGGTTCAGCATATTCGAGCTGCGCACATTGAACGTCAGCGTCTGTGGATGGTCGGCCTTCGGGTTGGTCAACTCGAACTTGCGCTGGATGTTGGTATCCATGTGGACCGTCCAGGGTGTTCGTCCGGCGTTGCGCGGGAAGGCGCCGATGCCTCCGCTCGATACCAGCAGTCCCCACTGGGTCGGGATCGCGCCGGGATCGCCCGCTACCGCATACTGCGGACGGTCGTTGAAGTTGCCGTCACCGTTGTTGTCGAAGCCAGTCGTGATGTTATAGGGCACTCCGCTTTGAGCTTGCAGGTTGGTGCTGAGCTCGATCTTCTCCGGCAACTTCAGTGTTCCGTTGCCGAATACCTGCCACCGGCCCTGGCCGTTTCGCGGCGCAAACTCGCCAGCGTCGGTGCGCGAACTCTGCGGCGTAAAGAAGGTATCGTCGTTGGTGTTATCGATCAGATCGACGCGGACCGCCCCGATGAAGAGTTGCAGATGTTTCATCTCATGCTGATTCAAGCCGAAGAACTCCACGTTGGCTCGACCCTGGCCGCTGTTGTTTGTCTGTAGGACGTTCAGGTTAGGAGCTCCAGGACGCGGACCGGTGGGACTGTTGTCGAGCGGCGAGTTGATATTCAGCGTCCGCGTGTAGTTCCAGATGCGGCCCCAATAGATGTCGGTGTTCAATGTCCATCCATGGGGAAAGGTATGAGTGCCGCCCACATTCTCAATCGCGAAGGTGATGTTCTGCAGATGCGGCGAGGCCTGGCGAATCGAGTGAATCGTTGCCGCGCTGTCGCCTAAAGGATCGTTGTAGACGGGGTTGTAGACCGTGCTGGTTACGCGGTGCACGCCGTCCTCGCGCAGCAACTCGGAGTAGTCGGAAGTTCCATATTGTCCTGTGAACATGCCGATGTGCGCGTGAAACTGCCACTTCTCTTTTTTGTCCGGCGACCATGCGATGCCGAGTCGCGGAGTTGCTCCATTCATCGCCAGCGGAGCGTTCTGCAGGAAGTAACGGAAGCCCATCGCGAGCTGCAGATTGGGCCGCAGCTTCCACATGTCCTGAATAAAGAGCGCGTTGCGTACCTGCGTAAAACTGACTGCGGGATTTCCGGTCACGTTATTGAAGGCCGTCGGCGTTCCGCCCGGCAGGCCGAGCTTTGCTCTCCGGTATTGCTCCAGACCGGTGATCGTCTCGGTCTGTCCGGGGATGGGATTTCCGTTTTGATCGAGCACAGGAGCGGTGCCGCCGCCAAAGGTGTAGAGCCCATTGAAGTTTGTCGTCAACTGGCTGCGCACGTTGTACATCTTGAATTGCACGCCGAACTTCAGCAGATGCTTCGCCGTGCTGATCACAGCGTCGTCGTCTGCCTCGACTTCGAAGGTGTGCAATCGCTGCTGTCCAAGCGCGGCTCCGCCACTGGTAAAGGCTCCGGCCACCTGTACTCTCGGCGTGGTCGAGCTGGGCACGTCGGTCTCGCCGGTCCAGTCCAGCGCAACGCGCGCTTCGTGCATCATCCTGGGCGAGGCCGTCGTGATGTTCAACAAGCGCAGCGTGTGATCGTAGGTTCCGCTGTCGTAACCCGTCTCGGGAAGCGCTGTTCCGCCGACGCCTACATTCTTCGAATGGTTGACCTTGCCGTTATACGATGCAGTGAAGGTGTTCTTCTGGTTGAGTTGCCAGCCCAGCCGGGCGGTCGCCAGCCAGAGTTGCTGGGGAGCAGCGACGTTGGCTACCGTGCTTTGCGGGTTGCCCTTGTCGTCGAGCGTGATGGCGTTGACCACAGCATAGTTGTCGATGGCGCGGTGCTCCAGCGTCAGCGCAAAGTCACTGCCCTTCTTGCGCACCGGGCCGTTCAGCTCGAATCCGTAACGTTGTTTCCCAAGCGCTGCCCTGCTGGTGGAATACGGATCGCGCGCGTTCATCCAGGGACTGCCGTTGGTCGTGAACAGGGCGCCGTGAAAGGCGCTCTGGCCGGGTTTGGTGTAAACCTCGACGCGACCGCCGTCGAATGGCGGCTGACGGTACTCCGCTGAGAACAGGTCCGGATTGACCTTGATGTAAGCAATGGAACTCTTGGGCGGCAGAGGGGAAGAGCTTTGAAAGCCATCCACCGTAATCGTCGTGTTGTTTGCCAGCCCGCCGCTGGTTGCCGCTAACTGCTGCAGCTCGCGCTTCAGGTCGTCGGGGTCATCGGCCAGAGCGCTCAACTGATCGCCCGAGATCGTACGCGAAGTACCGCTTGCTGCTGCGTTTACTTCAGTACCGTTCTCTTCGCCGACATTCACGGAGGTGGTTACGTCTTCAGGCTGCAACACGACAATCAACTCGCCCTTAAGTTGCGGGACGTGAACCTTAACCTGCTTAGCTGCAAAGCTGTTTGCGCTGACCCGCAGATCGTGCTGACCCGAAGCGGCGCATGCAAATCGAAACTGGCCGGCCTCGCTGCTCTCCACGGTGGTGTTTCCGTCCAACACGACGCTGGCCCCCGGAATAATCGCACCCGTGGAATCTCGCACAACACCATCGACTTTAGAACCGCCGCATGGCGTTTGTGACAACAGACTTCCACATAGCAGCGCAGAGCACGCTGCCATAGCGAGAAATATTCTCATATGACCCTTTCGATTCGGGGACAACGCCCAGTTATTGCAGCCCAGTTATTGCACAGAACTCAATACGCAACTCTGCGTTCTGCGGTTCCCTGAAAATTGTGGCGAATCGAATGGAAAATTTCACCGCTGAATGTGGCCGTCCATCTCCATGCGGATGATGCGGCGGTCGGCATTGAGGATGACCTTGCCGGAGAGAGGCGGGCCTTCCGGATCTTCGCGATCGTGCGTGAAGGGCGTGTCGTACATGAAGCGCAGGTCGCGGAAGGTGACAGTGGTCTCGCCGGTGACGGGGTCGATATTGGTCTGGGTGACGAGCGGTAGTTTGGACCAGTCGAGATAGACCTCGCCGAGCCAGCTTCGTTTGGCGACCAGGGTCGCAAGCGTGGTGGAAGGCTTGTAGAACACATCCGCGTGCTCGTTGCTTGCGACGGTGCCGTTGAACGTGTCGACGACAGCGAACTGGTAGAAGTCCGGCGTTTCGATGATGGCCTCCCAACGGAAGGGGTTAATGGGGAAAGGTTCGGCGGTGACGCGCAGGATCTCCGCATTGTCTGCAATGCCGCCATAATCGCCGTTGAGTGCAAGCTGGATCGCCTTCTGCTGCTCGACTGCGCGCCAGCCCCACAGCGCGACGATCGCGATGAGAGCGGCGATGGCCCAGCCGCGTCCGCGAAAGGCCTGCTTGCGCACACCGACCTCGCTGTTGATCAATCCGAAGAGAGGGGGCGCGAGCAGGGCGATCAGCAGGACCGCGAGCATGACCGGTTCAATGATGAATACGAGTGAGCCGTCGTACCAGCGCGGGTTGAAGGGGAAGAAGGGGCGCAGACCGTAGTTGTTCGTCCAGTCGAGCAGGAGATGGCTCAACAGCGCGAGCAGCGCGAAGCCGTAGAGCAGACTCCAGCGAACAGGCGCAGCTTGCTTTGTGGATTTATTTCGTTTCAGCCGCAAGCGATGGAAGAGCCAGACTGCGCCGACGACCACGCCTGCTTCGAGAGGCAGACCGATGAGGGTATGCGTCCATCCACGATGATGCTGGAACGCCGCGATGGGGCCGCGAATGGACCAGAGGACGTCGAGGTCCGGAGCTTCGGCGGCCAGCGTCATCGCCAGGGTGGCATAGGCGGCCTTACGGTTGAAGCCGGTCCGGGCGAGGACGGCTCCGGTCATCAGATGGGTTATCGGGTCCATGCGGTCAGCATATCGCGGTTGCGGCGAAGCGATAAGATTGATGCCTTGGCGCAGGTTATGTGGCGCAACAAAAACAGCCCGGAGCCGAAGCCCCGGACTGTCTCAGAACAAACGAACTCAGCTCTATTCGGCCTTGCCCACGGAATGCTCCTTGTACGTCTTCTGAAAAAGGTAGAAGGCCTGCTTCTTTTTGCCGTCTTCGGAGATGAGTCCCTTGCGATTGAAGCCGTCCTGCAATTTGGGGATGTTGCGGGTCGGCGAACGGAAGTCCATCAGCACCCACGGAATGAGACCGCGCACCTGCGGAATCTTGTTGATCATGACGAACTGGTGCTCATAGACGTTGACCTGCTGCTCCTCAGCCCAGCGATCGTTTGGTCCGCCGTGAACGCCCTGCTTGGCCTCCGCTCCGAACTCGGAGAAGAGGATCGGCTTCTGCGGAAGGGTCCACTTCATAGTGTCGGCATCCTCGGGCCGTCCCTCGTACCAGCCGATGTATTCGTTCTGGCCGACGACATCGAGAGCATTGGCGAGCGGATCGTTCTGCACCATCTCGTTGCCCTTCGCGTGCGGCCCGATCAAAGCGGAAGTGATGGGGCGGGTGGGATCGAGCCTGCGCGCCTCGTTGGCGAGGTTGGTAAGAAACTCGGTGCGCGTCGGATTGTTAGGCGTCTCGTTTGAGACCGACCACAGGATGACCGAGGCCTTGTTGCGGTCGCGGCGGATCATCTCGTTGAGCATATAGGTGGCCTTGGCATAGACCTCCGGCTTGTCATAAGAGATGTGCTGCCAGATCGGAATCTCCGACCAGATCATGATGCCCTCGCGGTCGGCGGTGCGCTCCATGCGCTCGTCGTGCGGATAGTGAGCAAGCCGGACGAAGTTGGCGTTCAGGTCGTGCAGGAAGCCGAAGATATTCTTGACGTCCTCGTCGCTGTAAGCCCGCCCGGTGCGGTACGGAGCCTCGGCGTGCATATTCGCGCCCTGCAAAAAGATGGCTTTGCCGTTGAGCAGGATGCGGGTTCCGTCTACGCGGATGTCGCGGAAGCCGATGTCGTCGGTGAGCGCGTCCTGCCCCGAAGCGAGTTCAACCTTGTAGAGCTTCGGCGTCTCCGGCGACCACAGCGCAAGCTTGCTGGCCTTCACATCGAAGGCCGCGCGGCCCTGGGCGTCGGTCTTGAGCGTGGCGTTGACGCCCGCCTCGGGGATGCGCAGCGTAACCGGAGTTCCCGCAGCAGCGCCTTCGACGTGGACGTAGCCGGCGAGAGTATTGGCATCGGCGGCGGAGAAGCTGCTCCCGTGCTTCAGATGAACGTCGTAGTCGTCGATGAACTGCATGGGGACCGTGACCAGCGAGACGTCGCGGGTGAGGCCGCCGTAGTTGAACCAGTCGATGCCGACCGAAGGAATGCCATCGACCTCGCGAGTGGAGTCCACCGCGATGACGACGAAGTTGCTGCCCGGCTTGAGCGCTGCGGTGACCTCGCAGTCGAAGGGAGTAAAGCCGCCCTCGTGATCGCAGATGCGCTTCTGGTTGACCCAGACGAAGGACTTATAGTTTGCCGCGCCGATGTGGAGGAAGGTGCGCGTGTTGGCCTTGGGCTGGAAGTCGAAGTCGCGCTGATACCAGACCACTCCTTCGAAGCGGAAGAGCGTCGGGTCCTGGGTGTTCCAGTCGCCGGGAACCCTCAGCGTGGGAGCGGTGGCGAAGTCGTACTCCTCGTTGTGCGGGCCGCTGCTGATGTTGGGATGAGTGTTGAGGGCGTAGCCGTTGTCGCGGACCTTGCCCTGCGCATACAGACCGCGCGCGGGCGGCTGGTCGACCAGATAGTGCCAGTCTCCGTTAAGCGAGGTGACGGAGCGATGGTCCACACCGACGAGCAGCGTCTTAAGCGGCTGCTGCGCAAAGACGGGCAGAGCAACCGCCAGGCAGGCGGATAAAACCAATACATTGCGGCAGCCGATGCGAGCCTCGGCGAAGATCTTTGAGAAAAAAGTCATGTCACAGCCTTTGACTGGAATTGAGAAAATCGAAATAAAGAGGCGATAAAAACGAGGCCGTCGGCAGCGGCGTTTGTGTGCGTCAGGCAACCGAAGGTCGTACCTCTTCGCTTCCGGTCATCCTACCAGCTTCTCGGTCGACACGACGCGCTCAGCAGGCGACTCGTGCCTTGAGAATCGGTTTACAACTCTTTCACCACGTCATCTCGACCGGAGCCGCGCAGTTCCATCGCGCGGCGGAGTGGAGAGATCCCTGTATTTTCGTCTTTGTTCTTGTTTTTTCCTGTTCCTGACCGCTGCAATTCACGCTAAGCCTTCAGTTTTTAAACAGACTCTCAGAAGCCCACATCCCGATAGAAGACGCAGTGATTTTCGAGATACCACGAGAAGATAAAGAGGAAGAACATCGTACTCGCGGCCCAGCAAAATACCTGCATGGGGAGCGTCGCTGTAAGCCGCGGGCTGATTGCAGCCGACTCTGCCTCGGACTCGCGAAAGATCAATCCGCTCATCACGGAGATTCCGGCAGCCAGCGTCAACAGCTCAAGTGAATCCAGAATCCTGTCGTGCAGATCGCTTGCCGGAATCAGGAAAGCAGTGTGGAATACCGCGCACAAGGAGAGCATGCATAACAGCAGGGCGACCGGCTTGGCGAGCTCCACCAGCATGCTCGAACCTCACACGGTGATAGTCTACCGCCGTTTAAGATCTGCCGGTATTCATTTCCAAGGTCTCGGTCAGGCGCTGCTTCTGCATCGGGCAGACATACCTTTGTAGCACCGCAACGCTTCTCCGCCCGACTGACGTCATTTCAACCACCGTCTCTATCCGCTACCATTTCTTCATGCTGAAATTCCGCACGCTTTCGTTCGTCCTTCTCGCCGCCAGCATCACCGCCTGCGCACAGACTGCTCTGAAACCGCATACGCTTCACCTTGCGAGCGGCAGAAACATCACGCTTTCGCTGCCTGCTGACTTCGATATCGATGTTGCCGCAGAGGGGATGCACCGCGTCCGCTTCATGGCGAAGTCGCCCGACGACCGCGTCTTCGCCACCGATATGTACTCGCTGGCCGACAACACGCAGGGCGCGATTTATATTCTCGGCGGATGGAACCCCACAACACACAGCTTCGCCTCGCGCACGGCTTATCTCCAGCACCTTCGCAACCCCAATAACGTCGCCTTCTACACCGACCCATCGGGCCAGTCCTGGCTCTACACCGCGCTGACCGACCGCCTGCTCCGCTACAAATACAAGGCGGGCGACAACGCCCCCACCGCCGCGCCCGAAGTGCTCGCCCACTACCCCGACTACGGCCTCAGCTATAAGTACGGCGGATGGCACCTTACCCGCACGGTCGCCTTCGCCAATCTGCATGGCCGCACGCGTTTGTACGTCACCGTGGGCAGCAGTTGCAACGCCTGCATCGAGAAGGAGCCGATCCGCGCGACGCTATCCGTCATGGACCCGGACGGAGGCCATCAGCAGATTCTCGCGCAGGGACTTCGTAATGCGGTTGATATGACCTTCGTGCGTGCCATCGACGGCGGCGCGCTCTTCGCCACCAACATGGGCGACGATCATCTGGGCAAGGCCATCCCCGAAGACACCTTCTTCGAACTCGATTCGAACCTGCGCCCAACTCCTGCGGGCAGCAACTACGGCTGGCCGACCTGCTACTTCGACCACGGCGCACCGCATCCGGACAGCATCATCCAGCACCCGGAGAAGCCCATCTTTCCACCCGTCGGCCCCACCCCGCCGCAGTTCGATTGCGGCCGAGTTCCGCTGGCCTATACAACCTTCGCGGCCCACTCCAGCCCGCTCGGCCTCGCCTTCTTCGATAGCACCAACACGCTTCTGAAAGACTCTTTTCTAGTTGCGCTCCACGGCGCAGGAAAGGCCTACATCGGCACCGGCTACAAGGTCGTCCGCTTTACCCCGGCGTCGCGCCATCCGGAAAACTTTGTGCTGGGTTTCCGCTCCAAAGGAAAAGTGAATGGCCGCCCCTGCGGCATCTTCCCGCTGAGTCCCGACTCTCTTCTGGTAACCGACGACCTCAACGGCGTCGTCTATTCCATTCACCGCAGAACATAACCGTTTTGGTTTCTAATATGCCCAGATTAAATTCTGGCCATGGGATGCGGCGTTCGAAAGACGAGGGCTGAAAGAAGGTGTTGAAAAGGCAGCTTTGCTTAAGGGCACGGCTTCAGCCGTGCCGTAAGCGCTTTATTTGCATTGCGGCTTTAGCCGCTGAGGTACGTCTTTCTTAGTCACCGACTTTTCAGCATTCTCTGAAAGCCCGACCTGGATCACTCCGTCAGAGCCACATCCTATAGGCCATCAGTAAATTCGTTCTAGCTGCGCCAATGCAGCGTCACCGGGCCATCCAGCGGATGCTCTCCGGTCCCCTTCAACCGCGCCTGCTTCAGCGCGAAGTACCACTTCGCAGGCTTGTCGGCGTCGTCGATCAGCATCAATGCCGGATTGAACCGCAGCCCCTCGGCCTGCTGAATCATCGTCTCCTGATCCTGGCGCACAAACCGCGCTCCGAAGAATGTAGCGATCGAAGTCACAAACGGAACATGGTAGAAGACGTTCCACGCCGCGCATACATCGATGCGGCACGTAGACGGAGTTACAGGAGTCACCGTCGTCAGGCTGGAGAACCACTTGTCGCCGCAGCGAATCGTCTCGTACCGCCGGTTAGGCAGCACAAAGTCGATCATCGTCGTGATCGGCTCTCCATAGACGCCCAGCAACTTGTACGGTGCGCTGTTGCCCGAAGGCGCGTGGGCCGACATCCGAAAGCCCTGAGGAATCGGCTCGAAGTGTTTCTCTTTCTCATGGATGCTGGCCCGGCTGCGCCACCACCACGCCTGATGCACGAACGGGCCATGCGCCGGGTCCATCAGCCCGATGATGCCATGGTCCACATTGCAGGGCAGATCGGCCATCAGGTGCGCGCTGCGGTAGCGCGGCGAGAACTTCGGCACCTCGGGCAGCAGCGGCAGCGCATCTCCCACGCGCCCCGTGCCCGGCTGCGGCACATAGACCCAGGCATAGCCATCGCGCTGCTCGCAGGGAAAGGAGTTGGCAAAAATTTTGGTTGCGTCCAGCGTGTCGTGGCCGGTCAGCGAAGGAATCTCCGCGCACTGCCCGCTGCACGGCTCAAAGCGCCAGCCGTGGTATTTGCACTGCACCGTCTCTCCGTCGAACCATCCCGCCGATAATGGAATCCCCCGGTGTGGGCAAAGGTCGCGCATGGCAAAAATGTTGCCGTCGTTCTTGCGACCCAGCAGCAGCGGAATGCCCAGCAGCAGCGCCTTCTTCGTCGCGCCCTTGCGCAACTCGTCCGAGCGCAGCGCGGGATACCACTCACCGAAGATCAACTCCGTCGGAGGCGCCGTCATCTCTGCCACTCGCACCAGATCGTTCAAGCACCGCCTCCATTCATCACGCCGTCACTTCGCCCTCTCATCATAATTGTGTGCGAGTCTTTCGGTTGACGTTGAATGAGCGGCACCGGCTCCGGTAGACTCGGCGCAGAGCCTCGCTCACCGCGCCTTCCATGCCGATATCCAGCCCAACTCCCCACTCCGGCGCATCCCGCAACCGCCTCATCCTGCTTGCGCTGTGGTTCTTCTTCTACGCCAGCTTCACGTTGCTGACGCCGCCGCTGCTCGACGACGCCGACTCCGTCCACGCCGAGGTCGCCCGCGAGATGCTCGTCCGCGCCGACTGGGTCACGCTCTACGCGAACGGCATCCGCTACCTCGAGAAAGCGCCGCTGCTCTACTGGAGCATGGCCGCCAGCTTCAAGCTCTTTGGCGTCCACACCGCCGCCGCCCGCCTGCCGCTGGCCTTCACCGTACTTGCGCTGGCACTGGCGATTGAAGCCTTCTCCCGCCGCGCCTTTCGCTCCGCGCGTGCCGGTCTCTATGCCGCGCTGATCCTGCTCTCCAGCTTCGGCATCTTCATCTTCACCCGCATCACCATTCCCGACGTGACCGTGTGTCTCTGGCTCACACTGGCGCTACTCTGCTACTGGCTCACCGAGTCGCAAGACCGCCCCAACCCCCTCCTCTGCTGGGGCTTCGCAGCCTGCTGCGCGCTGAACGTCCTCACCAAGGGGCTCATCGGCATCGTCTTTCCTGTCCTTATCGTCGTGGTGCATCTTCTGCTCACCCGCGGCGTTCGCGGAACTTTTGTTCGCCTCCGCCAGCTCTTCCCCCTCTCGAGCATCGCGATCTTCCTCGCCATCGCCGCGCCGTGGCACATCCTCATCGCCCTCGCCAACCCCGGCCACGGCGACCCCGGCCACCTCACCTTCGCGCACGGCCACTGGTCCGTCCCCGGGCCGACCGACGGCAACGTCCACGGCTGGCTATGGTTTTATTTCGTCAACGAGCAGGTGCTCCGCTACCTGAACCTCCGCGTCCCCCGCGACTACGACACCGTTCCGCTTGCGCTCTTCTGGGGGCTCTTGCTGATCTGGCTGATGCCGTGGAGTGTCTATCTCTTCAAGGCCGTCGCCGCTGTCCCGTGGATGAAATCTCTGCGCCGCCACCCGCTCGACGCATTGCAAAACACCCGTCTGCTGCTCGGACTCTGGGCAGCGCTGCCCATGCTGTTCTTCAGCTTCTCCACCCGGCAGGAGTACTACGTGCTGCCGGCGCTGCCCGCGCTTACTCTGCTGATCGCCGCATGGCTCTCGAACGAAGCGGATGAGGCCGAATCCTTCGCCGTGCCCAATCGTCTCGTCGTCGCCGGACAGCGCATCTCGGTCGCGCTGCTTGTGCTCGGCTCCATCGCCGCCGTCGCTGCCGGATTCTTTGTCCTCAACTCCCACATGCCCGCCCCCAACACCGACCTCGCGACGCTGCTGAAGCAGAACCCCGGCGATTACGCGCTCTCCTTCGGCCACTTCCTCGATCTCGACACCCGCGCCATGGGAGCCTTCCGCACTCCGCTCATCTTTACTGCGATTGCGCTGTTTGGCGGAACGCTGGCCAACTGGCTGCTGCGCCGCAACTACAAGCCCCACGCCGCCAATCTCTGGCTCGCCGCTGCCGCCTTCGGATTTCTGTTAGCCGCGCACCTCGGCCTGCAAATCTTCTCTCCAGTCCTCACGTCTTACAAGCTGGCTAATGCCATCGCCCCCCAACTCAAGTCCGACGACCTCATCGTCATCCACGGCGAGTACGAGAGCGGCAGCACGCTCGGCTTTTATCTCCAGCGCAACGACATTCACATCCTCGACGGCCGCAGCTCCAACCTCTGGTACGGCTCTTTCTTTCCCGACGCTCCACCCATCTTCGAGGACACGGAATCGCTTCGCCTCAAGTGGACCGGCGTCCGCCGCATCTTCCTCTGGCAGGACCTCGACCAGCCCGTGCCCGCGCTTCCCGGCAAGGTCTTCTTCATCGCACAGAGCGGCGGCAAAGAGATTCTGAGTAATCAGCCCAATCCCTATTGAGCAGAATCACTGTAGCCGCTGGACCCGCTGTCAGACTTCTCTTTTGCATTGTCATCCTTCGCCGCAGGCGGAGGATCTGCTTTTCTCTTGCGGTACATCATATTTGGAATGGTCTATAGCAAACTCAGTTTCGGTGTGCCGAAGCAGAGCAAAAGCAAAAAAATAAAAGCAGGTCCTCCGCCTGCGGCGAAGGATGACAATATTTTGGGGCATAGTTTGTGGGTATAAGACTTTTTTCCTGCTTCTATGAAACAACGCAGCACGTCATCTCGACCGAAGCCGCGCAGTTTTATCGCGCGGCGTAGTGGAGAGACCCCTGTATTTAGCCTTGCGCGAAGCCTTACCCCTGCCGAATCACGCTGCAATAGCGCAGAGTCCGATCGGCCAGCCCATCGTCCAATCCGGGCTCGCTCATTCTGCGGATCACCCAGTGAAAGACGTTCAGCCGAACGCCCGTCTGCTCGTCGTACAAGGCGCTCTCCCAATAGGGCGAGTCGTAGATCCACTTCAGCCGCGGCTCGGTCTCCTGCAGCACCGCGCCGAGCACCGCACCGGCCTCGCAACACAACACCAGGTAGTCGTTGCCGAACTCCTCGGGCGACGACGCGATGATGAGGTCGAGAATCTCCTGCTTGCCAAAGTGAGCATCGAACGCGCTCAGCCACTCCATCGAGGGCTCGCCGGTCACCTTCAGCAGCTTCTTCCAGTCTTTGCTGGCGGCATCGGCCATCGCGACGAGACGCTGAGCGATGCCCAGGCTCACCTCTGCTGTCACCGGGCTCAGCTCTCTCGCCTCCGCCAGCGTAACGCCAAGCTGTTCGATGTCAGGCCGGGTCTCGCGATCAGCGCGCCGTTCCTGCTCTTCCTTGTTGTACCAGGGCGCAAAATACTCCCGGAACAGCGGGTCGCATGTAGGCAATTCCATATTTAAACCTTACCAGAGGCAGCTGCCGCCGCGCTTCAAACCCGCGTGATCCGCCCATTCCGCAGATGGAACCGCTCTCCCCGCCAGATCACCGTGTCTCCTGCAAAGCTCCACGCCCAGAATCCGAGCCCGAAGAAATCGCGCAGCGGCAGCAGCCACAGATCGCGCAGCACCTGTCCATCGCGCAGGATGCCGACGCCGGCTGAAAGTGCGACCGCCACCCGCGCCAGCAACACCACGCTCAGCAGCGAAAAGCTCCACAGCGCCAGCCCGCTGGTGATGCAGGTCAGTACCGCCCAGGGCAGCGCGAAGGTAATCCCCAGTCCGACATACCCCCACCGGCGTGAGTCCCGCGTCGACCGCGCCCAGCGCAGTTGATGGTCGCAAAAGCCGCGAAAGCGGTACGCCGGAACCGTCGTCTCCACCACTTCGCTGCACAGCTCCACGCGGTAGCCGGAGGCGGCGATGCGCACACCAAGTTCGTAATCGTCAGCGAGAAACTCCACCAGCGGCTCCAGTCCTCCCACCTTGGCCAGCACCCGCTTGCTGGTCGCCAGCGTCGAGCCCAGGCCGAAGCGAATGCCGCGCTCCAGCATTCGCGCAGTCAGCACACCGGGCAGAAAGTCGGTTGAGATGCCCAGCGCCTCCAGCCGCGCCCACAGCGTTCTGCCGCTGCTGCTCGCCGCCGCACGGCCAAGGTAAGGAGCCGTCACCATGCCCACCGAGGCATCCCGAAAGCACTCCATCACCCGCTCGAGGTAAAGCGGAGAGACGTAGATGTCGCTGTCGTTGATCAGAACGTGCTCGTACCGCGCCTCGCGCAGCATCTGTACGAGATTGCTCACCTTGCCGGAGGTTCCCAGCCGTTCGGTGCACTCCACCACGCGAATCGCGCATTCGGGAAACTCCGCCTGCAGCCGGGCAATCTCGCCGACCGCCGGATCGTCCATGCTGCTGACGCCGAAGACGATCTCGAAGCTGCCCGCATATCGCTGGCGGCAATGGCTCTCAAGCCCCTCGTACATATGCGGGTCGACGCCCTTGACCGGCTTCAGGATACTGACGTCGGGCGCAAAGCCGGCATCCCTCGGCATGGCCTCCGGCTGCTGCATCCAGTAGTGCGCAAAGGCCCGTGTTCCCCACAAAGCCAACAGCAGGTACGCCAGTCCGGCGAGCGTCAAAAGTGTAGTGATCGCCTCAATCGCTGTGGCCATGCCAGTAGTCTATCGAACCCAACGCATCCAAACGTCATCCCGGCCCCGACGCTCTCTAAGCCGCTCCACAAAAACACGTCATCCCGACGCCGGCATCATGCCCCTCCAACCGCACGTCATCTCGACCACAGCACCATGCCGCCCCAAACGCACGTCATCTCGACCGGAGCGCAGCGGAGTGGAGAGATCCCTGTATTCCGCTCTTGTCGTTGCTTGTTTTTAAATCCGCGCCACTCCGTGTTCATCCGTGGTCGAACGCCTTCAATCGGTGGTCATCAGTACCGACTGGCCTTACCCTCTCACCAACCCTACTCGTATCGCAACGCTTCAATCGGATTCAGGTTCGCTGCCTTCCATGCCGGATAGATCCCGAAGATCAGGCCAATCCCGCAGGAGCTGAGAAACGCCACCAGCATCCACACGCTGGAGAGCGCCGCGGGGAAAAGAAACGATACCCCGATGGCAAACGCGCTGCCGAACAGCAGTCCAATCACACCACCGACTGCGCACAGCGTCATCGCCTCCAGCGTGAACTGCGTCAGGATCGTCTGTTTTGTCGCCCCAATCGCCTTGCGAATGCCGATCTCCCGCGTTCGCTCGGTCACGCTCACCAGCATAATGTTCATGACGCCGACGCCCCCCACCAGCAGCGCCACGCTCGACAGCGCTACCAGCAGCAGAAACAGGCCGCTCGTAATGTTGTTCCACAACCGCGTCAGCGAATCGGTGCCGAAGATGGCGAAGTTGTCCGGAGCAGCATTAGCCACCTTGCGCCGCCGCCGCAGTAGTTCGGTCAGTTCGTCTTCCACCAGCGAACGGTTCTTCGGATCGTCATACTTCACCGTGATCCAGTAATCGAGCTGCTCCGGATGCATGTAATGGAAGGTCGTAATGGGAAAGTAGGCCTGGTTGTCCTGCGGGTTTTTGCCTCCGCCGAATGCCTGCTTCTGCTTGTCCAGCACGCCGACGACGGTAAAGACCATTCCCGTCGCCTGCACCTCTTTCCCTATGGCGCTCTGGCCGGGGAACAACCCATCCGCTGTATCGCTGCCCAGCACCGCCACCTTAGCTGCGCGCTCCTGGTCTCCCTCGTTGAAGAACCGTCCCTCGCGCATGTCCAGTTCGCTCACATCCTTCTGCGCCGGGGTGTTGCCTGCGAGAATGGTGCCCTGCATGGCTTTGCCGCCGCCCTTGATCGAGGTCACGCCGGCGCGCCCCGGAGCGGTATTGTCGGTAAACTGCAACGCCGGCGCAACGGCCACGATGTGCGGCAGATCGCGCATCGCCATCGCATCATCGTAGGTCAACTGCTTGCGCGTCAGCATCTCGGTCGTAGGCCGCTGGCCAAACACCGGAAAGCGGAAGACAAACAGGACGTTCGACCCCAGAGACTTCACCAGCCCCTCGACCCTGCTGTTCAAGCCATTCACCACCGACGAGATGATGATCACCGTCATTACACCGATAACGATGCCCAGGATCGTCAGCCCGCTACGCAGCTTGTTGGTCCGCAACGTATCCAGCGCCATTACTACCGTCTCTTTGACATCGCCAATCCGCATAGCCGTCTTCCTTGACCGTAAATCCAGTCCCTAATCCCTAGCCCCTGCCGTTAGTCCCTGCCGTTAGTCCGCCCGCAAAGCCACAATCGGATCCAGTTGCGCGGCCTTCCGCGCCGGGTACACGCCAAAGAAGATGCCCGTCGACGTCGCCATGAACAGGCCCGCAAGAACGCTCCAGAACGCAACGGTGGAAGGGAACCCGGCCACGACCGTAATCACCTGCGCGATAATAATGCCGCCAAGCACGCCGAACGCGCCGCCCACCAGCGCCATGGTTCCCGACTCGATCAGGAACTGCATCAGAATGTCCTTGGGTCGCGCACCCAGCGCCTTGCGTATCCCGATCTCGCGTGTCCGCTCGGTGACGCTCACCAGCATGATGTTCATAATCACGATGCCGCCGACCACCAGCGAGATCAGCGCAATCGCCCCGGCCACCGCGCCAAACGAATTCGTGATCGTGCTGAAGAAGCCGACCAGCGTGTTGTTCGTGTCCAGCTCGAAGGAGTCCGGCGTTCCCGGAAGATCGTGCCGCTGCGACCGCATCAGCACCCGCACCTCGTCGGCGGCAGTCTCGAGCACCGGTCCGGCGGAACCGGCCTTCACATAGATGGTGAGCGTCTTCTGGGTCCCATAGCTCTTCTGATACGCCGTCAGCGGAATACCGACCCAGTTGTCCTGGCTCTGGCCAAAGGTGCTGCCCTGTTTTTCGCTGACGCCGATCACGGTGTACGGTATTCCGCCTACGCGCAGCTCCTGTCCCAGCGGGTTCATGCCCGCGAACAGGTGGTCCTGTATATCGGTTCCAATGACGGCGACGCGGGAGGCATGCTCCTCATCCGTGGGGGTAAAGCCGCGGCCCTGCTCGATATTCAGGTTCTGCAGCGACGGCATCTGCCACGTATAGCCGCGAATCGTCGAGTCGGTCACCGACTGCGTTCCACGCACGATGGTGCCGACGCTGGCCTGCTGCGCCCCGATTCCGACGCAGTGCTTGCAGTTATCCCTGACGTAAAGAAAATCGGAGTAGATGACGTTCTTCCGTCGCTGGAAGCGCTGGTAGTCCTCCGAGCTGGTGATGATCTGGGGCATCTTCGAGACCGTGAAGACGTCCGCGCCGTAGCTGGAAAACTTGGTGGTGACGTAGGTATTCGCGCCGTTGACCAGCGTGACCACGGCGATAACGCTGGCCACCCCGATGACGACGCCCAGCAGCGTCAGGATCGACCGGAGCTTGTTTGCCCAGAGCGACTGCAACGCGATTTTGACGGCCTCTTTGAATTCCATCGATTTCCGTTCCCTCTGTTCCCTGGGACCCGCTTGAGATTATCAGTCCCCCGAGAGCAATGCGAGACCTGCCCGCTGTTTATATACGGATGTGGAGGTCAATTAGTTCGCGGGAAGAAGCGGTAGAGAAGGGGTTATGTGCGATACACTCAACCTTGCAGACGGCTGGATGATCGCTGCCGCTCGGGCCCAAAAGGCGTTGAGCGGGGGAGGAAAGTCCGAACTCCGCAGGGCAGTGTGCCGGATAACGTCCGGGACGGAGGTTTCAAGACCTCTGGACGGCTAGTGCAACAGAGAACATACCGCCAGCCCCGCGCAAGCGAGGCGGGTAAGGGTGAAAAGGTGCGGTAAGAGCGCACCGCGCGTCCAGTAATGGGCGTGGCAGGGTAAACCCCACACGGAGCAAGACCAAATAGGCAGGGATCGCGCCGCTCCTCTCCAGGCGGCGCGGAGCGTATCGGCCCGATGCGCCCAGGCGGAGAGACCAGTGGAGAGCGCAAGCTCAAAGCCGGAGCCAAAACCTGCGGGTAGGTTGCTAAAGCGCCGCAGTAATGCGTCGCGTAGAGGAATGATCGTCTAAAACAGAATTCGGCTTACGGGCCGTCTGCAAACCCAGAGGCCCCGGTAATCGCAAAACGATCCCGGGGCCATCTTTTCGACATCCTTCTAATTTAATGTTGTCATCTTTCGCCGAACCGGGGTCCCCGGCGAGCGGTTTTTGCTCGCTGGGGTGGGATGGCGGAAGACCTGCTTTTGCTCTGAGGCCCTTTGGCCCTCTATCGAATCGCCGCCATCGCCGCCCGAAACAGCGTCTCGAAGTCCTCGGAGGCGGCAGCATCCTTGGCAATGGCCGTCTCAATCGCCTTCTGTGCCACCGGCCGCGGATAGCCCAGGTTCACCAGTGCCGACAGCGCGTCATCGCCCGCAGGCCCACGGTACGCGCCGCTGGAAGCAGCAACCGGCACCGCCATGTCGTCGAGCTTGTCCTTCAGCTCCAGCACAACCCGCTCGGCGGTTTTTTTGCCGATGCCGGGGATACGGGTAAGCGAGGCATGGTCGCTGGACCGGATCGCCGTAACCAAACGGTCCGAGGCAATCCCGCTCAGCACCGTAATCGCCAGCTTCGGGCCTATCCCGCTGATCGTAAGCAGCTTCTCGAAGAGCCGCTTCTCCTGCGTCTCGGAGAAGCCGAAGAGCGAGATCTGGTCTTCGCGGACGTGGGTATGGATGTGGAGGGCGGCCTCCGTGCCTTCGGCGGGCAGGCTGGTGAAGGTGGCGACCGAGATGGCGACATCGTAGCCCACGCCGGCGCATTCGACGATGGCCTGATTGGGAGTTTTGGAGAGGAGGCGTCCTCGGAGGTGGGCGATCATGCTGCGCTGATTGTATCTGGTGACACTGGAGAGTGATGCCGAGCTCCCGAAAGTTAGGCACACAGTTTTCTATATGTAAAAGTAAAGTTCCAAAATTTATTGACTATGGAAGTTTCAAGTCCATAGACTCGGGTCGAAATCATATTGACTGTGAGGTAGCTTCCTTGACCGATGACGCTCGTATGCCGAATGACCGCAAGTTAATGACCCGGCGCCAATGGCTCGGTGGAGTGCCCGTGCCCGCAATGGCGGCTATGGCGGGCGCTGGTTTGCTGGCGGAAAATGCCTTCGCCGCCCAGCCTGATCGCGCGCAGCATACCGGCCTCGATCTGGGAGCCCGGATCTACAACGTGCGCAGCTTTGGCGCGAAGGGTGATGGCACGACCCTCGACACCGCAGCATTGCAAGCAGCGGTCGACGCCTGCAACAAGGACGGCGGCGGCACCGTGCTGGTGCCCGCCGGAACATTCCTGATCGGGACAGTAGAGTTGCGCAGCAACGTGACCCTGCACATCGCCGCTGCCGGAAAGCTGCTGGGCACGACCGACGGCAAGCAGTACCACGCCGCCGATGCAATCCCCTTAAAGGGCGACTCCACGCTCGAAGACGGTAACTGGGCGCTGCTCTTCGCTGTCAACGCAACCAAAGTCAGTATCGAAGGTCCGGGTACCATCGACGGGCAGGGCGCGGCGTTCCACTCCAAGGTACGGGGAACGCCTCCGCCGAGCGGGCTGGGCGGGCTGCGCCGGCCATACCATGTGCTGGTCTACCGCTGCGATGACTTCTCGGTGCGAAACATCTCGCTGCTCGATTGCGCCTACCACAGCATTCGCGTCATCCAGTGCAAGCGTGTGCAGATGGACGGCATCTACATCCACAACCGCGTGAACGGCAACAACGACGGCTTCCACTTCATCAGCGCCGAGTATGTGACGGTGAGCAACTGCACCATCAAGTCGCAGGACGACGCCTGCGCGCTGTTCGGAAGTTGCCGCTTCATCACCATCACCAACTGCTCGTTCAGCACGCGGTGGTCGGTCTTCCGGTTTGGCGGTGGCGTGGCGGAGAACATCACCGTGTCGAACTGCCTGCTGTACGAGGTGGACGGCTGTCCCATCAAGCTTCACGCCGGGCCGGGAACGCGGCTGGAGAACATGTCGTTCTCGAACCTGATCCTGCAAGAGGTGACGGGTCCGATCAACATCAGCGTTGGCCCCAGCGAGCCGCGGGACGCCACAGCTACCCAGGCCGGCGGCGGGCTACAGATGCCCGTGACCAGGGACACCCGGCCAGCCGTAGTGCGCAACATCTCGTTCAGCAACATTCACGGCACGGTGACGACGAACCCGCCGCAACTGTCGGAGTCCACGCTGGCAAGCGACTCCAGGCCCGGCGAGGGGCACTCCTGCATCACGCTAAACTGCGTCGCGGGATCGACGCTCGAAAACATCTCCTTCGATAACGTTCACCTGACCTTTGGCGGCGGCGGAACCGCTGAGGATGCAGCACGCCGCGATCTACCGCCCTATGCGGGCGAATACTTCATGCTGGGGCCGATGCCTGCCTATGGGTTCTATGCGCGAAATTCAAAGGGCATCACCCTCAACAATGTGCGGCTTGAGGTACGGACACCGGACCTTCGCCCTGCGCTGATCCTCGATCACGTGGAGGACGTGGCGGTTAACGGATTCAGCGTGCAAGGCAATACCGAGGCCGAATCGGTGTTGCGGATCATCGACTCGAAGCAGGTGCTGATGACGGCGGCTCGGGTGCTTACGCCCTCGTCGCCTTTTCTTCAGCTTGAGGGCGCGGAAAATAAAGAGATCCTCGTCGATGGGGGAGACCTGTCGCGAGCCACGGAGCCGGTCGTCTACAGGAATGGAGCAAAGTCAGGAACCGTAAAAATACGGAGCTGAATCGACCGGAGCCTGGAAGCGGAAAGGTGCATCGACAGGGGCTGATATGAGACCATCGGCCTTTGGAGCGAATACGTATGTGCGCCGAGCGCCTGAAGGTCACGGTAGGGGTTTGCGGAGGGATCGCCGCCTATAAAGCAGTCGAGTTGGTGCGCCTCTTGCAGGATGCCGGGCTCGATCCCCATGTTGTGATGACGCAGGCGGCGGAAGAGTTTATACGCCCGCTGACCTTTGCGGCCATCTCCGGCCACAAGGTGATTACCAGCCTCTGGGGAGAGGACGCCGGAGTTGGCTCGGAGGCGGACGAGTCCGGCATCGAGCACATCAACGAGGCGCAGACGACACGCGCTTTGATCGTGGCTCCGGCTACGGCGGACGTGCTGGCGAAGTTCGCGCATGGGCTGGCCGGTGATTTTCTGACGACGATGTACCTTGCCACCACCGCCCCGGTGATCGTGGCTCCGGCGATGAACGTGAATATGTGGAACCACCCGGCGACCCAGGCCAACATCGAGACGCTGCGCGCTCGCGGAGTGAAGATCGTCGAGCCGGGCAGCGGGTATCTGGCCTGCGGCATGGTCGGAGGCGGACGGCTGGCCGATAACGCCGCGATTCTGGCTGCGCTAAAAGAAACGTTCAGTCAGGCCGACCCTGCGGGCACAGACTTTGCTGCTACGGGCAAGGACTTTGCCGGAGAGACGATTCTGGTTACGGCAGGAGGAACCCGCGAGGCCATCGATCCGGTGCGCTTCATCGGCAACCGCTCCAGCGGCAGGATGGGCTTTGCCGTAGCCGAAGCCGCCCGGCGGCGCGGCGCTCGCGTGATCCTGATCTGCGCTTCCACGACGACTGCTCCCCCGACAGGATGCGAGGTCGTGTGCGTCGCCTCGGCAGGGGAGATGCGCACGGCAGTCTTGAAGCGGCTGGGCGAGGCCACCGTCGTTGTGATGGCGGCGGCGGTCAGCGACTACACCGTGAAGACGGTCGCGGCGCAGAAGCTGAAGCGCGATGGAGCGCGTGTCCTGGAGCTGGAACCCACCGAGGACATCCTGAGCGAGGTGGTGACGCAGAGAGGCGCCGGAACACTGGTGATCGGGTTCGCGGCAGAGACCGAGGACATGCTGGAAAATGGGCGGGCGAAGCTCGAGCGTAAGGGTGTAGACGCCGTGGTCGCCAACGACGTCTCTTCGAGCGAACTGGGCTTTGATTCGGAGCGGAATGCGGGCATCTTTTTGAGACGGGATGGAGCGGTGGAGATTCCTGCGATGAGCAAGTCTTCAATGGCCGAGCGGATCCTGGACGAGGTCTGGCGGCTGCGCCACGAATAAGGTCAACCAGATTCTGTAGCTACCTGCGGGGGACGAAAGATGGATAGAACAGCCATTTACTTGTTCATGGCACAGCAACGCTATGGTGTGGTGTCGAGCATTGGCGCAACTGGCACGCCTCAGTCAGCACTCGTAGGAATTGCTACGACTCCGGAACTGGAGATCATCTTCGATACAGTAAAAACTTCCAGAAAGTACCCAAACCTTATTGAGCAGCCATCTTGCTCGTTCGTTGTTGGATGGAGTGGAGAACAGACGGTTCAGTTGGAAGGGATAGCCGAAGAGCCCGGAGGGAGGGATCTGGAGCGTTACCAGCAAATCTATTTCGATGCGTGGCCAGAGTGCCTTGCGCACCGGAGTTGGCCGGAGATTGCATACTTTGTGGTCCATCCTCGGTGGGTTCGATATAGCGATTTCGACCAGACCCCTCCTTTCGTGAAGGAAATTACGATGCCGCCTAGGTCAAATTCGGTGGTGGCATAGGGGGAGCTTCTCGCACCGAGCGCCAACGGTGCACCTAAACCAGCCTTGGAGGTGGAACGTCCCAGATCTGCGCATCCGCAAAACACGAGAGCTGAGGAGGTTGCTGAAAAAGTCCAGCTTTGTTAAGGGCACGGCTTCAGCCGTGCCGTAAATGCTTTGCTTGCAGTGCGGCTTTAGCCGCTGAGGGCTCTTCCGCTCCACAACGGGTTTTTCAGCAGCCTCAGAAGCTTGATCTGTCTCACCCAGCCATCACTCACGCCCTATCCTCCGCCTATCTCACAAAAGGGATATATGCCGAGACGGCCTGCTGATATCGGCGAAACTGATCGCCGAAGTATGCGGCCAGCAGCTTGTCTTCGACGCGCACGCGTATCTCTGTCCCGGCGAGGAAGATCAGGATCGCTGGGATGAAGAAGTGGATGGACGTAATCATGAAACCGGTGCCAAGCAACAGGCAGAGCATGGACGAGTAGATAGGGTGGCGAACGACACGGTAGGCCCCGGATTGCACGAGCTGGTGGTCCTGGCTGAGGACCGCGTCGAACCGAAGATGTTTGCCGAGAGCGTGGACGCTGGTCCAGGACAACAGAACCGCAAGCGCGAGCAAGAGGACGGAAAACGCGATGCGCCAGAGTGCCGGAGATGCAGTCCGGAAGTGCCCCTCAAATAAGAGAACGTAAGACACGACCTGAAGCAGGAGGCCCCATCGCGCACGGTTGTCTCTTTTTTGAGGTGTGCTTTTGTCCCAGCCCTGGAGCGGGTATGGCAGAAACCAGAAAATCCATCCGGCGGCGAGAATGACGTATACATATCCCGGCATGACCGCCAATTGTAGGCTTGCAGATGGACTTGCACTGGAAGTTTGCCGCGCGTAGGCTTTAACACGCTGCCAGGCTGTTACTGGCGCAGGTGGCATCCGGCCAAAGCCGTTCAGCTAATGACGGCGCAGGCCTGGAGCTGCACTGGAGATTGTAATGAGTCTGATTACGTTTGGCTCTACCCCGGCAGAACCGGGCGCGGAGCGCACCGGCAAAGATGCCGTCCCCGCCATATCAGGGGAACGCGGCGCTTCCGCCAAAGTTACCGTCCCCTCTCTACTCGAAAAAAAGCTGGCTCGAAGGCCGATCAGCGCCGTGACGGCGTATGACTATGCCAGCGCGCGTCTGGTCGATGAGGCCGGTCTGGACATCGTCCTTGTGGGCGACTCGCTGGCGATGGTGATGCAGGGCCACGAGAACACGCTGGCCGTCACCATGGACGAGATGCTGCTCTATACCCGCGGTGTGCGCCGGGCACTGCGGCGAGCGCTGCTGATAGCGGACATGCCGTTCGGAAGCTATCAGGCCAATGAGCGGCAGGGCGTTGAGAATGCCATCCGGTTTGTGAAAGAAGCGGGCGCGGAGGCCGTCAAGGTGGAAGGCGGGCGCAACCGGGCAGAGCTGGTGCGGCAGATCGTCGGCGCACAGGTCCCGGTGATGGGGCATCTGGGGCTGACGCCGCAGAGCGTGCATCGCATGGGCGGATACAAGGTGCAGGGCAAGACGCTGGCCGGCGTGGAGGAGCTGCGGGCCGACGCCCTGGCTCTGGAAGACGCGGGCTGCTTCGCCATCGTGCTGGAAGGCGTTCCCCGCGAGCTGGCCAAGGTGGTGACGGAGGAGCTGCGGATTCCTACCATCGGAATTGGCGCAGGGCCGGATTGCGATGGCCAGGTGCTGGTGCTGCACGATCTGATGACGATGACGTTTTCTCCGCCGGCTAAATTCGTGCGCCGGTATGCAAATGTGGCGGCCATCATGCTGGAGGCTCTCGGCGAGTACCGGCGAGATGTGGAGGCGCGGCGGTTCCCATCGGATGCGGAGAGCTACCATCTCTCGCCCGAGATGCGGGAGACGATGGCGGCGCTGGCTGGGAAGGTGGGATAACTCGTTTTGCGGATCGTTGAGACGATTGCCGAGATGCGGGAGAGTTGCGCGGAGCTGCGGGCAGGCGTGCCCGGAGACAAGCGCCTGCTCGGATTGGTGCCTACGATGGGCGCTCTGCATGAAGGACACCTCTCGCTGGTGCGGCGGGCACGGGCGGAGTGCGGCGCAGTGGCGGCGTCGATCTTCGTCAACCCGTTGCAATTTGGCCCGAACGAAGACCTTGCCCGGTATCCCCGCACCTTCGACGACGACTGTAAACAGCTCGCCGCGGAGGGGGTCGCGGTCTTGTTCGCTCCCAGCGCGGCGGAGATGTACCCCGCAGGCGCGGTTACGAAGATTACCGTGGGCGGAATCGGCGACCGCCTCGACGGAGCCTCGCGCCCCGGCCACTTCACCGGCGTGGCGACGGTGGTGGCGAAGCTGTTTCACATCGTGCAGCCTGACCGGGCCTACTTTGGCCAGAAGGACGCCGCGCAGCTGGCCGTCCTGCGGCAGATGGTGCGCGATCTCGACTTCGTCCTCGAAGTCATCGCCTGTCCCATCGTGCGCGATGCCGACGGCCTGGCCCTGAGCAGCAGGAACAGGTATCTGAGCGCGCCAGACCGGGTGCGGGCGCTGGCGTTGCGCCGGGCGCTGCTGAGCATGGAAGCGCTGATCGCCGGAGGAGAACGCGAGAGTGCGCTCCTGCTGGAAGAAGGGCTAAGGATCCTGCACGGAGAGGCAGGGGTGCGGGTCGACTACCTCGCGGCAGTGGATGCACAGACGCTGCTGCCCGTCAGCCACGCTGCCACTGGAACTCTAATTGCGGCAGCAGCTTGGGTTAGCGAAACAAGACTGATAGACAATCTACTGGTAAGTTGAGCAGGCTAGGGCAACAGCAGCTATTCGCATGTCATCTCAATCGAAGTCGCACAGTTTGATCGCGCGGCCTAACGGAGAGACACTTGTATTGCTCTTTTGCCCTTCTCCCTGCCTGCTCTACAGAAGTATCGATCTGCCGATGGATGGTAAGTAGCCGATCCATATGGAAGGACCCTGCGGTTTGCCGGTAGCCGCAACCTTTTCACCCGATTGGCGGCACCGGTCCGGCCTGACGATAGGCCGGTTGCAGTTTTGAACAGGTTCCAGGAGATTTGGGTCATTTGCAAATACTTGTTTTGTGGGGCGCTTGGTTTTGCCCGATGGAATCTTCCCTGGGGTGGAATTCCGAAAGTTTCTGAAAAAGAAATGGCCCGAAAGTGGTAGTCGGGGGTGTTCATTCCGTCCAACAGATATGACAGACTTAATTTGATCGTTGATTGCTCTATTAAAGAGTAATTAAACCAGTTACTTGGATAGAGTTTCCGGAGAAAGTTTTCGTAGGGTAACCGGTTCGGTTCGAACGACTGAAATGGTAACGACGCGATGGAATCCACAGCAGTTCACAGTCAGGTGATCGGCGAGATCGAACGGCTGTCAGGCCGGAAGTTTAAATGGCTGACGCTGCCGTCTCCCCTCGAAGAGCGGTTCGAGCGCGATACCGCGCCGAAGCGCGCTCTGCGCCTTTGGCACGAAGGCCTGATGGCCATCATCCTGTTCGATCTCTTTGCCGTTGCCTACTACTTCCTCGGCGGCGAACGTTCGCTGGAAGCCATCATCCTGCGTATCGGCGTGGTGACTCCGCTGGCACTGATCGTCAACGCCAGCATGCAGTGGAAGCCGAAGAAGATCTACCGCGAAACCAGTATCGGGTTTGTCATCTGCCTGGTGGGGCTGGTGCATCTTTATATCGAAAGCAACAAGAGCGTCGTCTCGACCGCCTATGCCCAGGTCGGCGTGATCGTCGCCATCCTGTTTGCGAACGTGGTGATGCGGTTACGGTTGCCCTATGCCCTGGGCACATCGGCGGCGCTGTTTGCGGGCGACCTTGTCTTCCTGCACATGGATCGCTATCTCAGCGAGACCGAGAAGACGATGGGGATGATGCTGGCACTCTGCGCCATTATGATTACCCTGATCGCAAACTACAGCATCGGGCGCGAAGAGCGCTTCAGCTACCTGATCCTGCTTCGCCACGAGATGCAGCGTGAAGAGCTGGCCTACGTGAACGCGGAGCTGCACCGCATCTCCAGCCGCGACAATCTGACCGGGCTGGCGAACCGGCATTCGTTCGAGGTGCACTGCGGAACCTTGTGGCAGCAGACGCTCGCAGCGGGCGCTCCGCTTTCGGCGATCCTGATCGATATCGACAAGTTCAAGGCGGTCAACGACCTTCGCGGCCATCTCTATGGCGATAAGGTGCTGGCGCGCGTCGCCTCCCTGCTGCAACAGTCGTTGCGCGGCAAGGACGACTTCGCCGCGCGCTTTGGCGGCGAGGAGTTTGTGGTTCTGCTGCCCGACGTCACCGAGCACGGGGCCCTGATCGTAGCCGAACGCATCCGCAAGATGGTCGAGGTGGCAGGGTCGCCGGCCATCGAGAATCCCCATATCGGCCCGGTGATGGCAACCACGGTCAGCTGCGGCGTGGCCACCTGCCTTCCCAGCGAGGCTCTCTGTATGGAGAATCTGCTCGAAGCCGCCGACAAAGCCCTGTACGAGGCGAAGCGGACTGGCCGCAACCGTGTGTGTTCCGGCGAGGTGCAGCAAAAGGTCAGTGCTTTGGGACCGCACACCCGCCCGATGGAGCGGTTTCATGCGCAGAGCGAGTCGTCGCTGCCGACAGTCGTGCGCAAGGTCGTGCTGGGATAAAGGAAACCGGAGAGGCGCCTGCCTACCTGGCGTCCTCGTACTCTTCATGCCAAGCCTTCTGGATGGCTTCGAGAATGCCCTCGTTCGACTTTGCAGGATCACCCGTAAATCCAGGAAGCTCAGAGACATACTGATGCAGGTCCGTAAAACGGACGGTGTAGGGGTCTATCTCGGGAAACTTCTCCTGCAACTGGATTCCAATCTCTTCGAAATCTGTCCAGCCAATCTCGCGCGGCATAGTCTTTCTCCTGTTCAGTCATTCTACCGGGCGGCCTGTCGCAAGAAAAATCGCATTGGCCGTGCAAATATCTTCCCTAAATAGCGTATTCTGGTATATATATCCCAATTGGGACAGTTTGGAGGTGTATTTTTCTTGGCAGAGGTTCGAGTACAAGAAGGCGAACCCCTTGAAAATGCTCTGCGCCGCTTTAAACGCAAGGTGCAGACCGAAGACATTATCAAGGAAGTCAAGCGTCACTCCTTTTATCTGAAACCAGGTGAAAAGAAGCGCGTCAAAGAAGCGCTCGCACGCAAGCGCAATCGCAAGAAGGTTCGTAAAGAGCAGGATTAATCCGCTCCCAACCAAGCACGAGCCGTCTCCAGCCCTGACGCTGGGGACGGCCGCTTGAAACAGCCGGCAGATGGACTCCCGCCATCGTGCCTGGCCCCGGCAGAGAGAGCCCGCCGCGCAGCGGCTCACGTGACCGGCAAATCTGAAGTCCCCGCGAATTCGCGGCTTTTGGGCCCCTTTACATAATTCTCGAACAAGGTTGAGCGCCCGGCGGCCTCACAATAACCGATGCCTGCGGGTATTCACCCTTTTTCCGTACAACGGGAGAAGCGGCTATGGAATTTGTGGATCGTCTTTTAACCTGCGCAGACTGTGGCGGTGAGTTCATCTTCACCGCTGGCGAACAACTTTTCTTCTTCGACAAACAATTCAAGAACGACCCCAAGCGGTGCAAGCCCTGCAAGTTCAAGCGTGCAGCCACGACCGTGCGCCCCGGAGGCAGCTCCGCGATGGTGGGCGGCCTCTCGCGGACAGAGACCCGCACCCAGTGCTCGGAGTGCGGGGTAGAGACGACTGTTCCCTTCAAGCCAACGCAGGGACGGCCCGTGCTTTGCCGTCAGTGCTTCCAGCACAAGCAGCCTGCCGCGGCGGCTGCTCTGACCGGGACGGCGGTCGATATGGCAACGTCAGTCTCGGAGACAACGCTGCCACCGGTTATCGCGGGCCAGATCGCAACGGCTTCGCACCTGTGACAACGCACTTGTCCTCTCCTCCCATTACGATGGGAGGAGAGGACATTTATGTACGCTGCTGCCGATCTTGAGCTAGTGCGCGCGCGAACCGAGGTTGGCGACTTTGAGTTGACGGTTTGCACCGATGGGCCCTTCAAACTGGATGGCGGAGCGATGTTCGGCGTGGTGCCGAAGACGCTCTGGCAGAAGCGAACCCCTGCCGACGAGCAGAACCGCATCCCGCTGGGGCTCAATACGGTTGTTGTGCGCACCGGCAAACATACGGTGTTGATCGAGACCGGGGTCGGCAACAAGCAGCCGGCAAAGCTGCGCGAGATCTACGGCAACCACGAGCTTCTGCCCCAGTCGCTCAAGGCGGCGGGGATCTCGGTGGATGAGGTGGATATTGTCATCAACAGCCACCTCCACTTCGACCACTGCGGCTGGAACACGACGGTGCAGCCGGATGGCTCAGTGACCCCGACCTTTCCCAATGCGCGCTACTTTGCCCATCGCGGCGAGGTCGAGCATGGGCACCTGCAACTGGAGCGGGACGGGGTCAGCTATCAGTCGCCCAACTACGACCCGCTCATCGAGTCGGGGCAGATGACGCTGCTCGACGACGAGGGGATACGCTCGAACCCGGAGATCTGCCCAGGGGTGAGCGTCGAGCTTTTTCCGGGGCATACGGCGCATCTGATCGGCGTTCACATCGAGTCGAAGTCGCAGCACGCCTGCTACATCTCCGACCTGATCCCCACCAGCGATCATCTCGATACCACCTGGGTGATGGGGTATGACCTCGATCCGCTGAAGACGATCGCCGAGCGGAAGCGGTTTTATCAGCGAGCGATTCCCGAGAACTGGCTGGTTCTGTTTACCCACGACCATCGCACGCCGATGGCGCGGATCGGGTTGAACGAGAAGCAGAAACCGGTCGTGATCGCGACAAGATAATTGAATGGAAACGCAGAAAAGCCCTGCCGAAGCAGGGCTTTTCCGTACTGCGAAGAGTTATGCCGAGACCGCGATGGGGTCGACTGAGACGAAACGGCCGATCTGGCCGCGATCCTGGAAGCGGACCACGCCGTCGATCTTGGCGAACAGGGTGTCGTCCTTGCCGCGGCCTACGTTTGCGCCGGGCTTGAGCGGGGTGCCGCGCTGCCGAACCAGGATGGAGCCGCCGGTGACGGTCTGGCCGCCGAAGCGCTTGACGCCGAGCCGCTGTGCATTTGAGTCGCGGCCGTTTTTAGAAGAACCTAAGCCTTTTTTATGTGCCATTTTCCTGCCTCTTTCGCGCCGCCCTCAGGCGTTCCGCTAAAAATCTGAATTCTTTTTACTTAGCTTCTTCCTTGAAGCTCTTCCCGTTGACCTGAATCTCGTTGATCTTGACTTCAACGAAGTTCTGGCGGTGGCCCTGCATCTTTTTGTACTGCTTCTTGCGCTTGAGCTTGAAGACGAGGATCTTGTCGCCACGGCCTTCGCCGAGGACGGAGGCGAGCACCTTGGCGCCGGTCAGCTCGGACTCGAACTTGCCTGCCTCGCCGCTGATGGCGACGATGTCGGAGAACTCGACCGCGCCGTTTTCGTGGGCGGTGGTTTCGATCTTCAGTTTGTCGCCTGGGGCAACCCGGTACTGCTTGCCGCCTGTGCGGATGACTGCGTACATAGCTAAAACCTCAAGCGTGCGTTGGAACGCTGCCGCTTTCTTCACATAGATTGTGCTGCATGGGGCGAACACAGGAGCACTGCATCAAGCCAACTGGCTGAACCTTCGAAATCGCCGAAATCTTTGCGGATCATTTCGCGGTTTCAAGCCTGTCGTCCCTGCAACCCAGAATCGAGACACACGGGTTACAGCGCCAAACTTAAGAAGTGTATCGCGTTCCCGGGGGAGGGTCAATGGATAGCTTCGGATTCTCTTCTTCCCCGGCTGTTGGGGAGGGGACTACCCACCGGGGTTACCTTTGCATAAGCCGCTTCGATTCATTGATTTACATGGTTTTACGGCTATGAAGGAACCAATATATTACGTGATGCACCAAACCTTTTAGGATGAGGAAAGCGGTGGCGGTACACACAATGCATTTCGGTCAGGCGGTGGAATCTCTTTCCAGTTTTTTCTTCAATATCCCGTTTTAGGCGATCCTTCAGATAAGCCTTCCGATCCCTATCCATCAAAGGCGGTTTCCCCGGCAAAGTATCGCTGAGGAGGAATTGAGCCTGCTCTAAAGAGAGTTGCTTGCTGCTAATGCGCGGGTAGGCTTTCAGCATAGGCGAGGTTAGACGAGCTTGTTGCGAGTCTGCATCGATGAGCTGCTGGAGGCAGGCGTAGGCCAGATAATCTGACGGCTCCATGATGGTTGCCTTGGCAATAAAGCTATGTTTCGCTATCCGGCTCTTGCCATGATGGGCTTTAAAGTCCGGTGAATTCTCAAACTGATAGAAGGCTTGTGCAACTCCAACTTCCACGCCAGACTTTTCTTCGAAAAGGAACTCTATTCGATCTCTTTTCGGTATATCGCTGTCTAAGATTGCATCCACCAAGGCGTGAATCGCCACGTGATAGCCGCTGAGCACGACCTCGGCGATAGTTCCTTTCACCAAAGCGTTGAGGTCATCACTGCGAACAAATCCGACAAAAGGCTTCAACCCGACGCAAGCGGGGATAGCTCCCAAATCCCGCAAATGTGCTTCATGGCGGCGAGGCGCATACGGCGAACTTAGTCGCATAGTCTTCATATGGAGTGGGCCACGATCTCCCCGCACGCTCTTCCATTCGGCCACAAGAGTTTTCCATTGCCTTCTATTCCCAACGAAACCAGCTACAAGAAAGTAGCCATCGTGCTCACTCTCATCGAAATAGCCAAGAATCATCGCTGCCCACTTTGGTGTGCGTCAAGTATATTTATGCTGCGGTAAATGTAACAAAATATGATACTTGTAGTTTCAAAAAGTGGTGACTTCGACAGAGTGCAGGTTAGTGTGTGACGAGAGGCTTTGAACCTGCATGAAAGCTGCGCAGTTGTCGAAGACCAGGCTCGGTGGGGCGAAGACAAGATACAGGGATCTCTCCACTGCGGCGGCAAAAACGCCGCCTTCGGTCGAGATGACGTTTTGAAAGCGCAAAGAGTTCGACAGGGGAAGGACAGCACACCTCGGCTCCACCTATAGTAAAAACTGATGCCTGAGCCTACTTCTTCCCCGCAATTTGCTGCTTTACCGATGCCGCTGTCGCGGAGGATTTTTCGCTGGGTCAAGAGCGGCATGCTGCGGCCCGACGCCGCCTACCGGCTCTATCTCAGGATGAAGTTCGGGACAGGACGGCTGACGTCGAGACCGGAGTCGCCGCTTCCCAACGGAGTCCTCCAGAGCCGGGCTGAGTGGCAAAAGGCGTTTGCAGAGGCGAAGGCGGCGCGGCTTCCGCTGCACCGTGGAGAGGAGAAGAACTGGGACCATCTGGCGGCAGTCTTTGCCATCCTGGGATCGACGACGGCCTCGGCGCGCGTGCTCGACGCAGGGGCGGAGTTCTACAGCAATGTGCTGCCCGCTCTGTTTGCCTATGGGTATCGCAATCTCTATGGGATCAATCTTTCGTTTACAGAAGAGGCGCGACGGGGGCCGATCCGCTATCTGCCCGGCGATATTACGCGGACCGCTTTCGCGGATGACTTCTTCGACGCCGTGGCCTGCATGAGCGTGATCGAGCACGGGGTGCCGCTCGAAGGCTACTTCCGCGAGATGTACCGGGTGCTGAAACCGGGAGGGCTGCTGATTACTTCGACCGACTACTACCCGACTGCGATCGACACGCGAGGGAAGACGGCGCATGGGGCAGCGATCAAGATCTTCACCCGGGCGGAGATCGAGGAGATGCTGCGGCTGGCGAGGGAGATCGGTTTCGAGAGTACGGGCGAGGTCGACCTGGAGTGCAGCGAGCGGCCGGTGCGGTGGGAGCAGTTCGGGCTGGAGTACAGCTTTGTGATCTTTACGCTGCGGAAGCGAGCGGCGTAACAGGGATTTAGAACAAACAACCGCAAGGCGAAATACAGGGATCTCTCCGCTGCGGCGGCAAAAACGCTGCCTTCGGTCGAGATGACGTTCGGAGTTTAAACAATTGCTAAAGGCGACCTAAGGAGCCTCTGATTAAGTCAGGCTCTGTTAAGGGCACGGCTTCAGCCGTGCCGTAAGTGACTTGCCCGCAATCCGGCTTTAGCCGCTGAGGGAATCTTCGGAGACTTATTCAGACCCGACCTAGGCGTTCTGGCGGTTGGGCTGGCTGGTTTTGGTGATGCCGCCTTTGATCTGGTTCCAGGCGACGACCCAGGGGACCTGCAGGGAGAAGACCAGCCGCGCAGCCGCTACTCCGAAATGCTTCCGTTGCAGGCTGCGCCAGTCGAGGCGAAAGGCGAAGTAGTTTTCGAGTATCAGAACGACGAGCAGCGGAAGAGGGTTCCAGTACAGGGCAATGATCGCGGCGACTTCGGCGACGCAGCGGGCGAGGTTGCGGGCCAGCCGCGCCGGGCGAATGCCGAGAGCACCGTCGGCGATGGCATAGCCTGCGAGCTGGCGGAGGGCCGAGCGGAGGGTGTGGTGCGGACGATAGAGCGCCTTGGCGCGTTCGACGAAGGCTGGCGCGACCAGCTTGCGCACCTTGCCGTCGAAGACCGTGTCTTCGCCGAGAAAGACGGTCTCGGGGAAGCCGCCGACACGCTGCCACAGCTCCTTGCGGAACGCCATCGAGCGGGCGGTGCAGGACTTGGTGGGCTCATTGGGATCGAGCTTGATGCCGAAGAACGGAGCCGAGGCGAGATCCCAGATCGTGGGCGCGGCGGGGTCGATGCACGAACCGCCCAGGGAATATTCGGCGGTCCCGACCACAATGGGGGCGGTGAGGTTGGCGAGCCAGTCGGGGCGATAGGTGCAGCCGGCGTCGGCGCAGGCGACGATCTCCGACGTGGCGGCGGCGATGCCGACGTTGCGCCCCCGCGCGATGGGGCCGGGAGAGTGCTTGAGGCTGCAACTCTCGTCGCGGATGGGGACCAGGCTGGGGTACTGCGACTGGGCGGCGAGCAGCCACTCCCAGGTGCCGTCGGTCGAGCCGCCATCGACGACGACGATCTCGGCGGGAGCGAGCGTCTGCGCGGCGAGGCTCGCGACGAGGCTGGGGATGTCGCGCACTTCGTTGAGGACGGTTGCTGCCACGCTGACGGCCATATTCCCTATTAACGCACAGCGGAAGCGGCCCGGTTTCGGCGACAATGAAGCGGCAGGCAAAATTTCTCTTGAGAGCAGGATGGATGACTTCTGTGGCAACGGCGGGGATTGAGTTAGAGGGTTTAGAGACTGGTTCACCACGGATTCGGGTGCTGAAGCTGCATCCCGCAGCGCAACTGCCGAAGTATGCGCACACCGGGGCTTATGGCGACCTGGCCGCCGATGTGTATGCCGTCGAAGGCGCAACGATTGCCGCCGGAGCGACGGTAGCGGTGCCGACCGGGATTGCGATGGAGTTTCCTTCGACGCATGGCGCGCTGGTCGAAGACCGGTCGGGGCTGGCGGTGCGCGGCGTGACCACGCTGGCCGGGGTGATCGATCCCGGGTATCGGGGCGAGCTGAAGGTGGTGGTGACAAATTTGAGTGCGGCGACGGTCGAAGTGAAGCCCGGGGAGCGGATCGCCCAGCTTCGGATTGTGCAGCGGATCGAGGCGCAGTTCGAAGAGGTTGCGGAGTTGGCGGAAGCGGCGCGAGGCGCGGCGGGATTTGGCAGCACAGGGGCTTAGTGTCAGGCAAAAAACCAAAACAACGTCATATCGCCTCTCCCGCATGCCATCCCACTCCTCCCGCTACGTCATCTCGACCGGAGCCGCGAGGTACTATCGCGCGGCGGAGTGGAGAGATCCCTGTATTTTCCTTTGTTCCTGTCGTCGCCTTCTTAATCCAAATCTGCAACCCGATTGAAACCAGCCTTTGGATAGATTCTTAGAAAGCGTTCATCCCTGATACCAAGCTTGCCGGTGAAATGAAAGCGCTCAATACAGGGGTCTCTCCACTGCGGCGGCAAAAGCGCCGCCTCCGGTCGAGATGACGTGCTCCATTTGCTCACAAAGAGCAATAGGAAACATCTCCTATCATTTAGCGATACATCTCATACTCCAGTCATGGTGGCGGAGTATGCTTTTGCTCATCGTTTCTGGAGCGTGCCATGGCTGAACTGGTAAAGGATGGATCGGCGGCGTGGCCGTCGCTGGTGTGGGACGAATGGGCAGAGACTGCCAATACGCTGCATATGTGGACGCAGATTGTGGGCAAGACGCGGCTGGCGCTGACGCCGCTGCAAAACCATTGGTGGAACGTTCCGCTGTATGTGACGGCGCACGGGCTGGGCACATCGGCGATGCCGTACAACGACGATGTGCTGGACATCGAGTTCGATTTTGTGGCGCACCAGCTGCACTTCCGGCTGGGCTCGGGACAGGGCCTTTCGGTTCCGCTACGGGCGCAGTCGGTCGCCGATTTTTATAAGGAATATCTGGGATGCCTGGCTTCGCTTGGGGTTCAGGTGAAGATCGACCCGATGCCGTGCGAGCTGGCGAATCCGATCCGGTTCGATCTGGATACGGAGCATCAGTCCTACAATGCGGAGTATGTGCAGCGGTTCTGGCGAGTACTGGTCAATGCAGAGAAGGTATTTCGCGAATGGGGGACCGGGTTTCTGGGCAAGGTGAGCCCCGTGCACTTCTTCTGGGGCAGCTTCGATTTTGCGGTGACGAGATTCTCCGGACGGCCTGCGCCTCCTCGGGCAGGGGCGGATGGGATTCAGCGGGAGGCTTACTCGCACGAGGTCATCAGCGCGGGATTCTGGCCGGGGAACGGCGGTTATGGCGCGGCAGCGTTCTATTGCTACGCGGCTCCGGTGCCGGAGGGGTTAGCCGAGGCGAAGGTTCGCCCGTCCGCTGCCGAATGGGATAAGGCGTTGGGGGAGTTCATCTTCAAGTACGACGCGCTGCGGGCGGAGGCTTCGCCGGAGAAGGCGCTGATGGAGTTTTTAGAGAGCGGCTATGGTGCGGCGGCGGACGCGGCCAAATGGGATCGTGCCGCGCTCGAACGGCAGTAGGGACGGGGCTTAGCGCGGCATGACGGCTCGCGGCTAACGATGGGTTGCCGTACGTGCGACAATCTTAAGTAGCGAGCCATGCCCAATACGCAAGTTCAGCACCCAAGCCAGACACCCTCCCCAGCCACCATTACCCCGGCGCTGCTTAAGCAGCACAGCATCACGCCGGACGAGTACACGCGCATCGAAGCCGCGCTGGGACGCGTGCCCAGCCTGACCGAGTTGGGGATCTTCTCCGTGATGTGGTCGGAGCATTGCTCCTATAAATCGTCGCGCGTGCATCTAAAGCGATTGCCGACCGAGAGCAAGCTGGTGGTGCAGGGTCCGGGAGAGAACGCCGGGATCATCGACGTGGGCGACGGCTGGGCCTGCGCCTTCAAGATCGAGTCGCATAACCACCCTTCGTATATCGAGCCGTATCAGGGCGCGGCGACCGGCGTGGGCGGCATTCTGCGCGACATCTTCACGATGAATGCAAGGCCGCTGGCGGTGATGGATTCACTGCGCTTCGGGCCGCTCGATGAAGCCGAGCCGGATGAGGCGCTGCGGCGACGGAACCATGCCGTGGTGAACGGCATCGTCGCCGGGGTGGCCGGATATGGGAACTGCTTCGGCGTTCCGAATCTTGGCGGCGAGACGCGCTTCGAGGAGTGTTACTCGGGCAATCCGCTGCTGAATGCGTTTGCGCTGGGGCTGGTGCGGCGCGACGAGATCTTTTACGCCAAGGCGACCGGCGTAGGCAATCCGGTGATCTACGTGGGCGCGAAGACCGGGCGCGACGGCATTCATGGCGCCACGATGGCCTCCGAGGAGTTTACCGAGGGATCGGAGCAGAAGCGGCCCAACGTGCAGATGGGCGATCCGTTTATGGAAAAGCTGCTGCTCGAAGCCTGTCTCGAAGCGATGGCGACCGGCGCGGTGCTGGGGATTCAGGATATGGGCGCGGCGGGGCTGACCTGCTCGACCTGCGAGATGGGCGGGCGCGGCGAGCTGGGCCTGACCGTCGAACTCGATCTGGTGCCGCAGCGCGAGACCGGCATGTCGAGCTACGAGATCATGCTGTCGGAGTCGCAGGAGCGGATGCTGCTGGTGGCCGACAAGCCGCGGGCGCAGGAGGTTCTCGACGTCTTCACCAAGTGGGGGCTCGATGCTTCGATCGTCGGCACGGTGACGGCCAAGCCGAATATGGTCATCACGCAACACGGCGAGCTGATGGCCGATATTCCCAACAGGAGCCTGACTGACGATGCTCCGCTGTATCACCGGCCGGTGGGCGTGTGGAAGGCTCCGGTGGCGCTCGATCCTCCGGCTCATGTGCTGGAAGAGTTGAAGAAGCCGCGCGACTACACCGCCGATCTGAAGAAGCTGCTGGCGAGCGCGAATATCTGCGACAAGCGCTGGGTGTTCGAGCAGTACGACTCGATGGTGCAGACCAATACCGTGCAGGGACCGGGCGGCGAGGCTGGCGTGATGCGCATCAAGGGCACCCCGCGCGGCCTGTCGATGGCGCTGGCGGGCAACGGGCGCTGGACGTACCTCGATCCGAAGCTGGGCGCGATGCTTGCCGTGGCCGAGGCAGCGCGAAAGGTCGCGTGTACCGGAGCGACTCCGGTGGCAGCGACGAACTGCCTGAACTTCGGCAATCCGGAGAAGCCTGAGATTATGGCGCAGCTTTCGAGCGCGATCGACGGCATCGCCGAGGCCTGTATCGCACTGGGAACTCCAGTGACGGGCGGCAATGTTTCGCTCTACAACGAGACCAGGGGCGAAGGAATTTATCCCACTCCGGTGATGGGGATCGTCGGGATTATCGAGGATGTGACGAAGTCTGTCCCGGCACATTTTCAGCGCGTCGGAGACAAAGTGTTGCTGCTGCAATCGACCGTGGAAACGCCGGCAACACAGCAGCGCGAGTTTGGCAGTTCGGAGTATGTGAAGTCGCAGTATGGAGCGATGTGGGGCGCGCCGCCGTGGCTTGATCTGAACGCCGAGGCCGCTCTGCACAAGGCGCTGGTGTTGCTCGCAGAGCGTGGCCTGATTCACTCGGCCAAGGATATTGCGGACGGCGGACTGGCCGTGGCGCTGGCGGAATCGGGCTTCCATCACAACGTTGGCGTGAAGGTGACGCTGGGCGCGCTGTCGGAGGCGGAGTATGTAACCGCCCTGTTTGCGGAGAATGCGACCGAGGTGTTGGTGACCTGCGCGGTCGAGGACTACGGCAGGATCTGCACGCTGCTCGATGAGGCGGGAGCGATATGGCCGCTCGATCTGGGCGAGACGATTGCCGAGAGAGTAGAGATCTTTGCAGGCGAGGTTCCTCTGGTGGAGGCGACGCTCGGTGATCTGAAAGAACCGTGGGGCCTGGCGATGGAGTCGCAACTGGCGGATGAGGTGGTGACGGCGTGAGCGAGCTTCTGTTGCAGGACGAGTTGATAGTGGGCCAAGAGTTTGTAACAGCAGATTCCTCCGTTGCGCTGCGGAATGACAAAGAAGAAGACGAGGAGGACGGTACGCCGTTCGACAAGCTACGCGAAGAGTGCGGGGTGATGGCGATCTACAACCATCCCGATGCGGCGCGGCTGACCTACTGGGGACTGTATTCGTTACAGCATCGCGGACAGGAGTCCGCGGGCATCGCATCGGCGGATGGGCACGAGGTTAATGATATTAAGGGCATGGGTTTGGTGTCGGAGATCTTTACCGACGATGTTCTAACCAAGCTGCCGGGACACATTGCCATCGGGCATACGCGCTACTCGACGACCGGCGATTCGGCGCTGCTAAATGCGCAGCCAATCTCGGTCGAGAGCACCAAGGGATTGATCGCGATTGCACATAACGGCAACCTCATCAACATGGGGACAGCGCGGGAGCGGCTGGAGCGCGATGGGGCGCTGTTTCAGACGACCAGCGACTCTGAAGTCATCATTCAGTTGATCGCGCACTCGAAGCACTCGACGCTGGTGGACTGCATCGCCGACTCGCTGCGCCAGGTGGAAGGCGCGTTTTCGATTGTGATGATGACGCGCAACCGCATCTTCGCAGCGCGCGATCCGCAGGGCTTCCGACCATTGGCGATGGGACGCATCGCCGGCGTGGACGGCGCTCCGGATACGTTTGTGTTTGCTTCGGAGACCTGCGCGTTCGACCTGCTGCATGCGAAGTATGAGCGCGAGGTGAAACCGGGCGAGCTGGTGATGGTGTCGGAAGATGGCGTGACCAGCCGCTACTTCGACACGACCAAGAAGCAGGCGAGCTGCATCTTCGAGCATGTCTACTTTGCCCGGCCCGACTCGAAGATCTTTGGCCGCTGGGTGCAGCAGTCGCGCTCGGAGATGGGCAGGCAACTGGCGCGGGAGTCAGGCGTTCCGGCGGACATGGTGGTGCCGGTGCCGGACTCGGGCGTGACGGCGGCGATTGGATATGCGGAGGAGTCGGGGATTCCGTTCAACCTTGGCCTGATCCGCAACCACTATGTCGGGCGCACCTTCATTCAGCCCGAACAGCGGGTGCGGGACTTCGGCGTGCGCATGAAGCTGAACCCGGTGCGGCCGCTGCTCGAAGGCAAGCGGGTGATCCTGATCGACGACTCGATCATCCGGGGAACAACTTCGCGCAAGATCGTGCGCATGGTTCGCGCGGCAGGAGCGACGGAAGTGCACATGCGGATCTCGTGTCCGCCGACGATCTCGCCCTGTTACTACGGGGTGGATACGCCCAGCAAGAAAGACCTGATCGCAGCCAACAAGACCGTGCAGGAGATCTGCGACTACATCGAGGCGGATTCGCTGGCTTATCTTTCGATGGACGGCCTGCTGCACTGCTGCACCGAGGGCGATGCCGTGCCGAATACGTATTGCACGGCTTGCTACACGGGCAAGTATCCGACGCAGGTGATCGACGTGACGGAGATTCTTCCGGCCACGGTGAGCGTCTGATCCTGCTGGTAGCGGCCTCTTACTTCACAGCAGCCTCTTATTTCACATCAAGCGCGGGTGGAGCGTAGTACGGCAGCTTCTGCTGCGCTTCGACTGCCCGCTTGACGCCGACGTCGCCGAACAACAAACTCGGCGCGATCATCGTCTGCGGCACCGGTCCCAGCGAGTTCGAGACGTAGGCGTCATCGCCTGCCGCCACAATGTCCGAGCGCAGCGCACGGTTGTCCAGCTCATCGAAGACCGCGCCGCGCACCAGTTCGCGGCTGCCATCCGCATGCACACGGTAGAGCAGGCGCGGGACGAGTCCATCGCTCAGCGTCTCGACCGCATACACATCGCGGCCCTGCTCCTTCGCCATGGTCAGCAACTGCTTGTTCAACTCACTCACCGGCACTGGCTCGCTGGACTTGACGACAACGACACCGGCGCTCGAACGCGAGGGCTGGCCCGGCGCGGAGCGTCCATGCCCGTTCGACGAGGGAAAATCCCGGATGGGCTCGCGCCCGACCAGGTAGTTCTGCAGCACGCCTTTCACCACCACATCGACAGACTGAGCGGGCACGCCCTCGTCATCGACGGCATACGCGCCCAGCAGAGCCTTGCCCGCGAACTTCGCCATCAGGGGATTGTCGGTCACGTTCAACATCTCCGGCAGCACACGCGACTTGTAGCTCGACGCATACGCGCCGGTCGTCCTCGCCGTCGTCCCCATCGCCGGCCGATCTGCCTCCACGTTCGGCACCAGCATCCGCATCATCACGTCCGACACCGCGTCGCCGCTGAACAGCACCGGGCCGTGGTAATCCTCAGCCGAAACCACCGGAGCCGCACGCAGCGCCTGCAGGCTCTTCAGATCGTCGATGACGCGCTTGCGAAACTCCGGCCACGTCTCCAGGTCTTTCGCGTCCGCGGCGGTCGTCCCGTTATCGCGGCTTAACCGCATCCCGTCCGGAGCCTGTCCGCCCACGCTGACGCCCGCGGCATATCCCGTATAGCCCTGCCGCACCACGGTTCCTTCGGTGTTGACCAGATAGCGGTTCACCGCCACGGCGCGTATGTTCGCGGTCGAGTACTGCACCTGCTCCGCCGAGGCGCGAACCTCGGGAGCGGTCGCAAACAATCCGCTGGCCTCGACGATCCGCCGCTTCCACTCCTTCTGATCGAGATCCATCGCCACCAGCGGAGCTACATGTACCACCGGCTTCGCCTCCGCGAAGTCATGCTCCATCTGCGACGACTGAAAGCCCTTCAGCGCAGCCTGCTTGGCGGAGTAGGCTCGCAGCGCATTCTTGTACGCCGTGTCGGTCGCAATCCACAGCGCATAGCGGAGCGCCTCCGGGTTGTTGTCGCTGGGCGCGAGCGCGATGGCGCCATCGCCCCGGCTGCTGCTGCTGTCCATCGCATAGTCGCCGATGCGCACGGTTACGCGCGCGACGCGCTGATGGTTGGTCTCCTCGCGCGTCAACGCTCCATAGTTGGCAACAGCTTCAAAGCTGTCCAGATCGTCGAGCTGGTACTCGATGAAGTAGGGCCGCTGCATTCCCGGCAGCACCAGCAGCGCCTTCTCCCGATTCAGCTCCGACTGCATCGCCTTCAACATCGGGTCACTCATGATTGCGGCGCGGCTCTGCGCCTGCGAAAAGCCGAATCCCGTAGAAAAGACGACGAGGCTCGCCGCTGCCGCAGCCAGACCGAATTTATGTAACCGCAATGAGAACAAATATTTCATTGGCCACCCTTTCCACCGGCATCGGCCTTCGTATCCGCGCCGGGCGGCGGCAGAATCGGCGGCCTCGCCGTCCCCTGCGCCTGCTTCTGCGTCTCGATCTCGCTGACCAGCATGGCCGGAGCCACCGCGCTGACTGGGATGCTTCCCGACTCCGCGCCGCAGATTCCGTTGAAGACCTGCTGCTTGTCGTCGGTCGCCACGATCCGCGCCAGCGCCGCCTGCGGCGTTCCTACGATGCTTACGCCGCGCACCAGTTCATCCGGGCGGCCATCGACATACACGCGATAGACGACCAGCGGAATGACCTGAAAGGCCTGCGGCGAGCGCCGCGTCGTCACCGCAAAGCCCGACGAGATGTCTTCGAAGTACAGCCCATACGCCTTGCCCTGCTTCTTCGCTTCGGCGATCAGCATCTGCCGCAGTTCGGCATCGCTCACCGTCTTCGACGAGGTCACGACGAGATTTCCCTGCCGCCCCGTGGGCATGTGGCCGACCTCGGCGCGTCCATGACCATTGCTCTGGGCGAAGCCTGCAATCGGCAGCCGCGACATCAGAAAAGTCTGGAGGATGCCGTCTTTAATCAGGTCCACCCGCCGCGCCTGCTGGCCCTCGTCGTCGTAGCTATAGTGTCCGCTCAGCCAGGTGCCATCGAACTTCGTCAGCGTCGGATCGTCGGCAACGCTCATGAAGCTGGGAAGAATCTGCTTGCCCAGCAGCTTGGTGAAGGTCTGCCCCTCGTCATCTCCACGCTGCCGCTGCCCCTCCAGCCGATGCCCCAGCACCTCGTGAAAGAAGACCGCCGCGGCGCGTCCGCTCAAAATCGCCGGGCCGTTATACGGATCGGTCACCGGAGCCACGCGCAGCGCTTCGAGATTTTTGCCCATATCGGCGATCTTTGCCGCCAGCACCTTCTGGTCGGGCAGATGGCCCGCCTCGTCGGCTTCAAATGTCTCGGCGCGGAACATGTCCATCCCATCCGCTGCCCGCGTCCGGCCCAGAATCACCAGCCGCGCGACATGGTTCGGCGTAGCCACCTTCGCGCCTTCGGACGACACAAAATAGTCCGTCTCCGAGCTGGCTTCGAGCACCACCCGGTCGTAGAACACGTTCGGATACTGCTTGAACAATTCGGAGAGCTCGCGCAGCCGGGCCTCCCAAGCCGCTCGATCGACCGCCAGCTTCGGAGCCATCGGCAGCAGCGCTGCCTTCGACTCTTCCGCCGAAAAATCGGCAGACCGGTCCTCTTCCTTCGCCCGAACCTCCTGCTCCGTCTTCACCTTCAGATAGCCGTCGAGCGCCTTGCCGTAGCCCCGGTTGGTCGCAAACCACAGGCTGCGCGCAATCGCGTCGTGGTCGTCGGTCAGCGGCAGGGGAATGGTGGTCAACGCGCTATTGCGATGGTCGCCGTGGGTGTTGTCCTCGGCAGGCGTGCCGATGCGGACCTGCACGTCGGCAAACCGGCGGTGGCTCTGGGTCGAGCCGACGATCGCGCCATACTGCGCTGCAATGCTGACCTGCTCGCCGTCCGCCACGGCATAGCTCAGGAAATAAGGCTTCGGCTGTTGCGACGTATTATCCCCGCTGCCCAGCGAACTCATCGCGCGGCGCAGCTCAGACTCCATCGTCCCCACCAGCGGGGTAGAAGCCTGCGCGGATGCTGCATGAGCCTCCGCTGCCATAGCCATTCGACCGGGTAAAGTTAGTCCCACCAGCATTAAACCGGCCAACGTCAAACCGGCTGACACGGCACCGGCAACTACTGCTTTCTGTCTCGTCATTGGAAAGAAAACTCGATTCGCGTGCAAAATTCAACTGAAGCAGAGTGTAGCGGAAATGCTCATGCAGGGTACCTGTATTTCGCCACCAGGCATATCGTCCCCTTGTTAAAGCTTAAAAGGTGAGACGGATCAGATGGCCAGGTGGCCGCAGCCCACCTTGATAACAACCACTGTAACCTTTCGCGCAATTGCGAAGTCAATTGGTTGCAAAGGAGATATACGAGATGAAATTCCATGTAAGGCAAGCGGTAGCGGTTGCGGCAGCAGTAATATGCACATTGGCGTTCAGTCCGATTGCGCAAGCTCAAGGCAGCGCCGCTGGGCCCAGCGATCCTCAGATCGCGGAAATTGTAGTCGTGGCAAACCAGATTGACATCAGCTATGGCAAGCTCGCGCTGTCAAAGACAAAAAATAAAGAGGTTCGCGGCTTCGCACAACAGATGGTGAGAGACCACTCCGCACAACTGAAGGCGGTCACTGGCCTCGCGACGAAGCTTCATGTGACGCCTGCCGATAGCGACACCAGCAAATCGCTGCAAGCGCAAGCGAAAGAGACCACCGCAAAGCTGAAGGCGCTCAAAGGGAACGCGTTCGACAAAGCTTATGTCGATAACGAGGTTGCCTACCATACGGCGGTCATCAATGCGGTGTCTACCGTGTTGATCCCCAATGCAAAAAACGCGGAGCTCAAGAGCGCGTTGGAGAGCGCAGCACCTCTCTTCGAGGGTCACCTTGCGCATGCCAAGAACATACAAGCAAGCCTGAATAAAGACTAGAGCAGTTCAAGCCCTGAGTCGCCTTACTAAGACTGGAGATTGAAATGCTACTCAAGCACTCGAATAAACGATTTGTAACTCTACTTGCCATAGCACTGTTAGCGCCGCTCGTCGCTATCGCGGGAGAGGCTGCTTTTACCTCCCCTGCGATAGCTCAGGTGGCCGCAGAATCCTCTGCGCCAACTGCGGCGGTACACGAAGTTCATAGAGTGACGATCACCAACAGACTCACCTATGTGCCTCCAACCATCACAGTGAACGTAGGAGACGTCGTCGAATGGACCAATAAGGATATTTATCTGCATTCAGTCACTGCTGCAGATCACAAATCCTTTGATTCCGGCAACATTTATCCAAAACGGTCATGGCGTTACAAGGCAGTGAAAAAAGGAACGTACGACTACTTCTGTACGCCTCATCCGGACATGAAGGGCAAACTGATAGTCCGCTAGCGGCACGGAGGGGGAGATGGCTCACTTCTGAGCTTCACAAAATAGATGTTCCTGGAATAGATATTGGACTCGCCTCAGAGATGGCGACGAGTCCAGTATCTTTTTTTTGCCCCAATGCGCATCCGGCACGGAGAAGCCATCTGCCGCCCGAGCGCGATTCGGCGCAACCGGCTCACCGTCTCAGCGCTGGCCGACCAGACTCCTGGATCCTGTCCAAAACTCTTACGGAGCCTCTGATTAAGTCAGGCTCTGTTAAGGGCACGGCTTCAGCCGTGCCGTAAATGACTTGCCCGCAACGCGGCTTTAGCCGCTGAGGGAATCTTCGGAGACTTAAGCAGACCTTCTTTAGGGTTTCCTTCGACGGCTCTTCCCCTCCAATCCGCAAAAATAATCTTCTTCCCCTGCCTAACCGCCGACCAAACCTGTTGTCTAATCGGGCGGATGAACAAAGCCGAAGCAGACGCGATCCAGCAGATACTTGCCGGCAACCGGGACGCCTACCGCGTTCTGATGGATCGTCACTTCTCGGCGGTCCATCGCATCGCCTTCCGCATCACCGGCAATCAGGCCGACGCGGAAGAGGCCGCGCAGGAAGCGTTTCTGCGCGCCTACAACAAGCTTCCCGGCTTCCGCCACGACGCTTCTTTCTCCACCTGGATCACGCGAATCGCCATGAATACCGCCCTCAATCTCGTCGAACGCCGCAACCGGGACCTCTCGCAACAGGGTCCCCGCATCGCCGAGAATCCATCGCCGGCCGATCAAACCATCCAGATGGCCGACACTTACCCCGGCCCCGAGCGGCAACTTCTCGACCGCGAAGCCGCCACGCTGCGCAACGACGCCCTCGCCGCACTCACCCCCATGGAGCGGACTGCCTTCACCCTTCGCCACATGGAAGACCTTCCCATTGCCGAGATCGCCGCCGCGCTCAATGTGCCGGCCAACTCGGCCAAGCAGGCCGTCTTCCGCGCCGTCGGCAAACTCCGGCGCTCGCTCGCCCCCCTCGCAGGAGGACTCTGATGACCTACACGCCCCACACGACCCACTTCTCCGAAGAAGATCTGATCGCCTACCAGCTCCACGAAAGCTCCGACGAAGCCGTCATCCAGCACCATCTCGAGCTCTGCCCCGAGTGCGCCGCCACCTCGGACTCCATCGCCGAGACCCTGCGCGTCTTCTCCTCCGCCCCTGTCCCCCAGCCCGATCTCGACCGCAACTGGCAACGCCTCCGCGGCAATCTCTCGGTGCTCACGCCTGTGCCGCCCCGCGCCTTCTTCCCCCGCTTTCTCCTATGGCCGGCGGCTGGCCTGGCGGCTGTCGCGCTCCTGCTGTTCACCTTCGTCGGCGTTCATATCAGCCGGGACCGCGACCGCATCGCCGATCTGTTGCCTGCCATCGAGCGGATGAGCCACACCGGCGCCGGCCCCAACACTGCCGCCAATACGGCCATCAACGGCCACGGTCCCCTCACGACGGAGCCTACCGGCGCTGCCGACCCCGCCATGGCCAATCATCTCGACGCTGCCGAACGACTTCTCACCGAGGTCAACCACACCTCCGGCTCGCTCGATCCCGCCACCCGCGCCCAGGCCCGCGATCTTCTGCTCAGCAACGCCGTCTACACCCGCACCGCGCGCGACCACGGCGACCTCGCTCAGGCTGCCGTGCTCGACGACCTGGGCCGCGTCCTCACCACGCTCGACAACGAGACCTCCTCACCCCACAGCACCCTGCAGCTTCGCCTGGAGATGAACACCTCCGGTCTCCTGCTGGACATTCGCATTCTTCGTCAGAACGACGACCGCCAGAACGACAACCGCCAATAAGGAATCACCATGACCACGCTAATGACTACGACAATGACCACGACAAAAATCCGCACCACGCTCCTCTCCTCGGCCCTCCTGCTGCTCACGCTCGCCGTGGCGCAGCCTCTCCACGGGTTGGCCTTCGCGCCTGCTCCTGCTCCCGTGGCTGCAAACGACACCAGCGCCTACGCCACCGGAACGCGTGCCATGAACGAACGCCGCTGGCAGGACGCCATCGCCGCATTCGACAAGGTCATCGCCGCCAAGGACAAGCGCTCCGACGCTGCGCTCTATTGGAAGGCCTACTCGCTCAACAAGCTGCGGCGCCGCTCCGATGCCACCGCCGTCTGCAACGCTCTTCGCGGACAATATGCCGATAGCTCATGGAACAAGGACTGCGCCGCCCTCTCCATCAACGCCCGCAACAACGCGGACAACTCCGGCGATTTTCCATTGCCTCTCGACGTCCACATCGATCCCATCGTCGTCCCCGACATTCACGTCGATTTCAAGAACAACTCCGACATCAAGATCCTCGCCCTCAACTCGCTGCTCAACCAGGACCCTGCCAAGGCCATTCCGATCCTGCGCGGCATCCTCACCGGCAACCAGCCCACCAACCTGAAGAAGCACGCCATCTTCGTCCTCGCGCAGAGCAAGTCGCCGGAGGCCCAGGCCATCCTTCACGACGCCGTCACCGGAAAGATGGACCCCGAACTCCAGCGTCAGGCCATCACCATGATGGCCGTCTTTGAGGGCAAGCGAGCCAACGATACCCTCGCTGAGGTCTACCGCACCACCACCGATCCCAGCATTAAACGCTCGATCATCTCGGCCTTCTTCATCACCCAGGACGCTCCGCGCATGGTCGATCTGGCCCGCAACGAGAAGGACCTCAATCTCAAGCGTTCCATCGTCTCCCAGCTAGCCATCATGCACGACAAGGCCGCCACCGACTACATGATGGAACTCCTCAAGTAGCCCGCGCTGCATTCATTCCCAAAGCGAAGAATCCCTGTATTTCGTCTTTGCCACCTCCGTGGCTTGTCTATGTCTTTGCCGTTGCCCTCGTTGTTGCTTGTCTTGGCATTGCTTGTCTTTGCTGTTGCCTGTCTTTGCTGTTGCTGTTGCCGTTGCCGCTGCTTCTAGGTACGCCAAGGCTTCAGCCTTGGCCTCTCAACCCTCCTCGAAACCGGGGCTTTAGCCCCTGGGGTATGCCTACATCTTTCATTGCCATCCAGATCCCAACTTGGAAACACAGGAGAAAACTTATGCTATGCCCAACCCACATCCTCGCCGCTCTCGTCGTCCTCTCCTCTGCCGTCACTCTCGCGCAGCAGCCGCAGTTCACCCACGCGCAGCTCACCACCGCAACCGCTGCCCACGGACTCAACGCCGAACTCGACACCCTCAAGCGCGAAGCCGCTCCCCTTTGGGTCGGGTACAGCATCCCCGTCGCAGAAAAATTCTCCTCCAGCTGGAGTCCGCGCATCGTCTATCTCGAAGCCGATCATCCCAACGACAAAGATGATGCCGTCAACTCCAGTAACGTCACCTACGACCACGCCGTCCTCCTCTTCCGCATCGCCGGACACGCCATCGAAAAGATCCACGTCGATCACCCGGACCGGCAGATCGACGCCGGGAATCTCCGCGTCGTCTGGCTGACCGGCATCACTCCCGAGGACAGCATCGCTACACTTAAATCGCTGGCCCTCCAAAGCAACACGAAGAAGCTTCGCGACACCGCCGTCTTCGCTATCTCGATCCATCAATCGCCCACGACCGTTCCCACTCTCATCAGTCTCGCCGCCCCTGCAAACGACCGCGACCTCCGCGAAAAATCTGCCTTCTGGCTCGCCAACCAGCACGGTCACGAGGGCTTCGCCGCGCTACAGAGCTTCGCTCGCAATGACCCCGACGCAGGCTTCCGCGAAAAGCTTGCCTTCGACCTCACCCTGACCAAAGACCCCGATGCGATTAAAGAACTCATCCGCATGGCACACGAGGACGCCTCTCCGCAGGTCCGCAGGCAAGCCCAGTTCTGGATGGCCACCAAGGGCGGCAAAGTCGTCGCCGGCGATCTCCGCAACCTCGCCGAGAACGATCCCGACACCCAGCTCCGCAAGTCCGCCGTCTTCGCCCTCTCGCGTCTGCCCAGCGACGAAGCAGTGACCCAGCTCATCCAGGTGGCCAACACCAGCAAAGACCCCGCCGTCCGCAAGCAGGCCGTCTTCTGGCTCGGCCAGTCCAGCGACCCCCGCGCCCTCGACTACCTCACCCATCTCCTCCAGCAATAATCCTGTGCCGGTTTCTCTCCTAACATTCGCGTTAGGTAACAGCTTCTCCGTGCAAATATGAAGTAGGCCTACACACGACCGGCTCCGGAGAGTCCTATACCCATGCGACTTCGCACCATTCTGCTCTTACTGATCGCCGCGGCCGCACTTCTCAGCACGCCGAACTGGATCAAGAGCACGACCCCGACCGAAGCCCAGGCCATCGAAGCCGCCGCCCACAATCCAACTGCCTACACCCTGTCGCCCGCGAAACAGAAACTGGCCAGCGGACTCTTTCGTATCCGAACGACGCTCTATTTCGCAGGCAGCGCATGGAGCATCCTGCAACTCGTCCTTCTGCTTGCGCTCGGCGTTCCTCCCCGCCTCCGCAACATTGCGATCAACGCGGCCAGCAATCGCCTTGCGCAATGTTCCATCTTCACCCTGCTGCTGCTCGGGATCATCACCCTGCTCAACGCTCCACTCGCCATCTATGGCCATCACCTTGGCCTGAGCTATGGCCTGTCGGTGCAGCACTGGCCCAGCTGGCTCTGGGACCAGGCCAAGAGCTTCCTTCTTATCTGGATCGTGGGCAGCATGCTGGTCCTGCTGCTCTTCTGGGCCATCCGCAGATCGCCCTCGCGCTGGTGGCTCTGGTTCTGGGTTCCCGCGATGGCGGCGGTCCTGTTCGGAGTCTTCCTCTCGCCCATCCTCGTCGATCCGCTCTTCAACAAGTTCGAGCCGCTCCAGCAATCGAACCCCGCCCTCGTCCAGCAGTTGGAGAAGGTCGTCGCCCGCAGCGGCATTACGCTTCCGCCCGACCGGATGTTCCTGATGCGCGCCAGCACCAAGGTCACCGGACTCAACGCCTACGTCACCGGCTTCGGCTCGTCCAAGCGGCTCGTTCTTTGGGATACCACCATCGCTCACGCCACACCCGACGAACTGTCGTCCGTCTTCGGCCACGAACTCGGCCACTACGCGCTGCATCACATCCGCCTTGGCCTCGTCTTCACCGGGCTTCTGCTGCTCGTCGCCTTCTTCCTCGGGCAGAAGATGACTGAGTGGACGCTACGCCGCTATGGCCCGCGCTGGCACATCCATTCGCAGAACGACTGGGCCTGCCTCGCCGTTCTGCTGCTTGTGCTCAACACGCTGTCGTTCTTCTCCGCGCCCATTGAAAACGCCTTCAGCCGCTCCATCGAACACGCCGCCGACGTCTACGGACAGGAGGCCATTCACGGCATCGTCGCCAATCCGCAGACGGTCACGCAACAGGCCTTCCAGCGTCTCGGCGAAGCCTCTCTCGAAGACCCCGCATCGCACCCCTTCGTCCAGTTCTGGACCTACGGCCATCCGTCGATCGCAAGCCGTGCCGCCTTCGCCGCCGCATACAACCCCTGGACAACAGATCAACATCCGAAGTATTTTCTCAGGTGAAGTTACGTGATTTAGTAATCGACAAGAAGGGCCTGAATCCTCGATGCCTAATGACTGCCTATTCTGCAAAATCGTAGCGGGCCAGATTCCTGCGAACCGCGCATACGAAGACGAGCTCTGTATCGTCTTTCCCGATATCAACCCGCAAGCCCCTACCCATCTGCTGGTCATTCCTAAACAGCACATCGCCTCCCAGGCGAAGGCGGCCGCCGAACATACTCCACTGCTCGGCCACCTGATGGCAGTCGCAGCAGAGATCGCCCGTTGCCGAAAATTGAATCGCGGCTACCGCGTCGTCGTCAACACCGGCGAAGACGGCGGCCAGACCGTCAACCACCTCCACCTTCATCTGCTGGGCGGACGGCCCATGGCCTGGCCTCCCGGCTAGTGTCGTGTCGACCTATCGATGCTCTATAGAAATGACAGATCAATATAAAAAGTTGTCATCATAAAAACTGTCATCCTGAGCGAAGTCTCTTGCAGCTTCATCGCGAGAGACGCAGTCGAAGGACCTGCGGTTTATTCGCAGCACGAAGTAGTGCATGAGGGAGTGTCTGACGAATCCGTATTTGCTTCTGGGTACCCCAAGGCTTCAGCCTTGGGTCTCTCAAAATCCGTAAATCCGTTTAAAAACTAAACCTTAAGGAATTTTCCCGTTTCTATGAGGCAAATCACCACGTCATCTCGACCGGAGCAACGGACAGCTCTATCGTCCGCTGCGTAGTGGAGAGATCCCTGTATTTCGACTTGCATTGCGCCCCCAGACCCTATAGCAACTACGGAAAATCCTTAGGATCAGCTATCCATGATTCGAGAAACAACCCGCGGCTGGAACCAACGCGAAATACAGGGATCTCTCCACTGCGCCGCGCGATCAGACCGCGCGGCTTCGGTCGAGATGACGTGGTGAAAGAGTTTTTAAACAGATTCTCAGAGAAACCCAAAAAAACGAGAGCTTCAGCCCTGGGGTATGTCCTCTTACCTGTAGAGTAGGCGGCTTACACTGATCGCACTCGCCCACCCGCCTGTCGGCACTTACTAAACACCTTCAAGGGTGTTTCCCCGCAGCCTTTTCCGCCTCCGCAACCGCTTTTCTGAACTCTGCCACTGCGGGAACTGTATGCGGCCGCAGGCCATCTTTCGCCACATACCTCCACGCCGGACTGCTATCGAGCGGATTCGTCACGCCGCCCTCGTAGACCGTAAACCAATCCTCTGAACCGCCGATCTCCGTCCTGGGATGCAGACCATCCGATTCCGGTTTCGATCCCGCCTGCGGCGCACTCGATAGATTCGGCTGCGGGCCATGCTGCCCGCCGATCAGAACTCCGTTGTCGGTGGGCGTGATGACGCCGGCCCGGTTGTTCTGCCGGGGATCGGGAATCGTCTGGCTCACCAGACTCCCGTGGCCCTTACGCAATACAACGATCAGGTCCGCGGTCTGTGCCGAGAGCACAGGTTCAAATCTTCCCCAGTTCAGCAGCGCCGTCTCGACATCCTTTTGCGCCACCTGATTCGCGCGCGGATCGTCGACCGATATGCCTGCATCCGGGTCGATGATGACGGCGATCGTTCGAGCCTCCAGAACAGAGGGCGGCAGGGTTCTCTTCGTCTTGTCCTTCGCGAATCCGAACGTCACCAGCAGAAGACTCAACGCAACCAGAGCAGACGCACGCTTGTTCATCCCCCGCCTCCTTCGCCACACGCAACGATAGTACGCCGATGGGAAAGGCCGGCGAGGCAGCGGCGCACGTTTTGCCGCAACCTGAAAATGCCCCGCGGCGGTTGCCGAGGGGCATTCTTCATCCATCTTGCTCGCTAATAATTCTTACTGGTTGAAGTTCGGTTCGTCCTCTTCCGCAATGCCATAACGGCGCAGCAGGTTGGGCAGATTCTGCGAGAACGCCGCGCGCGGCATCACCGTATCGCAGCCCGCATCGACGGCCTTCGCCTTCAAATCTCCCTGGAGATGCGAAAGGAACCCGACGATCGATGTGCTCTTCTTGAGCTTCGTCTTCAGCTTCGGAATCAACGTCAGCGGCTTGGCGCTCGCGTTGTTGAGGTCGAAGACAATCAGCCCCGGACGATCTTCCTCCTCCACCCCTGTCAACTGGGCAATCGATTCCTTATCGTTCTTGATAAAGGCGACTTTTACGCCTAGTTTACGGGCGGTCTCCTGAATCTTCGCGATGAAGAACAAGTCTTCGATGAAGAAGAAAATCTTGGTCGGCGCATCTTCCGGAATCGGGATCGTCTTACCCTGCGAGTAGTCGATCGGCTGCGAATCGCTCTGGTAGCCGCGTCCGCTGCTGCGCCCCTGAAAGTTGCCTTGGGTATTGATGGTGGACGGCGGAGTGTCTGCAAAATTGCCGTTCACGACACGGTAGCTATGGTCCATCGGGCCGACAAAGCTGCGCGGACCGCGCTGCTGCTTGCCGCCGCCTCCACCGCCGCTGCTCTTGCGCTTGTAACCGTTATTGCCCGGCTGATGGCTGTTGCTGTCCCGGAAGCCGCCGCCGTTGCTGCCGCTGGCGCTGGCGACATTGCCCGGATTCTCCGGTGAACGCTGCCGATCGCGGTCGCGAAACTTCTTCTTCCAGCGCTTGCCCGTCGAGGTTCCATTGGCCCCATTCGATCCATTGGACCCATTCGATCCGTTAGCGCCATTCTGCTGCTGCTGACCGGCACCGGCCTGCAAGTTCTGTGTTGCCTGTGGCTGCGCCTGTTGAGGCTGCGCGCCGACTGCCTGTATCGATCCGATTGATTGTTCCCCGGCCTGTTCGCCGCTCGGTTGCGCGCCCTGCGGTGCGTCCGATCCCTTATTCTTGCGCTTGCGTCGCCGCCTGCGGCTGCTTTTGGATTGACCCATGCCGTGCGGCACGTTTGGTCCAGAGAACTGCTCGTCACCGTCCTGCTGACCGGCTGACATTGGCGAATCCTGGTGAGAGTCCACCTCGGATACATTCTGCTCTGAAGTCATGCTTCCACTTCCTATTGCGATCACAATTAGCGTTTCACTCTCACGCGACTGGCGTCGTCGTCCCCGCATTAACTGCGCGGGTCCAACCAAACCGGTGTTGCAGCGTCGGAGGAAACAGTCTCAAATTACACTCGAACGGACGTCTTCTATTGATATTGGCTGCGGCCGGCAATCAAACTGCCAGCTACGCGCCCGGAACGCCTTACCTCAGCGAACCCTCACCCTCTACCTGGTTTTCCGACAGAGTCCCACAAATCCACTGTGTCTGGGTGGGTTGTCCCCAATCTTACACAATTTTATGAATTGGCGGCTACACAATGATCGGCACCCACAGCCGGTTCACGAGGCAAGGTTTAGACTACGCGCAAACAAAGCGCTTTGCAAGAATTCTTTGTGAGGCCTCCCTTTTTGAAACCGACGCCCAATCCGCCTTATCCTCCAAAGGCAATCTGTCCCAGCAGCACCATATTCAGCGCCAGGATAATTGCGACCGCCGTCCATCCCGCAATCCGAGTTCGTCTCGCGCTGACGAAGGTGTCCATCACCGACCTCCGGTTGGTCAGAATCAGCAGAGGAATCAGCGCAAACGGCAGCGTGAAACTCAACACCACCTGCGAAAGAATCAGGATCCTCAGCGGATCGAGCCCTACGCCGATCACGATCATCGCCGGAATAATCGTAATCAGCCGCCGCAGAAAGATCGAGAACTTGATGTCGAGGAACCCCTCGATAATCACCTGCCCAGCCATCACCCCCACGGTCGAAGACGACAGCCCGGAGCACAGCAGCGCCACCGCGAAGACGGTCGCCGACGCCGGTCCCAGCATCGGCCCCAACGTCTCGTGCGCCTGCTCGATGGTCGTCACCGGATTGGGCAGATGGGCAAACGCCACCGCCGCCATCACAATCATGGCCGAATTAATCAGCCACGCGCCGTTCATCGCCACAAACACATCGATCAGCTCAAACCGCAGGTATTTGCGCCGCCGCGAAAACCCGGGCAGCAAAGGCTTCTGCTTCAGCTCCTTCACCCGCGGCTGCACCAGCGCCGAGTGCAGATAGATCACGTGCGGCATCACCGTCGCGCCCAGCATCCCCACGGCAACATACAGGCTCGATTGAAACTCCTTGGGGTCGAGCGACGGCACCAGCGTCCGGAACGCCGCCTGCTGCCAGTCCGGATGCACCAGGAAGATCTCAAAGCCATAGCAAAGCCCAATCACCGCGACGAACGCCATGATGCCCCACTCCAGCCATCGGTACCCAGCCAGATCGAGCGCCAGAATCAAAAACACCGCCACCGCCGACACCAGCGCCGCGCAGAACATGACCTCGGTTGGCGTCCATCCACGCGCCAGCAGCGCAGGTCCGGCGAGCAGGTAAAACCCCAACGCCGCGCCCAGAAACTCCGCCAGATCGGTTGCAATCGCCGAGACCTCTGCCGCTGCCCAGAGAAAGATCGTCATCGGCCGCGAAAAATGTTTCCGGCAGTTCTGCGGCAGCGTCAGCCCGGTCACGATACCCAGCTTGGCCGAAAGGTACTGGATCAGGATGGCCATCGCGTTCGACCACAGCAGCACCCACAACAGCCGATACCCAAAGCGGCTGCCGCCCTCGATGTTGGTCGCAAAGTTGCCCGGATCGATATACGCAACCGAAGCTACGAACGCCGGTCCGAAGTACCTCCACATCTCGTTGCGCCTGAAGCTGAACCGGCGCGGAGCAGCTACCGTGTCGGTCGCAGCCGACAGCATCACTGCCGCGTCAGCGACCGACTCCCCCTCCACACCCGCGAACGACGATAATCGAGAATCCTCCATGCCCCTCCAAAGATGTCCGGGAAACCCGCCTACTTAGGCTACCCTAATAATTAGGTATACCTAAATCATGGAAATGAGTCAAACTGAAAGTACGGAGAATCGAGCCATGTCACCCCGCCGACCGGCGAACAGCAACAGCGAATCCGTCGACAACTATTTGAAGGCCATCCTTTCTCTGGGCGGCCCTGAGCATCGCCGTGTCACCAGCACCTCGCTTGCCGGCCACCTAGGCGTCGCGCCCGCCTCGGTCACGAACATGCTGCAAAAACTGGCCGCCGCCCCGGTCCCTCTGGTCGAATACGAGCGGCATCGCGGAGTCCTGCTCTCCGCCGCGGGCAAACGCCGGGCGCTCGAAATCGTGCGCCATCACCGGCTCATCGAGACCTTCCTCTACGAGGTGCTCGACTACCCCATCGAAGAGGTGCATGAGGAGGCAGAGCGGCTCGAACACTTCATCTCCGAGCGCTTCGAAGAGCGCATCGCCGCCAAGCTGGGCCATCCTCGCATCGATCCGCACGGCCATTCCATCCCCACCATGGAAGGCGAGATGACCGAGCAGAACTCCGTCCCGCTGACCGAAGTCCTGCCGGGGGGAACCTTCGTTATCGATAGCGTCTCCGACCGCGACGCGCACACCCTCAAACAGCTAAAAGCCAGCGGCATCAAACCCGGTGCCCAACTTCGGGTCAGAAAAAAAACTCCCCTCGAAGGCTATTCCGTAAGCATTGGCCGCTCCTCCCGAGCCTTCAATCTCTCGCGCGAAGCCGCCGGCGATATCAGGCTCGTCCCCAGCGCGAAATGACGGCAAAGGCCGCGAGCACCCACGCGCTGCCCTCCCCCTTCCTCAATCCAACGTTATCTCGACCGAAGCCGAAAGCCCCACCGCGAACGCACGTCATCTCGACCGAAGCCGCGCAGCTTTATCGCGCGGCGTAGTGGAGAGACCCCTGTATTTCGCCTTTGCCCTCATCCACCCTTCGTGTAACCGCAGACTCCTGCAGGAAATCCTGCGAAGATAATAGGAACTATGAAAATTCTAGTAATCGGTGGCGGCGGCCGCGAGCACGCCCTCGTCTGGTCGCTGCGCAAGTCCCCTCAGGTTGATGAAGTCGTCTGCGCCCCCGGCAACGGCGGCATCGCCCAGATCGCCCGCTGCATCCCGGTCGACGTCAACAGCCTCGCCGCGATGGTCGCGGTGGTCGAAGCCGAGCGTCCCAGCCTCACCGTCATCGGTCCCGAAGTTCCGCTCTCTCTGGGCATCGTGGACGAGCTGACCCGGCGCAACTTCCGCGTCTTCGGCCCCACGCAGGCGGCGGCGAAGCTCGAATCGAGCAAGGCCTTCGCCAAAGAGTTCATGCGGCGCAACGATATCCCCACCGCTGCCTACGCCGTCTGCACCACGCTCGACGAGGTCCGCGAAGAGCTCCATCGCTTTACCCTCCCCGTCGTCGTCAAGGCCGACGGCCTCGCCGCGGGCAAAGGTGTCGTCATCTGCGAGACCCGGCTCCAGGCCGAAGAGGCTGCCGCGCAGATGTTCAGCGGAGTGCTGCTCGGCACCCACGAGACCGAGATCGTCCTCGAAGAGTTCCTTACCGGCGAAGAGTTGTCGTTCTTCGCCCTCTGCGACGGCAGGCACGCCGCCCCCATCGCCTCCGCGCAGGACCACAAGCGCATCGGCGAGGGCGACACCGGCCCCAACACCGGCGGCATGGGAGCCTACTCCACCGACGGCCTCACCACCCCGGCCATGCGCGACTGGCTCACCAAAAACGTCGCGCAAAAGGTCGTAGACGGCATGGCCTCGGAGGGTGATCCCTTCAAAGGCATCCTCTTCTGCGGCATCATGATGACGCCGCGCGGCCCCATGGTGCTCGAGTTCAACACCCGCTTCGGCGACCCCGAGACCCAGGCCATCCTGCTGCGCATGGAGACCGATGTCCTCGACCTCTTCAACGCCTCCATCGACGGAACCGCGAACGGCCTCGACATCAAAATGCACCCCGGAGCCAGCGTCTGCGTCATCGCCGCCAGCGGAGGTTATCCCGGCAAATACGCTGCGGGCAAGCCCATCCACGGCCTCCCCGATCAAGCTGGCAAAGATGTCGTCGTCTTCCACTCCGGCACCGCCGTCAAGGACGGCCAGCTCGTCACCGCCGGAGGCCGCGTCCTGGCCATCACCTCCATGGCGCCCGACCTGCGCACCGCCCTCGATCTCGCATACGCCCAACTGGCAAAGATCTCATTCGAGGGCATGCAGTTCCGCCGCGACATCGCCCACCGAGCTCTGAACTAGGGAGCCTCTGATGTTGAACCAGGAAGGTCTGATTAAGTCCGGCACTGTTAAGGGCACGGCTTTAGCCGTGCCGTAAGTGACTTGCCCGCAATGCGGCTTTAGCCGCTGAGGGAATTTTCGGAAACGTAATCAGACCTTTCTTAGGTGTTTGAGCGCTTCCACGCATGATGTACCCCAAGAGAAAAGCAGGTCCTCCGCCAGCCCACCCCAGCGAGCAAAAAGACGCTCGCCCGGGACCCCGGTGCGGCGAAGGATGACAATATTTGGGGGTATAGCTGCTTTGGAACCCCTCTCGTCCCGGCATTTGCTTCTGGGTACCCCAAGGCTTCAGCCTTGGGTCTCTCAGATAACCAAAAAGCCGGGGCTTCAGCCCCTGGGGTATGTCCTCTTACGCTGGTGCGCCAGCACGGCATCAAGCTGAGCTGGTCGCAGGACTACTTCATCCAGCACATCGAGCGCGCCTGACCTCCCGGACATGGGTTCCACCCATCCACAAAAGATCGGGTGCCCCATCCATCGCAGTCTTATCGCGATGGGTGGGATGTAATCCCTGCGATCACCGGCCGGAGCAGAGGGTGAAGCATGAGAGCAGGACAATCAAGACGATCGGAAGAATCTGCCTGAAGATCCTCCCATTCTTTACTGTGGAATGACAGTCAGTCAGGACGGTTTACTTTCCCTGCATACTGGCGAGCATTCTCGCATGCTTACCGGAACCCGGATTGAAATTCGATCCTTTATCCCAATGACCGGAATGTGAAGTGCAGCCGCAGACAGCTCCGGCCACGACCACCGTACAACGCACTGATCCATGTCTGTGGTTGCACACTGCACACTTGTTTCCCTTCATCTGCACCACCGGAGTAGTGCCCATGCTCGCAGCTCCAGGCTGATAGGCCGGAGGAGCTAAAGAAGCGGCATGTCCTGAGGGAGATGTGTTTGATAATGCCGGTTTCATCTGAGGTACGCCGGCTTGTGGCCGGTACGCAGGAGGGGGTGCAATTCTGGAAACTGCTACTGGAGCATAAGGAATGGGCTTCGTCATTGGACCTTCCGGGGTGACCCTGATTTGATTACGGCCCAATGATACTCGACTTCATCCAGCACATCGAGCGCGTCTGAATCCTTCCTGCCTGCATCTCATCTGATCAGAGCACACACGACGAGGTAACCACTATGCTGACCGTCAGACCCGCAACCGAACGCGGCCACGCCAACCACGGCTGGCTCGACTCCGACTTCACCTTCTCCTTCGCCGACTACTACGACCCCGACCACATGGGTTTCCGCGCCCTCCGCGTCATCAACGAGGACCGCGTCGCCCCCGCCATGGGCTTCGGCAAGCACCCTCACCGCGACATGGAAATCCTCACCTACGTCCTCGAAGGCGCGGTCAAGCACGAGGACACCACCGGGGCCAGCGAAACCCTCGTCCCCGGCGAGCTTCAGCACATGTCTGCCGGAACCGGCGTTCGTCACAGCGAGATGAACCCCTCCGACAGCGAGACGCTTCATCTGCTCCAGATCTGGCTTGTACCCAACCAGATGGGCATCCCGCCGAAGTACGAGCAGAAGAAGTTCCCCATCCAGCAGGAGTCGGGCAAGCTCCACCTGCTGGCCTCGACCGACGGACGCGGCGACTCCTTCAAAATCTACAGCGACGCCGAACTTCTCGCCGCAAAGCTTGAGCCCGGCAACACCGTAACCCACCAGTTCAAAAACCGGAACGGCTGGCTCCAGATAGCGCGCGGCGCCGTCAGCGTACAGGGCGGAATCCTGAAAGCGGGCGACGGCCTCCAGATCAGCGACGAATCCACCCTGACCATCGCCACTGAATCCGGAGCCGAATTTCTCCTCTTCGACCTCGCGTAAATGCCGCTTTCTGTCCTTCAACCTCCGCCTGGTAAAACTCTTTGTCATCCTGAGCGAAGGCGGAGCCGAGCCGAAGGACCTGCGGTTATCTTTGCCCTCGCCTGTTTCCAGCCACAAACGATCGGGTGCCCCATCCATCGCAGCTTCATCGCGATGGGTGGGATGTATCCCCTCCGCTCTCTTCACCGACCCCGCCGCATTGACATTCCTTCGGCACCCCAATAAAGTGGCGCTGCCATGATAAAAGCCGCCGCCCTGCTCTTTCTCCTCGCGCCCTTCGCTCACGCGCAGGAGCGCCCCGCCATTACCGGCATCGCCTTCGTGCGCATGTACGCAGCCGATCCGGCGGCTTCCACGGCCTTTTATAGCGGCAAACTAGGCTTCGACGAAGCCAAAAAAGACGGCATCGCCCACTACGCCGTCAACGACTCGCAATGGCTCGAAGTCGCTCCTGTTCCCACGCCCGCGCCGCAATCTCATATCGCCGCCATCGCCTTCACCACCCGCAACGCCGCCGCGCTCCAGCGTTATCTCAAAGCCCACGCCGTCACTATCGACCAGCCGCTTAAAAACGGCAGCTTCGCCGTCCACGATCCCGAAGGCCAGCTTGTCATCTTCGTCCAGCAACGCCCGGCGTCGTCGAAGGCAATCTCACCTCGCGCTGCGTCGCGCCGCCTCATTCACACCGGCTTCTGGGTTCACGACCGCGCCGCCGAAGACCACTTCTGGCGCGACATCCTGGGCTTCCGTCCGCTCTGGTTCGGCGGTCAGCACGACGGCGAGATCAACTACGTCAGCAGCCAGGTTCCCGACGGCACCGACTGGATCGAGTACATGCTCAACCGCGACGCCAATCCCAGTCCCCGCTCGCTTGGCAGCATGAATCACTTCTCGCTTGGCGTAGCTCACATGAGCGACGCCATCTCGGCGCTCGCCCGCAACGGCTGCACCGGACCCGAGTGCAGCAATTCAAAGTTGGGCCGCGACGGCAAAGTTCAGCTCAATCTCTTTGACCCTGACCTTACCCGGGCCGAGTTCATGGAGTTCAAGCCCACCGGAACCACCTGCTGCTCTCCCTTCACCGGGCCACCGCCCAGCGAAGTAGAAAACCGCTAGCCATCAGGCCTGGTCTAGAAACATGCTGCGCTATTTGGAATCGAGAACAGCGGCAGCGATCAGGGCATCCAACGCAGAACTCTGGCGGGACGCATCGGGCGTGTCGAACGGACCCGCCCACCAGAAGCCGAAGTGGTTGGCGGCATCTCGGTCGTTGTTCCAGATGCTCTCGGCATTCGTTCTGGCGAAGGTCTGGTAGCTACGATTTGGGAATGCACTGTTGAGAAGCATGAGGTTGCGGCTGAAGATGCCCTTGAACTGTGGGACATCTCCTCCGGTGTGGGCGTTGTTAGACTCGCGCAGCACACCATGAGCATCCGTGAGGTGTTTGATTGCAGAAAGGGCGATCGACGCTGCCATCGTCTTGAGGCCGGGATCGGGAGCAGCTTTATTCAACTCAACCAACGCACCGAGGATGACGCCCTGATTGTAAGTCCAGGTGTTCTTGCTATTGTTGGTGCAGTGCGCCGGGTCTGAGCTGTTGAGTCCATCGTTGATGAGGTGTTCTCCGTTGATCATGCCGGAGTTGTGGAACCACACCCATTCCCTTTGCGCCCAGGCAAGATATTTCCGGCGTTGTTCCGGTGCTGTGGAACGGTTGGCCAGCGAGGCTGCCACCGCCAGAAAAAGTTCATTCTCGATCGCATTTTTCTCTCTGCTTTTCTTGCTCCACCACACTCCGCCGCCACAAGTCTTCGTATCCCAACCCAACTGCATATCGTCGAAGATGGAGGCCGCAGCCTGAAGATACCGCGCATCGCCGGTCAGGTCATAGACGTCGATCCAGGCTAAGGCCCACCAGCCTTCATCGTCGTAGTAGTCGTTGATGAACCCCGGAAAACCATCCTTGCCGGTCTGTGCGGCATGGAGCGTGTTCGCGAAGAGAGGCAGGTATTTTGTCGAAGGGCTCATCCGGCTGTAGTTCGCGAGAGCAGTGATTGCGTTGGCGGAGTTCCACCAGCCGGTGGTGCGGTACAGGCCGCTTTCTTGCACATACCACTGTTGCAGGACGTCTACCGCCAGATGGGGGTGCGCCTGGTTTGAGGAGTCGGTTGAATTGGCCGTCGGGCGGGCTGCCGGCGCAGAGATGCAAATGGACAGCAAGACAGAGAGGAAGCAGCCTATCGAGTTAACTCTATGCAGTTTCATCGAAGAGTACCTGCCTAGTTGGTGCGAACGATATAAGGCAGCGCGTTGGGATCGGGAGAGCGGATGCCTTCAGCGACCTCGGTAGCATTCGCTTTGTTCGGCGTCAGCGGGTTGATGCGGACCCAGTGCCCGGTTGGCCCGGTAAATTCGATGACCTTGGCCGTGGTGTAGCGGCGGCTGAGCTGGTCCTTCAGCTTGAGGGCATCCTTCTCGTTGGCGAAGGCTCCGACCTGGACGCACCAGCGACCGGCCGCTTCCGGACTGGCCGAGGCGTAAGCATCGACCCGTACTTTGGCTACACCGGGGAGATAGATTCCCGCAGCCTTGGCTGCCGCCAGCGAGAGGTCGATGATGCGACCCCGGACAAACGGGCCGCGGTCGGTGATGCGGACGGCCACACTCTGATTGGTGGCAAGGTTGGTGACACGAACCAGCGTTCCCAGCGGCAGGGTCAGATGCGCGGCGGTCATCGCGTTCTGGTCGTAGACGGAGCCGTCGGCGCCTTTACGCCCGTGGTAGGGCGGACCGTACCAGCTTGCGAGACCGGTCTCGGAGGAGACAGGCCTGCCCTGAAGATCGGGCTGGCCCGCTGATGCGCCGGCGGATGGACTGGATTGCGCGCCGGGGCTTCGACGTTGATTGCCTGAGTTATTGACGCCCGTGTTCGAGGCAGGAGGCGGAGGCTGGCGGTAAGCCCGGGGCGTCTCCCGGTGACAGCCGACAGCCAGCAGCATAAGCGCTGACAGCGCGGCGGCGGAGAGAAGGCGGGCGCTAGTCAAAGCTGTGCTCAAGGTTTTGGTTCACCTGGGGATGGCGGCGTTTTGCCGGCGCGATCGTCCATGCGCTGGGCCAGACGGTTCAATTCAGCGGCGGCAGAGCGGAGGGCGTCCGAGCCGTTGCGGCGGACGTCGGGAACGATCTCATCATTGAGGTACTTGATGAACCGGCGAAGGTCTTCATCGATCCGGCTTCCAGCTTCGTGCAGGCGCTGTTCCCACGGACGCTTCGGATCATTTGGAGTTGTCGGGTCTTCGATAGACATACGCACACCTCTCCAACATTGATTATGCGGAGGAGGAAAATGCAGGGTCAACCGCAATAGCCGTGTATTCTCGGCGCAGTGCCGATGTGGTAACGGCACTGCTTATTAGATGAGCAGAGCGTCGCAGGTGCAACCTCAAATCCGGCGATGGCGTCTTTAAATAGAGAGACGCCGTGTGGGTATACCTGCGCATAGAGCGCTGAGGTCATCTATTCTGCTTATCAACAGATAAAACCGAAAGACTTCGAGGTAATTTGTTTTGAACGCCATCCGTCTTTCCAAGTCTTTCGCAGCGCCACAATCGATTCGGCTTCTCGCCCTCGGGCTGCTCGCGACGACCGCACCGGTCACGATAGCCCAAAATATGATCGCACCCGCTACCTCCCAATCCACATCCCAGCCCGTAACCCAATCCGCGATGCTGGCCCTGCCCGACTCACCCGGAACCGTCAGCAGCAGCCGTAGCGGTTCTTCCGCCGCAGCGTCTTACTCCGATCCTGCCCCGGCGCAACCGGCAAGGATGGCCTCTCCTTTTGACGATGTGATTGCACCGGGCGAGCAAGCGCCTGCGCTTACGCCGAGAGACAAGTTGCTGATGGGCATAAAGAGTTCGGTCTCACCCTTTTCGATTGCGGGATGGGTCGCATCCGCCGGATGGTCTCATGTGACCAACGGTCCACCCAACTACGGCACGGACAGCGGCGCTTTCGGGCAACGCCTGGGAGCAACCGCCATCCGCGACGCCAGCCAGGACTTCTTCAGCACTTCGATCATGGCGAATCTCCTCCATGAAGATCCGCGTTATTACAAGCTGGGCCGCAGCCACAGCATTGGCAAACGAATTGTCTATGCTGCTACTCGCGCCATCATCACGCGAACCGACAGCGGACGGACGACGCCGAATCTGGCGCTGCTCTCGGGAAATCTGGAAGGCGCCATCCTAACCAACGCCTACTACCCGTCTTCGAACCATGGAGTCAGCGAGACCGTGAAGATCTTTGGCAGCTCAATTGGAGGGTCCGCACTGGGCTTCGGGGTCACTGAGTTTCTCAGCGATGCGCTTCAGATCGTCCATCTCAAAAAAGCGGACTAACTTTACCGCTCTGCCGGATTCGAAATATAGCAGATGGGATATACGCTCATGCAAGTTTTTCTGACTCTGACATTGCTGCTGTCTGGTGCGGCCGCTTGCGCACAGGCTCCCGCACAGAGCGCGCTGCCCGACGCCCCCAGCACGACGTTGACGCAGCAGCAGGACGCGGTCACGGTGGCCGAAGCCGCGCAGAGAACAAGCGGAGACCGGGTAAAGTCGTGCAGCCTTGCTCAGGCCTTGCACGTGAGCCAGCCCAAATCCATCGCCATCGAGCACACCCATATTCCTTGCAGCGAGCTGTTCAACCCCTACCAGCGATTTCTGGGCACAGACGTATCCGTTCCGCTGACGCCGCGCGAGAAAGGCTACCTGGCGATCCACAACCTGACGTCCCCGGCCAGCCTGCTCACCACGGTCGCGGTCGCGGGCCTCACCATCGGTATCGATTCGGACACCGCGTACGGGCCGGGATGGAAGGGCTTCGGCAAGAACGCCGGGGTCAGTCTGCTCCAGAATGCAACCGGCGAGTTCTTCGGAACGTTTCTGATTCCTGTCGTTGCGCACCAGGACCCGCGCTACTTTCGCATGGCCCGGGGGAGCATTCCGCGCCGGTTCCTCCACGCCGTCTCGCGCACCGTGGTCGCGCAGAACGACGACGGCAGCCTGATGCCGAACTACGCCACGCTGCTGACCTATCCGATCGGCGCGGAGATCAGCAATCTCTACGTCCCCGGCATCCATGCCGACCCTTCGTCGACCATGGCGCGGATCGTCACCGGCCTGGCAATCGATCCCGCCAACAACCTGATCGCGGAGTTTCTGCCCGATGTAGCCCGGCACATCAACATCCGCATCATCTTCGTGCAGCGGATCCTCAATCAGGTCGCCAGCGAGCAGTCGACCTCTTTTTAGGGAGCCTCTAATTAAGTCAGGCTCTGTTAAGGGCACGGCTTTAGCCGTGCCGTAAGTGACTTGCACGCAAGGCGGCTTTAGCCGCTGAGGGAATCTTCGGAGACTCAATCAGGCCTTCCTTAGACCTCTTTTAACAGACAGATGGATGGATTTTCCGGTAGAAATCCACAGCCATCCCAGGGGTCTGGAAAAGTCGCCCGATTTTCGAGGCTTCCTTTCACTGCTCTATATCGCCATTCAATGTAAATTTCTGCCAATGGACGTTTGGACCTTCAAGCACCGAGGTCAACAGGGTAAGCTCGGGGGCGTCGTAACCTGTTGTGCGGGTTGGAACAAGGCCCGTATTTAAGGGCATCTGGATGTGTACTTTTGCATCCATATAGAAGTCGAATACGCTGGAGGAAGCGACCTGTATCTTTCGCTTCAGGCGCACCCCTGTCAGGAGACAGACTCAATGTCAAAATCATCGAAGTTGGCCGAGAAGGCCCTCACTCAAGTAGCGAAGGCCGGGTGGGTCGTATTCAGCAAGCTGAACTCGATCAGCCCCAATGCGAGTTTCACTCCGAGGTGGAGCGATAAGCCGCTGCTCAAGAGCTACCAGAAAGAAAAGCCGCCCCTCGGCTGGCCGCGCACGACCGACTCTCTTTGTCCCAAATGCATCCCTGCGATCCGCCAGCAGATCGTAGACGGCAAGCTGCCGCACGAGATTCTGTTGAACGAGAAGGTCGGCGAGATCAAGGCGCAGATCATCGAGCGTGACGGCCAGATTCTGATGGTGAAGGACTGCCCTATCCACGGCCACTTTGAAGACCTGATGTCGATCGATACCGCCTTCTTCCGCCATCTCGAAGAGGTCTTCCCGGGCCGCGACATTCGCGCCCACAATGACGAGAAGCTCCACAACCACGGCACCTCGACCGTGACCCACGGACGCGGTTCCGTGCTCACTATCGACCTGACCAACCGCTGCAATATGATGTGCGATCCCTGCTTCATGGACGCCAACCAGGTGGGCTTCGTCCACGAGCTGACGTGGGACGAGATCAAGACCATGCTCGACAACGCCGTGCAGATCAAGCCCAGGCGCCAGATGAGCGTGCAGTTCTCGGGCGGCGAGCCGACGTTGTCGCCATACTTCCTCGACGCCGTCGCCTACGCCCGCAAGGTCGGCTACAACAGCGTTCAGGCAGCGACCAACGGCATCGAGTTTGCCAAGTCCAAGGAATTCGCCAAAGCCGCCGCCGACGCCGGTCTGCGCTATGCCTACCTGCAGTTCGACGGTATCGGCAACGCAGCGAACTCGCACCGCAAGGTCGGCAACGCGTTCGACGTGAAGCTCCAGGCCATCCACAACCTGCATGAGGCCGGCGTGGACATCGTGCCCGTGACGACGATCGTCAATGGCATCAACAACGAGCAGGTTGGCCGCATCATCGAGTTCGCGCTCGACAACCCGAAGAAGATCAACTTTCTCAGCTTCCAGCCCGTCAGCTTTACCGGTCGCGACGAGGACATCTCCGACGAGCGTCGCAAGGCGCAGCGCTACACGCTGAGCCACATGGCGCACGACGTCAAGAACCAGACCGGAATCGGCGAGCCGACTCGCGACTGGTTCCCCATCAGCTTCATGTCCACCTTCTCCGACTGGGCCGACCTGGTGCATGGTCCCGATCATGACTGGGGCGCTCTGAGCTGCGGCTGCCATCCTAACTGCGGCATCGGCATGGCGCTGATGATCGACAAGGAGACCAAAGAGGTGGCGCCGGTCAGTGCCTTCCTCAACGTCGAGAGGCTGGCGAAGGATGTTGCCCGGATCAACGACGCGGCTCGCGGCAAGTGGCTGTCGATCTTCGGCGTCACGCTGGCGATGCTTCGCAACTACGATCCTTATATGGCGCCCACGCACTTCGGCATTACCGACATGTTGAAGAAGTTCGATAAGAGCTTCGGCGCGACCGGCAAGGACTACGGCAAGGTCGGAGCCGACCGCACCATGGAAGACATCGAGAAGCGCCGCGCCGATCGCTGGAACTTCCTGTTCATCGCCGGCATGTGGTTCCAGGACCTGTTCAACTACGACTTCCGCCGCACCGAGATGTGCATCATCCCGTATGCCACGCAGCAGGGCGAAATCTCCTTCTGCGCCTACAACACCGGCGTCGGCTGGCGCAACATCATCGAGAAGATGCACATGACCTCCACCCTCACCAAGTGGTACGAGGAGCATGGGCGGCATGAGATCTTCGCCGGCGGCAAGAAGGTTGGCCTCGAGAAGGAAGCCAGCTACGACCTCGTGCTCAACGACGCTCACGTCAACGCAGCGGCCAACGACACCTTCGAGAAGTCCGGCGTCGCCAAGAACTCCCGCGAAGAGAAAATCCGGGCGCGCGACGCGAAGATCAAGCAGGACGGCGAGAACGCGAAGATGGCCAAGCTCTACCGCAAGGAAGTGCTGGGCGAGAAAGAGATTCCCGGCTTCATCGCGCTCGACTCCATCGGCGGCATCAAACCCGCCGCAGCCAAGGTCGAGGTCGTCAACAGCATCGAAGAGACCGTCGCCGGCGACTAGGGCAGTGCATGCAGCAGACGCGCTTCGCGCAAAAACATAAACAACAACAAGAAGGCCGCCAGCAATGGCGGCCTTTGTTATGGTGGTACTACTAATATGCGATCCAATGAAATCATTTCGTACATGGAGATGTGTACTCGTGAAGGTCTATCTCTACAACGCGGGATGAATTTCAATGCAACAGAAACGCATTCGATCGTCCTTTCGTCCCATCGGCCGGGCGCCCCATATGATGATGTTCTTGAAGAAAACGGCACTGTGCTGATTTATGAAGGGCACGACGAACCGAAGACTAAGGAGATCCCTTATCCGAAACATGTCGATCAGCCTCTTCGGTTCAAATCAGGCAAACTCACGCAGAATGGATACTTCCACGAAGCAGCCCAATCGCATGTTCGCGGAGACGCGCCAGCCGCTCGCGTCCGCGTTTATGAAAAGATTAAAAATGGTATTTGGTCTTACAACGGCCTGTTCACGCTAATCGACAGTTGGACCGAGACAGGCGGAAATAGACGTGTTTTCAAATTCAAACTTCATTCGATCCCAGATGAAGCCAGTTCCTCCTTAACTGAGCAACAGGTAATCGAACAACGTCGAATTATCCCTTCCCATGTGAAATTGGCAGTTTGGAAAAGAGATGGGGGCGCCTGCATCCAATGTGGCTCGAACCAGAATCTTCACTTCGATCACATACTGCCTTATTCGAAGGGCGGTACTTCAGACTCTGAAGAGAATATCCAACTTCTATGCATGAAGCACAACATACAAAAGGGAGCAAAGCTATTGTAGCGGCGTGCTATTCCACACTAGAACTCCACCAACTCCACGCCCAGCCGTTCAAAATGTTTCCGGTTCAGCGTAGCCAACCCCATATCATGGACCATCGCGGTCGCCCCGATCAGCGCATCCATCGGTGCCATCTCCCAGCCCTCAGTCCGCGATCTCGCGATGATGCGCCCGGTCAGGTCGGCCGTATACCTTTCAACAGGAACGATGCGGTCATGGAATCGTTCGGGCAAGGCATGCACAAGCCAACGCTCCAGTTCATCCCTCTTCTTCCCACCTGAACTCAGTTCAATGCCCGTGCGAATCTCCAGTAGAGTAGCAACGCTGAGGAACAAGTCTTCTTCTTCCTGATCGTCGAGCCACCGGAGCACCCGCTCATTCGGCCTATCTTTTGTAATCTGCGAGATCACGTTCGTGTCGAGCAGATATCTCAAAATTCCACAGGTCTCGGATCGAGTCTCACCCGGCCAATCCTGATCCCGGAGCCACGCAATGGCGAGGACCGAAAAAATTCCGCAAGGCTGCCCTTAGGCGCATCCGGACCAAATTCGGCCTTCCACTCTTCCATCGAGATCACAACAGCGACTGGCCGCCCATTCTTCGTGATCTCCTGTGGGCCCTTCTTCTGCGCCAACTCAACGACCTCGCTAAACTTGGCCTTTGCTTCCGCTACCGCCCACTTTGTCATCCGGCACCTCCAGGATGACCATTATAGTCATTTCGGTCTACTCTCTCTTTATTCGCGTCTTGCTCTCCACTTCATCGCTGGAGTCGGCAATCCCTTACTCGCCGCCGACCCGCATTCGGGACCGCGCCTGAGTGCTGGACCGCACGCGAGTGCTAGACCGCACACGAGTGCCGGGCCGCACACGAGACTTCCGGTTGCCGAACGACCACTGCCGCACCGGCCCCACGTCCACATGCACGAACTTTGAAACCGGATAGTATCCCACTCCGCCCTCGCCCATGCTCAGGGCCGTATTCCGCAGCTTCAGCGTCGATACGCCGGGCACGCGAATATCGATCGCCTTCGCCAGCATGTGCTGGCTATGCTCGGCCACGCCGGTATTGGCCGAGCGAGCTCTCAGCAACTTATTGGTCAATGGCGTGCGATAGCCGCAGACGATATCGATCACCCCGCCGGGCCGTCCCAGCTTCGTCATCAACGTATGGAGCAGGTCGAAGGCCTTCGGGTCGTACGATTTTTCATCCTCCGTGCGATGGTCGCGCAGGAAGTAGTTCAGCTTATCGAGCGCGTCCGGAAGATATGTGTCGCCCACCCGATAGACCACGTTCAGGCTTTCGCCCGTATGCAGATGGCGCAGATGCAGGGAGTAGGGTTGCTGCACATTAACAACGTGGACAGACGCTTCGGCTCTCTCGCCGGCCTTCGCCGACCCGCCCAGCACGAACACTACCGCCGTCACCATTGCAGCCGCCGCCCATCTGCGTAAAGAAGACCTCATCCACTACTCCCAGGTTTTGATTGTATGAATGAGCCAATGCCAATGAGCTTCACGAAATGCCATTCACAAATCCCATTCTACCTGCCGGAAAACCGGATTACCTGTCGGAAATCTCTCCGGCAGGTGTAACTTTTGGGTCAGCGTTCCGTTTCGGGTCATCGATTTGAACCACCATCCGCTGTGTCACCATATAGTTATGACGTTTGATCCTATCCAGCTCCGGGTGCTTGGCGCTCTCATCGAAAAAGAGATTGCCACGCCGGAAAATTACCCGCTTTCTTTGAATGCTCTGGTCAATGCGTGCAACCAGCGTTCCAGCCGCGACCCGGTGCTCACGCTTACCGAGGAGGAGGTTCGCCAGGCGCTGCATGCGCTCGAAGAACTTCAGTTCATCGCGCCGGTGCGTGACAGCCGCGTGCCCAAGTACGAGCACCGCATCCGCACGGTCCTGAATCTTCGCCGCGACGAAACTGCCGTCCTCTGCCTGCTGATGCTGCGTGGCGCGCAGACCCCGGGCGAGCTTCGCAGCCGCGCCGACCGGCTCTACACCTTCGACGACATTACCGCTGTCTCCGGCACCCTAGAGCGGCTGGCCGCCCGTCCTCAACCTGCCGAAGATACTGGTTCTGCGGCAGACGCCACCGGCCCATTGGTGGTCATGCTTGCCCGGCAACCCGGCGCGCGCGAGTCGCGCTACATGCATCTGCTGGGCGGTGCGATTGCCGTGTCGGCTCCGCCAGATTCGTGGTCGCGTCCTCTTCCCGATGCCAACCCCGGCGGAAGTTCCTCCAGAGAGTTGCTGGCCGCCTTGCAGGAAGAAGTCGCTACGCTGCGGTCAACGCTTGCTGCTCTCGAATCGCGAGTCGCGCATCTTGAATCTCCCCACCCCGCTGAGGCTCCTTCAGCAGATGAGGCAGCAGGCGAGATCGCAGACTAGGCAGTATCGAACTACAGATGGCCTGTAAATATTGATCCTGATACGTGTAAGGAATTGATTCTGATAAGAAGTGTCATCCTGAGCGAAGCCTCTCGCAGTTTTACCGCGAGAGGCGCAGTCGAAGGACCTGCGGTTTCGTCGTAGCGCCATCGTTGTACTCCATCTCCGCTCTTGGCATCCCTCAATTCTCATCGCCCTCTCTGTAGATACAGGCGAGGCCGTAGACTAGTCTCAGTACACCGGGACAGTCAGCCATGCCGCACACGCCTTCCTTGAATCCGGCGTCTCACGCGAAGCCTGCGCACGCAGAGTCGCCCGTTGCTCCGGGTCCGGATCTGCTGGCTCTGCTCGATGCCTCGCCAAATTCCATCCTCAAAGTCGATCGCGATTTCCGCATCATCTATGCGAATGCGCAAGCGACCAGCATCAGTCAGCTTGGGCCCGATGGTTCCGTTGGCCAGATCTACTGGGAGGTGCGGCCAACGATACGCGACACCCTGCTCGGAGAAAATCTTCTGGCGGCGATGCGCGACCGCACCACGCGCCAGTTCGAATTCTTCCACCCGCCGCTCGGCATCTGGATGGATGTCCTCATCACTCCTTGCGCGGAAGGGCTGGCGGCCTTCTACAAGGACATCTCCGCGACCAAACTGGCCGAGCAGAATCGCGATGCCGCGGCCCGCCGTCTCCAGCAGGCCTTCGATGCTACGCCCGACGCCATCCTCTGCCTCGACCGCAACTGGAACTTTACCTTCGCCAACTGGCGCGCTGTTGACATCCTCGCCTCCGGCCCCCTGGTCGGCGAAAATCTCTGGCAACTCTTCCCGCACAACACGCAGGAGCCCTTCAACTCCAGTTATCGCAAGGCGATGGAGCAGCGCACCCCCACCGAGTTCGAGGCCTTCTATCCCGAGCCGCTCAACGCCTGGTATCGCGTCTCCGCCCGCCCCTTTGAAGACGGCATCATCCTCTTCTTCAACGACATCACTCATCGCAAACTCGCCGAGCAGCGCCGCGACCAGGTGATCCGCCAACTCGACCAGGTCTTCGAAGTCACCACCGACGCCATCATGGGGCTCGACCGCAACTGGTGCATCACCTTTGCGAATCGCAGCGCCAACCAGATCCTGGCGGTCAAGGGAGACCTGCTGGGCAAGAATCTCTGGGAGGAGTTTCCGGCCGCGCTCGACAGCGACTTCCGCGTCAACTACGAACGCACCATGCAGGAGCGCGTTCCCACCACCTTCGAAGCCTTCTATCCCGACCCGCTCCATCTGTGGTTCAACATCCTGGCCCTTCCCTCCGACGACGGCATCATCCTCTTCTTCCGCGACATCACGCAGCAGCGCCACGACGAAGCTGCCCTGCGCGAGAGCGAATCCCAATATCGCCGCCTCATCGAACTTGGTCCTCAACTCATCTACATGTCGGATTCCGCGGGCAAACTCAACTTTGCCAACCAGCGGTTTCTCGACTATCTCTCGCTCTCGCGTGAGCAGCTGCTGGAGGATGGCGGCATGACCGCCATTCATCCCGAGGACCGTCAGCACGTCCATAACGCCCTCGCTGGCTCCTACACGACCGGCGAAGAGTATTCCGTCGAACTGCGCATGCAAAACGCGCGAACCCAGGAGTACCGCTGGTTTCTTACCCGCGGTACTCCCATCCGGGATCGCAAGGGCAGGATCGAGTCATGGCTCGGCGTCGCCACCGACATTCACGAGCAGAAGACCGCAGCCGTCGCCCTGGCCACCAGCGAAGCGCGCTACCGCGTTCTGGCAGACCTCAATCCCCAGGCCATCTGGATGGGCGACCCCGCTGGAAATATCACCTACGCCAACCACGGCTTCGTCGATTATCTCGGCTTCACGATGGACGATCACGACAAGTGGCTCGCCGCCTTCCATCCCGAAGATCAAAAGCGCGTCCTCGATAGCTGGATGCGCTCCGTCTCCACCGGCGCCGAGTACGACATTGAAGCCCGCCTCATCCGGGGGCACGACGGAGCTGCCCGCTGGTGGTGGGTCCGCGCCCAGCCCGTCCGGGACTCGTCCGGAGCTATTCTCCACTGGCTTGGCGTTGCCATCGATATCGACGACCGCAAGACCTTCGCCGAGACGCTGCTCGAAAAGCAGATCGAGACCGAGCGCCAGCGCGCCGAGCTCGAAACCATCTACGACACCGCTCCGGTTGGCCTGGCGCTGTTCGATCCGGTCGAGTTTCGCTACCTGCGCGTGAACGATATTCAGGCCGAGGTCATCGGCCTTCCGAAAGATCAGATTCTTGGCCGTCCCATCACCGAGATCGCTCCGCTCAAAGATCTCAAGCAGTTGTTTCAGCAGGTCGCGCGGGGCGGCTCGGTCCGGAACCACATCCTCGAAGGAGAGCTTCCCAGCCGCCCCGGCGAACACCGCTTCTGGAACGTCAACTACTCCCCGGTCTATAACGCCGAAGGCCGGGTGGAAGCCATCGCCGCCGTCGTCCTAGAGGTCACTCACCAAAAGAAGGCGGAGAACGCTCTGATCCAGAGCGAAAAGCTCGCCGCCGTGGGCCGTCTCGCCAGCTCCATCTCGCACGAGATCAACAACCCGCTTGAGGCCATCACCAATCTTCTCTACCTCATCGCTCTCTCCGGTGACCTGCCGCCCAGCGTGCAAGCTTACGTCCAGACAGCGCAGAGCGAGCTCTCCCGCGTCTGCCAGATCGCCACCCAGACGCTCCGCTTTCATCGCCAGGCCGTCCGCGCCACCAACGTCACCGCCGCCGATCTGGTCAACGCTGTCCTCAATCTCTATCAGGGCCGCCTCGCCAACTCCAGCATCAACGTCGAGGCGACCTACGCCACCCAGACGCGCATCCTCTGCTTTGAAAACGACATTCGCCAGGCCCTCAACAACCTCATCGCCAATGCCATCGACGCCATGCGCCAGGGCGGCCGTCTCATCGTCCGCGCCCACGACACGACCGACAACTCAAGCGGCTACCCGGAGGGCCGCCAGGGCATCCGCATCACCATCGCCGACACCGGCCACGGCATGTCGCCGGAGGTACGCGCCCGCCTCTTCGAGCCCTTCTACACCACCAAGGACCTCAACGGAACCGGCCTCGGCCTCTGGATCTCTGCCGGAATCGTAAAGCGGCACCAGGGCCGCCTCACCTTCCGCAGCACCCAGCATCCTGTCCACCACGGCACCATCTTCTCCCTCTTCCTGCCCTGGGCCGAATCGCCGTCGCCTTAGCAGCAGGTTTCGCTTAAGGGGTATGGCTTCAGTCTGCCGGAAGCGCTTTGCTTGCATTGCGGCTTAGCCGCAGTTTCCGCGAAGAGATAGAGTCGAATCGTCAGGGCCAAGGGTCAAGGGCCAACGGCCCGCTGCCATACCAGCATGGAGTGAACCGGGGTCCCGGCGGGCACTCTTTGCCCGCTGGGGTAGGGAAGCCCCATCTCCTTTGGCCATAGATAGGACAAGGGCTGAAGCAGGCTGCGGAAAAACTCATGTTTTGCTTAAGGGCACGGCTTCAGCCGTGCCGTAAGCGCTTCGCTTGCAGTGCGGCTTTAGCCGCTGAGGGCTCATTCCGCGTTGCAACTGAGTTTTTCAGCAGCCACTGAAGGCCCGCCCTATACATCATCGAGGAAGCCGCCTTAGATATTTTTTCGCGCCGTCAGTCGTCAGCCTTACCCGGCTTGGCCGGCGAAGGATGCCGCCGCTTCCACCACCATACGACCAGCCCCGCGAGAGCCGTAAACCCGGCACCTCCCGGCAACACATACTTCACCATCGCGGTCGGATCGTTCCAGAACGCTTCGCGCAGCGACGCCCAGAATCCCGGCACGCTCACGCTGATCTGCGCCGTATAGCTGGTGATCTCCTGCTCGATCTGCTGCCCGTTATCGGGATAAACCAGCAGAGCCCGAATCGTCAGGGTCTGGTTTTCGGCAGGCTGTTTCGGCGTTACCTTCCACATCCACGTCACCGATCCGTCGATCGGCACAAATTGAATCTGCCCCACCTTCGGCTCAATCTCGAACTCATCCGGATTATCCTCCGCGCTTAGTTGCACCTGCATCCGCGGAGAGACCTTCAGGGTGCCGGTCGTTGCCCCAGCCATGCTCTTCGCTGCCGTATCGGCGAAGCCATGCACAACCACCTTGACCACCGCCGTCTCATGCAGCTTCATCTGAGGCGGAATCAGATAATCGATCTTTCCGTTCTTGAGCTGGTTCTTCCACTGCTGAACCTGCTCGGCCTGTTGGTAAGCATTCCCGCCCCCTGCTGCTGCCGATGGCCCTGGAGTTGGCGCTGCAGTTGGCGATGGAGTTGGCGATGGAGTTGGTGCTCCTGCCGCCGCCACCGATGCCGGAGCGCGAGACGGTTCTGCGGAACTCTCGCTGGCACTCCCAGCCACGCTCGTCGACGGCCTCTCTTTATCCAAAGATGGTGCCGCCTGAGCTGCGTGATTGGATGCATCCTGTGCGTGCTGATCGGCGGCATTGGCGCCGCTCATGGCGCGTTTGGCCGCGGTCTGCGAACGGGAATCCGAGTCGCGGATAACGCTGTCAGACCATGCCTCCGTCGATTTTGTAGAAGTCGCTTGAGCGCTGGACATCGAAGCCTGCTTCTTCCAATCGGCGGCCACTTGATCGGCAGCAGTTGGCGGCCGCTGCGCCGCGACTGCCTGTGCCGCCTGCGATGCCGTCGCGCCCACGACACGCACGGCAACGTCACCCGAACTCCGTCGCCCCAGTCCATCCACCGTCTGGCAGGTCGCCGTGATGACCGTTCCCGCAGGCACTCCTGCCGTGTCCAGCCGCGCCGTGCGCCCATTGGGATAGAGTCTTCCGCTGCTGCTCGAGAAGCTGTACACCAGCCTCGTCGAAGCTCCCTGCACCTCGGCGGTCAGGGTTACGCTCTGTCCAGCCTGCACCGCAGGCGAAGAGGCATTGCACTCTACCTTTGCCGCCAACAGCATCCGGCTCTTTTGCGCATAGATCGCTTGAACGCCAATTGCACCAGCGTCCACCAATAAAGGCCAGAGCACAATCAATGGAAGTAACCGAAGGGCCCCACATCGTCTTCCCATATAGCCCTCCGAAGATGCGGTGGCGTTATTCTGAACGCAACTGTCGACGAATGTCTACAACTTTTCCGTATTTTTCAAGCCCGTCGAGTTGGCAGCGTCTCCTCCACCTCACGCCATCGGGCAGTAATAGAATGTCTGCTGAATGCGGACTTGCTATCTCGAGGCCTCTGCTTTTTCAAAACCATCGGCACTTCGCGACTGCGATGGATCACAAATCGTTCGGATAGGATGACGCGGTGAGGCCGGCAAAATGAAAATAGAAAGACGGAACCTCCTAAAATCCCTGGGAGCCATTACAGCCGCTTCAGCCTTCGGAACTCATGAAGCATCGGCTGACATAAAATCGGCGGCACGGCCAGGCGCTCCGGGCAGGCCAAATATATTGGTCTTCCTCAGCGACGACCATGGCCAATGGCTTCAGCAGGCTTATGGAAACTCTGAAGTCCGGACCCCAAACATGAATCGTCTTGCTCGCAATGGCGTTCGTATGACGAACGCTTTTACGACATCTCCCGTCTGTTCTCCCGCGAGGGCGAGCTTCTTTACCGGACGAATGCCGTCGCAACACGGCATCCACGATTGGATTGAAGAGAGCAAGCAGGCCTATGCCTACCCATGGCTACAAGGTCAGCCGCTTATCTCGGAGCTGCTGAAAGATGCTGGCTATCACACGGCCCTCGTCGGAAAGTGGCATTGCGGCGAAGAGCGATATCCTCATCCGGGATTCGATGAGTGGTTCAGCTACTGGGTAAGTCAATATCCCCACACCGGCGAGCAGAACTTCTCCAACAATGGAAAGCATGTTACCGCCACGGGCTTTCAATCGCCCTTGCTGACGGAGCAGGCGATTCATTTTCTCCAGACCCACTACACGGACAAAGCTACTGCAAGCAAACCCTTCTTTCTGTTTGTCGGCTACACCGATACCCACTCGCCACACACGCAAATGCCGGACGATCTGCTTGGCAAGTACCGCGATGCCTCATTTCGCGATATCCCCAACGAACCTTTCCCGAAAGCGCACGGCAGCGCAACCATTCCGGTCTCTAAAGATCCAGCTATTGAACGCGCCAAGCACGAACAGTACTATGCGGCTGCATCTTCCATCGACCGCGAAGTAGGAAAGATATTGGATGAACTTGAATCGCGTGGCCAGTTGGCAAACACGCTGATTGTGTACACAGGAGACCATGGGCTGAACGCCGGTCAGCACGGAATGTGGGAAAAAGGGAACGCAACCATCCCTCAGAACTTCCTTGAAGAATCGATCCGCATTCCATGTACCATCTCCTGGCCCGCGGGAGATATTCCAGCCAACCTGGAATCCGATCTTCCGGTCAACCATTGCGATCTGTTTGCCACTTTATTGGACGCGGCAAAGGCGCTACCCACGAGTGAGGCATCAAAGCAGATCAACTCTCCAGGGCGATCCTATCTCTCTCTGTTGCAAGGTAAAACCGCGAGCGATTGGAAATGGAGAAACTATGTCATCTGTGAATATGGAAATGCCCGCATGATTCGAAGTGATGGATATAAGCTCATCCTTCGATTTCCATTTCAGGGCGTCCGTTTTGCAAATGAGTTATACGACCTGAAAGCCGACCCACGCGAAACTACAAATCGATACGGCGACCCGGACCCGCGATACCAGCAAGCGATCAAGGAGATGAGCGATCATCTCAACGAGTTTTTTTCGAGCTACACCGTGCCATCGCATGACGGACTCAGCCTCGAAAGCCAGCCACTGGCAACTCCCTATAGCCCATGGCTGGAAGCCCTGAAGAGCAAGCAGCAGGGGTGAGCATGACAGCTTCCACCCCACCGACACTGCTCCTTACATCTCCGCCCATCGTCGCAGCAGGTTGTGATACACCCCGGTCAACTGCACGCCGGCTGCGTTGCCGGGGACGTCCTTCGCCAATTGCTGAATCGCGTTGTCCAGATCGAACAGCATCGACCGGTCGCCATCGCTGCGAATCATGCTCTGGATCCAGAAGAAGCTCGACACCCGCGCCCCCCGCGTCACCGGCTCCACCCGGTGCAGACTCGTCGCCGGATACAGCACCATATGTCCCGCCGGCAGTTTCACCGAGTGCGTCCCATAGGTGTCCTCGACCAGCAGCTCGCCGCCGTCGTACTCCTCGGGATTGCTCAGAAACAGCGTCGCCGAAATATCCGTCCGAATCCGCTGCCCGGTCGTCACTATCTGCCGGATCGCCGTATCCACATGCGTCCCAAAGTGGCCGCCGCCGGTATAGCGATTGAACATCGGCGGAAACACTCGCAGCGGCAGCGCCGCCGACATAAACAGCGGCGACCGCGCCAGCCCGCCCAACACCAATTCGCCCAGCTCCACGGCCACCGGATGCCCCTCCGGCAACTGATGATTCTCCTTCACCTTCTGCGCCTGATAGCCGGCCGTCACCTTGCCATCCACCCAGTCGGCAGCATCGAGCTTCGCCCGCGCCTGCTCGACCTGCGCCGCCGTCAACACATCAGGAATCGTAATCAGCATCGTCGTCTCTCCCTATCGCAAAACCCTTATCATTCCAGCCCCTAAGCCCTGGTCCCTAGTCCCTGGTCCCTGGTCCCTGGTCCCTAGTCCCTAGTCCCTAGTCCCTAGTCCCTAGTCCCTAGTCCCTAGTCCCTAGTCCTTAGTCCTTAGTCCTTAGTCCTTAGTCCTTAGTCCTTAGTCCCTAAGTTCTAAACGCAGCGCGACGGAGCCAAAGAACTCCGCCGCACTTTCCAGCGCCCACCGCGCAATCAGAACTTGAAGTTCACGCCAATCAGCGCGCTCAACCCTGCTCCCGGAATCAGGTGGCTCGGATGCGGCTGGTCGATGTAGAACCGGTTCAGCAGGTTATAGATATTCGCCTGCAACTCCAGCCTGTCCGTCACGGGCCGCCGCAACATCCCGTTGAAGACCCAGTAACCCGGACTCTGCCGCATGGCAACGCTGGTCACCACATAGCCCGGCCCGTTCGGATTCACCGCATACCCGGTCGCGACATAGGGCACGGTCGAACTCGCCGTCCGGCTGGCCACGTAGTTCCCGCCCAACCCCGCGCTCAACCGCAGCGGCAGCCGGTGCGTGATGAACGCATTGAACGTCTGCTTCGGCACATTGGCCAACTGATATCCCACCGCCGTCGGAAACAGCTTCGAGGCAATCACGGAGCTGTCGAGGTACGCATATCCCAGCACCAGGTCCGTGCCCTCGGGCAGTCTGCCCACCATGCTGAACTGCACGCCCTGCACCAACTGGTTGCCCGAGTTCACCACACTGTTCGAGTTGGTCGGGTCCGTCTCCCGCGCGTTGTTCTTCTGGGTGTGGAACCACGCTCCATCCAGCAGCAGCCGCTCGTTCATCAGGCTGTACTTCGCGCCGACTTCGAAGGTCTCGTTCTGCTCCGGAGCCAGCAGCCCGCTCGCCTGGGGCACGCTCAAACTCAACGACTCCGCCGCCGGATTGAAGCTCGTCCCATAGTCGAAGTACACGCTGCCATGTTTCGTCGGCTTGTACACAAACGCCGCGCGATAACTCGGCTGCTTGTCCAGCCTGCTGATCGGACCCACCGGTGCGCTTGCAATTCCGCCCGGCGGCGGAGCAACCGGCTGGTACGAGTTATAAATCGTATCGAAATAATCCCAGCGAATCCCGCCGCTCAATTCAAACAGATTGCCCAGATGCACCGTATCGACGAAGTACAGCCCCACGCTCTGCGACTTCGTATGCACCACCGAAGTGATATAGCCCGTGCCGCGAAACGCGTCCGCCGTGTTCGGATGCAGCAGATTCGCCGAAGGAACCGTATTGACCTTGTTGATCGTGTAGCTGGTGCGAATGGGATTCGATACCTCGCGTCCGCCTTCGACGCCGCCGTCGAAATCATGCCGCATTCCCAGCACCTTGAACCGCGCCGTCAACTCCGTCTGGCCCCATAGATCGCCTTCGACGCTCTTGATCTGCAACTGGTTTCGATTCACCTCAATGGTCGCAGGATCGCTACCCGGCGTATAAGCGCACGTCTTTCCATCGATCGCGCTGGTCGGCAGCGACGCCACCACCCCGCCCACCGGCGTGCTCACCCTGTCGTTCGAACAGATCTGCGGCTCGGTAATTCTCACCTGCCGCGGATAGTTCGCCCACCGCCCAATGCTATGCAGACTCACATTCCCGTTGAAGGAGTGGTCTACCTTCGCCGTCAGCATATCGGCATCCACCTTGAGATAGTTGTCATTCGGAAGCCCGTAGTAGTTGTGCCGGATATTCCCCGGAGCCACCTTGCTGAAGAACCACGGCAGACCATAATCCGGCGTATCGCTCTCCGTAAAGTGGAAGTAGCTGATCGTGAATGGCGTCTTCGAATTCAGCCCGAACGTCACCGAAGGAGCGACCCCAAACCGCGCGTTCTCCGCATACGGCCGTCCTGCCACGCCACCCTGCGTCGCCACCGCATTCAACCGAAACGCCGTGCCCTTCGCGATATCCGGCAGCGGCTCGTTGATGTCCGCCGTAATTCTCCGCGTCGCGTCCGTGCCGAACTGCGTCTGCACATTCACAAACTTCTCCGCCGCCGGAACCTTGCTCGCCTGGTTGATGACGCCGCCCGTCGACCCACGCCCAAACTGTACCCCGGCCGGTCCTTCGAGCACCTCCACCTGTTCGAAGTTGAAGCTGTCGCGATAGTAGCTGCCGAAGTCGCGGATGCCGTCCAGAAAGATATCGTTCCTTGCGGTAAAGCCGCGAATCGTCAGGTTGTCGCCCTGCGCTCCGCTCTCGCCCGCCGCCATGCTGATGCCCGGAACATTCCGCAGCGCATCCCGCAGCGTCGTGTTGCCCTGGTCATGCAGCACAAACTGCGGCACCACCGACACCGTCTGCGGCGTATCCACCAGCGGCTGCATAAACTTCGTCATCGACACCGCATTCGGCAGCCCGGCCGCTGTTACTTCCACCGAATCTGCCCTGCGCAACCCCACCACCATGGTCTTCGCGTCCTGCGCGATATAGTTCAATCCGGTCCCATCCAGCAGCAACCGCAAGCCCTCTTCCACCGGATACAGGCCATTGACTCCTCGCGTCTCAAAGCCCGCCAGCGTTCCCGACGGCAGCGCCACCTTGACCGTCAACCCTGTCGCCTGCTCATAGCTCTTGAGCGCCTCTTCCAGCGGCCCCGCGCCGATATGGAAGCGCATCACCGGAAGATTTGCCGCCGGAGCGCCCGCACCCGCCGCGCCTGCTCCCGCATCTTTGGTCACCGCCGCCATCGCGCCCCGGCTCGAACCCATCACCGCGTATGCTGCCAGCGTACCCATCGCCAGCCATCCACGCCCACCCCCAACCATCGTCTTCCAGTTGGACTTCTTCTTACCCTTGTTCTTACTCTTGCCAGCCGTCTTCCCAGCCGTCTTCAACGTCGTCCGCTTCACGTGCTCTCCTCGATTTAAAACCCTTGGGCCAAGCAAGAGCCGCCGCATCTCCGCAGTTCAAAACCGGAAACAACCCGCGTCCCTTGCAAATTCACATCCATGCGGCCAGGCATCCAGCTATCGGCATGAAAAAATCGCATACCTCGTCCTTGACCGCTTAGCCTCAAAGCTCTCCCGGTGGCCGAAACCGCCGCGAGCGCTGTAAAGCTTGAAACCTGCTGACTTCTGTTGAAGGAGTTAAACCGAAACCGAAGCTGAACGCCGCAGTTGCCCAGGCCGAAAACCAGCCCTATAATTCAGACAATCTACAACCGCCATCCGCGGCTTGTGGCTTCCAGGTCCTCGCGTCTCTGCCAGGAGATTATGCGCGGGGATCTGGAGACTTCCACTCCCAGGCTTGCTGCCAAACCTAAAAATTCACTGCAAACTCAGTGATTTTGAATATACGACAGATACGGTCCTAGATCAACAGAAAAATAAGACTAAATCTGTCGTATTTCTAAAGTTCCCCACCACCCCACCCAAAACGCACGTCATCTCGACCCAAGCCGAGGTCCCCGACGAGCGTACGGCCGCAACCTCACAGCAATCCACCATTCAACCCTGAATGCACGTCATCTCGACCGGAGCCGCGCGGCTTCATCGCGCGGCGCAGCGGAGAGATCCCTGTATTTCGCCTTTGCCCCTGCCGAACCTAAAGCCACAACCCCACAGCAATCTTCGATACCGCGCCACAAAAAAAGGGGCGCTCCGCAGAGCGCCCCAAGTCGGTTTACTGCAATGCTTAGAAGCTGATCTTCCCGGCCAGCTGCATCGTCCGGGCGTTGTTGGGGAAGATCTTCTCCGGATGGTTGAACAGCGGGCTGCTCACATTTTGAAACTGCGTCGATAAGGCGGAGGCTGTGAGATCAGTATTGACGTTGTTGATCGACCCCGGCAGGTACTGCGCGTGATTCAGCACATTGAATGCCTGTGCCTGAAACTCGAACGCTACCCGCTCAGTGATGTTGATCCGCTTGATCAGCGCGAGATCGATGTTATTGATCGGACGCATCGGCAGGGTGTTGCGAGCGGCATTCGGCAATGTTCCCACACCCGCCTGGATGTAGTACGCATTGGGATTGTCGGCAACATAGCCCACCAGGTTCCCGGCGCATTGGGTATCCGGAGGGGTGCAGTTGCCGGCCAGCGTGGTGCTGTACACGCCGCTCACTCCCGAGCCGGTTCCCTTGACACCGTTAGGATTGACGATCGGCCGGTCGATGCCAGCCGAATCGCCATTCATGTTGGAATTGACGCCCGAGAGCACGGTCGCATAGCCGGCCGACTCATAGGTATAGATCGGAGAAGCCTCCCAGTTGCCGGCGATGTTCTTGACCAGCCAGTTCGAGTGCTTGAAGTAGGGCAGGTCATAGACGGCGGCGATCGTCAGGCGGTGAGTCCGGTCGAGCGCCGATCGGCTATAGTCCGCCGCGACATTCTGCGAGTTCTGCGGACGGCGTGGCGTCAGCACGGTCGAAAACACCTCGGCCGTCGCATCGTCCATCGTCTTGCTCCAGGTATAAGCCATATTCAGCAGGAAGCCGCGCTGGAAGCGCCGCTGCAGACTCCCCGACAGTGCGTTGTAGTTCGACTGCGAGAAGGGTTGATAGGATGTGATCTTGCTGGTGAAACCCGCCGCTTCATAAGCCGGCACGAAGTGCGAGAGCGCCTGCAGATTGGCCAGCGTATTTGCATCCGGACCGGTGACCACGCTGGTGGGACCGGACAGGGTGGTCGGCAGTTGATTGGCCGCCGTCACTGCCGGCTGGATATTGAGCTGGATCTGCGTCGGAAGGTGAATGCCGCGGGTGCCGACATAACGGACCTCACCCGTATAGTTCGCGCCAAAGACGCGCTGAATGCCAACCGACCAGGTCTCGGCATAGGGCAGTTGCTGGTCGGGCAGATAAGCCGCTGTCGCTGCCCGCTGGTCGGCCAGACCTTCGGGCGTCGACGGAAAGACGGTCACTCCCGATCCTCCCGAAGGCAGTCCGCCGCTACTAAGAAAGTTCGGGTCGCCCGGTGCCGGCAATCCCGCATTGCCCACGTCGTTGGTGGCAGATAGCTGTGGCGGGAAGGACAACGTCCCCAGGTTGTCGAACAGGACATCGTAGGCCATGCCGAAGGCGAGGCGGATCGAGGTCTTCTGATCGGGCGAGTAGTTGACGCCGACACGGGGCGCGAAGTTCTTGTACTGCGGCTGCGGTGCTTTGAACTGGATCAGGCCCGGCACGCTGGCCGCGCTGTTCAGCGCCTGTGCCCGTTCGCCTACCGGCACTGCCGTGAACTCGTAGCGCAGACCGTAGTTGAGGGTCACGGTCGGCAGCGCGCGCCAGGTGTCGTTCACATACCCATAGAACGCGGTCTGGTCGCCATAGTACGTGGCGTTGCCCGTCGAGCGCTCACCGAAGGAGGTCGGGGCCAGATCGTGCAGGTACTCGGTCAGGTAGTCGTACTCGTAGTCGCCCCGCTGGCGCTGTGTGAACGTCTGCGGCGAGATCGCCTTGCGGCCATCGAACCCTATCGCAATGGTGTGCTTGCCCCGGGTCCACGAGATGTTATCGGTCAACTGATAGACATTCTCAAGCGTCCCCTGCGGCGCATTCTGGTCCGGGCCGTAGTTGATCTGCCCCTGGTCGCCAAAGACCAGGTTCGGATAAGCGCCCGCCCCCGGATACGAGAACGGACCCGACGGGGTGTCGTTCAGATAACGGTGATACCCCACACGAATCTCGTTGGTCAGGTTAGGCGTAAACGTGTGATATTCGCTCAACGCCACCAGGTGAAATTGGTAGGGCTGGTTCTGATAGAAGCTCGGCAGCGAAGCATTGGTATCCGTCTGCGGATTGGTGTTGTACACGTAGCGCAGACGGAAGCTGTCCTTCTCAGAAATGGTCCAGTCGCCGCTGGTCGTCAGCGCCTTCATCAGGTTGGAGGCCGGCGCCGCGATCTTATAGTTACCGAGAGGAAGATCGACCCGGTTTTGCGAGCCATAGACCACGCCCAGATTGTTGTCTGCATAGGGAGTGACGTTGGTCTGGTTGGTATCGCTGTAGACGGCGAAGGTCTGCGGACCCGATGCCTGGTTGAAGCACGCCGCGTCGTTACCGGCGTTCACCTGATCGGCAACTGCGGGCGTCGCTTTTTGGTACTCCGACAGGTTGACCGCGTTCAGGTTGTGCGATCCGGCGATCGAGTTCAACTGCGCGAATGCCGCCGTAGTCGGAGCGCACACAAAGCCCTGCACCAGTTGCTGAATCGTGTGCCGCTCGGCGTTGACGAAGAAGAAGACCTTGTTGTGGAAGATCGGCCCGCCGAGTTGAACGCCATAACGGTTGTTATCGTAAGGCGGATTGGGCACCTTCTGCCCGGCCGGCGCATTTTCGGCATTCATCTTGCGGTTCTGGAAGTACTCGTAAACCACGCCGTGGAACTGGTTGGTTCCGCTGATGATGTTGGTGTTGAACTGGCCTCCCGAGGAGTGGCCGAACTCCGGCGAAAACTGGTTGGTAATCAGAGAGAACTCACCCACCGCGTCGTTCGGAATATAGACCAGCGGCCCGGTAACGGCCTTGTCGTTGTTGTCGATGCCTTCCACCGTAAAGTTGTTATTGCGCGGACGCTGCCCACCCACGGACGGTCCCACGCCAATTCCGATTCCACCCGTCGAAGCGACGTTTGGGCTCAGCAGCGAGACGTTCAGAATCCCGTACGTGCCATTGGTCGCGCTCGGCAGCACCGAAAGCTCCCGCCGCTCGAACGTCTGCGTCAGGTTGGTCGTCGTCGTATCCAGCGTCACCGGCGCTTCGCTCGTAACCTCTACTGTCGTCGACGTGCCGCTCGGCGTAAGCGTGAAGACTACGGTCGAAGTCTTACTCAGGTCGATCCGCAGGTTCTGGATCGTGTAGGCAGCAAACCCGCTGGCTGAGGCCTTCAGGTTGTAGTTGCCGGGCAGCAAATTCGAGATGTGAACCTCTCCTGTGGCCGAACCCGTGGAATTTCTTACAACTCCAGTGTTTATATTCGTGACGACGATTGCAGCGTCGGGAATCGCTGCGCCAGTCGCATCCACCACCGTACCGGCCAAGTCCCCGCTTGTTGTCTGGCCCATCGCTATACTCACCGACAGAAGCATTACCACCGCAAACCCAAGAAGCTTTTTCATATAGTCAAATCTCCGTTTAATCTTGACCCGATGTCTCTGGCTAACCGACTCTGCGACTATGGGTTCCGCACCAGATGCGCGATCAATTGACTATAGAAATTGCATTTCACGTTCCATTACGCAGCAGATCGCCGCGATTATCGGCCTTTCATTTGATTCAAATCAGCTTATTCATACGATTTATCTCGAATCGTCGACGCAGAATGCCCAGGTTTCCGCGATTTTGAATGACTATTCATTAGTAGTTATTATTAATAATAGATACGTTTTACTGGCAAAATTGCGCGCTTTTAGACGCAATTACATGACTCACGTTGCCTCAAAACCCAAATTAATTGTGACGAAATCGTAAAAATATCTCCATCCACAGCTGGTAAACGAGCAAAAATGTCATCTCCACCGAAGCCACAGAGTTCCCTTTAGCCACGTCACCCGACCGAAGCCACGCGGGGTTCCCTTTAGCCACGTCATCTCGACCGGAGCCGCGCAGTTTCATCGCGTGGCGGAGTGGAGAGATCCCTGTATTCCGTCTTTGTCTTTGCCATTGCCAATTCCTCGATCCAACGCAAATCGGCTTCTTAGAGCGGATTTTCTTATGGTGTATGGAATTCGGCAGCCATAGCGCAAGAGCGCGGACTATCCCAGCCTGGGGCAAAACCCTGGGTCTGCGGGAGTACCAGAGAGAAAGGGCTGAAGCAGTCTGCGGAGAAACTCATGCTTTGCTTAAGGGCACGGCTTCAGCCGTGCCGTAAACGCTTTGCTTGCAATGCGGCTTTAGCCGCTGAGGGCTCATTCCGTGCAGTAACTGAGCTAAAAGCCGCATTGCGGGCAAGTCACGTACGGCACGACTGAAGCCGTGCCCTTAAGAGCCTCACTTAATCAGAGGCTCCTTAGACAAATTGCACCCCTGAAAACCACGCAAAACCCATAGCCAACCTATAGCTCCGCCCGGCAACATCCCCCCGCCAAACCCTCTATAATAGATACATAAAACCATGGCAGATGATCAGAACCCGCAACTCCCCCTGGGTCCGAACTCCGACTCCCCCAATACTCCCCCCGACGGCCCCCTGAGCACAGTGCAGGGCCGCGGCGCAGCATTTATGCTCTCGATCAACATTGAAGACGAGATGCGCCGCTCGTATCTCGACTATTCGATGTCGGTTATCATCGGCCGCGCCCTTCCTGACGTCCGTGACGGCCTCAAGCCCGTCCACCGCCGCGTCCTCTACGGCATGCAGGAGATGGGCCTCCAGTTCAACAAGAAGTACACCAAGTCCGCCAAGGTCGTCGGCCACGTCATGGGTAACTATCACCCCCACGGCGACGCCTCCATCTACGACACCATGGTGCGCATGGCCCAGCCCTTCGCCCTCCGCTATCCGCTCGTCGATGGCCAAGGCAACTTCGGCTCCGTCGACGGCGATCCACCCGCCGCCATGCGTTACACCGAATCCCGCATGACCCGCATCGCCGGCGAGATGCTCGCCGACATCGACTCCGACACCGTCGACTTCACCCCCAACTACGACGAGTCCACGCTCGAGCCGACCGTCCTGCCCGCCCGCATCCCCAACCTCATCGTCAACGGGTCCGGCGGCATCGCCGTCGGGATGGCGACCAACATCCCGCCGCACAATCTCACCGAAGTCGTCAACGCCTGCATCACTCTGCTCAACGACCCCCACGCCGGCATCGACGCAGTGCTCGAGCACGTCAAAGGCCCCGACTTTCCCACCGGCGGCTTCCTCTACGGCCGATCCAATATCGCCCAGACCTACAAGACCGGCCGCGGCCGCTTCATCATGCGCTCCAAGTGCAGCATCGAGAACATCTCCGGCGGACGCCAGGCCATCATCGTTACCGAGATCCCCTATCAGGTCAACAAGTCCAGGCTCATCGAGCGCATCGCCGAACTGGTCAACGACGGCGTCATCACCGATATCGCACGCGACGAGTTCCGCGACGAGAGCGACCGCGACGGCATGCGCATCCACATCGGCCTCAAGCGCGGCTCCGAATCGCAGATCGTCCTCAACCAGCTCTACAAGCACACCCAGATGCAGGAGAGCTTCTCCATGATCTTCCTCGCCGTCCACAACGGCCAGCCGAAGGTCATGCCGCTCGACCAGGCCATCCGCGCCTTCCTCGAACACAGAATCGAAGTCGTCCGCCGCCGGACTGCATTTCTATTGGGCAAGGCCCGCGACCGCGAGCACATTCTGCTCGGCTACCAGATCGCGCTCGACCACCTCGACAACGTCATCAAGATCATTCGCCAGTCGGGCAGCCGTCCCGAGGCCCGCGAGCGCCTCTTCCAATACTTCAGCGGCAAGTCGATCAACCTGCGCGGCACCGAACTCGCCGGCGTCACGCTCGATCCCTCCAGGTACAACGTCGACATGACGTTCTCGACCACCGGCACGCTGATCCTCAGCTACCGCCAGGTCGACGCCATCCTCGAGCTGCAACTCTACCGTCTCACCCAGCTCTCCATCGACGAGCTCCTCAAGGAGCTGAAAGAGGTCCGCGCCAACATCGCCGAGTTCGAGTCCATCCTCGCCAGCGAGAAGAAGCTCCGCAAGGTCATCGTCAAGGAGCTTGAAGACGTCCGCGACCGCTACGGCGACGCTCGCCGCACCATCATCGTCGACGAGACCACCGAGCTTCAGCTCGAAGACCTCATCGCCGACGAGCAGGTTGCCGTCACCGTCTCCAACACCGGCTACCTCAAGCGCACGCCCATCTCTATCTATAGACAGCAGCGTCGCGGCGGCACCGGCCGCCTCGGCATGAAGACCCGCGAAGAGGACTTCGTCGCCCAGCTCATCATCGACTCGACGCACGCCTATCTCCTCTGCTTCACCAACACCGGCCGCGTCTACTGGCTCAAGGTCTACGAAGTCCCCGACATCTCCGCCGCTGGCAAGGGCAAGGCCATGGCCTCGCTCGTCGCTCTCCAGCCCGGCGAAAAAGTCGTCACCATCCTCCCCGTCCGCGACCTCAACGAAGAGAACAAGTACGTCCTCTTCGCCACGCGCAACGGCACCGTCAAGAAGACCGCGCTCAAGGACTTCTCGAACGTCATGGCGCGCGGCATCATCGCCATCAACATCGACAAGGACGACGAGCTCATCACCGCCCGCGTCACCGACGGCCAGCAGGTCATCTTCCTCGCCACCCACGACGGCATGGCCATCCGCTTCAACGAGCACGACCTCCGCTCCATGGGCCGCGCCGCCACCGGAAACCGCGGCATCTCGCTCAAGAAGGGCGACTACGTCATCGGAGCAGCGGTCACGCCATCGAACGAAGCCCGTCACGCCAAGCGCCGCGAGCTCGCCGAGAAGAAGGGCCTCGCCGACGCGCTCGACGCAGCCATCGACGAAGCAGGCATTGCGCCCTCCACCTTGTCATCCTTCCGCGAAGCGGGCGGACCTGCCTCCTCTCCCGACGGTCAGGAATACCTCGGCAGCGACAAGACCATCGACCCCGCGGCCCAGGCCAAACTCGACAAGCTCGACAAGCAGCTCGGCCTCACCCCCTGCCTCATCCTGTCGGTGACGGAGCACGGCTACGGCAAGCGCACCGACGTCGACCAGTACCGTCTCCAGACCCGTGGCGGCAAGGGCGTCATCAACGTCAAGACCTCGGCGAAGAACGGCAAGGTGACGGAGATCAATCTTGTGGATGAGACCAGCGAGCTGATGATCATCAGCCAGTTCGGCAAGATCATCCGCATCGACACCAAGAGCATCCGCGCTGCCGGCCGCAGCACGATGGGCGTCAAGCTCCTCGACCTCGACTCCCAGGACAAAGTCGCCGCCGCCGTCGTCATCCCCCCCGAAGAAGCCAAAATCCAACCCGAGGACGGCACGCTGCTGCAATAGTTCTGGAATCGCCACAAACCGGGGTGCCCCATCTTCGCGACAGTCCCATCGTCGCTAAGGTGGGCAATTTTCGCGGCAGCGAAAATCCAGACCCTCCCTCCCTGTAAAGACGGATCGTGCTCCGCACGATAGCCCACCTTAGCCGCGATAAAACCGCGCCGAAGATGGGGCACCCGGCCATAGCAACTAAGGTGGGCATTCTCACCCCGAGCGAACTCGAAGATTCAAGATCTGCATCAGGGCTGGACGAAGAACCGAGGGTTCCCGACTCTTCGTCCCGTTATCCATCCTTAAGAAACAGGAACCAACGCCACATCGTCTCCAACAAACGCATGCAGCGCAGAACCTTCTTTGATATCTACGTTCTTGCCATGCTTGATCAAACCAATCGGCCCGAATAGCACCGTCAAGACCACCGCACCAGTCGTCCCGCTCGCGCCCTCTTTACCCTTCGTACCACGCAACCGGATCTTGGCATCCCCCACCTTCAGATAATCAAGCCGCAAGTTCAACTCTCCGGCCTTCCCCATCATCCCCGACTTTTTCGCATTGGTCACTTCACCAAACGCATGGCTTCCAGCCTTGGCCACCACGACATTCCCAACTTTAAGATCATCCACCAGAACCAGTGCGACCGGGTCGCCATCCGATGCAGTCTTGGAACTCAAATCCTGCGCGAACTTCAGATACACATCTTCGCCCTCGCGCAACATGTACTTCCCTGAAGCATCTGGCTGCGCAGTAGGAGTCGCGGCGGCCACCACAGCCGGTGCAACAACGGCAGCCGCAGGAGCAGTAACGGGAACAGCGGCAGCCTGTTGACTCGAAGCAGACTGAACAAACGCAAGGCCTAATACCAGCGAACAAGCAAGCAACTGCTTCAATGTGAAACCTCTCAATAGGTAAATTAGGAACGCCCCACCCTACGCCCCCACTCGGTACCAAACAAGCGTTTTCTGACTCATTCGTAAAAATATCCGGCAAAATTGAATACGAGTGAAAGCACGGAGGTCTCATCTCCCCCTTGCCGGGGTGCCCCATCTTCGCGACAGTCTCATCGTCGCTAAGGTGGGCAATTTTCGCGGCAGCGAAAATCCAGACCCTCCCTCCCTGTAAAGACGGATCGTGCTCCGCACGATAGCCCACCTTAGCCGCGATAGAGCCGCGCCGAAGATGGGGCACCCGAACCGTGAAGAGGGGTACCCGATTTCTCAGATACTCGGATTCCTCAAACAGTCGATTTTTAAATACCCGATTCTCAAACTCAAACAATATTCGGACACAGTAAAATCCACCCATGCCGCTAGGGCTCAAGCGATACCAACACGAAGGCGACGACCACTTCATCACCTTCAGTTGTTACAACCGCGAACCCTACCTCAACACTCCCGCCTCACGCGACACCTTCCTCGACTCCCTCGAACTCACCCGCAAGCGCTATCAATTTGAGATCCTCGGCTACGTCGTCATGCCCGAGCACGTCCACCTCCTCCTCAGCGAGCCTCCCGACACCCTACTCTCCAAAGCCCTCCAATCCCTGAAGCTCTCCGTCTCCAAACGCCTCACCCAAAGACCCTTCTGGCAGACCCGCTACTACGATTTCAACGTCTTTACCCACAACAAGCGAGTTGAAAAACTGAAATACATGCACCGCAACCCCGTCGCCCGCGGTCTGGTCGAGAGACCCGAAGACTGGCGCTGGTCCACCTACCGCCACTACCTCTTAAACGAACCCACCCCAGTCCAAATCACTCAAACCTGACTGAATCCGGGTGCCCCATCTTCGCGACAGTCCCATCGTCGCTAAGGTGGGCAATTTTCGCGGCAGCGAAAATCCACTCATGCCTCTCTGTACATCCCCAACCCCACCATCCTCATCCACCTAACTAGAAACCGGAAAGAGGAACCCACTTAATGTCTCACCCCGATCAGGCCAAGCCGCACGAGCACGAAGAAGTCGAGAAGTCCAAACTCCGCACCGCTCACACCGAGCACGCCGAAGCCGCTCTCTCTCCCCACGATCCCAAAGAGATCAACCCCAAGATGTCCTCCGACATCCACTACTGGGCCAAAGAGTTCAACGTCACCGGCGACCAGCTTCACGAGGCCATCCGCGTCCACGGCACCCAGGTCGAAAAGGTTCGCCCGCAGACGAGCAGCGCTTTACGGGGCCGGGGTAAGCCCGTGCCGCCGCATCACTTCGCCTAGTGCAGCAGGGTCAGGCGGACCACCGGCTGCGGCTTTGACTACGGAGGCGATTTCGCGGAAGTACTCCGGACCGAGAATGCCGGGCGTGACGATCGCAAGCATCTTTGCGTCGGCGGAGTGCGGATTGTCGAAGCGGTGGACCACTCCGCGAGGAATGCACAGCACATCGCCCGGGCCGACATCGCTCTTCTGTCCGTCCACCGTCCAGGTCAGCACACCCTCAATCCCATAGATCGACTCCTCATAGCCGTCATGGCTGTGCGCGATCGGCACCTTCGCTCCAGCCGGAACGTAGAACTCGAAGATCGCAACCGAACCTCCAGACGCCTTGCCCTCGACCAGGAACCGAATCGCCAACTGCCCAAGCCTTATCTCTTCGCCCGCGCTCGTCGCCATGAAGCCTCCTCCTCTATCAAAAATCGAACCTTTTTCAATCCATAACTCCTTACGATAGAGGATTTTACTCTCAGCCCGCTTTAGAGAGGGACACTTTGTGCTGCCCCTGATCCCGCCTTCCAGCAAACATTGAGGCAGAGACGTAAAAATCCGCGTCTATCTAAATCCGCATCCAACTCCGAATGATGAAGATACGCAAAGCTATACTCATCGCTCCTCTGCTGCTGGCCACGAGTATCCTTCCCGTCACCGCCCAGAACCGAAATCATCGCAACAACCCTAACTTTTACAACGGGGTGCGCAACGGCGGCCGCGGCGGTCAGTACTACGACAACAACAACCAGAACAACCAGAGTTACAACAACGACCGCTACTACCAGCAGCAAAACCAGGGCGGCATCGGTCCCGGCAAAGGAGCCCTCATCGGAGCAGGCGGCGGAGCCATTCTCGGCGCGCTCTTCGGCGGCGGACTCAAGGGAACGCTCATCGGCGGAGCTGCTGGCGCAGGCATCGGCGCAGTCGTAGGCAAGGTCCACCAGAACAGCCAGCGCAACAAGCAGCGCAACGACTATTACAACAACTACAACAACCGCCGCCGTTAGCCCTCACCCAGAAAGGGAATTCGATCCCATGACGAATATGACGAACACGACTCTAACGACCGCAGTCTTAAAAAAGCCGCTTCCCGCCTGCCTCGCCCTCACGGCGGCGCTTCTGCTCACCGCAGGCTGCAACCCCAGGACTCCATCTCCCACCACCGAGACTCCAGCCGCTTCCACCACCCAGAGCGCCACTCCCGGCCAGTCGCCCGTCTCCATCAAGCCCGAGGCCAACGAAGCACCCGAGGCTCATCCCTGGACCAACGAGCAGATCCTCACCTGCACCGTCTCGCAGTGCTGGCAGCTTGCCAACAAGAGCGAAGACACCTTCTTCGACATCGTCCAGCAGCTAGCCGCGACCTCCGCCCAGAGCCGCAACCTCGTCCTTCCCGAGAGTGCGGAAGCAGGTCAAAAAGCCGGTGACATCATCAAGTCGAAGGCCAAAGCCGACCACGATCAGCTCCTCTATACCATCGTCGACGAGGCTGTCCGCAAGATAGGAACTCCCGCGCCTGCAAAATAAATAGAAGCGATAACCTCAAGAGTTTTGGCAGTTCCGAAAAAATGCGCATCCCTTCTCATTAAAAGGGGATGCGCATTCGCTGTCAGTTGCCCTCACCGCTCGAATTAACGGGCAATGCTGGCGGCTTCGATCTCTCGCTGGATGTAGTTCACGGCGTTTGTCTTCTCGTTATTGCTTCCCTTGAAGATCAAAATAAGGTTGTGAAAGAAAGAGATCTGCACGATATTCTCGTCGAAATAGTTCGGGCTATAGTCCGTAATCGGGTATTCGGCATGGTTGATGCCGTCTACCAGTCCCTTGAACATCTCTACCAGATTCTCGGAATTGCGGATCCCTCCTCCCCAGGTTGGCCAGTAGGCGGTTTGCGTATCCTCGACCGCATAGATTCCATTTGGCCGCAACAGGGGAAAGAGTGTTTGAAAGGTCTTGATCACGTGCTCGTTGATGTGGCTCCCGTCATCGATAATGAGGTCGAACCCACCATATTCATTCGATAGATTAATCAGTGCCTCGGAATCCGTCTGGTCGCATTGCCGGATATCGATCCTCGCTTCACGGAAGCGCGTCTTATCGCAAATATCGATGCCTACGATCCGGGATTTGCGAAAGTATGACTTCCACATGCGGAGGGATTCACCACCAACTTCGCCACTCTCATAGCCTCCCACCCCGATCTCCAGAATATTCAGCGGCTTCTTCCTCAACCCGTCTAAACAACGCTGGTAGTGCTGTGTATACCAGTGGCTCCCAGCCTTATCTGTGTCGAACAGAAGCGCGAGCCTGGTCAGATCATTTCTGTACCACCAAGCCAACCCGGTTTTTGCCGGGCCGAGAATACGAGCATAGACAGATGGAGGGAGATGCCTTTGGAGCAAATGTTTTAGCTGCACGTGAAATCCTCTTATAGATTCAGCCGAGCAATCCATTCGCTAGAGACGTGTCCTTGCGAAAGTGAACCTTCGATCTGAATGATGTATATAAACCTACGGACCATAACCCCATTTAAGATGACCCGTGTGGGGAACTATACCTCGTTTTATATACAAAGAATAGGCATACCTTTGGCTGGCGGGCCAATGCTGAAAATGACTTTCCCGTCATTCGCCCCTCCCGGATTTCACCAAAATGAGATGGAAGCGGGATTATGAAATCCAGAATTCACCCTTACCCCCTCATCCCCCCGAACGGTGAAGCGCCAGCGTACAGAACAGCGCAATCGCCGACAGCGCCATCACCACAAACGTCACCCAGACAAAGGTCCGCGACAGCCCTCCCCCGCGATTGTCGCCCAGTATCTCCGAGCTGCCATTGATCTTCGCAATCAAAAACAGCAGCGGCACAGCGGCGATTCCATTGAAGACCGCCGTAAAGACCAGCGCCTTGAACGGATCGATCCCAATAAAATTAAGCAGCAGCCCAATCAGCATCGACACAATGATGACGCCGTAAAATCCCCGCGCCTTTTTAAACTTCTTCGACAGTCCTTCCTTCCACCCGAACGCCTCCGCCAGCGCATACGCAGCCGAGCCCGCCAGCACCGGAATCCCCAGCAATCCCAGCCCAATCACACCGACGGCAAACAGGTCCTTCGCCACCTGCCCCGAGTTCGGAAACGACCGCACCAGCGGCTCCAGCGCCTTGGCCGCATCAGCCGCGGTGTTGATCGTCGTCGTCCCATGCTTGAACAGCACCGTCGCCGTCGTGATGATGATGAACCACTGCGCCAGCTCCGCCGACACCATGCCCACGAGCGTATCGATCCTCATGTCGCGGATGAATCTTCGCGGCAGCCGAGGCTGGCCGTCCTTCCCCATACGCATCCCAGCCGCGCGCTCCTCCTCTACCTCCTCCGACGCCTGCCAGAAGAACATGTAAGGCGAGATCGACGTTCCAAAGACACCCGTAATAATGAAGAAGAACGCAAACGTCAGCTCGATATGCGGCACCACCGTCGCATACAGAATCTCCCGCCACGGCTGGTCCACGATCAGCGCCGTCGCCGGATAGGAGAACAGCGCCAGCGCCAGCCACTTCAGCCATTTGGCATACGTCTTATAGGCGACCAGAACTTCGGACACCACCAGCAGCGCGGTCGTCGCCACCGCCAGCAGCCAGAACGGGACGTTCACCACCAGTTGGGCCGCCGCTGCCACCGCCCCGATATCTGCGCCGATATTGATCGTGTTCGCGACCGCCACCAGCACCACCACGCCGATCAGAATCTTCCGCGCATAGTGCTCCTTGATCACCCCGGCCAGGCCCTTGCCCGTCACCGCGCCGATCCGCCCGCACGCCTCCTGCACCGCCAGCAGCAGCGGTATCTGGTAGAGCGACGTCCACAACTGGCCGAAGCCGAACTGCGCTCCGGTCTGCGAATACGTCGCGATGCCGGACGGATCATCATCCGCCGCGCCAGTAATCACGCCGGGGCCAAGGATCTTGAAGAACTTGACGATCTTCCGCTTCAGCGAACTCTCCGGCTCCTGCTCGACCGCTACGTTCACCTGTCCCTCCGCGCTATGGGCAGCCCAAGTCTAAACCAGATGGCACAGGTATTCTTCCGGGTTGCATCGCTCTCGCAACGCGGTCACAAAAACGTTCGCGCTTCTCATAGAATCTGTCAAAAAACTAAAAGACCACGTCATCCCAACCGGACCGCCCCAAACCCACGTCATCCCAACCGGACCGCCCCAAACCCACGTCATCTCGACCGGAGCTACGCGGCTTCATCGCGTAGCGGAGCGGAGAGATCCCTGTATTTCGCTTTTGTTCTTGTCGCATCTCGTTTTCGTTCCTGCCATTGCCAATTCCTCAATCCAATGCAAATCAAGTATCTGGACAGCTTCTTATAGCTACTCCACCCCGACGCACCCGGCATCCAACTCCCATGGCTCCCCCCGCCATTGACGCCCATCCTGTCCACACCCTGCGCAAACTGTTCACCGCCCTCGAAGCAGCCGTCGCCGCCACCCTCGCGAACCCAACCCCCAAAGCAGTCCACCGCCTGCGCACCACAACCCGCCGCATCGAAGCGCAGTTGGAGCTCCTCTCCCTGCTCCCCGATCTTCCAGAGCACGCCAGGCCCAGGGCAAAGACCCAAAAGCTCCTCAAGCAGATTCGTCGCGCTGCCGGACGGGTTCGCGATCTCGATGTCCAAAGCAAGCTCACGCAATCCAAATCGCCCCAGCTCCATCAGGAGATCCATCAACTTCAAAGCTCATTCAAGCGCCGGCGTGAAGAAGAAAGCGAAGATCTGCTGCGCATCCTCCATCAACACCAGGCGAAACTCTCCCGCCGTTTCAAAGCCCTGCTAGAAGCTCTCGCTCCCGCCGAGACGCTCATCCTCCCGATCTCCCGCCTCATGCAAGTTACCCTTGGCTGGTACCTGCACAACATTCCCGCTGCTTCGAACAGCACTGGCCAGCTCCACACCATTCGCAAAGCCGCCAAGCTCGCCCGCTACATGGCCGAATCGGCCTCACCCACCGCAAAATCACCCAGAACTCCCGCGGCCCGTCTCGCCCTCACCTTCGAGTCACTCCAGCAATCGGGCGGCGTCTGGCACGACTGGCTCACCCTCGCCCGCATCGCCCGCAGGGAACTCGGCCCATCTTCCCCTCTAAGCCAGTCGTTTGCCTCAAATTGCGAAGAGGCGCTCACCTGCTACCAGCGCGACCTGAAATCCCTGCCGAAATATCTCTCCATCGCAGTTCCAAACTCCAGCCTGTATGGGCCTATAGGCGGTAGGTAAGGAATTGATCTTGATAAGAAGTGTCATCCTGAGGCGGGTGGCCCACCACAAACTCGGGTGCCCCATCTTCGCGACAGTCTCATCGTCGCTAAGGTGGGAAATTTTCGCGGCAGCGAAAATCCGCGCAACCCGGCCTACTCCGCAATCGCCTCATACTCCGCTCCCGACGCAGCCGGAGCCAGCACCCACAGCGTATAGATCCCCAACGCCGTCCCCAGCGGGAACTTGAACAGCGACACGACAGCGACGACGATCCCCAGCACACGTCCCCACGATCTGCGTGCCAACAGGCTGTATCCCACCAGAAACGCCAGACCTGCCGTCACTACTGCAATCGTAAGCACCAGCGGGACAAACGCCGTGACCCATGGCGGCCAGAACAGTCCATGGAAGTTCGCATGCCACGTCCATCCATAGTGGTTGAACTGTCGCTCCGACATCACCCGCATCGCGACAATGCCGATCAGTCCCGCAATCACCCGGTACGCTCCGAAGACGCACCACAGGATGCCCAGCGTCTGGAGATGCCGCTGCACTCGCGGCGGCTGCATGGCATACATCGGCGGATAGGCCGACGGGGGAGGGGGAGGAGGAACAGGAGCGGCAGTTACAATCTGCGCTCCGCATCTGGTGCAGAAGCGAACTTCCGCCGCAACTGGATTACCGCACGCCTGACAGACCATCGGACACCTCCCGGCGCTTGGCCGGTGCTGCGCGACAACATCCGGCGACTCATACCGGATTACGCATAGCTGATTACGTATGCCAACAACCGCCGGTTCCATGCGCGGTTACGATAATAGACGTGACCTCGCTCGATTTGTTTCCGAAGATCCCTTCGCCGCTGCCCGAAACCAGCGCCGCCGCGCTCGAATGGCCGCGCCTGCGCGACTCCATTGCCGGGCGCACCTTCTCGCCTCTGGGCCGCGCCTGGGTGCTGGCGCTGGAGCCTTCGGCCAGCCTTGCATGGATCGACCGGCAGCAGCAGCGCACCGCCGAGATGCGCTCGATGCTCGTGGGCGGTGGCAGCTTCGAGTTCCGCGGCCTCTTCGACGCAACCACCCTGCTCGACCAGGCACGTATCGATGGAGCCGCTCTCGAAGCAGCCGAGATTCGCGACCTGCTCACCGTCGTCGAGCGCGTCGCCGCATGGCGCAGCCTCATCGACCCGCCCGCCAGCGGAACCCGCTACAACTGGCCGGGAATCGCCGAGCTCTCCGCGCCTTTGCTGGCGCATGATTTCGCGCCGCTGCTGCGGCTGCTGCGCGGCAAGATCGAACCCGACGGCTCGCTCAACGACGACGCCTCGCCCGAGCTGCGCCGCATCCGCCGGGCCATGGAGCGGCAGCACCGCGCCATCGAAGACAGCCTGCGCAAATCCCTGCGCTCGCTCGCCGACGGCGGCAATACAGGCGGCAGCACGCAATTACAGGACGAGCTCATCACCATTCGCGGCGACCGCTTCGTCATCCCCGTCAAAGCGGAGTTCAAGCGCAGGGTCCCCGGCGTCATCCACGGGTCATCCTCATCCGGCCAGACCGTCTTCGTCGAGCCGCTCGAAACCATCGAGCAGAACAACGAGCTGGTCCGCCTGCTCGACGAGGAGCAGGCCGAGATCCATCGCATCCTGGTCGCCATGACCCGCGCGCTCGGCGAAAACGCAGCGGCGATTCATCTCGGCACCTCGATCCTCGCCGAAGTCGAATCGCACACCGCCCGCGCCCGTTTCGCCAACGACCTCAACTGCGTTCGCCCCACCTTCACGGAAGCAGTCACCCCTTTGTTGTCATCCCGCAGCGAAGCAGAAGGACCTGCGGTTGCCCCTTTGTTGTCATCCCGCAGCGAAGCAGAAGGACCTGCGGTTGCCCCTTTGTTGTCATCCCGCAGCGAAGCGGAGGGACCTGCGGTTGGAACCACCCCCAACCCCAACCCTCAACCATCGGGTGCCCCATCCTTTACAGCCTCACCGCAAAGGGTGGGATCCACAGATACCCCACAGCCCGTATTCTCCCTCATCGCCGCCCGTCACCCCCTGCTCGAACTCCGCATGAGAGCCGCCGCGCGAGAAGACGGCAGCGAGGCCCGAACCCCCGTTCCCCTCACCATCGTTCTACCGCCAGACACAAAGCAACTCATCATCAGCGGCCCCAACACCGGCGGCAAAACCGTCTCGCTCAAGACCCTTGGCCTGCTCTCCCTGATGGCGCAGGCCGGGATTCCCGTCCCCGCGGAAGAGGCGACCCTGCCGCTCTTCACCAGCGTCTACGCCGACATCGGCGACGCCCAGTCGATCGAGCGCAACCTCTCCAGCTTCTCCGCGCACGTCGTCAACCTCGACCGCATCTCGCGCGAGGCCACCCCCTCATCGCTGGTCCTCCTCGATGAACTCGGCTCGGCCACAGACCCCGAAGAGGGCGCCGCGCTCGCCGTCGCGATAGCCTCGCATTTTCTCTCGGCTAATGCCTGGTGCTGCATCACCACCCACCTCACCTCGCTCAAGGTCTACGCAGCCAATCATGCCGGGGTGCTCAACGCCGCCGTCGGCTTCGACCAGCAGACCCTGACGCCGACCTACGAGCTGCGGCTCGGCGTTCCCGGAGCCTCCGCCGGGCTCAACATCGCCGCGCGCCTCGGCCTGTCGCCCGAGATCATCGCCGCCGCCCGCGCGCAGATGACGACCCAGACCGCCGACATCGGAGCGTTCCTCGATCAGCTCCACGACCAGCTCGCCGCCGCCATCGGCGAGCGCGAGTCCATGCGCCGCCGCGAGCAGGAGCTTTCACGCGAGAAGGCCCGCGTCGAAGTCGAAGGCCGCGTCGAACAGAAGGCGCGCACCAAGGAGCTCGAAACCAAGCTCAACTCCCTGATCGAAGACTTCGCCTACCAGCTTCGCGAGACCGTCAAGGCCATCGACGACAAGACACTCGCGCAGAAGATCGCCCGCGACTCTGACCGCCGCATGGCCACATTGCGGCGCGAGTTTTCCGAGCAATTTAACTCCACCGTCGTCGCCCACAACACCCGCGCCGACAAGAACGATCCCGCCGCCCAACCCTACATTCCCAAAGGCATCAAAGTCGGCGACCTGGTCAAGCTCAAGTCGCTGGGCCGCCAGGCAAGAGTGGACCGCGTGATCGATGCCAAGACTTTTGAGGTCTCCATCGGCCCGATGAAGATGCGCGCCGCCATCGACGACATCGCCGGCGTCGAATCAGTGAAAGTAGTCACCCCGCTCGAAGCCGCCCGCAAACGAGGCAACGTCACCGTCTCAACCTCACAGGACCCCGACTATATGTCGTCCGAGATTAACGTAATCGGCCGCACCGCCGACGAGGCCCACGACGAGGTCGAACGCTTCATCGACCGCGCCTTCCTCGCCGGTCTGCCGCGCATCCGCATCGTGCACGGCACCGGCATGGGCGTCCTGCGCCGCACGCTCCGCGAGTACCTGCGCAGCCACCCGCACGTCACCACCGTCACCGAGCCTCCGCAAAACGAAGGCGGCCAGGGAGCTACCGTCGTCGAGCTACGCCAGTAGCGCCCTGAGAATCTGTTTTTTTACTCTTTAACCACGTCATCTCGACCGGAGCCGCGCAGTTTCATCGCGCGGCGGAGCGGAGAGATCCCTGTATTTCTGTCTTTGTTCTTGCTTTTGCCTGTTCCCGACCGGTGCAATTCGCGCTAAGCTCTCAGTTTTTAAACAGGTTCTGAGACAATATGTTCTGCTTAAGGGCACGGCTTCAGCCGTGCCACAGCGCTCACCCGCATTGCGGCTTTAGATGTTGCTGAAAAAGTCCAGTTTTGTTAAGGGCACGGCTTCAGCCGTGCCGCAGCGTTTCGCCCGCAGTCCGGCTTTAGCCGCCGAGGTACGCTTTCTTACATATAGCGCAGGAAGCCAAAGCATTCATCAGATGAAGTGTGGAGAGAAGCAATGACACGAGACGAGGCCGGGAGTTTCGCAAACCATTGGGTTGCAGCCTGGAACGCGCACGATCTGAACTTGATCATGACCCACTATGAGGATGCCGTCGAGTTGACCTCACCGGCTGCCGCTCAGTTGTTAGGTACGCCCGATGGCAAGGTGGTCGGCAAGGCGGATTTGAGAGCGTACTTTCAGCGAGGACTTGCAGCCTACCCGGAGCTCCGCTTTCACCTAGAGGATGTGCTCTGCGGGGTAAACAGCGTGGTGCTCTACTACACCAATCAAAAGGGAACCCATACGGGAGAGTTCATGGAGCTGTCAGCGATGGGAAAAGTTACACGAGTGATAGCCCACTACAGCGCCTGACCAAATAAATTCGCGGGACACGATGCTATCGCGCCCCGCGAATCGACTGTTGCGGCGAACTATTTGGGCATAGGCATCGACACGGCCTTGCCCGCGCCGCGCTCGGCGATCCAGAGCGTATCGCCCGCAGGCTCGACTGCGGTTGGCGTGTTGAGCCCTTCCTTGATCACCGTGACGCTTGCCTTGTCTCCATGAACGGTGATGACGGAGATTTTGCCGCTGCCATTTTCAGCGACGAAGAGCTTGCCATTCGCCGCGCGCATACCATCCGGCCCCTTCACCGGCTGGTCCATCCAGATATCGACAGGCTCTCCCGCCTTGCCCGCGGCGTCGATCGGGATGCGGTAGAGATTGTTCGTGAACACGTTGTTCACATAGAGCGTGCCATCGAGGAACGTAATGCCATCGACGCCCACCAACACCCGATGCTCCAGGAAGAGTTCCGCGGTCGAGGCTCCAGCCGCCAGCTTATAGATTCTGCCGGGGCCGGTGTCGGTGATATACAGCGCCTTATCCGGTCCAATCGAAAAATCGTTGCACACCGTGTTGTCTCCCGGCAGGTCCCAGCGCATCTTCGGCGCGCCGGTCGAAAGGTCGAAGCCTCTCAGTGCCGTGTGCCGCCGTGCCGGTTTGCTGTTCGGCACCGGGGTCAACTGGCAGGTCCACAAAGTATTCGTGGACGCATCCGCCAGCATGCCGAAGAAAAATGTTCCCGGGCCTTCGGCGCTGGCATCGATAAATTTCTCAGCGGTAGAGGCGCCGGAACGCACCCTATAGACAAACGGCGTGCTGGCACTGCCGACGATCAGCACGCCGCCCGGCGCTACGGTCAAACTTTCCGGCTGTGATTTCGCATCGGCGATCAGGATGTCAGCGGCGAAAGCGGCTTGCGCAAAGCTCATGACCAGAGCAACGCAGATGGCGAGGCGTCGAACATTCGAAATACACATCGTCTAAATCTCCTCAGAGTCGATCATTCGTACGATCGATCCATGATTCTACAGGTTGAGCTATTGAAAGAAGTAACAGAAGCCATGTTGGGTGGTCCAGCCCAATGTATGAAATAAACCGTCTGCTTCTCTCCGCTTTTAGGGAAGGTCTGATTAAGTCAGGATTTGTTAAGGTCACGGCTTCACAGGCTGCGGAAAAACTCATGTTTCGTTTAAGGGCACGGCTTCAGCCGTGCCGTAAGCCTGTTTGCAGTGCGGCTTTAGCCGCCGAGGTACGCTTTTCCCTCAGCCACCGATTTTTCAGTAGCCTCTTCGACGAAGCATCCTCTCGCCCCGCACCTCGCATCAGGGAAGAACCCAAGCTCTAGCTGTCTTAAATGTTGCCCCAGTAGTTCTACTGTGCTATTTATGTAGAACAGTGTTTCGCAAACCCAATCCGTCTTCCGGTGTTCCGATTTATGTCCAGATCAAGGAACAGATTCGCCATGCAATCGAAACTGGTGCGTTGCTATCCGGAGATCAACTTCCGGGCATTCGCAGCCTCGCCGAAACTCTGGTGATCAACCCAAACACGGTGATCAAGGTATATCGCGAACTGGAGCAGGAAGGCGTACTGGAGATACGGCATGGCCTGGGTGCCTTTGTCGCCTCTCATCGCCGGAGTCGATCCAAAACCGAAGAGATACGGGACGCTCAGCAACTCATGTGCGAGTTTCTAGAGACCCTCAGAGAGCAGGGCCTGAACGATGGCGAAATTCGACGGCTATTCGAAGCCGAACTCGCTGGAGAGCTTCAACGGAGGTAGCTGTGGCAGTAATCATCGAAACGGTCGAACTAAAGAAAAACTACGGGAGACATGAGGCCGTGCGCGGTCTTAACTTATCGGTGCGGGCCGGTTCGGTGTGTGCGTTCCTGGGCCAGAACGGCGCAGGAAAGAGCTCTACGATCAAGATGCTGTTGGGCATGATTCATCCAACGTCCGGATCGGGATGCATCTTCGGCCACAGGATTGACAAAGAAAAAGAGAGCCTTCTGATTCGGCAGAAAGTGGCCTTCGTTGCGGAAGACAAGCGACTCTACGACTATATGACTGTCGCGCAGATGATTCGCTTTACGAAGTCGTTCTTTCCCCGCTGGAATCATGCTCTGGAGTCGCGACTCGTCGAGCAGTTTGATCTTCCACTCGAGCGCCGCATTCGACAATTGTCGAAAGGGATGCGCACCAAACTCGCCTTACTGCTGGGATTCGCCCGGGGTTGCGAACTGTTGATTCTGGATGAGCCAACGGAGGGTCTCGATCCCGTTGCGATCGAAGACGTCCTGCAGATCGTTGTATCTCTCACCGCTCAGGGAACCACCGTCTTTTTCTCTTCGCACCAGATCGCAGAAGTGGAACAGGTAGCCGATCATGTGCTGATGATTGACCGTGGAAGGCTGGTGCTGGATGCGCCCATGGATCAGCTCAAAGAGCAGTACAGGCAGATTCAAGCAGTCTTCCCTGAGCCAATCGAGGAACGTGATTTCCGTCTGCCGGGCATTGAAAAGATCCGAACCGAGGGTCGCACCGTTTCCCTGGTTGCCAGTCACAATGTAGATTTGATCGTGGAGCACGTTCGTATGTTGCGTGCCGGTAGCGTTGATGTGCTTCCCATTTCCCTGAAGGAGATCTTTCTCGAAAAAGTGAAGGCGAGGCCGTGAACATGCTCCTCTACAAAGCCTGGATTGAAACGAGGGTGCGCTTCTTCGCGGGATTGATTGCCGCAGCCATCGTGTGCATCTTCTACATCGAGCAGCACGCATGGCTCGTGGAGATGTGGACGCGGGAGTTGCAGAATCCGAAGGGATACCACTTCGCATGGATGCCGCTTGGGATTCACGAGTATAGCTGGTATCTGTGGCACTACCTTTACGACAACTATCTGCAACAGGTCTGGGCCTTGTTTGCCGTGCTGTTTGCCTTTGGGGGACTGATTCGGGAGAAGAACAATGGAACCGTTCTATTCAGTCTGAGTCTGCCGGTAAGCCGGAGTCGATGGCTGTTGACGCGCCTGACAGTCGCCGTGCTGGAAAGCATCACCCTTAGTCTTTTCGCCGTTGTCGTAGTCTTGATCGGCTCTGCGGTCATTCATCAAAGCTACTCTCTGACTCAGCTTCTTCTGCACACTGCACTGATGGTGGCGGCGGGGATCTTCATCATCGCTTTTGGCAACCTTTGCTACACACTCTTTCCGGGAAATTATCTTTCTCTCCTTCTTACCCTCGTGATCCTTGGCGTGCCGTATTTGCTGCTGCAAACATACATGCAGCATTTGCGTTATCTGGGACGCACGACATGGTTGGGATATCTGGACTTCGGACATGCCATGGCCGGTCCGTGGAAACTGAATTGGACCTCTGCACCATGGCTGACGTTGCTGATGACGTGGACACTCACAGCGGTACTCATCGGAGCCGCGAAGGTCTATGGAGATCGCATTGACTACTGATCTCAATCGACAGGATAGCTTCTGCTCAAGAGAACAGGCTTTGGTCTGGAAGGCATGGCAGGAATCTCGCGGCCGCTTCTTTTCAGCGCTGGCGCTGCTGATGGCATTGGTGGTCTATGCCGTACTTACCAGTTCGGGATTCCTTGCCCGCTATAACGTGCGATTCCCTGATAAACCATTGATCTATTCGGTCTACGTGTGGAGCGGTCTGTTCCACTATGCGCTGCAGGGCCTTTGGATACTGGCAGCCTTCGTCACTGCGCTGGGCGGATTGGCGAGGGAGAAGGCGACGGGAACGGCACTATTTACGCTTGGACTGCCAGTGAGACGGCTGCATCTCTTTCTTATTCGCGCGGGAGTGGCCTGGGGAGAGTCCATCGTGCTTGGACTGGTCTCTGCGCTCCTCATTCCGATACTTTCTATCTTCGTTGGTGAGTCTTATCCGCTTCTCCAGGCATTGGCCTTTGGCGCGTTGATGAGTACGGCAGGCTTGGTGCTTCTGACTTTTGGCTTGCTCACCTCAGAACTTTTTGAAGGCGAGTTCACAGCGCCTGTCGTTGGACTCTGCGCGCTCACTGCAGTTTTTCTCAGCTATAAAGCACATACATTGCGTAGCTGGAATGTATTCGATGTCATGAGCGCAACAGCCTCTATCGATCCGAAGACGCAGTTATTGACCGGATCAGCGCCGTGGTTCGGTTTGTCTATCTGCCTATTAGTCTCCCTCGGTTTACTTTTCGTCACCGGAACAGTGATTCGCATTCGCGACCTGTAAATGGGCAAGAGTCAACTTCGCTGAGACTTGAATCTTCTGTTGGCGAGAATAGGCCAAAGCGCGCTTCCAGGTCTGATGGAACTCGAAATGTCCCTCAGCGATTTGTCGCTCGGTGGTATCGAAGTCTCAGCGGAACGAGGGCCACGGTGCTCGTGCTGCCCGACTCGTAGTTACCAGTTCATTTGGCTCATCCGCCTAAGGATGACGGTGCTGTAGCTGTTCATGCGTTCGGGCCGTCGCCTCAGCGGAGCCGGTAGAATCGCGCCAAGCCGTGCCGCCTGCTCCCGGCCTACATTCCGCGCCGAGGTCTTGTCATAGTAACGACACGCCGACTCCGCACCATAAATACCGGGGCCCCATTCGACCACATTGAGGTAGAGCTCGAGAATGCGCTGCTTGCCGAGGACCAGTTCGGCCACTGGCACCAGAGTGAACTCCGCGCCCTTGCGCAGGAAGGAGCCGCCCGTCCCGAAGAACAGGTTTTTGACCAGTTGCTGCGTGATCGTGGAGCCTCCGCGCCTGCGGCCGCCTTCCATATCTTCCTTGGCGGCGAGGTGGATCTCGTGCCAATCGAACCCATGATGCTGGTAGAAGCGCGCATCCTCCGCGGCGATGACAGCGTGCTGTAGATTAGGCGAGATCTGACGGAGCGGAACGAACCTGGATCGCTTCTGATACGGCTTGCGGTGAATCCAGGCCTGCAGGCGGCGCTCGACGTGCATCGCAGTGGTCGGCGGATCGATCCACCGGGCGGCCACAAGGAGCACCACGGCAAGCGACCAGAGCACCAGGACCCCGATGAGAAACGATCGAAGAAAAGATCGGAGGGAACCTGTCCGAAGCAGAGTCTTGAAGTCGATTGAGTCTAAGGATGGCCTTGCCGTCACACCTCAGTATAGGCCGGGGCTCGCTGGGGTGGGGGAGCTGCATGTTCCTTTGGCCAATGATGTTATAGGGCTTAAACAGGCTGCGGAAAAACTCATGTTTTGCTTAAGGGCACGGCTTCAGCCGTGCCGTAAATGCTTTACTGGCAGCGCGGCTTTAGCCGCTGAGGGCTCTTTGCGTACCGCAAGAGAGTTCTTCAGCACCCTCTGAAGACCCGCCCTATCCCTCATCGAAGATGCCGCCTTAAAACCCACACCAAAATTCACGACCAAAGCGAAAACAAAAATCCCGGCGCCATGGCCGGGATTTTGCTTTTGCGGCGAAGCCGCGTCCGCCTCGATGGCAGATCGCGTCAGATGCGCATGGGCATCAGGATGTAGCGGTACTTCACATCCTCGTTGGCGTCCTCGGGGCGCATCTGGCCCGCGCTCTGCGCGTCCTTGAACTCCAGCCGAACCTCGCCGGTATTGCCGATCGCCTTGAGAAAATCAATCAGGTACTGGCTGTTGAACCCCACCACCAGAGGATCGTAGTTGTACGGCGTCTCGATCGTATCTTCCGACTCGCCCGCGTCGGTTGAAGACGACGACAGCTTCAGCTCGTTCTGCTCCAGCCGAATCTTGATCGCGCCCGAGCGCTCGTCGGCGAACTGCGCCACGCGCTGGATCGAGCTCATCAAATCTTCCGACCGCACGATCACGAACTTGGTATTGTCCCGCGGCAGCACCGCCTCGTAGTTCGGGAACTGCCCGGTCAGCTTGCGGCTCGTCAGCACCCGTCCGCCGACCTTGAAGAACAGCGTCTGGTCGTCGTCCGCAAACTCCAGCGTCTCCGCCTCGGTGTTGCCCAGCAGGCCCGAGAGCTCGCTCAGCGCCTTGCGCGGAATCAGCGTCTTCTTCTCGCCCGAGATTCCTTCAAGCGTCTCGCCCAGCTTCTCGATGTGCGCCAGCCGGTGGCCATCGGTCGCCACCATCGCCATCGACTCCGCCTTCAGCACCAGCAGCGCGCCGTTCAGCGTGTAGCGCGACTCCTCGTTCGAGATTGCGAAGATCGTCTTCGAAACCATGTTCTTCAACGCGGGCACGGAAATCTTTACCGCGGAAGATGCCGGGAACTCCGGGACTTGAGGAAAATTGGCCCGCGCCATGCCAACCATCTTCGTGTTCGACCGCCCTGCCCGGATCTGCACCCAGTGGTTGTCCATCAGCTTGATGGAGATGTCGCCCTCGGGCAGTAGTTTGATGTAGTCGTACAACTTGCGCGCCGGAATGGTGCAGGCGCCGGGCTTCTTGACCTTGGCCGCGCAGCTGGTGCGCAGGCTCTGGTCGAGATCGGTCGCCGTGATCGTCAGCTTGTCGTCAGCCGCCTCAAACAAGAAATTCGACAGGATCGGGATCGTCGTCTTGCGCTCCACCACCGACTGGGCCGCCGTCAGTTCGCGCAGCAATTCGGCGCGGGACACGGTGATTTCGAGGTTACCCGTAGGGGCTGCTGCCGTCGTCTCGTCCATCTGGGGCTCCTGGGTCGCAATGGTCACTGTGTTCTCTCCCTGAACTTCTGAATCTGCAAATTCCATCGTGGGTCGCTTGGAAAAACTTTACACCGAATCGCGGCCCATTTGCATTTCGCGCTTCGCCTTCTGCTTCATTTCCCTGTCTGATTCTAGGGTCGAAGCCCCTGCCGCGGGCGAGTTTTCTTTGTGGAAACCCGGTCGCTTGTGTGAGACCCTGCGCAAACCCCACTGAGCGCACAAACCGAGCGCTGCGGCGCGATTGTTGTTATGAAACAAGACTTAAACAGAACAAATACTAATACTCATAATCATTGTCGCTGGAAAAGTGGATATCCTCCCTATCTACTTACCTATCATTGACTTGAACCCTGCCCCCGTTTTAGAAAAACAGCCAGCAGAAAGTGCGGAGTTAGGAAGACTGGACACCCTTTCCGCTTAAACCGTCCCCTAATCCGTTTTGTTCACAGGCAACATCGACCATTTTTGAGAAGACCCGTCCCCAACGTGGGAATGCGACCGAAGCAAAACAAAATGAGCCGCTTACGTTACACACGTTTTTCACACACATCTAACACTAGAGAGGATAATCAGTCCCAAATCGTAAAGGAGCCCAACATGAAGATCGCCATATTCGGCGCCAACGGAGCCACCGGACGTCTGCTGACGAGACGTTGTATCACCGCTGGCCACCAGACAACGGCACTGCTGCGAACGCCGGGATCCTTCCCTCTGCGAGACGAGATCCATGTTGTTCAGGGAAGCGCGTTCGACGCTGCCGCGGTGGGGCAGACGATAGCAGGCGCAGACGCGGTGCTCTCCGCGCTTGGCGCAAAGTCATTGCGAAAGGAAGATGTCCTCGAGCGTGCCATCCCGCTGATCGTCGCCGCCATGCAACAGCATGGTGTCGGTCGCATCATCGTCCTCGGCTCCGCCGGCGCCAAGCCCGGCGCGCTCGCCAAGCAGCCCGCCTGGCGCCGCTGGATCGTCGAGCGCCTGGTCTACAACACGCTGTTGAAGTGGCCGGTAGCCTCGCAGCGCGCCCAGTACGCCGCCCTCTCCGCCAGCGATCTCGACTGGACCATGGCGATGCCGCCCATGCTCACCAACGGCCCCCGCCGCGGCGTCTACCGCACCGACGCCGACGCGTTGCCCCGCAACGCCAGCCGCATCTCCCGCGAGGACGTCGCCGACTTCATGATGCAACAGCTCGACAACCCGCAGTGGGTCCGCCAAGCCGTCTACATCGCCTGGTGACCTCCTCACGTAGCTTGTCAGAAGCGCCAAACGCTGCCGCCTGGGGCGGTTCCAAAGTAGCTATACCCACAAATAAATAAAGCTATACCCCGAAATATTGTCATCCTTCGCCGCAGTCGGAGGACCTGCTTTTCTCTTGGGCAGGTCTGATTAAGTCTCCGAAGATTCCCTCAGCGGCTAAAGCCGCATTGCGGGCAAATCACTTACGGCACGGCTAAAGCCGTGCCCTTAACAGAGCCTGACTTAATCAGAGGCTCTCTTGGGGCACATCATCTCTGCAACCGGTCTAACCGTCTCCAAAAGGCACGTCATCTCGACCGAAGCCGGGCACAGTTTCACCGTGCGCGGCGCAGTGGAGAGACCCCTGTATTTTGCCGTTGCCTTACATCCGCGTTCCCCATGACAATCCGCGGTCGAATACCCTAGCTCAGCGTCTCCATCAGCTTGTTCACCGTCTGATTCAGCGCCTTGTCCGTCCTTCGCTGTTCATCGATCTTCGAGATCGAGTGCATCACCGTGGTATGGTGCTTGCCCCCGAACTGCCGCCCAATCTCCGGCAGCGAAGCCTCGGTCAACTGCTTGGCCAGGTACATCGCAATCTGCCGCGGCACCACAATCTGGCGCGAGTTGTTCTTCTGCTTCAGCTCCGCCACCCGCATCCCAAACTGCTCGGCCACCGTCCGCTGGATCGACTCGATCGTGATCTTGCGCACCTGCGTGTCGATGAATTGTTTGAGGCACTGCTGCGTCACCGCCAGCGTAATCTCGACGCCATGCATCGAGCACCACGCGATCAGCCGCACCAGAGCGCCCTCCAGCTCGCGCACGTTAGTCCGCACGTTCGAGGCGATAAACAATGCCACGTCGGTCGGCAACTGCGTCTGTTCGGACTCGGCCTTCTTCTGCAGAATTGCAACCTTGGTCTCAAGGTCCGGAGGCTGAATGTCGGCGATCAAACCCCACTCGAACCGCGAGCGCAGCCGGTCTTCAAAGTCCGACAGCTCTTTCGGAGGCCGGTCGCTGGCGATCACGATCTGCTTCATGCTCTCGTGCAGCGTGTTGAAGGTGTGGAAGAACTGCTCCTGCGTCCGCTCCTTGCCCGCCAGAAACTGGATGTCGTCGATCAGCAGCACGTCCACGCTGCGGAACTTGTCCCGAAAGCTGGTCATCTTGTCGTAGCGAACCGAGTCGATCATCTCGTTGGTAAACTTCTCGGCGCTCACATAGCAGATCGACGCATGCGGCTGCCTGCGCTTCACGTCGTGGCCGATGGCATGCATCAGGTGAGTCTTGCCCATGCCCACGCCGCCGTACAGAAACAGCGGGTTGTAGGCCTTCGATGGCCGTTCCGCCACCGCCTGCGCCGCCGCCATGGCGAACTGGTTGCCGCTGCCGATAACGAACGCGTCGAACTGGTACCGCGGGTTCAGTTGCGAGGCCGCGCTCCAGTCGAAGCGCGACTGCTCCGGGCCGGGCGTCTGCCGCGACATCGAGCCTGCTGAATTCTGCCCGCCGCCCATCCGGGAATTGTTCTGGAAACTGTTCTGGGGTGCGTTGGGGCTATGGCTGGGCAGCGGAGCGAAGCCGCCATCCTCGCGCACCTTGGGAGCGCGAGGGTCCTGCTCCGGAGTCGTGAACGTCACCGTCTCCACATCGAGGCCCAGGTTGTCGATCGCTTCCTGAATTAGGTCGGCATAGCGGTCACCGACATGCTGGAAGTCAGACGAGGGGATACGCACAAAAAGCGTCTTGCCTTCGAGGTGCGAAAATCGCGTCGGCTTCAGCCATGTTTCAAATGACTGACGATTGATCTTCTTCTCGAGTGCAGCGAGAATGCGAACCCAATAATTCAATACGGCGGTCGCCGTCGGAACGAATGACATCCTTATACTTTCCTTGTCTTTTCCCTGTTCCAACCCAACTGGGCACATCGCAAAGCTGCATAAAACGCAGTCAAAAGGAAACACCCATCCTTCCCGGCCATTGCAGGTGAGTGGGGAGGATTTCGTGTCGCCAGAATTCTCTCGCTCGATGCCTATATGCGATCAGGTCGAAGAGAGGAGTGATGCAAAGGTAACGCAGAGTGCGGAACAGTTGGACGTGCAGAAAACAACTTACTAAACGGGTTCGATAGTAGCACGGAAAACAGGACGATTTTCAAGCGCATAATTCAAAAAAAATAAGTTGCACCATTCCTTGTGAAGAACTGAAATGGATGCCCGCAGCGGGCAAAAAAAGCAAAAATTAAAATCTGCAATTCGCTGCAACTGGATCATCTCGTGTGATACAGAGGGATGGGTCGAAATACCGTTCCCCCCTGCTTTCAGAAAATCGAATGGCTGCATTCGCATCGCAGCAAAGACTGCGATTGAAATCTGCCCAAAACCTGAAAGCTCACGCCATCAAACTAGAGCAGAAGTCAGAGTCACTGTACTCGCTGTCCGCTTTTGTTTTTTCGCATTGTCATCCTTCGCCGCAGGCGGAGGACCTGTTTTTGTTTTAGAAGGACGACGTCATCTCGACCGGAGCCACCCGGTTTTATCGCGTGGCGAAGTGGAGAGATCCCTGTATTCCGCCCGTTGCCGTTGCCCTTGCCGTTGCCCTTGCTGTTGCCCTTGCCGTTGCTACTGTTGCCGTTGCCGTTGCTGCTGTTGCCCTTGCTGTTGGTGTTGTTGCCGTCGTTGTTGCTGTTGCCCTTGCTTCTGGGTACGCCAAGGCTTCAGCCTTGGCCCTCTCAACACCCGCCACAAAATCGGGGCTTCAGCCCCTGGGGTGTGCCTCCACCGTGGCCACTCAACTCCCCAATGTTTGATTGAACTTCCGACCGCTATCGTTGAATCATATCCATCGGTGTCGGCAAAACTTCCACAATCGGCCTGAAGAAGCAGACGCTCCAGGAGCGCCCATCCCGAGACCGCCCCCTGTGAAAATCAGGTCCCGTCAGGTATACTCAGAGATTGTTGCAACACCCTAAAAGTTTGAGCAGGAATCTATCCTGCCGCAGGAGTTTTTTGCCATGCCGAAGCGTACCTTCCAACCCAACCGCCGCCACCGCGCCAAGACCCACGGCTTTCTCACCCGCATGAAGACCAAGGCTGGTGCCGCCGTCCTCAATCGCCGCCGTGCCAAGGGCCGTCACAAGATCGCTGTCAGCGCCGGTTTCCGCGACTAGTCTCCGCAAGACGCTTTGAAGAGGCGGGATCCCAAAGAACCTCCGGGTCCCGCCGTAAAGCCCCAGATCCGACAGCCTTCCGCTCTCAAATCTTAAAAATCTGCCGGGAATTATTGACCGGGTCACCCCGACCTGCGTCACGTTAACCTGTGTCATCTCGACCCCCTCCTCCTGGCCCTGTTTCCTAACCCATCATTTTGGCCTGCGTCATAAGTTATTGACCCACGTCATTTGAACTACGTCATCTCGACCGAAGGCGGCGATTCTGCCGCCGCAGTGGAGAGACCCCTGTATTTCGTCTTTGCCCTTGCCTTTGCCTTTACTCTTGCTCCTACTCCTACTCCTGCTCCTGCTCCTGCCCTTGTTCTTGCCCTTGCCCTCGTACCTAGGTGTGAAGTTTCAATAGGTTGTTGTCCATTCGATCGAGAACTGTGAAGCT
>JBEPUJ010000006.1:0-217307 GCA_041691575.1 Terriglobales bacterium
GAACGCGCAGCAGTGCCCGCGCAGAGTGCGCCGCAGTCGTAACTTTAGCATAGCCGGAACGAGGTAGCAACGTTCCGACCTCCCTCATAGCGACACACTTTGCATTTCCCTTTTGACTGAAAGCGATCTTCGGGGAATTTGCGGTTGGCGTATAAATCAAATCGACATACCTTGAACTGAAAGGTATTATGAAAATCCAATGGCGACGCGAGAAACCAACCCAAATTTCATGAATGGAGTTCCAGAACTCCTGATCCTCCGGCTGCTCGAACAAGAGGAGATGTATGGCTATGAGATCGTTCAGGCAATCCGCGACCGCACCGATGCTGTAGTCGCGGTCGGCGAGGGCGTTGTCTATCCCGTGCTGCACGCACTCGAACACGATGGAGCGCTTCGTTCGCGGCGCAGAACCGTCAACAAACGTAGCCGGATCTACTACTCTGTGACACCCGCCGGCGCCCGCCGATTAGCCGATATGTCGGAGACCTGGGCCAATCTAACCACCGCAATTCAAAAGATGTTGACAGGAGAACCATATGGCGAAGCCATTCTATGAACTTCGCGAGCGCTTGCTCCGGGCTGGTGTCGCGCCGCGACATGTACGGCGCTATATCGACGAACTTGCCGATCATTTTGCCGATTTGAAAGCGGAAGAGCAACGTGCGGGCCGCAGCCGCGAGGATGCTGAATCTGCGGCTCTCATCCGGCTTGGCAGGACAGACGAGCTTGCCAAGGCGATGATCGACCGGCGCCAACTTCAATCCTGGTGCGTACGAGCACCGTGGGCCGCGTTCGGCTTTGCGCCGCTCCTGCTTCTGGCGGCGGCCTGGTTTGTTGCCTTGTTCCTTCTATGGTCGGGCTGGAGAATCTTTCTACCGGGCGCCGATACCCCTTTCGTCCGAATCGACGGTTTAGCGATCTTCTATTTTGGTCTCGGCAGGTCGATCTTTCTTGGCGCGCCGATTCTGGTGGGCTGGGGAATCGGGCTCACTGCTCTCCGTCAACGATTGAAACCGATCTGGCCAACTGCCGGGCTCATCCTGATTGCATTGATCGGCGGCACCGCCCAGGTCCACGCGAACCGTACGTCAATCCCTGATGGAATTGGGCGTCATATCAGCCTGGGTTTCACGCTTACGCCTTCCATTCAGGGCAGTCCCTACGGCCTGTTTCACACCTTGGTAATCCTCTCGCTTACGGTGCTGCCCTATCTTGTATGGCGACTCTTTGGGAACAGAATCTCGCTGCGGCTAAGCTCCGATTAAGTTCCAAATGGGCCGATCGTTCAACGTGGCTCGATCAAATCGAAACCCGCTCCCACGGCGGAGGAACCTTCACTGAGGCCATTCCGGCAGCCGTTGCGGCCTGTACGCCCATATCCGTGTCCTCGAAGACGAGACAGGATTCCGGCGCTACCTCAAGCCTGCGGGCGGCCATCAAAAAGGGCTCCGGATCGGGCTTGCTCTTCGCGTAGTCCCCCGCGCAAACCAGCGTATCGAACCTGTCCAGAATCTTCAGCGATTCGAGCGACGCCACCACGGAATCCCGGGTGCTTCCCGACACCACGGCAAAAGGAATTTGCCCATACTGATCTTCGATATGTTCCAACACCTCCGGCACGGCCCTGAGCTGCGGAAGAGCCGTAAAATAAGCCTCCTCCTTGCGCCTCGACACCTCTTCGACCGGCATCGCCAGGCCGTGACGCTCATTCAAGGTGGAGATAATCTCCGTCACCGGCATGCCGCCCCACGCATAAAATATCTCCTCGCTGAACTCGCAGCTCCACTCTGCGAGCGTGCTCCTCCACGCCAGGTAATGAAGCGGCATAGAATCGGCGATAGTGCCATCACAATCGAACAAATAAGCCTTGAAGGGTCCAGCCGGTAGTTTGAGCTTCAAAATCTGCTGCCTCTCTTTGCATCCTCGCTCTGTCATCTCAAGTCGATATCTTCATTTTCTCATCATGATTTCTGTCCTGCATCTCCGATCATGGACATTTTCTCCGCCTGCCAACACTCAGCTCGGCAGCGGTCAGTCTCCGCAAAATACTCCTCTTCGATTTAATCCTTTAACGTTTTCTCCTGAATTGCCGTGGCAAACGGTATCATGCATGGGTATTCGTCTTTGTAGTGATGGTGAGCGTGAGATGAAAAGTTTTCATTAGGCTCTCGCAAGGACAATTGACTGTACCTATCGATACTCGTAGGATTTGCGCATGAAACGACGTGACTTTGTGAAGGGCCTTGCTGTTGCTACGGCAACGGCGAGCACAGCACTTGGGCAACAATATCCCGCACCGCAGGCGCAGAACCCGCCTCCGGCTGCAAACGCGACAGGCCAGGGCGCCACGGCGGTGCAGCCTTCCGCTGCGTCCAGTCCGCGGGCGACCTCGCGGATGCAGGCGATGGAGCGGTTCCGCTCGCCGAACATTCCAATCTCACAGCCCGATGCTGTCGCCATAACGGACGCGCGCTACTTCACGCCCGTGCGCTACGCCACGCTGGTACAACTGTGCGAGATCATGATGCCTGCCGGGGACGACTACCCCAGCACCGCCAAGACCGGGACGCCGGAGTTTCTCGATTTTTATATCGGATCCTCTCCGGTGGAGCAGCAGGCCATGTACAACAACGGCCTCGATCGGCTGAACGCCGACTCCATGAAACAGTTCAACACCCCGTTTGCGAAGACTGACGGGAAACAGGCTGACGCTGTGATCCGTCCCCACCTGAAGGGATGGATGAACGACCATCCGCCGCGAGAGGCCCATAGCCGCTTCATCAGCCTGGTGCACAGCGACATTCGCATGGCCACCATCAACTCGCCCGCGTGGGCCATCGCGGCTGAGGCCGCGGGCGATCGCACCCCGGGGGTAGGCCTCTACTGGCATCCTATCGATCCCGGCATCCAGAGATGGGTGAACCACGGCGCGGCCCAGGCCACACCCACAACGAAGCATCAGCACTCCTAGAGCATTCCCCTCAGAGAAGAAACAGAGAGAGAGCATGGCACAGAAGAAGGTTGACGTCCTGATCATCGGATCGGGACATACGGGCGGAATGGCCGCAAAGATCCTGACTGAAAAAGGTATCTCGTGCACGATGCTGGACGCGGGCCCGATGCTGAATTTTGAGAAGGACCGCGAGTTGAAGCCGGTGCATGAGCTGCCTTACCGCGGCTTTGACGCGCCGGGGCGTCTCCCGCACGTCTTTCAGTCCAGCGAGTTCAGTGCGAACATGTGGCTGGATGAGAAGGTTGCACCCTACTACCATCCGCCGGATCAGCCCTACAACTGGGTCCGCGTGCGCAGCGTGGGCGGGCGTTCGCCCTTCTGGGGACGCCAGTCCTTCCGCCACAGCGACTACGAGTTCAAGAGCAAGGATCACGACGGGTTCGGAGAAAACTGGCCCATCTCGCTGAAGGACCTGGTGCCGTTCTACTCGCGGGTGGAGGAGATCTTCCGCGTAACCGGCCACAAGGACGGCTTGCCGCAGTACCCGGACGGCAACTTTATCGAAGATGATTCGCCGTGGTCCGGCGCGATGCAGCGATTTGTCGATGCCGGCAAAAAACTCGGCGTGCCCGTCACCAAGCCGCGATCGTCGCTGGGCAAGGATGGCATGGCGGCATCGATCAATCTGGTCATTCCGGACGCAGTCGCCACCGGCAAACTCATCACTATTCCGAACGCGATCGTGCGGCAGATTACGGTGGACAAGAGCACCGGGCTGGCCGACGGCGTCATCTTCATCGACCGGCACTCGCACCGCGAGATGGTCATGAAGGCTCGGGTCGTTATCGTTGCCGCGGGCACTCTGGAGACGACCCGCCTGCTGATGCTCTCGGAGATATGTAATTCCAGCGGCGCTCTCGGCCATTACCTGACCGACCAGATCTACGGAGCGGGCATTATCTGCTCGGTTCCGGAGGCGCGGGACGGCAAGGGGGCTCACGGCCTGATGGGAGGCGGCGCTTTAATCCCGCGCTTCCGCAATCTGGCCACGAAGACCAACGGCTTCCTGCGCGGCTATGCCGTCAATGTCTCCTGCAACAACGGGCCGTTCGACGCGCGCGCCCTGCCCTTCTACGGCAAGGAGCTCGACCAGAAGCTGCAGAGCTACAACGGCAGCAGCTTCTCCACGAACATCATGGGCGAGACGCTCGGACACTACGAGAACCACGTCACGCTGAACAAGCAGGTCGTAGACGCCTGGGGCATGCCCACGCTGAATATCTACACCAAATACACCGGCAACGAAACCAACATGACCAAGGACTATATCGACACCATGGCGGCAATGGCCCAGGCCGCCGGATTCGATATTCTGGTAAAGAACTACGAGTTCAACCCGCCGGGTTACTCCATCCACGAGCAAGGCACAGCCCGGATGAGCGACGATCCGAAGAAGGGCGTTGTGAACCAGTGGAATCAGAGTCACGACATGGAGAACCTGTTCATCACCGACGCCAGCGTCTTTGTCTGCGCCGGATGGCAGAATCCGACGATAACCATGTGCGCGCTCGCCATGCGCGCATCGGAATACCTGGCAGAGGAGATGCGCAAGGGCAACGTCTAACGTCCCGGCGCAATCTGAAAGTCATCGGCGTGCCGCTTCCTCGGGGAGGCGGCAAGCCCTGTTCCCCAGGGAAGAGGTTTCACATGCACAAATTCCTCCTGATACTTGCTGTGCTGTTCGCTTCTACCGCGGCCGTCCATGCACAAGGCGGCGCGCAAGGCACCAGCACGCCTGCCTCGAAGCCGGCTGCATCTTCCGCGCCTTCCGCATCGGCCCCTGCGCAGCCTATCGCCTTCAACCACCAGCAGCACATCCAGACCGCGAAGATGTCCTGCAACGACTGCCATGAGCCGCGTGGCAACGGCACGACCCTGGCCATGCCCCAGCCGGCCAAGTGCATGCGCTGCCATGCCTCCATCGCAACCGACAAGCCGGACATCCAACGCCTCGCCGAGGCTGCCAAAAACGAAGACCCGATTCCATGGGTGCGGGTCTACCGTGTGCCCTCATTTGTGACCTTCAGCCATAAGACCCACTCCGCCACCACATGCGAGCAGTGCCACGGCCCCGTGGCCGAGCGTACCGCCATCGCGCTGGAAAAGGACACCAGCATGGGCACCTGCATCGGGTGTCACCAGGCCAAGGGAGCGCCGTCGACCTGCGACACCTGCCACGCCATCATGACGAAGAACGGCCGCTCTCCCTTTGACATCGATGCCACCGTGCTGGCCAGCCTCCACATGCAGCCGACAGCAAAGCCCGCAACGACGGAACCGGCATGGCACAGCAGCCCTCGCGTCGCACCGCAGCTCGCCGCCATCGCCAGCTTCCTGCACGCGCCCGTGCTGTAGCTTCAAAGCTGAAAACATTGCCGTCAGCCCACGGACAGAGTAGAAACAGAGTGGATGCGCAAATCGACCCGCTACTCCCTGCTCACCGCTCTGGCGCTCGTCGCCGCGTTGGCCTTCGCGATCTTCCTGCGCAAGTCCGCTCCGCCCGAGGCCGCGCGCCTGTTGCCGGAGTCGGACGCCATCGTCTACATCAACCTCAAGCCTCTCCGTCTGGCCACCCACTTCGACCACAACCCGACCGCGCATAGCCCCGACTACCAAAGCTTCATCGACGCCACCGGCATCCTCCCCGAGCGCGACCTCGACGTCGCCGCCTTCGCCCTCCATCGCATGGACGACCCTAACGGACCCAACGGCCCTGTCGGCTACTCCGAGGTCTTCGAAGGCCGCTTCGACGGCGCGCGCCTCGCCCGCTATCTCACCTCCATCGCGACCGCGCAGGAGACCTACGACGGCCACCAGATCTTCACCGTCCCGGTCGGCGAACTCGACAAGAAGGGCCACGCCGCCCGCCAGCTCCGCATCGCCCAACTCGACTACGACACCATCGCCTCCTCCAACATGCCCACGACCGAGCAGATCCACTCGATCCTCGACCGCCACCGCGCCGCGGCCTCGCCCTTCTCCGGCTCTTCCCTGCTCTCTGCTCGATATCGCGATGTGCCTCTGCTGGCCAGCGCGTGGGCCATCGGCCACATCGGCATTCCCTTCTCCGACCGCGGCTACATCTCCATCCTGGGCCTACAGCTTCCCCTGCCCGAAGACACCACCTTCGTCGCCAGCCTGCGCTACGTCGGCGCGCTCCATCTCCGCATCGAACAGATCGCCCCCACCGAGGCCGACGCCGCCCACTCCGCCGAATCCTTGTCCACCCTGCTTGGCCTCTTCAGGACGATTCAGCAGGGCCAGCCGACCCTCCCCGCCGACGTAGCCCTTCGCGCCCTGATCGCATCGCTCAAAGTCGACCATCACAAAGACCGCACCATCCTCACCGGCACCGTTCCGCTCGACCTCCTCAAACATATGACCGCGCCTTCCGGCGATCTTAAGCCATGACGAATTTTCTTCACTTCCAAAAGCAAACGCAAAATCGACCGCGGATGACAGGGAACAACACGGATAGAAAACCAAGCCTGATCCGTACTGATCCGCGTTATCCGCGGTCGATTTTAATTCTTGCCGCCTCTAGCCTCCGGCAGCCTCGCTGCCCAGAGTCGCCATCGTCACCCGCATATAGCGATGCGGATTGACCGGCGTATTGCGGATGCGAACCTCGTAGTGCAGATTAGGGCCGGTAACGCGGCCACTGTGGCCAACGTAGCCGATCACCTGACCGCGAACCACCGTCTGCCCGGCGATCGCGGCAAAAGCGGACAGATGCGCATAGCAGGATTCGACTCCGTGGCCATGATCCAGCACCACCTCGCGTCCATACCCGTTCACCACCCCTGCCAGCTTCACAATCCCATCGGCAGTCGCACGCACCGGCGTACCGTCGGGTGCGGAGATGTCGATGCCTTTGTGGAACTCGCCCTCGCCGTTACCCTTGACAGGATCCTGACGCTGGCCAAAGCTGCTCGTAATCGGCCCCATGATCGGCCACAGCGTCGGAGCGTACGAAGCCATCAGCAGGTTCCCGGCATCCGTAATACCGCCCAGGTTATTGCCCGAACCATACCCCGGCGACCCGATGCCCGCCAGAATCCGCGTCACTGATCCATCCATCGCCGAGTTGCGCAGCGCATAAAAAGCATCGACCGATTTGTAGTAGGTCTCATTCGTCAAGCCATTGGTCGTTCCCGCCAACGGCGTCGTTGTAACCGCCTCCGTGCCGGAGGACTTGCCCTGCCGCGTCATCCTATGGGTCACCTTGCCCGCGGGAATCGCCAGCTTGCTTGCGGTCAACCCATACAGCGCCGAAACCTCGCTCGCCAGCGAACCCAGCGATGCCGCCTCGACGTCCTTCTCGTGAGCCGTCTTCTCCAGGCTCACATAGTCTTTCTGTAACGAGTTATGGTCCTGCCGAAGCTGGTTAAATCGCGCCGTCTTGATCAGCATCCGCGAGTACGATCCCGCCATCCCGGTAATCGTAAACATGCCGATAACCGCCGCCGCTATGAAGATGTACGCATAATGGAGCGGCACCGGAACCTTCTTCAGGCTCCCGTTTTCGCCACGGCTGACGAACATGATGTAGTAGCGCTTTTTCAGACTCAATCGGCAATCCAGACTTAGTTTTTGGGCCCAATTCAATTGCAGTTCAGAAAACGCTGCATCCCGTAAATGCGTTCCGGCAAATGAGCTTCGCTAATTGGCATTCGGGAATTACAGTTCTCGTTCAGGCGTTCTTCAAGCCTAACAAACAACCCTTTCCTATACAACCCGGCACACGACGAAAGGTTGTCTGCCAATCTACACCTTCCGTCCTTCTTTTTCGCCATATTCTTCCTATCTGTTTATGCTGACTCAAGATGAAAGAATTGGACCTGATCGAGCAGATCCGCCACACCTTCGCCCCCTCCCGGAGCAAGGCCATCGCCCTGGGCATCGGCGACGACTGCGCCATTCTGCGTCCTCCGTCCGGCTCCGAAGTGCTCGTCACCACGGACTTTACCCTCGAAGGCCGTCACTTCCGCCGCGACCTCCACTCGCCTGAATCGGTCGGCCACCGCTGCCTCGCCCGGGGTCTCAGCGACCTCGCGGCCATGGGAGCTGCCCCGATGGCGGCCTTTCTCTCGCTCGCCGTACCCGCCGATCTGCTTGCGACTGCCCGGGGCCGCGCCTGGATCACCCGCTTCTTCAATGGCTTACGAAGCCTCGCCAGCGAGCATCGCATCACCCTCGCCGGTGGCGATACCGCCGAATCCCCTGCCAGCTTCATCCTCGCCGATATCGTTCTGCTCGGCTCCGCGCCTATCGGCAGATCACTGCGCAGATCGGGCGCAAAACCCGGCGACGCCCTCTACGTCACCGGCTCGCTCGGCGGAGCGGCAGCAGAGTTGTCGACGATGCTCGCACGCAACGCTCGTACAACAAAGATCACCAAAACAGCCGATCACCCGCAGACCTTTCCCCAGCCTCGCATCGCCATCGGTCTGGCTCTTTTAAAGAGCGGACTGGCAACCGCCTCGATCGATGTAAGCGACGGCCTGTCAACTGATCTGGCCCACCTCTGCCGGGCTTCCGGTGTCGCCGCCGAGGTCGAGCAGGCAGCCATTCCCCTCCATCCCCTTGCCCGCAAACTCGGCACGGAAGCAGCTCTGAACGCCGCTCTCCACGGAGGCGAGGACTACGAGCTGCTCTTCGCCGCGCCGTCTTCGACCCGAATGCCGCACCGGATCGCAGGCGTTCCCATCACCCGCATCGGGCGCTTCACCCGCAAACTGAAGAAGCAGCCGCTGCTGACCCTGCTGACCCCGAATGGTGACCGCGCTACACTGGAGCCACGCGGATGGGAGCATTTTTCCAGCCATTAAGCCGCATTCTCCTCCAATTTATGCGTGACTCTACCAAGATCATTCGTTCCGGCCTGACCCCAGCCGTTCCCGGCGAACCGCTGCACGCGGGACCAGTCTTCGCCGCGCCCTACCACACGCCCGGCGACCCGTCGGGCACGCCCTACACCTACGCCCGGTCGCACAACCCGACGTGGACGGAGTTGGAACGCGCCATCGGGCAGATGGAGTCCGGCCCCGGCTACCGCGCCAGCGCACTGGTCTTCGCCTCCGGCATGGCGGCCTGCACGGCGGTCTTCGGCGCGGTCCTTCGGCCCGGAGACGTCGTCGTTCTGCCCTCGAACGCCTACTTCGCCGCCCGCGCTCTGGTCGAGGAGTACTTCGCCAAGATGGGCGTCGAACTCCGCACCGCGCCCACCGCCGGCAACGCGCAGGCCGAACTGCTCGAAGGCGCGAAGCTGCTCTGGCTGGAGTCGCCCAGCAATCCGACCATGGAGATCTGCGACATCACGGCCCTCTGTGAGGCCGCCCATCGCTCCGGTGCTCTGGTGGCCGTCGACAACACCACGCCCACGCCGCTGGGCCAGCTTCCGCTCGCTCTCGGTGCCGATTTTTCGGTCGCGTCCGACGCCAAGTCCATGACCGGCCACAGCGATATTCTGATCGGCCACGTGGCCGTCCGCGATCTCGAGCTTCGCGCCAAAATCGACCAGTGGCGCACCCTGACCGGTGGAGTTTTGGGACCGATGGAGGCGTGGCTGGCGCTGCGCTCCATCGCGACGCTGCCCCTGCGGCTCGAACGAAGCTGCGAGAACGCGCAGCGCATCGCCGAGTTTCTGACGACGCGCCAAGAGGTCGAAAGCGTCCTCTATCCCGGCCTGCCTACCCATCCAGGCCATGCGACTGCGGCGAAGCAGATGCGCTACTTCGGGCCGGTGCTCAGCTTTGTGCTGCGCGACCGCGCCGCGGCAGAGACGTTTCTGGCCCAGTCGAAGCTGCTGACCGAGGCCACCAGCTTCGGCGGCATCACAACGACGGCGGAGCGCCGCGCCCGCTGGGGCGGAGACGCCGTCTCCGAGGGCTTCATCCGCATGAGCGCAGGCTGCGAAGCCGTCGAAGACCTGATCGAAGACATGGCCCAGGCATTGGATACTCTGCGATGACCGAGAACGACATCCCCTTCACCCGGAACTGGAGCGCCGAGGTTTTAAAGAAGCTGCCGCTGATCGCGCCGGTCCATCGCTACACCTATCCCATGCAGGTCCCGGGTGAGGAGCAGGCTCTGGCTCGCGGGGCCTTCCGCCTGCTGGTGAATCCGTCGGGCGGAGGCATGTTTCTCGCGACCTGCGCTCTGGGATTTACCGATCCCGCCATGCCGACGGGACTCTTTAACTGTCCAAACCCCGACGAGATGTGCGCGGTCGCGGGCGGTTATGCATATGTCGTCAACACCACGCACCCCAGGGATTGCACCCACATCTCCCTGAAACCCGTTGTCGAGGTGCGGGTCCTGCTACCGCAGCGGCTGCTGCTCTTCATCGGCTTCCACTCGCTGGTGGCGTGGGGAGTCAATGGCCTGGCATGGGAGTCGGCGCGGCTCAGTTGGGAGGGGCTGCGCATCACCGAGATCGAGGGCAACACGCTGCGCGGCTTCGGCTGGAACCTGATGACCGACAAAGAGGTGGAGTTCACGCTCGATCTACTTACAGGGCAGCATCAGGGCGGAGGCTTTGTTCAGCCTGCGGGAAGCCAAAAAAGCTGAGCGCGGCGTCACCCTGCTTCAACAGCCGGGTATGTTCAAGCGCGCCATATCGCGTGGCGAGCTTCGCTTTGCTGCTGTGCTCGGCGATGATGAGAGCATCCGGCGCAAGCATCTCTCGTCCCCGGACACTGCCCAGAAACTGAAGCGTTCCCGCGTACTCCGCCTCTGCCTCGTAAGGCGGATCGAGATAGACGAGGTCGATCTTCTGCGCCAGTTTGCCCAGCCGTTGTAGCATAGCGCCCACTCCGCGCGGCTCCAGCGTAAAGCCATGCGTGATCTTCAGTGCTGCTAGATTGGCCCGGAACGAAGCCAGCGCCGGGTCGGCATTCTCGGCGAACCACACATGCGCCGCTCCCCGGCTCAGAGCCTCGATTCCGACCGCACCTGTCCCGGCATAAAGGTCGACGAAGCGGCAACCCTCCAGCCGCGCAGCAAGAATGTTGAAAAGGGTCTCCCGCAGCCGGTCGCTGGTAGGTCGTGTCTCTAATCCACGAGGAGCAATCAACTGGCGGGAGCGGTAAGTACCTGCAATGACGCGCATCTCCCGATGGTATACGGCTGGGATACGGCAGCGCGCATACAATGAGAGTCATGCGTGGGTGGTCCTTTCCAATCGGAAGAATTCTCGGCGTGGATATCCGTATCCACACCTTCTTTTTACTGCTGCTGGGCGTTGCCCTCAGCTATGGCTCGGTGGTGGGCTCGACCGGCGGACGCGGGTTCGGCCTGTGGCTGCTGCTGCTGCTCGCCGTCGCCGTCCGCGAGGTTGCCCGCGCTATCGCCGCTGTATGGTTTGGTCTGGAGGTGCGCAGCGTCCTTCTGCTGCCCACCGGCGGCCTGATGATCTTTGCGTCTCCTGAAGCGACGGAGCGCGCCTCGTCCCCCGAGATCCAGAAGCGCCTCGCCCTCGTCGGACCGCTGGCCAACATCGGCTTCGGCCTGCTGCTGGCTGCTATTGTGCTGACGGTGACTCCCGAGATCAACCTGCTCGAACGCCCGTGGATCACGCTGCCTCACCTGCTGCGGTCGGCGGTGTGGGTCAACCTTCTGCTCGGCCTCGTCAACCTGCTGCCCGCCTCTCCGCTCGACGGCGGACGCCTGTTTCGCGGCGAGTTCGCCAAGACCAACGGCATCCTGAAGGGCTCGCGCGCATCGTCCGGCCTGGGCCAGATGATCGCCGTCGGCCTCATCCTCGGCGGTCTCGCCATCAGCAACATCTGGCTCATCATGATCGGCGGCTTCATCCTGATCGGCTCTCACATGGAAGATCAGGGCCTGCTGCTGCAAAACGATACCGACGCCGTGCGCATGCGCGATGTCATGCTGACGGAGTTCAGCATGCTCTCCGCCTCGGACACGCTCGAAGACGCGCTACAACGTTCGGTACACACGCTGCAGGACGTCTTCCCGGTCGTGCGTGGGGCCAACCTCGTCGGCGCGGTCTCGCGTCAGGGCATCGTGGACGCGCTCCAGACCGACGGCAACGGCTACGTGCAGGGCGTGATGACGCGCTCCTTCCAGACCGCCCAGCCGGACGACTCGCTGGTCAAGACCCTGCGCCGCATCATGAGCGGGCAAGTCGCGCAGATGGTTCCCATCCTCGAAGGCGACCGCATCGTCGGCATCATCACGCCGCAGAATCTGAACCACGCCCTCGGCCTGCTGAATCAGCGCCGCAAGCTGCGGCCACAGGCGGAATAGATGCCTGACGCGCCGCTGGCTCCGGGGCTCTACCTTGTGGCTACGCCGATCGGCAACCTTGAGGACATTACGCTCCGCGCTCTGCGCATCCTCGGCAGCGTGGACCGCATTGCCTGTGAAGACACGCGCCAAACTCAGAAGCTGCTCAATCACTTCGAGATCCGCACGCCCACCGTCAGCTACCACATGCACAACGAAGGCCCTCGCGCAGAGGAGCTGACAGCCGAGCTGAAGCAGGGCGCGCGCATCGCCATCGTCAGCGACGCGGGAACACCGGGCATCGCCGATCCCGGCGGCCAGATCGCCGCAGCAGCGATCGCCGCCGGTATTCCGGTCTTCCCTGTTCCCGGCGCGAATGCCGCAATCAGCGCCTTGATCGCCAGCGGCCTGCCCACCGAGCACTTCGCCTTCCACGGCTTTCTTCCCTCCAAAGCGGGCCAGCGCAAGACTGCTCTGGAACAACTTGCCCGCGACGGCGCGACGCACATCTTCTACGAAGCTCCCCATCGCATCGTGGACACGCTCGCCGACCTCGAAGCGGTCTTCGGAGCGGGTCAGCCCATTGTTATCGCCCGCGAGTTGACCAAGCTCCACGAGGAGTTCCTGCGTGGTTCTGTCGCTGACCTCCGCAGTCAATTAGCCGCACGCCAGAGCGTTCGGGGAGAGATCGTTCTGCTGTTCGCTCCGGTGCCGCAGCCAGCCGGAACTTCGGCACACGGATTGAGTATCGCCGCCGAAGTCGCGGCTCTGATGCAGGCAGAAGGTCTTGCGGAAAAGGATGCACTGAAGCGCGTCGCCCGGGAGCGCGGCATCGGCAAGAGCGAGGCTTACCGGGAGTTGCAGCGCCAGCAGAACCGCGCTCGATAACGCACCCGACATGCCGTTCGAGTTGCGCAAGCGCTGCTCCGTCGTGAATACTTACCCTTCTTTCAGAGAACTGAAAATCTTCCGTACGAGGTTATCGATGTCGCGTTTTAAAATCACAGGACTGGCTTTGACACTGAGTTGCATCACGTGCCTCTCTTCAGCCATCGGCCAGACAACGAAGCCCGCTCCGGTCCATCGCCTCTACGTCTTCGGCGACAGCTACTCCGATATCGGCGCAGGCTATATCGATGGCAACGGCCCCACCGCAGTCGCGTATTTTGCCCAGCATCTCGGCTTGAAGCTGCTCCCCGCGAACGCCGCGGACATCGCCGGGCAAAGTCTCGACTTCGCTGTCAGCGGAGCCAGGACAGGCATCGGCGATGGGAAAAGGACCGGCGACATCCTGCTCGGCTACGGCATGCGCAACCAGGTCGACGACTTCGCCGCAAAAGTAAACTCCCACGCCATCAGCTTCGATCCCGCGACCACCCTCTTCTACTTCGCGGGCGGACTCAACGACAGAACTCTCGCCAGCGAAACCACCATCGCCAACCTTACCGGCGAGATCAGGACTCTCTACGCTCTCGGCGCGCGCCGATTCGCCGTGGCGCTGCTGCCGACGGCCATTCCGGCCTTCAGCGCCGTGGGCAAGCGCCTCAATCCTGAGCTCGCCCGCATCCCCAATGAGCTTTCACCCCAACTCGCCGGGTCGCAGATCGCGCTCAGCCACTGGGGTTCCTTCTACGACGATGTGATTCAGAATCCTGCGCAATATGGCATCAGGAACACTACCGACACCTGCGCGGGACGCGCGATTCACCATGAGGACACTACGCCCTGCGCTACTCCTGAGACCTATTTCTATTACCACAGCGGACATCCTTCGACCGCCACGCACAAGATCGTCGGGGACAAGCTCTACGAAGAGTTTCAAGGTGGGTTGCAGCCTTAGCCAGGGGCAACTTTCTCAACAGCGGCCTGTGACAGGAGATGGGACGGGCTTTCAGCCCTCATAGCTTTGGAGGGTCCGCATACCTAGGGCTTTGCCCTAGGCTGGTATGAGGCGGACCTTCGGTCCTTGGCGTTATGGCTGCCACGCTATGGCTGCCACGCTATGACTGCTGCGCTGTGGCTACCGAAACCCCATACCCCACCGCTCTAGCCGTGGGGAAACAGGCCGCTGCTATCGGCCCTTCAGCCGATCATAGTTGTACACATCGCTGGTCGTGCCCAGTGACTCGTTGTACAAACTTGTCGCGCCGGTCGCTTCTTTCAGCTCTTCGCTGAACTCGTGGATCGCGCGCAGATGGTCGGCGCTCGCCGGAATCTCCAGGCGGCTGCTCTTCAGAAATTTCTGATAGCCCTTATCCAGGAGCCGCGAGATCTCGCCGTTCAGCAGCCAGCCGGGCCGCGCCAGCATCAGCACCGATCCATCGGGAGCAGCGGCAATCTCGGCCGCACAACCGTATTTCCGCACCTGAAATGCGTTCGGAGTGCGCTTTGCACCCTCCTGCGCGGGCGCTACATCAAATCTCTGTCCGCCCAGGATCGAGAGGACATCGTTGAAGCTTCGTTGCTGCCTTTTCTTTGCCATAAGTTAGACTCATCTTAACTGTCGCACATCCGGTCCTCTCCTACAATCCGCGCTAACGCGGCAAACCACAGACGAAAACGCAAATCGATGATCACTTCCACTAAATTGCTCGGCACGAATATTCTTGAACGAATCGGCAACACACCGCTGGTCCGGATGGAGCGTCTTTCATCCCATCTTCCCGGCATCCAGATCCTCGGCAAGGCCGAATGGACCAATCCTGGCGGCTCCGTTAAAGACCGCGCCGCCTCGGCCATTGTGACCGACGCCCAGCGCCGCGGCCTGCTCACCGCCAGCCGCGGCCTGCTGGACGCCACCAGCGGCAACACGGGCATCGCCTACTCCATGCTGGGCGCGGCGCTCGACTTTTCGGTGACCCTCTGCATGCCTTCCAACGTCTCGCACGAGCGCAAGCGTTACCTCGCCGCTTACGGCGCAGAGGTCATCTGGACCAATCCCGCAGACGGCTCCGACGGCGCCATCCGCAAGGCCCGCGAGCTCGCCGCCGCCGAGCCGGACAAGTATTTCTACGCCGACCAGTACTCCAACGACGAGAACTGGAAGGCCCACTACCGCACCACCGGGAAAGAGATCTGGGAGCAGACCGAAGGCCAGGTCACACACTTCGTCGCCGGACTCGGCACCAGCGGAACTTTCATGGGCACCAGCCGACGCCTGCGCGAGCTGAACCCCGAGATTCGCTGCATCTCCATGCAGCCCGACTCGCCCTTTAACGGGCTCGAAGGGCTCAAGCACATGCCCACCGCGATTGTGCCGCGGATCTACGATCCGACCTTCGCCGACGCCAATATCGAGATGCCGACCGAGACAGCCTATAAAATGGTAAAAGGCCTCGCGCGCAACCAGGGAATCCTTGTCGGAATCTCCGCCGCCGCGGCCGTCGCCGCCGCGCTTCAGATCGGCGAGCAGGAAGCCAAAGCCGGACGCGAAGCCGTCATTGTGACGATTCTCTGCGACTCGGCTGAAAAATACATGAGCGAACGCTTCTGGCAGGAGGACTAACGGACGTGCTGCAAATTCAATATGTTGACTACGAGGCCCTGCGCAAGCACGGCGAGGAGACCTACCCGCACGAGTGCTGCGGCGTTCTGCTGGGCAAGAGCGAGCCTGATGGCAATATCGTCCGCGAGATCGTTCGCGCCGGCAACACCCGCACCGACTCCGCTCATAACCGCTACAACATCGCACCGCAGGAGCTGGTCAAGATCCAGCGGCAGGCGCGCAGTCTGGGGCTCGATATCGTGGGCTTCTACCACTCGCATCCCGATCACCCGGCGCAGTGGTCGCCGACCGACTTCGCCGAGGCCCACTGGCTGGGCTGTTCCTACATCATCACCAGCGTCGAGCACGGCAAGGCAGTGCTGACCAACTCCTTCCTGCTTACCGGCACGGGGGAGGACAACAAGAAGTTCGAAGACGAGAGCATCGAGATCGAAATCGCCGAAGCTCAGGCGAGCAATCAGAAAGGTCAAGCATGAACATTCACATCCCTACACCGTTGCGTACCTACACGGGCGGCCTGGAAACCGTCACCGTCAGCGGTGCAACCGTCCACGCAGTCTTTCAGCAACTCACGGCCGACTACCCTGACCTGAAGCAGCACCTCTTCACCCCTGAAGGCAAGCTGCGCTCCTTCGTCAACGTCTATCTCAACGACGACGACATCCGCTATCTCGACGGCAAGGAAACTACCAGCGTCAAAGACAGCGACGAACTCACCATCATTCCTTCCATCGCCGGCGGCGCGAACTGTTGACCCCAACGACATGTTGGTGAGCGCCTAGTCCATAGGTTCTGCTCCGGTTCCACCCGTAAAGCACTCAAATTCAACGTCTCTTGAGCCATTGAGGGGTCTCTCCGCGGCCATCGCTTTCATGGCCTCCTGATCCCCCGATGAGCCGTTACCCCGGCTCCAGCATCTAGAATTAACAACGACAACGTAATTGATAGCGACAACAACGTCACGAAGGACAGAATTAATGCCAACCGAGACCCTGCCAACCCAAACCACGACCACCGAGCTACCCAAACTCACCAACGACGAGATCTCTCGCTACTCCCGCCACCTGATCCTGCCCGAAGTCGGCATGGATGGGCAGCGAAAGCTCAAGGCAGCAAAGGTCCTCTGTATCGGCACGGGCGGCCTGGGCGCGCCGCTGGCCCTGTATCTCGCCGCGGCAGGTGTGGGCACGATCGGCCTGGTCGACTTCGATGTGGTCGATACAAGCAACCTCCAGCGCCAGATCATTCACTCCACCAAGACGGTCGGCATGCTGAAGAATGACTCTGCCGAGTTGATGCTCAAAAACCTCAACCCGGACATGACCGTCATCAAGCACAACGTCATGCTGACCAGCGCCAACGCGCTCGATATTCTGAAGGACTACGACGTCATCGCCGACGGCACGGACAACTTCCAGACCCGCTACCTGGTCAACGACGCATGCGTCATCCTCAAGAAGCCGAACGCTTACGCGTCGATCTACCGCTTCGAAGGCCAGGCCAGCGTCTTCGGCACCGAGCAGGGCCCCTGCTACCGTTGCCTCTATCCCGAGCCGCCACCGCCCGGCCTGGTTCCCTCCTGCGCCGAGGGCGGCGTGCTGGGCATTCTGCCCGGTCTGCTGGGTGTCATTCAGGCCACCGAGACCATCAAGCTGATCCTGGGCATCGGAGAACCTCTGATTGGACGACTGTTGCTGGTCGATGCGCTGGGCATGAACTTTCGCACGCTCAAGCTGCGCAAGAATATCGAGTGCCCGGTCTGCGGCCCCAACCCGACCGTGACCGAGCTGATCGACTATGACCAGTTCTGCGGCATCGAGAAGCCGACCTCGGTTGGCCCGCTCGAAGTGGCGCACGACAAGGCGGTCGCCGATTTGCCCTGCGTCGATGGCATCCCGCAGATCTCGGTGGAGACACTGAAACAGAAGCTCGACGCTCACGAAGATGTGTTTGTGCTCGACGTCCGCGAGCCGCACGAGTACCAGATCGTGAATCTCGGCGCGACCCTGATCCCTCTCGGCGAGATCGAGCGCCGCGCCGGAGAGCTGGCCGCGCAGAAGGATCGCGAGATCGTCATCCATTGCAAGAGCGGTGCACGCAGCCAGAAGGCGGCGCTTGCCCTCAAACAGCTGGGCTTCAAGCACGTCACCAACCTCTCCGGCGGAATTACAGCCTGGGCCGACAGAATCGACACCTCTCTGCCGAAGTATTAAACCGCTTTCCTGCGCGGGGTAATTCCCTCAGGCAGGAAATGAATCATTCATGAGGCCCAGCGATGTGATCGCTGGGCCTTTCTATGTGACGGGGAAATGACTTGATATACCGGCGGGACTTTCCTTTTCAGTAGGGTACGGCGAGACTGGATTGGTCCACCGAGACGGACAGTCCCTGCGACGAGGTAAGTTCATGCGGTTTATCAATTTATTCCTGAGCTTTTTTCTGCTGCTGGGAGCGGTAGCTGCACCGGGCCAGAGTGAAGCTGCGCGAAAGGTTGCGCCGGGCGTCTGGCTTCTGCTGGGCGATAGCCATAAGGGATACAGCAATACGGTTGTCATCGAGATGAAGGACTACCTGATTGTGGTGGACGCAAACTACCCGGGAAGGGCTCGGGAGTTGATGACCGAGATTCCGAAGCTGTCGTCGAAGCCAGTGCGGTATGTGTTCGATACTCATGCGCACGGGGACCACTCGTATGGAAACTCGGTATGGACGGCGGCGGGCGCCACGACTCTGGCCTACTACGGTGTGGTGCAGGAGATGGACCGATACGAACCGAAGCGATGGCAGTCGGCGGCGGCAAAGAGGGACGACGTTCGAGAGTTGCATGAGGCTACGGTTCAGCGTCCGCTGAAGACGTTCCGGAGGAGTCCGTTCATTTTGAAGAGCGGGACGCGCGAGGTACGGTTCTACTTCCTCGGATGGGGACATACTCGCGGAGATGGCTACGTCTGGCTGCCCGGGGAACGGGTGTTATGCACGGGCGATGCCGCAGTGAATGGCCCACGAAACAAGTTGTGGGACGCGAACATCGCGAACTGGCCAGAGGCATTGTCGCGGGCGATGGCGCTCCATCCTCTGTATGTGCTGCCGGGGCATGGGGATGCCGGTGGCATGGAGATACTGGCTGGGCAGCGGCAGTTTCTGCTGGACCTGTACAGTGGCGTAGCAGCGCAGGTCCGGCAAGGGAAGACTCCGGCAGACATGACAGTGCAACTGCCGGAGCGTGACCGGAACTGGATTCCAAAGGACCTCTCGCAGGACGTCGGGATCACCTATTCGGAGATTATGAACCATCGGCCTGCGGGAAGCCTGCCTCACGAATGGAAGTAGATCAGCGCTTTTTGGATGACTTTGCCTTCACTTTTGGCTTTGGCTTTGGTTTGGGCTTGGGCTTGGGCTTGGGGTGTTTTTTGACCGGAGCGGAAGCGGCTGTCAAAAAGGGGATGAGAGATGTTGCGATGGGCGAGCCGAGGCCGGTGCAGGCGTCCCATCCGGGACCGGCGCTGAAGCTGCCATTGTTGCCCGAAGTGATGTCGCGGAAACCGGACTTGGCTTTGGCAGCGTAGATCTGCGGTTGGAGCAGACCGGCGGTCTTGCCGTTCTGCTGGTTGGCGACCGCGATGAGGCCCGCCCAGAGCGGAGCTACAGCGCTGGTGCCGCCGATGACCATGGTTTTGCCATCGACGCGGATGACGTAGCCGCTGGAGGGGTCGGCATCGCCGGCGACGTCGGGGACGCCGCGGCCTCCGGCGCTGTTGGTCGGCTTGGGGACCTTGGCGTTGGACTGCCAGGTGGGCAGAGGGAAGACATTGCTGACGCCGCCGCCGGTTGCGCCTTCGTTGTTGGTCAGCTCGTTCCAGACGACTTCGTCGGTGATGGTGGTTCCGCTGCCGGTCAGTTTGGTTCCACCGCAGGCGAGGACGTGGGGGCTGGAGGCGGGAAAGTCCACGTTGTTGCCGGTGCTGCCGTCGGTCGAGCCGTTGTCGCCCGCAGCGACCGTAATGGAGATGCCGAGAGCGGCGGCGGACTGGCAGGCGGCGTCGAGCGCGGACATGGCTTGCTGGGTCCAGTTGACCTCCGCCGCGCCCCAACTGATGGAGATGACGCTGGGCTTGTTGGTCGTATCGTGGACTGCGGCACCGATGGCATCGACGAATCCCTGGTCGGTGTTGGGAGCGAAGTAAACGACGATATTCGCACCGGGAGCGACCGCGGCGGCGACTTCGATGTCGAGCATGACCTCGCCGTCGGCGCTGTTGGCGTTGCTGGGGCTGTTCTTGCCGCCGTCGACAGAAACTGCGGTTACGGTGGGAGTCTTCTGGCCGAGGGATTTGAAGTAGGCCGTGATGTCGGCAGTGCGGTAGCCGCCGCCGAGTTCGATGATGCCGATGGTCTGGCCGGTGGCGGTGGCATTTGCCGGGAACTGGTAGAGCTGTGCAATTTGGACAGGGGTGAAGGAGGTGCCGGAGCTGGCCGCGTGCGCCGAGGCGAAGCCCGTTCCCTGCGCGATGCGGGCGGTGAGGTTGCCTTGTTCGCCCGCGATGCGAAAGTGGGGCTGGGCCTGGGGGCGATTGTCGAGGCCGAGAACCGCTTCGACGGAACCGATGAGTTCCTTGGGGAGACTGATGGCGCCTTCGCGCATGCGGTAGGTCGTGCCTTCGTGGGTCTTGTGGGTGAGCGTGACGCCGAAGGCCTTCTGCATGGCGTCGACGGTGCCGGAGAGCTTGATGATGCGGCGTTCGGGACCGGGCGTGTCAGGTTCGATTTTGAGGTCGAACTCTTTGGCAAACGCGCGGACGAGCTTGACGGCGGTGGGATCGGCACCGTGGGTTTGCCGGTACTGCGCGTGGGTGAGACGGTCTTTACCGAGACGATTCGCTACCTTGAGAGGCTGCTTGCGTTTGACCAGGACGGAGACGGTGAAGCGCTTGGTGAGAGTTGCGGGCTTTTCGCTGACGGGTGTGACGAATGGGGCTTTCTCGCTGCCGGGCAGGACTGCGCGGCTAAGCGTAGAAAGACGGGGCGTGGAAAGGCGGAGCGTAGAAAGATGCGATGCAGATTTTTTGGTTGCCATGAGTGGTCCTCCAACTGTCGATGAATGGTGAAGGGGCCGGGCAGGAAGAAAGCCGTTGGCTTTGAGCAGGGTCTCCTGATCCAGTGACGCGTTGCGCTTCCGCGTGACCATAGTATGCCCGAGGACGGTTCTCTGGATATGGCTGCAACCCACCTCATAGAAACGCTGCGCGGGTTGGGGAGGCTCCGAAGAGATCGTCTGTGAGATCGACGGATCGGTAACGCCGTTGGCCAGCCGGATTGTGCATACACCAACCCGCGATGGGACTGCGTAGGCGCAACCGAAAACTTGTGCCGTTTCTTCTGAAATGGGGGCTTTAATTCCTGGCGTTCTGTTGAGGTTTGGAGGTAGGCTCAACGCATGAAAGCTCTCGTTCGTGCCGCCGTTGCTGTTGTTTGTCTTTGCTTCGCCGGGCTTCTCTATGCACAAAACGGGGGACAGGGCGAGGGGCAAAGCAGATCCTTGGCATCGCTGCTCGTTCTCTCCAAGCAGGAGCACACGCTGAGTGTCGTCGATCCTTCGAGCCTGCGGGTTGTCGCCAGGGTACCCGTGGGCAACGATCCTCATGAGGTGATCGCCTCGGATGACGGAGCCACGGCGTATGTCTCAAACTATGGCTTCGGCGCGTACAACACGCTTACGGTCGTCGATCTGGTGACGAATAAAGCGCTGCGAACGGTGGACCTCGGCCCGCTTCGGGGGCCTCACGGGCTTACCTTTTCCGGCGGCAAGACCTGGTTTACCGCGGAAGCCGCCAAAGCGATTGCACGGTATGACCCCGCTACCCATAAGGTCGACTGGATCCTCGGGACAGGGCAGAATCGCACCCACATGATCTACGTCTCGAAAGATGGGCAACGCATCGTCACGACGAATGTCAGCTCCGGGACGGTGAGCATCATTGAACAAGAGACTGTCCGTATGCCCGGTCCACCACCGGGCGCGCAGGGTGCTCCGGGAATGCCGCCAGGTGGACCCGGCGGCGGTGCAGCCCGCACCGACTGGAATGAGACCGTCGTCCGCGTAGGCAATGGTTCTGAGGGCTTCGACGTCTCTCCGGACGGCAAAGAGATCTGGGTCGCTAATGCGCAGGACGGCACGATCTCCGTCATCGATTTTCACGAGAAGAAAGTGGTTCAGACGTTCGACGCCAACGTTCGCGAGGGAAACAGGCTCAAGTTCACTCCGGATGGGAAGCGGGTTCTGGTATCGAGCGGGCCGGAGCTTGTCGTTCTGGATGTGAGTGCGCGCAGCGTGGTGAAACGCATCCCGATCGGTCGCGGCTCCGGCGGCGTTCTGATCGAGCCCAGTGGTGCCCGAGCGTTCGTCGCATGCGGCCCGGATAACTATGTCGCGGTCATCGATCTCAAGTCGCTTGAGGTAACGGGGCACATTCAGGCCGGTGCCGGACCCGATGGCCTGGCCTGGGCGATCCGCCGCTGAGGTCACTTTTTCGAATTTCAGTCTTAGTGCGTCACGAAGCGAGAGCCGTCTAATATTTGAATAGAGTACTTATGTGAGCTGCGAGTGATAATAGCCACGTGAGCCAAAGAGTGATGAGCATCGATTTGAGTTCATGGACCTATATACCGTTTCCTTTCGCAGGACTGCCATCGTCACACTCGCGACGATCTCGATGATGTTATCTGGGTGTTACAAGAAGCAAAGCGCCAATGTTGTCGCTTTAGTGAATGGTCACCCGATACTGCGGTCGGAGCTGGATAAGACCTATCAAGCGCAGGAAAGGCAGAGAAAAAGTCACGCGGCGGAGACACGGGAAGAAGCGGATAATAGCCGCGTGTCGATTCTGCTCGGCATGATTAATGCGGAGATTGTCTGGCAACGCGCCGCACAGATGAAACTTACTGCTACTGATGATGAGGTAGATGCGAAATTGGAGGAGATGAAGGCTGGATCCACCAAGGAGCAGTTCGATCAGTGGTTGCAGCAGACCAACCAGACGACAGATGATCTGCGCAGTAACCTGCGGCGATCGATCACGATCGACAGGCTTCTCAATAAGGAAATCAACAGCAAGATTGAAGTTACCGATGCCGAGGTCAGTCACTACTACTACGCGCACAAAGAGGACTTCAATCTGACGGAAGACAGATATCACGTCGCACAGATCGTCGTCACGTCACAACCGATGCAGGAACCAGCCAACTCGCCGAATAGTAAAGAGATCCGTGATGCCGACGCTAAAAAGAAGATCCAGATGATTGCGAACCGGCTCGACAGCGGAGAAGATTTTGGAGTAGTTGCAATGAATTTGTCAGAGGACCCTCAGACGGCTCCGAATGGAGGCGATCTTAATTTTCTGACCGAGTCTCAACTACGTTCCGACCCACAGGTTTTTGCTGCAATTAGCAAGCTCAAGGCGGGTGAAACGACAAATATTTTGCCTGTCTATAGCAGGTCTGATTCGAAGCAGATAATCGGCTACTCCATTTTCAAGTTGATTTCGCGTGAGACCTCGGGGCAAAAGGACCTAACCAGTCCACTGGTGCAGCAGAGCCTTCGCGACCAGCTTCGGAATAGTCGTTCTCAGTTAGCGAAGGCAACTTATCTGGAGATACTTAATAACCAGGCGAGGGTTGAGAATTACTTTGCCCAAGAGGTATACAAGCGCGCAACGAAGTAGCCTCTCAATTAATTACAAGCAAAAGCGGGTCCTTCGGCTATGGTTGATGGGATAGACTGGGTTCGGATTTTTAGGGCTAAGTTAACGTTAAACTAATTGCCGGAGGGAAGACAAGCGTGGCTGAGAGGATTGATGCGCACCACCATCTCTGGCGATATTCGTTGGAAGAATATGGCTGGATCGACGACGAGATGGCAGCACTGCGGAGGGATTTTCTGCCGCAGGACCTGACCCGCGAGATAACAGCCGCGGGGATCGATGGCACGGTGGCGGTGCAGGCTCGGCAGACGATGGAGGAGACGCGCTGGCTGCTGCAGATGGCCGATGAGTGCGACGCCATTCGCGGCGTGGTCGGTTGGGCTCCCATTGCCGGAGAAGACTTTCCCCGAATGATGGAGGAGTTCGAGCACAGGCCGAAACTCAAGGGGCTGCGCCACATAATTCAAGGGGAGAAGGACGAAAACTACATTCTGCGCGAAGACTTCAACTCCGGAATTCGCACCCTGCTGGGAAGCGGGCTAGTATACGACATCCTGGTCTATGAGCGGCAGCTTCCACAGGTGATTGATTTTGTGGATGAGCATGGGAGCCAGATGTTTGTGTTGGACCACGTGGCGAAGCCGCTGATTCGCGAGGGAGTGTTGGAGCCGTGGGCATCGCGGATGCGCGAGCTGGGGCGACGGGAGAATGTGTGGTGCAAGGTATCGGGAATGGTGACCGAGGCGGACTGGAGCAGGTGGACGCCGGAGACACTGCGGCCTTATCTCGATGTGGCGGTAGAGGCATTTGGAGCGGAGCGGCTGATGGCAGGCTCAGACTGGCCGGTATGCCTGGCGGCGAGCGGGTATGGGCGGTGGTTTGAGGTTCTCCGCGAATACTTTGCCGGATTCGGCGAGACCGAACAAGCTGCCGTATTTGGCGGAACCGCGATTGCCGTGTATGAGTTAGAGTAATTGGTGAAATACTGTTTTTCTATTTGAAAACTGGACAAGAGGGTTCGGGAGAGGTGTCGATGAGGGCGTTTCGTATGGAAGGACCGGGAGTTGCGGCTGTTGTTGAGGTTCCGGATATCGCGGCGGAGCCCGGTGAAGCTTTGCTCCGGGTGAAGATGGTGGGCATGTGCGGCACGGACCTCAATACATTTCGCGGGCGGAACGCGATGGTCGCTTTTCCCCGCGTGCCCGGCCATGAGGTAGCGGCCGAGGTGGTGGAGGGCGGCGGTGCGCTGGCGGCAGGAACGGCGGTGACGATCTCGCCCTATACCAGTTGCGGAGTTTGTCCGTCGTGCCGCCGGGGACGGGTGAATGCATGCCAGTTCAACGAGACCATGGGCGTGCAGCGCGATGGAGCGATGACCGAGTACATCAGCGTGCCCGTCGAGAAGCTGTATGCGGCGAAGCTCTCGATCAAGGAACTGTGCCTGGTGGAGCCGCTGACGGTCGGCTTCCATGCGGCGGCGCGGGGACGAGTGACGGACGAAGATGTCGTCGCGGTGTTTGGGTGCGGCGGCGTGGGGCTGGGAGCAATCGCCTCGGCGGCGTTTCGCGGGGCCGAGACAATTGCCATCGACATGGACGATGCCAAGCTGGAGATTGCGCGCAAGGCCGGCGCGAAACATTTGATCCACGCAAAGAAAGAAGATCTGCATGAGCGGCTGACCGCGATTACCGGCGGACGCGGGCCGGACGTGATGATCGAGGCCATCGGCCTGCCGCAGACGTTTCGCGCGGCGGTCGAGGAGGTCGCGTTCACGGGGCGCGTCGTGTATATCGGTTATGCAAAAGAGCCGGTGGCCTATGAGACTCGGCTGTTCGTGCAGAAGGAGCTGGATATTCTGGGTAGCAGAAATGCGCTGCCCGAAGACTTCCGCGAGGTGATACGGATGCTCGAAGCGGGACGGTTTCCCGTGGAGAACGCAGTCAGCGCGGTCGTTCCGATGGAAGATGCGGCGCGGATGCTGGGCGAGTGGAGCGATGCTCCGGGAAAGTTTACGAAGATTATGGTGGAAATTTAGAAATCAGGAATTGAGGGATTGAGGATGCAGATTTCAACGCCGGCAAGTGGAAATAAGACAGACGATGGCAAGAAGCACTCCGTTTTTCCCGTTGGACATGTACTGCCGTTCGTTCTGGTGACAGTGCTGTTCTTCCTTTGGGGAATGTCCAACAACCTGACCGACATTCTGGTTCAGCAGTTCAGGAAGTCCTTCGAATTGTCGCAGTTCAGTGCGCAACTGGTGCAGACCGCCAACTTTTTTGGATATTTCTGCATGGCGATTCCCGCAGCGTTGTTGATGCGGAAGTGGGGCTATAAAGCAGGGATGGTGACCGGGCTGGTGATCTTCGGCTCGGGCATGGTGCTGTTCTGGCCGGCGGCGGTGAGCCATCAGTACTCCCTGTTTTTGATTGCCTTGTTTACGGTAGGCAGCGGGGCGTCTGTTCTGGAGACGGCGGCGAATCCATTCATCGCGCAGTTCGGCGATCCCCACACGTCCGAGCAGCGGCTAAATTTTTCTCAATCATTCAACCCTCCGGGAACGATTGTGGGGGTGCTGATCGGGACCTACTTCATCTTCTCCGGCGTAGAACCGAATGCGGTGCAGATCGACGCGATGAAGCTGGCCGGGACCTACCAGGCTTACCTTCATACAGAGATCATGCGGGTGGTGCCAACCTACCTGACCTTCGGCGCCGTGGTGCTGCTGTGCGCGTTCATTCTCTCGCGCACAAAGTTTCCCGTGATGCGGGCCGAGCACGAGGGCGAGGGCGAGGACCACGGAAGTTTCGCGCAGTTACTGCGAATTCCAGCGATCTGGCTTGCGGTGGCGGCGAACTTCTGCAACGTCGGCGCACAGATCTCGTCGTGGAGCAGCCTGATCCCCTACATGAAGCAGTACACCGCGGTGAGCGAACGAACGGCAGCGTTTTATCTGCTGGCAACGCTGATTTCGATGGCCGCCGGACGGTTCATCTCGACTCCGCTGATGCGTTATATACGACCCAGCCGGATGCTGGCCTTCTACGGCATCGCGAATGCGCTGCTGATGCTGGTCGCGGTGTCTCGCCCCGGGCTGATTGGAGCGTGGGGCGTGGTGGCAAGCGGGTTCTTCCTGTCGATCATGTACCCGACGATCTTTGCCCTGGGCCTGAAGGGACTTGGACCCAATACCAAGATCGGCGGCTCGCTGCTGGTGATGGCGATCGTCGGCGGAGCAATCTTCCCGCCGATTATGGGGCTGATCGCAAGACAGACAGGCAGCATCGCGCTGGGCTATGTCGTTCCGGCCGTTGGCTTCCTAGGGGTCGCGATCTTCGGCTTCTATCAGTCGTCGCGGCGGAGCCTGCTCTCCGGCCCTGCTTATTGAGGGAAGTAATTCAAAGCGGAATTGCAAGAAGGATGGAACTGCTCGCTTCGCCGGGAACACTGCTTAGAAGTGGCGCAGGGTTTCCGGCGGAGCGGGCGAGTCGGGAGTATTGGGGACCGGCTCGGTGCGCTCGACGTTCTTTTCGAGTGAGCGGCTGACGATGTCGCGGGAGCCAAGGCCAACAGCCAGGGCGAGGGTAAGCACGATGCCTCCGAAGAGGATGCCGAAGGCCAGTTCGACGATAGCGCCGCCGATCTCCAGATGATCGAGCACCATCGCCGCGGTCAGCACCAGGACAAGCCACTTGATGCCCAGCGAGAGGAAGCGCGCGTATTGCAGCCGGGCGTTGACGGCTCCGATGAGAACGGAACGCTCAAGGAACCGGGCCACGAGGTTGCCGACGATGAGCAGGACGATGGCTCCGACGGAATGGGTGAGGTAGGGCAGCAGAAAGGTGGAGATCTGCGAACCGTTCGACGAGGCATCGAAGGCAGAGATGCCGATGATGAAGCCAAGGGCAACGCAGACCCAGAAGGCGATGCGGGCGGCCAGCAGCGTGGGACTGCCCGAGGGAGACCAGTCCGAGATGGCATCGGTCGAGTTGCGGGCGATGCGTTCGTCGAATTTGGCGGAGGTCAGGATGCGTCGCAGCAGCGCGGCAACAGCAGCGCCGATAAGCGCCATTACAAGGACGGCGACGAGCAGGGCGACGAGACCGGGCAGGAAGCTGGCGAGCTTGAACAGCACTCGATGGGCGGACTGGCTGAGCGAGTTGTTAACTTGTTGCCACATGGGATCTTCTCCTTACGACGTTGCCGGTGTTGCGGGCCGTTCTGCTGCTTTGCTGGCGATGATGTTTTTCATGGTGAATGAGCTAAGGATTGAAGCGATCTGGCCAGCGCCACCGCGACACAAGATACGGCTTGTCAGTTTCAAAGGCCGCGGCGAGATCCTGAATATGCTTCTCGGGCGCCACCCCGCTGCCGGTAAGAACGAGATGAGAGGCAACCCAGGCGAGATATAGCGGTGTGAGCGCTCCGAGAAGGTGGCCGCGGTTGATGGTGCGCAGGCGATAGGCAAGGATGAAGTCGTAGACGATGCGTGCCCATAGGCTATCGGGCATGTGGAAGCTGTCCGGCGGCATGATGGAGAGCCGCTTGAGCCCGAGCAGAGAGTTTGGCGGCAGGACCAGCGACCAGATACCGTGCAGATTGGTATAGGCGAGGCGGAAGACGTCGAGCATGGGCGTGATGTCGGCCGCTTCGACCGGAAGCGCGGAGAGAGGAAACAGGCGCGCGGGCTGGATGCCGCGGGCGCGCTGCCAGAACGTGGCCTTGGCGTCGACCTCGGCGAAGAGCGATCCGGCGATCTGGGCGAGCAGCGTATTGAGATCGGAGGCTGCGGGCTGAGGCATCGTTCGAGCGCCGATCTCTATCTCGGCGATGGCGTAGTTCGTCGCGGCGGCTTCCGCAACCGGCCAGATCAAAGCGTCATTTTGATTGATGGAGACGAACTTCTGTGCCGTGGCTGCAAGCTTCCCCGCCATGCGCAGAGAAAGAGCGAGATCGATGGCGAGGGGAAAGCGTGGGCGAGCCGTGAACAAAGCGCGGCTGACCGGGTAGAGAATCGCGGAGTTGACGAGGAGTTCGCGCGGCCCTGTGTCATAGTGCGCGATCGCAAGGTCGGCCTCGGCTTGGAGAACGGCCTCGGCGAGAGCGCGAATGGCCTCGGGCGCAATCGACTGCGACTCGGGCCCCAGAAGAAGACAGGCGGCGGCGTTATTCTCTTCCGCGAGTTTGAAGGCGTTGAAATAATCGGCGGCGGTAAGAACCCAAGTGGTAGCAGCGGTTGTCGCTGGCGTGTAGGAGAGCAGATGGAGCGTATCCGGTGACGGGTTCGTCGCTCCATTGATCGCCGACGGCGTGGCAACCAGAATTGTCTTGCCGGGGAAGGCGGCGGCGAGGTTCGTCAGCGTGACGTCCAGCGCACCGTTGGCAAGTAATGGAAGGCTGACCAGAAGCCGTCCCGTCTCGGTTGCAGTGGCGGTCGGTTGAGCAGTGGCGACAATGTGGGTCGGGGTGGAAGCCATCGGAGGTCTGGACTTTCTTTCTTAGCTACATGTTACGGTTTACGGCAAATTTACTTCGCGGGAAAGAGAGAAAGAATGCCTGCGAGCGGGATGCGGACCCAGACCGGACGGTTATTGAGTTCGTAGAGTAGCTCATAGAGCGCCTTTTCGAGCAGGTAAGCCTCCAACAGCCGCTGCGCCTGCGCAGGCTGAGCGATGAGCAGCGGGTTTGCGCTGACCGACTTCCGGTAGGCGCGCAGGAACTCGGTCGCGACGGTGTTCTGCCATAGCCGGGCCCAGGATTCGAGATTGCGCGCGTCCGCCTCGTTGTTGGGAGGACGCCGCTGGGTAAAGGCGTTGAGTCCCGCGTAGGCCGCGTAACTGAAGGAGCGCAGCATTCCGGCGACGTCCTTGAGCGGCGATTGTTTGGCGCGGCGTTCGGCGAGTGAGCGCGCAGGTTCGCCCTCGAAGTCGAGGATGACGTAGTCGCCACGCGAGCGGAGGACCTGACCGAGGTGGTAGTCGCCGTGGATGCGGATGCGCTGGCCGCAGTCGCTCGCGGGAGAGGCGGTGATGATATTCGCGCGGGCGAAGAGATCGATGCGCCGGCTGAGGATCAGGGCGGCGCGGTCCACGGTGGCGTCGTCGGTAAGCTGCGACATGCCGCGCTTGAGCGCATCGAGAGTGCGGACGATCTGGGCGTCGATCCGCGTGGCATCGGCTTCGAGGTCCGGCGTGGTGTAGACCTCGGCGGTGAACGCCGAATCGTCTGTAGACGTCGCCAGCGCGAGGTGCATCTCGGCCGTGCGGCGGCCGAGCAGGGCCGCGGCGTCGAGATAGAGGCCCGCATGTTCGCGCGCGAGCTTGTGCGCTTCGCCTTCCGTCTCCTTTGCCGCATCGAGGAAGGATGGAGATTTGCCTGTGTCGTGCGGCGCCGGACTGGTGGCGACGCTCTCGTAGTAGCGGGAGAGTTCGTCGAGCGTCCACTGCCAGCCGTCACCTTCGTTTTCGACGAGGCCCTGCAACATGGCGATGGTGATCGGCTCGGAACCTTCTGGCGTGAGCCGGATGTCGCCGAGGAAAGGAGCGATGCGCGGGAAGTGCGCGGTCTCGGTGAGGAAGCGGCCGATTTCAGTGTCGGGATTTTCGCCGGGCTGGAGACGGCGGAAGAGCTTCATGATGAGCCGGGAGTCGTAAAGGATGGAGGTGTTGGACTGCTCCGCCGATCCTGTGCGCGCGGGAAGCGAGCCGTGGCCGCGGGCGGCAGCAAAGGCGGAACTCCTGTGACTTTGGAGAACGCCGTTTCGGGTTTGCAATTCGGCATCGCCTTCGATGAGCTTCAGTAGAGCCTGACGCAGGTCTTCGCGGGCTACGGCGTCGTGCAGGACGGCAGGGCCGGTGGGAGTCGTGAGGGTGGCGATGATGCTGCCCGGCGCGGTGCCCCGTATATTTTCAGCCTCTTCGCCAGTAGAGATAGCGAGCGGGAGTTGATAGATGTCTTTCGCTTCGCCCTCGGCTGCGTTCTCGTAGGTGAGTTCGAGGAAGACGAGCGCGGCGTGGATTTCGGGAAGTTGAACCCAATCGAGAACGCACACCGTTTTGATGATGCGGGACTTGGCTCCGAACCAGCGTTGATGAGGCAGATAGGTGGGGAGAATCTGCTGGAGCAGTTCGAGGCCGGTGCCGGTGAGCAGCCCGTCGAGCGTAGGGGAGAGAAGTTCCAGCGTGCGCTCGCCGTCCTGGATAGCGATAGGCTCGGGAGCCTCGGCGACGGGCTGGAGTTCGAGCCAGAGGAAGGAGTAGGGAGCGAGCGTGAGCGGATAGGGCTGCGCCGTAACCGGCGGAAAGGGGACGTAGCCGAGCATCTCGACCGGAACCATGCCGTTGAACTGCGCAAGGTCAAGCGAGACCGGTTGAGCAAAGCGGGAGAGGTTAGCAACGCAGAGCACGATCTCCGGCTGTGAGCCGTCCTGACGATCGTAGCGACGAATATAGGCGAGGATCTTGCGATTCTCGGGATTGAGGAATTCGAGCGTTCCGCGTCCGAAGACCTGAAACAGCTTGCGCAGCGCAATCATGTTGCGCGTCCAGTGCAGCAGCGAAGATTGATCGGACTGCTGGGCCTCGACGTTGATCGCCTGATAGCCCCAGATGGGGTCCATGATGACGGGCGCGTAGAGCTTCGCGGGAACGGCGCGAGAGAATCCGGCGTTGCGGTCGGAGGTCCACTGCATGGGGGTGCGAACGCCGTTGCGGTCGCCGAGATAGATGTTGTCACCCATGCCGATCTCGTCGCCGTAATAAAGGATCGGCGTGCCGGGAAAGCTGAACAACAGCGAGTTGAGCAGCTCGATTCGGTGGCGATTGTTGTCGAGCAGCGGCGCCAGTCGGCGGCGGATGCCGACGTTGATCCTCATGCGCGGGTCGGCCGAGTAGGCGAGGTACATATAGTCGCGCTCGTCGTTCGTGACCATCTCCAGCGTGAGTTCATCGTGATTGCGCAGGAAGAGTCCCCATTGGCAATTGTCCGGAATCTCCGGGGTCTGCGCCATGATGTCGGTGATGGGTAGGCGGTCTTCCTGCCGAAGCGCCATATAGATGCGCGGCATCAGCGGGAAGTGGAAGGCCATATGACACTCGTCGCCATCGCCGAAGTAGGGACGCACATCGGCGGGCCACTGATTCGCCTCGGCGAGGATGAGGCGGTTGGCGTAGTCAGCGTCGATAGCGGCGCGGATGGCCTTGATCGCGATGTGCGTCTCGGGAAGGTTTTCGCAACTGGTGCCGTCGCGCTCGACGAGGTACGGGATCGCATCCATGCGCAGCGCGTCGACGCCCATGTCGAGCCAGAAGCGCATGGCCTTGAGCACCTCTTCGATCACGGCGGGGTTATCGAAGTTGAGGTCGGGCTGGTGCGAGAAGAAGCGGTGCCAGTAGAAGGCCTTGGCGGTTTCATCCCATGTCCAGTTGGATTTTTCCGTGTCGGTAAAGATGATGCGAGCCTCTTTGTAGAGGCAGTCGTTGTCCGACCAGACGTAGAACTCGCGCTCAGGCGAGCCGGGAGGCGCAAGGCGCGCCGCCTGAAACCACGGATGCTGATCGGAGGTGTGGTTAATGACCAGCTCGATCATCACCTGCATGCCGCGTTGATGGGCGGCGTCGAGAACCTGCTTGAAATCATCGATAGTGCCGTAGCTGGGGTTCACGTCGACATAGTTGGCGATGTCGTAGCCGTCGTCGCGCAGGGGCGAGGGAAAAAACGGCAGCAGCCAGATGCAGGTGACGCCAAGTTCCTGCAAATAGTCCAGGCGCGAGAGCAAGCCGCCAAAGTCGCCGATGCCGTCGCCGTTGGAGTCAGCGAAGGCGCGGACGTGCAGTTCATAGATGATCGCGTCCTTGTACCACAAAGGATCGGTGGCACTACTGGTCTTCTTCACTCGGAGATCTCCGCCGGTACAGTTGCTGAGGTCAGTTTAGTATCGATTTCCGCTCCGGGCTCGCGCGTGATGCGGAAGATGTGCGCGGGCATCACGTCGGGACGCAGCGCGACATAGTTGCTGCGTCCATGCCACTGATAACGCGCTCCGGTGAGCAGATCTTCCACGTCGAACTGCTGGCCGTGCGCAATCGCAAGGTGCTTCAGGTCGAGGTCGATCCACCCCGCCTGCTCCTGCGTTGGATCGAGGTTGATCGCGACAAGGATGAGATTGTCGGCTGTGGTCTTGCTGTAGCAGAGGATGTGCGGACTGTCTACGGGATGAAAGTGCAGCGAGCCATCGCTTTGCAGCGCCGGATTTTTGCGGCGGATCTGGTTGAGCCGCGTGACCAGTGGAGCGAGGCTGTGATGCGCCGCACGATCCCACCGGCGAATCTCATACTTCTCGCTGTTGAGATACTCTTCGCTGCCGGGCTTCGCCGGAAGATTCTCGCCCAACTCAAATGCAGGACCGTAGAGGCCGTAGTTTGCGCCCAGCGTAGCCGCAAGGATCAACCGCTGCATGAATGCGGGGCGTCCGCCGTTCTGCAACGCGGCATGCAGAATGTCGGGCGTGTTCGGCCACAGGTTAGGGCGGAAGAAGTCCGTGACCGGCGGCTTGGTGATCTCTTCGAAGTACTCCTGCAACTCGGCGCGCGCATTGCGCCAGGTGAAGTAGGTGTACGACTGCGTGAAGCCTGCCTTGGCCAGAGAGTACATCACGTGCGGACGTGTAAACGCTTCGGCCAGAAAGATCACGTCGGGATGATTCTTATGAATCTCCGCGATGCACCATTCCCAGAACGGCAGCGCCTTGGTGTGCGGATTGTCGACGCGGAAGATACGAACTCCGTGCTCGATCCAGTAGGCGAAGACGTCATGCAGCGCCTGCCAAAGCGTACGCCACTTCGGCGATTCAAAGTTCAGCGGATAGATGTCCTGATATTTCTTGGGCGGATTTTCGGCGTACTGAATGGAGCCGTCCGGACGCTTGATGAACCAGTCGGGATGTTCGCTAACCCAGGGATGATCCGGCGAACATTGAAAAGCGATATCAAGCGCAATCTCCATGCCATGCATGTGCGACGCGGCGACCAGGCGTTTAAAGTCATCGAGTGTGCCGAGTTGCCGATGAATGGCGGTGTGGCCTCCATCCTTCGCTCCGATCGCCCACGGGCTTCCCGGATCGCCCTTTGTTGCGACGACGTTATTATTAGGGCCCTTGCGGAAGGCATCGCCGATGGGATGGACCGGGGGAAGATACAGGACGTCGAAGCCCATCGCGGCGATGTCGGGAAGAAGCGCTTGGACATCCGCAAAAGTTCCATGGCGGCTGGGGTCCGGTGAAGTGGAGCGCGGAAACAACTCGTACCAGGTGGAGAAACGAGCGCGCTCGCGATCGACCCACACCGCAAGATCCTGATGATATCGAGTCGCAAGGGTAAGGTCGGGATACCGGTTGACGAGGTCGACGATCTCATCACAAAGGGGATATTCGGAGATATCTGCCTTTTGATCGGCCATCCAGCACAGCGAGACAAGAATCTGGTCCAGCAGTCTGGCGTCCGCACCCTTCGCGCGCGCGGCAATGTCTTCGAGCAGAGTTGCGCCGGTACGCAAAGCCAGCGGAATATTCTGGGAAGCTGTAACGGAATCTGCCGTGGGATCATGCTGAGCGGCGAGCCGCTTCTGCAAATCGGCGCACCACGTGCCGAAATGATCGACCCACGCCTCAATCGCGTAGATCCACGTTCCGAGTTTGTCGACCGAAAACGTCGCTGTCCACAGATCGTTTGTAAGCGCGATCATCGACGTCGAATGCCAGTCGCGCTCACTCTCGTGACGAAATAGCAGGCGGCCTGCCACATGGTCGTGACCGTCCGCAAAGATGGCCGCAGTAACCGTAACCCTATCGCCAAGCGTTCGTTTGGCGGGATAGCGCCCGCAGTCTACTTGTGGTTGAACATCTTCAATGATGACGCGCTTGCGGCCCTCGACAGGTTTCATTCAACTCAATTCCAGAAAACTTTGTGTTGTTCGTTTCGCTTCGACAGATTGTTCCGGCAAATTATTTGCTACATGCATCCTACCGTTTACAGGTCAGCCGCTTCTTAATAGAGATGCGAATTGGACCATGTTCGTTGCTGGCGAGTCAACGCCAAGTGAGAGGTGAGGATAAGTGGCGGAACGTAAAAAAAAGCAAAAGGGACTTCTTCATGCAGCAGCGATTGAGGATTACTGCCTGATCGGCGATTGCGAGACGGGTGCGCTGGTCTCTCGTGAAGGCTCGATCGACTGGCTCTGCTGGCCAACCTTCTCTTCCGGCGCATGTTTTGCAGCGCTGCTGGGGACGCGGGACCATGGATTCTGGAAGATAGCTCCTGTGGGAAAGGTAAAGACGACTCAGCGGCAATATAAGCCGCATACGCTGGTGGTAGACACTACGTTTGAAACCCCCGACGGCGATGTATGCATCACCGACTTTATGCCTCCGCGCGATGATCATTCCAATCTTGTGCGGATCGTGCGCGGTATCCGCGGCGAGGTTGCCATGCGGATGGACCTCGCTATCCGATTCGACTATGGCCGCACCACGCCATGGGTCACCAGCACCAACGGCGAATTGCGCGCGGTCGCCGGGCCGGATATGGTGGTGCTGCGTACCAAGGCTCCCCTGCGCGGCGAAGGCATGACGACAGTGAGCGACTTCACGGTCAAGGCCCACGAGACGGTGACCTTCACACTGACGAGCTTATCGTCGCTTGCCGATCTTCCGCCGATGACTCCTCCTGCCAAAGCGCTGGCCGAGACCCAGAGGCTATGGACCGACTGGTCGCAGCGCAACACCTATAACGGCCCTTACAAGGACGCCGTCGAGCGATCGTTGATTACGTTGAAGGCGCTTACCTACAGACCTTCGGGCGGAATTGTCGCTGCAATCACCACCTCCCTGCCGGAGAAGATTGGTGGCCCGCGCAACTGGGACTACCGCTATTGCTGGCTCCGTGACACCGCCTTCACTCTGATGATCCTAATGCTGGCGGGATACGAGGAGGAAGCCATCGCCTGGCGCATGTGGCTGCTGCGGGCTATCGCCGGCGCTCCCGATCAGGTGCAGACCATCTACGGAATCTGGGGAGAGCGGCAGCTCATCGAGTGGGAGGCGGACTGGCTGCCCGGCTACAAAAAATCCCGGCCCGTGCGCATCGGCAATGCAGCCGTCAACCAGTTTCAACTGGATGTGTTCGGAGAAGTGGCGGCGGCGCTCGCCAAGACTCCAGAGGCGGAGGAGAGCATCCGCATTCCTGCGACTTCCTTGCAGGCCTCTCTCATCGATCATCTCTGCGACATATGGCAGAAGCCGGATGAAGGCATCTGGGAGACGCGAGGCGGGCGGCAGCACTTCACCTTCTCGAAGGTGATGGCCTGGGTCGCGTTCGACCGCGCCATCAAACATCATGAGCGTTATGATGGCGGCGGCGATCTCACGCGATGGCGCAAGGTGCGCGATCAGATTCATAAGCAAGTCTGCGAAAAAGGGTTCAACAAAAAGTTGAACAGCTTTGTGCAGTCCTATGGATCGAAGCAACTGGACGCATCGTGCCTGAGGATTGTGATGGTTGGATTTCTTCCGCCCGGCGATCCCCGCATTCGCGGCACGGTCGAAGCAATCGAGCAACGCCTGATGAAGGGCGGCTTCGTGCTGCGCTACGACACAAAAAGCACCAAGGACGGTCTCTCCGGCGGCGAAGGAGTCTTTCTCGCATGCAGCTACTGGATGGTCACTAATCTGTGGCTCATCGGGCGCAAGGATGACGCCATCGCTCTCTACGAGCGTCTGTTAAAATTACGCAACGATGTCGGTCTGCTGTCGGAAGAATACGATCCCATTGGCAAACGCCTGGTCGGAAATTTTCCGCAGGCATTGACCCATATTGCGCTGATCCATGCCGCATATGCAATTGCCGGCATGTGGACGCCGGATGGCAGCGAATAGAGCATATTTGCGGATGCGGCATACAACCAAATTGAGCAATTTTCCCTCTAACCAGAGACTGCCATTTTTGGTCTTAATTCAATTACTCTTGAGGGTGATGTTGCGTATTCCCAGCTCTACTTATCGTCTGCAATTGCATAAGGGGTTTTCCTTTGACGATGCCGCAGATATCGCGGAGTATCTCTCTTCGCTTGGCGTGTCTCATGTCTACTGCTCTCCTTATCTACAAGCTGCTCCCGGCAGCACGCATGGATACGATGTCGTCGATCATCAAAAAGTAAATAAGGAGCTGGGCGGAGACGCCGGTCACGACCGCTTCTGCAAGAAGCTCAAAGAGGTCGGCCTCGGACAGGTGCTCGATGTTGTGCCCAACCACATGTCTCTCGGCAAGGAGAACCGCTACTGGTGGGACGTGCTGGAGAACGGGACCTCCAGCCGCTATGCGTCGTTCTTCGACATCGACTGGCAGCCGCAGGAAGAGCGGCTGCGCGACAAAGTTCTGGTGCCGGTACTCGATGACCAGTACGGCCGCGTGTTGCAGGCCGGCGGCATTAAAGTTGTGCGCCGCGAAAACAAGTTTCAGGTCGAGTGCGCAGGCCAAACATTTCCCGTGGCTCCTCCTTCCCTGCCCGTAATTCTTTCCCGCGCGGCGGAGTACGCGAAGTCCGACACGCTGAGCTTTCTTGCCGCATCGTTTGGGCGTCTGCCCGCGCCCGAGTATGTCGACCGCAGAACGATTCTTGCGCGCCATCGCGACAAGGTCGTCCTGCTTACGCTGCTGGAGAGACTGTGCGCCGAAGAGCCCGGAGTCTGCGGCGCGATCGATCGTTCGCTGGTCGAGCTGAATGGCCATCTCGACGCACTCGACGATTTTCTCAATCAGCAGAACTACCGCCTCTCCTACTGGAAGACCGCGGACCAGCAGCTTGGCTATCGCCGCTTCTTCGATGTGAATTCGCTGATCGGGCTGCGCGTGGAGCGGGAGCACGTCTTTGAAGAGACCCATGCGCTGGTTCTGGATTGGCTGCAGCAGGGCGTGCTCGACGGCGTTCGCGTCGATCACCCCGATGGCCTGCGCGATCCGCTCGAGTATCTGACGCGGCTGCGCGAGCGCGCGCCGGATGCATGGATCGTCGGCGAAAAAATTCTCGAGCCCGGAGAGTTTCTCCGCGAGAGCTGGCCCATCGAAGGAACAACCGGATACGACTTCCTCAACGTCGCTGCGGGCGTACTGGTTTCGCCGCAAGGCATGATCGAGTTGAGCAAGGTCTACCAGGCGTTTCTGGGCCGTGAATTCGCCGGACAACTGACAAATTTTCCTGTAATTGCGCATGACAAAAAGGTCGTCGTCACCCAGGAAGGACTGGGCAGCGACGTCAACCGTCTGACCAGCATGTTCGTCGAGATCGGCGAAGCCAACCGCAATCAGCGGGACTATACCCGCGCCGAGATACGTCGCGCGATCCGCGAGGTTGCAGCGTGCTTCTCCATCTATCGCACCTACGTCGTCCCCGCCCGCGAAGAGATTACCGAAGAGGACAAGGCCTTCATCTCGCATGCAACTGAATATGCCAAGCGCGAGCGGCAGGATATCGGCGGCGGCCTCTTCGATTTCCTGCGCGACGTTCTCACCATGAAGGTGAAGGGCAAGCAGGAGAGCGAATTCCTGCTCCGCTTCCAGCAGTTCACCGGACCGGTGATGGCGAAGGGTGTCGAAGATACGGCGCTGTACTGCTACAACCGACTCTCTTCGATGAACGAGGTCGGTGGCGATCCCGGACGCGATGGCATCAGCACCGCGGAGTTCCATGCGTATTGCCAGAAGATGCAGACCACGCATCCGCTGACGATGACTACCCTCTCCACCCACGACACCAAGCGCAGCGAAGACGTCCGCGCCCGCATCGCTGTTCTCTCCGAGATGCCCGCGCGCTTCAGCGCCGCCATTCATCGCTGGTTCCGCATGAACGGCGCGTTCCGCACCGGACGCTCCGGCTCCGCCATCATGCCCGACCGCAACACCGAGTATCTCTACTATCAGACCCTGATCGGCGCGTGGCCGCTGACCGTCGAGCGGGCGCAGCAGTACATGAACAAGGCTGCCCGCGAGGCCAAGCAGCAGACGACGTGGACCGCAAACAACAAGCCGTTTGAAGATGCGCTTAACGAATTCATCGCGGGCACGCTTGCCCATCCGCCCTTCCTGCGCGACCTGGAGCAGTTCGTCGGCAAGGTAAAGGATGCGGGCCGCGTGAACTCTCTCTCTCAGACGCTGTTGAAATACACTGCTCCCGGTGTGCCGGACACTTATCAGGGAACAGAGTTATGGGACCTGAGCCTGGTCGATCCCGACAATCGCAGACCGGTGGACTACAAGCTGCGCCGCCAATTGCTTGCCGAGTTGAAGGAGATCCATGGCCCTGACAGGATAGCTGGGATCATGTCGCGCGACGACGAGGGCCTGCCGAAGATGTGGCTCGTTCACCAAGCGCTCCAGTTGCGGCGCGAGCAGCCGCAATGGTTTGGCGCTGACGCTGCCTATACGCCACTGGCGGTCGAAGGATCGAAGTGTGAACATGCGATTGCCTACCTGCGCGGGGATTCACTGGCCGTTGTTGTACCCCGGCTTACGGTGAAGCTCGGCGGCACCTGGCGCGAAACGACCGTGACCCTTCCCGAAGGAACATGGATGAACCGCATGACCGGGGCGACGATCGAAGGCGGAAAGATTCTCCTCAAAAACTTACTGAATGATTTTCCCGTCGCCCTGCTGGTGCGGAAGCATCACACCGAACACATGGAGGAGCGAAACGATGCATGAATTCGGCGTGTGGGCACCTAACGCAACCAGGCTTGCCATCAAGATCGGCGATGCGCTGTATCCCATGTCTGGCCCGGACTATTCAGGATGGTGGAAAGCACCGGTTGAAGCGGCCACGAGCGGCACCGACTACGCCTTTCTGCTCAACGACGACCCAACCCCCTATCCTGATCCTCGCGGACTGTGGCAGCCTCATGGAGTTCACGGCCCATCGCGGCTCTACGATCACAAGTCGTTCGCGTGGAACGATGACCGCTGGCAAGGGCCTCCGCTCTCCGGCGCCATTATCTACGAGATGCACGTCGGCACGTTCACCACTGCGGGAACCTTCGACGCAGCGATAGAACGGCTCGATTACCTCTTTCAAGTAGGCGTCACTCACATCGAGTTGATGCCTGTCGTCGAGTTCCCCGGCAAATATGGCTGGGGCTACGACGGCGTCGCGCTGTTTTCAGTGAACGATCAATACGGCGGCCCCGATGGCCTCAAACGCTTTGTCGACGCCTGTCATTCCCGCGGCCTCGCCGTTGTTCTGGACGTGGTCTACAACCACTTCGGGCCGGTCGGAAACTACACCACGAAGTTTGGCCCGTATCTGACCAGCCGCCACTGCACGCCGTGGGGCGACGCCGTCAACTTCGAGGACGCGGGCAGCGACCAGGTGCGGCGCTTCTTCTGCGACAACGCCCTGATGTGGCTCCGCAACTATCACATAGACGGCCTGCGGCTCGATGCCGTGCACGAGTTCATGGACCGGTCGGCGATCCACTTTATGGAACAGCTCTCGGCCGAGGTCGAGATTCTTTCATCGATGCTGGAGCGTAGGCTGGTGTTGATCGCCGAAAGCGACCTCAACGATCCCCGCATGGTCAAGCCCCTCGAAGCCGGCGGCTTCGGCATGGATGCGCAGTGGACCGACGACTTCCACCACGCGCTCTTTACCATCCTCAATGTAGAGGTCGAAGGCAAAGGCTATTACGTCGATTTTGGCTCCTTCGAAAAACTCGCCAAGGCGCTTACATCGGTCTTCGTCTACGACGGGGTGTACTCCCGCTATCGCCGCCGCACCCACGGACGTCCTGTCAATGATCTCTCCGGCCACCGCTTTGTCGGCTTCATTCAGAATCACGATCAGGTTGGCAATCGTGCCACGGGCGACCGGCTGGAACAGATCATCGGCATCGACCGCGCCAGAGTGGCCGCAGGAATCGTGCTGATGTCCCCCTTCATTCCCCTGCTCTTTCAGGGAGAGGAGTTTGCAGCCTCTACTCCCTTCCAGTACTTCGCCGACCACGACGACCCCGCCATGGCCACATCCGTACGCGAAGGCCGTAAACGAGAGTTCGCCGCCTTCGGCTGGAACCCCGACGTGATTCCCGACCCCGAAAAGGTAGAGACCTTCGAACGCTCCAAGCTGAACTGGAATGAGGTCCACGAAGGCCGCCACGGCGAAATGCTGGAGTGGTTCCGTCAACTCATCCGCCTCCGCCGGGGCTCAACGTCGCTCAACGACGGCAATATGGGGCATGTGAAGGTCCGGTTCGACGAAGACAAGCGATGGCTCACCATGGATCGCGGTCAGGTAAGGATGATGTGCAATCTGGGCGAAGCTCCCGTCGAACTTGAAAATCCGGGTCAGTATCCTTTATTGCTCGCTTCGCACGGCGACATCGAGATCAGGGGAGGAAAGGTGCTGCTGCCGCCTGACCGCCTCGCTATATTCTCCTGCGAGACAACCTAGGACTCCCATTTTTTGCAGTCTCATCGAAGTAGGCAGACAGGAGTTTTCCTGCCTGTGATTCGCATTACAATAGGTTAATCGAGTGATTAAGGCTGTTTTAATCCTCGACCTGTTAGGTTCACCTTGGCTTCGCATATTCCCAATCGCGAATTAGCCTTTCAAACCGGAAACTTTTGAGTTGCTGGTCCGTCTTTCTTACTGACGGGCGGCTTCTCAATTACCTCGGCCGAAACCGATATTTTTGCGGCAAATTTTAAGGATAACCACAATGGTTACAAGGCTTGGAATCTTCCGGGCATCAATCTTTCGGGCATCGATGCTGGGCGCGGGCCTGCTGCTTCCCGCAGCCGGGTTGGCCGCTTCTAGCGCGGTCGCGCAGGCACCCGCCGCAGCCCCGGCAGCCGCTCCCAGAATCGGGACAGTCAAGGTAATCTCCGGCTCCACCATCACTCTGACCACCGACGCGGGCCAGCAGGTCGCCGTCAGCGTCGCCGAGGGCGCGCACATCCTTCAACTAGCGCCCGGCAGTAAGGATTTGAAGTCGGCGCAGCCCATCACGCTTGGCGATATCACCCCGGGCGACAGGATTCTGATCTCCGGAAAAGCCGGTGACGATGCCTCATCGTTCACCGCATCGCGCGTCATTCTGATGAAGGCCCAGGACATCGCCCAGCAGCATGCGAAGGAGCAGGCGGACTGGCAGAAGCGCGGCACAGGCGGTCTCGTCAGCGCAGTCGATGAAGCAACGGGAACCCTGACCGTAGCCGTAGGCGCAAAGAAGCTCGAAGTCCATACCTCGAGCAGCACCCAGTTCCGCCGCTATGCCGGAGCCTCGGTCAAGTTTGAAGATGCGCAGCCAAGCACGCTGGCAGAGGTTCGCGCAGGCGATCAACTGCGCGTTCTCGGCGCCAAATCGGACGACGGCCTTTCTCTACAGGCCGAAGTCGTCGTCAGCGGCTCCTTCCTGCATCTCGCCGGTACGATCGCATCGCTCGACGCCGCAAATGGAACCTTTACCTTGAAGGACCTGGCGACCAAGCGGACGATGACAGTGAAGCTCACCCCCGACTCCGATGCGCGCAGGCTGCCTGCCCAGGCTGCGGCGCGCTTTGCCGCACGGGCTCGCGGCGGTGCTGCTGCGGCCCCCGCTGGCGCTGGCGGTGCCCATAGCAGCACTGGCGGTGCCCGGCCCGCGGCGGCGCCATCCAATGCCGCCACTCCCCCGTCCGGCGAAGAGCAGGGACGTTCCGCAGGCATGGATCTCTCGCAGATGTTGAGCAGACTACCCACAGAGACCATCGCCGATCTGAAAACGGGCGATGCCGTCATGATCGTGGCCTCGCAAGCGACCCCTGGAAGTCCCGATGTCACTGCCGTAACCCTGCTTTCGGGGGTCGAGCCAATTCTCGCTGCCCCGGGCGCGGCGACAATGTCCCTCTCCCCATGGAATGTCGGCGGAGACGCGCCTGACGCCGGCGGCGGTACCCCCCAGTAATGTTTTGCCCCATCCGTAACAACCGTATTTTTCTTCGAGGAGTAGTAATGTCATTTCGTTCCGCTTTGAGGCTTGTTGTACTTTTTTCAATCGCTTTCGTGCCGATGGTTGTGCTTTTTGCGCCGATGGTTGCGAGCGCTCAGCAGAAGGGCGCTACGGTGCAAGGCACGGTCGCCGATCCCGATGAGGCAGTCATTCCAGGCGCGACCGTCACGCTGACCCCGGCATCCGGCAAGGCGATCGTTACCCAGTCGCAGGGCGATGGGGCCTACGTGGTGCATAATGTCCCCGCCGGAACCTACTCCGTCACCGTGACCATGCCGGGCTTCGCATCGTTCGTCAAGCTGGGCGAAAAAGTGAATGCCAGCCAGACGATTACGCTCGATGTCAAGATGTCGATCGAGGCGCAGGCGCAGGAGGTGCAGGTAACGGCCCAGACGGCACAGGTCAGCGTCGATGCCGACAGCAACGCCAGTTCCACCGTCATCAAGGGAAAAGATCTTGATGCTTTGTCGGACGATCCCGACGAGCTCTCCTCGGAGTTGACTGCCCTCGCGGGGCCTTCCGCAGGGCCGAACGGCGGCCAGATCTACGTCGACGGATTTACCGGCGGCCAGTTGCCTCCCAAGTCCTCGATCCGCGAGATCCGCATCAACCAGAATCCCTTCTCGGCGGAGTATGACCGCCTCGGCTATGGCCGCGTTCAGATCTTCACCAAGCCCGGTACCGACAAGTTCCACGGCTTTTTCCAGATGAGCGGAAATACCTCGGGGTTCAACAGCGGCAATCCGCTCTTGAATGCCAATGTCAGCCCTGGGCAGACCCCCATCACCCAGCCGCCCTATCACACCATCTTTATGTTCGGGAATATCACTGGCCCAATCGCGCCCAATGCTTCGTTCACCCTGGGCGGATCGCACCGGTCGATTCAGGACAACTCCATCGTCAACGCGACAGTGCTCCCCTCCATGTTCCCCTGCGCGGCGGGCCAAACCTCCTGCTCCTATCAGTTTGCCAATCCGACTCCCAATATCCGTACCGACATCAGCCCGCGTATCGACCTGCAATTAGGCGAAAAGAACACGCTCTCCACGCGCTTCCGCTATATGCAGAGCGATCAGTCAAACCAGGGCATCGGCAATCTCAGCCTTCCCAAGACCGGTTACAACACCAGCAGCTCCGAGATCACCCTGCAGATGACCGACACCCAGGTGATAAGCTCTCGCGTCATCAACGAGACGCGCTTTGAGTATGAGCGCGACCACAGCTCGCAGACGCCTCTGAGCAAGGACCCATCGATCATCGTCCAGGGTAACTTTACCGATGGCGGCTCGAACGCCGGCACGAACACCGACAACCAGACCCACTTCGAGCTGCACAACTACACCTCGATCCAACTACAGAAGCACTTCATACGGTTCGGCGGACGTTTGCGCTCCACGCGCGACGCGCAGACCTCGGATGCAGGCAGCAACGGCAGCTTCACCTACAACTGCCTGCTCGCCTCGGAGTGCCCAGCCTCAGCCAACCCTACCGACACCGTCTCCGCGTTTGACAACCACCAGGCCAGCCAGTTCAAGAGGACGAGGATCCTCAATCCTTCCGTGAACGCGACCATGGTCGATCTCGGAGTCTACGCCGAAGATGACTGGAAGGTGATGCCGAACCTTACCTTCAGCTACGGCATCCGCTACGAGACCCAGAACCGCATCGGCGATCACCACGACATCGCTCCCCGCCTGTCGTTCGCCTACGGTGTGGGAAGTGGCAAGGGTACGCCAAAGACCGTGATCCGCGGCGGCTTCGGCATCTTCTATGACCGCTTCAGGCTCGACAATATCCTGACGACGGTTCAGTTGAATGGCAAGAACCAGATCCAGACCATTCTGGCAAGGCCTGACACCGCTACCTGCTCCCCCACCAACCTCAGCGGCTGCACCACCGGAACGCCAAACGGCAACTCCACCGTCTCGGCGGCCACGAACCTGCGCACACCTTACGCCATGGAGTTCGCCATCGGAGCCGATCAACAGCTCTTCCGCGGCGCAACGCTGTCGGTCAATTACCTTAACACCCGCGGCGTACACCAGTTCATCAGCCAGAACGTCAATGCGCCAACCGGCAAGGATGTGAACGGCAACTTTATCTACCCAATTCCTCCGGTCGGAACCGAGGCTCCCGCCGTCATCACCCAGTACCAGGCCGCAGGCGTCTACCGGCAGAACGAGTTGATCACTAACTTCAACGTTCGCCAGAAGGCCCTCTCCATCTTCGGATACTACGTCCTGAACTTCGCCAAGTCGGATACCGGCGGCATCAACTCCTTCCCGTCCCAGCCCTATAACATCGGCGCGGACTACGGTCGTGCCGTATTCGACCGGCGCAATCGGCTCTTCCTCGGCGGCAACGTCTCGCTGCCGTATAACATCTCGCTCAGCCCCTTCATCGTCGCCTCTTCGGGAACCCCGTTTAACGTGACTCTTGGCCGCGATCTGAACGGCGACAGCGTCTTCAACGACCGGCCCGCATTCGGCGCCTCCAACGGCATCGCCGCTGGCCAGCCCGGATCGAATACCATCGCTGGCTGCGGCAGCTTCGTCACCCCCGCCGCAGGTCAGGCGCCGATCCCGATCAACTACTGCACCGGCCCCGCGTTGTTTACCACCAACGTCCGCGCCTCCAAGGCCTTTGGCTTCGGACCCTCCACTGGGCCCAAGACGCAAGGAGGAGGCCCCGGCGGTCCCGGCGGCGGACCCCGTGGCGGTGGCGGCCGTGGCGGCGGTCCCTTTGGCGGCGGCAGCAACACCGGCAAGAAGTACAACCTGACGTTCTCGGCACAGGTTCAGAACCTCTTCAACAACGCCGACTACGCCACGCCCAATGCAACCTTGACCTCGCAGAAACTGTTCGGACGCTCCACCCAGTTGGCCGGTAATCCCTACACCAGCAGCTCGTCGCTGCGGCGCATCTCTCTCAACATGTCGTTCAACTTCTAACTAAACTCACATGAAAAAGAGGCGCGGCCAGCAATCTGGCCGCGCCTCTTTTTTATGCCCTTTATCTTGCCGAATAGAGTCTGTCTATTGGTATCTTACGAAACCACCACGGTCTTCGCGTTGAGAAACTCTCGCATCCCCGCAGCCGAGAGTTCGCGCCCATAGCCCGAGCGCTTGATGCCGCCAAACGGCAGTCTCGGATCGCTTGCTACCATCGCGTTGACGAACACCGCTCCGCATTGCAGCTCCGTGACCAGGCGTCGCTGCTCCGCCTCATCTCGCGTCCACACCGACGCGCTCAGTCCAAAGGTCGTGTCGTTCGCCACTTCGATCGCCTCATCCAGATTCGCAACCCGAAAGATCAACGCCACGGGACCGAAGAGCTCCTCCCGATACACCGCGCAGCTTCGCGGCACACCGGCCAGCACCGTAGGCTCGAAGTAGTTGCCCTCGCCCACCATGCGCTCGCCGCCGGTCAGGATGCGCGCCCCGGCCCGCACCGCCGCCTGTACCTGCGCCGCAAGCTCCTCGACAATAGCCGCCGTCGCCAGCGGTCCAATGTCGGTGGTGTCCTTCATCGGGTTGCCGACACGCATCGTCTCCATGCCCGCGACGAAGCGCGATTCAAACTCGTCATAGATCTCGTCGGCGACGAGGAAGCGCTTCGCCGCAATGCACGACTGGCCGCTGTTGACGCACCGCGCCCGCACCGCGGTCTCAACCGCTACATCGAGATCGGCGGAAGGCATCACGATAAACGGATCGCTGCCGCCCAGTTCCAGCACCGATTTCTTGATCAGCCAGCCAGCCTGCGCCGCTACCGCCCGTCCCGCCGGTTCGCTGCCCGTCACCGTCACCGCCGCGATCCGCTCGTCGCCCAGCACGGACTCCACCTGCCGCGAGTCAATGAGCAACGCCTGAAACGTCCCTCGCGGAAACCCGGCGCGGCGTACCAGCGACTCAATCGCAATCGCGCACTGCGGCACATTGGACGCGTGCTTCAACAAGCCCACATTGCCCGCCATCAGCGCGGGCGCAAGAAAGCGAAAGACCTGCCAAAAAGGAAAGTTCCACGGCATCACCGCCAACACCACCCCCAACGGGTCCCAGCGAACATAGCTTGCGCTGGCCTCCGTCGGAATCGACTCCGGCGCCAGAATCCGGCTGGCATGGTCTGCGTAGTAGCGGCAACCCGCTGCGCACTTCAGCACTTCCAGCCGCGCCGTATGCAGAGGCTTACCCATCTCCTCTGTGATCACCGCCGCCAGCTCTTCGGTCTCTTCTTCCAGAATCGACGCCAGTTTGCGCATGCACAGCGCGCGGTGCTCCAGCGGAACCGCCTGATAGTCGCGAAACGCCTCCGAGGCCAGCGCGATCTTCTCGCGCACCCCTTCGCCGGTGAGCGCCTCAAAACGGCGCACAAGCTTACCGTTCGCGGGATTGATCGATTCGATGGCCATGCCGGAGTCGGTGTCTACACTCATGCTAGCTTAGCAAGGACAGGCTGCGCATGTGCCATAATTTGAGTATCCGTCACTCTGTCCGTGCCAATTGCGGAATCTGAAATAAGGATACTGAACCGAATGCAGGGCAACCCAATCTTCATGGAAAAGGCGATCGCCCTGGCGACGGAAAACGTCACCTCGGGGCACGGCGGTCCGTTCGCCGCAGTCATTGTGAAGTCGGGCGAAATCGTCGCAACCGGGGTCAATCTGGTCACCGCGAACAACGACCCCACCGCGCACGCGGAGGTTGTGGCTCTCCGCAATGCGGCCACCGCGCTTTCGACCTTCGATCTCGCCGGCTGCGAGGTCTACACCAGTTGCGAGCCCTGCCCCATGTGCCTGGCGGCGATCTACTGGTCCCATTGCGACGCGATCTTCTATGGCAACACCTCGGCAGACGCCGCCGCGGCCGGTTTCGACGATGCCTTTCTCTACGAAGAGATCAAGCGTCCCTCGGACCAGCGCAAAATTCCATCCGCAAACCTATTGCGGCAGCAGGCAATCTCAAACTTCGAAGCATGGCGCAAGTACGCCGGCAGAATCGACTATTGAATATGGCAACGAAAAAGAAACAAGCAGACCTGAAGAAAAAGCAAACCGACGCGACCATAAAAGTAGCGCTGCTCGGCTTCGGCACCGTGGGCAGCTCCGTGGCCAAGGTCCTCGCCGCCTCGAAGTTCCCCGGCCTGCAACTGACCCACATCTACAACCGCGACGTCGAGCGCAAGCGGACCTCCGCCGCAGCCAAAGCCGTGCCCTCCTCCGTCATCTGGACGGAGAACATCGACGACATCCTCAAATCGAACGTCGATATCGTCGTCGAGCTCATGGGTGGCCTCACCCCCATCGAAGGCTGGCTGCGCAGGGCGCTCGCTTCCGGTAAGTCGGTCGTGACCGCGAACAAGCAGCTCATTGCCTACCGTGGCGCCAGCCTCGCCAGGCTGGCCGCGCAGCATAACGTGCATCTGGCCTACGGAGCCGCCGTCGCCGGAGGCGTCCCGGTCATTCCCGGCATGCAGCAGGGCCTCGGCGGCGACCAGGTCGCGCGGCTCAGCGGCATCCTCAACGGCACCTGCAACTACATTCTCAGCCGCATGGAGAGCGGAGCCGACTACGCCACCGTCCTCGCCGATGCCCAGCAGCTCGGCTATGCCGAGGCCGATCCCTCCGCCGACGTCGATGGATTCGACGCTCGCGCCAAGCTCTGCATCCTCTCCCGCATCGCGCTCCATGCCGAGCTCGATCCCGACGCGGTCGCCACCCAATCCATCGCCACCATCGAAGCCATCGACTTCACGTATGCCAAAGAGCTGAACTGCACCATCCGTCAGGTCTCCCGCGCCCAGCGCGAAGGCAGCGTCGTCCACGCCCGCGTCGCTCCCATGCTCATCCCGCTCAGCTCGCCCATGGCCTGGTCCCATGGCACGCAAAACATGGTCGTCGCCAGCGGACGTTTCGGCGGCGATGTCGTCTTCTCCGGCCACGGCGCGGGAGGAGAACCTACCGCGGTAGCCGTCGTCTCCGACCTGCTGGCGGTCGCGCAGAACTGTAGCACCGTGCAGCTTCCTATACGCAAGCGCACCGTCACCAGCGAGTTCATGGCTCCGCACTACCTTCGTTTCGTCGTCGACGACAAGCCCGGAATCGTCTCCGCCATCGCCGGCGCGCTCGCCAAGGTCGGGGCAAACATCGACTCCCTCCTGCAGCGGCCCGGCCATCCCAAGCACCGTCTCCCATTCGTCGTCACCACCGAGCCCAGCCTTACCGCCACCATCGAGCGGGCCATGACCTCCATCGCGCGCATGGACTGCATGTTGGAGCGGCCTCTCGCCCTCCAGATTTTAATGGCGGAAGACAAGCCCGAATAGCCGCATCCACTTTATCCGCCAAATCGGTGCAAACCGGCGTTGATCAATCATCGGCAATCCTCCGTGCAAATCTGCGGTCGAAAGCCCGTGGCCGATCCGCCGTCTTCGCATAGCCGTGCCAACTACCCAGTCATGGCCTATTCTTATAGATAGCTCCTTTTCCCAAAGCGTGAGAACCCGCATCTTCAATCCGAGAACACACTCGCCCATGCGCGGCAGTGTGCTCGTCCTTCTCAGCCTGGCGGGTGCCTATTTCCTCTCGGACTTTCCTAACGCCCGTCCAACCCTGCTGCTCATCATCCCCACGATCGTCGTCTTCATCGGCAGCGCCGATACCTACCGCTGCGTACGAAGTCGCAGTCACCAATGGGATCTCTATCACGCCGGCGTCCTTCTAATGTTGTACATGGATCTCCTCGCCATCTTCCTCATCCTGTTTCTTCTGCTCTACCCCTACATGCTCTGGCTCACCAGCGGCCGCTGAAGCAGTTCCCGACCCCGCTCCATTCCCGTCGCCGCTTGAGCCCTGATACCGCATAGTCCCGCATAATAGAACCATGCTCGAACCTGAAATCACCGCCGAAGCCTTCGCCCAGCAACGCGGGCAGCCCAACCCGCCTCTCCTGCTCGACGTCCGCGAACCATGGGAGTTCCAGACCGCCAGTCTGCCCGACTCGCTCCTGATGCCTATGGGCGAAGTCACCTCCCGCGCCCATCAGGAACTCGACCCCGACGCACCCATCGTAGTTCTCTGCCATCACGGAGCACGCTCTCTCAGCGTAACCATGTGGCTCCGCAATCAGGGCTTCGACCACGCTCAATCCCTCGCCGGGGGGATTGACCACTGGTCCCGCACCATCGACCCCGCCGTCTCCCTCTACTAAAGAGATATCGACATATACCCTTGTCTCATAAGTGACTGCTAGACATAGATATTGTCATCCTGAGCGAAGTCTCTCGCAGTTTCATCGCGAGAGACGCAGTCGAAGGACCTGCGGTTCGCTCGTATCAAACAACCACTTCACGCCGTTTGCATCATCCCTTGTGTCTTTGTGCTACCATTTAGAGACCGTTCGGTTTCAATAGATCGGAGCGAAGCGCTATGAGCAAAGGCGAAGCAACCCGGCAACGCATCATCGCCCAGGCCGCCCCTCTCTTCAATCAGCATGGCTACAACGGCTGCTCTCTCAACGACATCATGGAGGTCACGGGCCTCGAAAAAGGCGGCATCTACCGCCACTTCGAGAGCAAGGAAGAACTGGCTGCAGAGGCCTTCGACTTTGCCTGGGCTACTGCCTCCGCCCTCCGTACTCAAGGTCTCGATGACATTCCTGACCCCATCGACCGCCTTAAGCAGCACATCGCCCGCTTCGCCGTCCGCTCCAGCATCCCCGGAGGCTGTCCCCTGCTCAACACCGCCGTCGACTCCGACGATGGCAACCCTGTCCTGCGCGAGCGCGTTCGCAAAGCTCTTCGCAACTGGCAGTCTGCGCTCCGCAAAATCCTTGAAGAAGGGATTGCACAGGGTACCGTCAACTCCAATCTCAATCCCGATGACGTCGCCAGCCACATCATCGCCAGCCTCGAAGGCGGCATGGTGCTCAGCCGCATCGAGCGCACCGACACTGCTTTGCGCAATGCCCGCAATCATCTGGAAAGCTACATCGAAACTCAGGTCCGCAAAGCTCTTCCCTTAAAACGTCACTCTCCAAAAAACTCCAGTCGCGTGTGACGTGTTGCGGCAACTTCGTTCTGCTTTCAGTAGCCACTGCAAGTCCGCTCTATGCTTTTGAACATCTGACGCCCCCCCACCACCTGCCAAATAGGAAAAATAAGAGACCTTTTGGTTCCTTTTCCATAGTCGTCGCATCGAAATAAATGAGACCAATCGGTTTCATTTATTCATGTCGACGCTCACTGCCATTCCCGAACCCGTAGCGATCAAACCATCTGTCCGTCGCGTCGCGAAAGCCATCAACCCCTGGGTCATCGCCCTTACGGTTACGCTGGCCACCTTCATGGAGCTACTCGATACCTCCATTGCCAACGTCTCGCTGCCCTACATCGCCGGTGGGCTTGGCCGCAGCTTCGATGAGGTCACCTGGATTCTCACCACCTCCCTCGTCGCCAACGCCGTCGTTCTTCCCATGTCCGCGTGGCTCAGCCGGGTCTTCGGCCGCAAGAACTATTACATGGCCTGTGTCGCACTGTTCACCATTACGTCCTTCTTCTGCGGCATCGCCCCCAGCCTCGGCATCATCCTCATCGCGCGCATCCTGCAAGGCATCGGCGGCGGCGGCCTCGCACCGGTCGAGCAGGCTATTCTTGTCGATACCTTCCCCCGGCCAAACGCGCCTCAGCCTTCGCGCTTTACACTGTCGCCATCGTCACCGCCCCCGCCATCGGTCCGGTCCTCGGAGGCTGGATCACCGACAACTACAACTGGCGCTGGATCTTTTTCATCAACATCCCATCGGCCTGCTCTCGCTCTTTCTCACCAACCGCTTCGTGCACGATCCGCCGGAGTTTCAGGCTGAGCGCGCCACCGTGCGCCGCGGCGGCAAGCTCCGCATCGACGCCGTCGGAATCGTGCTCATCGGCATCGGCTCCACGGCCCTTGAGATCATGCTCGATCGCGGCCAGATCGATGACTGGTTCGGAAGCTCCTTCATCCGCTGGATGTTCGCCATCGGCATCGCCACCTGGTCGTGCGCGATCTATTGGGAACTCAACCACGACGACCCCATCATCGACCTTCACCTGCTGACCAATCGCAACTTCAGCATCGCCTCAGTCTTCTATTTCATCTTCGGCTTCGGCCTCTTCTCTACTACCACCATGATCCCGCAGTTGCTACAGTCGCTCTACGGCTATCGGGCGATCGACGCCGGGCTTGTGCTCGGGCCCGGGGCCTTCATCATCACTCTGCTGGCGCCAGCCAGCGCTCAGTTCGTTCAGCGCGGCATCGTGCATCCCCGCATCCTGCTCGGAATCAGCGTCGTCACCGTCGCAGCGTCAATGTTCTTCTACAGCGGCTTCAACCTTCAGACCGACTACACACACTATGCCCTGGCTCGCGGCTTTCAAGGACTCGGCTACGCCTTCTTCTTCGTCCCGCTCAGCGTCATCGCCTACTCCCAACTGAAGCCGGGCCAGAACAATCGCGCCTCCAGCCTCACCAACTTCTTCCGCAACTGGGGCGGCAGCTTCGGCATTGCGTTTGTCACTGCGATGAGCGAGCGGCGGCAAAACTTCCACCAAAGCGTCGTAGGCGCCAACCTGACCTCGTCATCCTTCCCTCTGCAGCAGGCCATCCACACCATGACGGAGTATCTCCGCCAGCATGGATACTCGCAGTTCGACGCCGACCGCGCCGCCGCCCTCTACTACTACACCCAGCTCGGACACCAGACCAGGGTCCTCGCCTTCATGGACTGCTTCCATATCATCGGCTGGGTCACGCTCGCCGCCGCGCCCCTTGTCCTGCTCATCCGCCACGTCCGCGCTCCCAGCAAACCCTCCGCCAACCACTAGGCACAGGACGCATTCGGTTCAAAACATACTCGTTCAGGGCACATTCGGGACAGAGCGCCTTCGATAGAATCTGACGAATCCGCATTTGCTTCTAGGTACGCCAAGGCTTTAGCCTTGGCCTCTCTCCAGAGCCGAAAAAGGGGCTTGAGCCCCTGGGTATGCCTTCTTTCGTTGCTGCGATTCGTCCCCAAAATATCAGTAGCTCAAGACCTACTTCGCCCGCGGATGAGTATCGTCATAGACCCGCTGCACCTGCCCCACGGTCAACTGCGTATACCTCTGCGTGGTCGACAGCCGCTCATGCCCCAGCATCTCCTGAATTGCCCGCAGGTCCGCCCCCTCTTCGAGCATGTGCGTTCCAAAGGCATGCCGCAGCGTATGCGGATGCACATCCGCCGCCAATCCTCGACTCAACGCAATCGTCTTCACAATCCGCCCCACACTCCGCGTCGTCAACCGGCAATCCCCCCGCATCCGCAGGTTCGTTACGAGCGGGCCCTCATGCACCAGCCCACCCTTCCCTGCTGCCGCCAGCTTTGCTTCGCGCAGCGGCAGATAGATCCTCAGCGCCGCCGCCGCTTCATCTCCCAGCGGAACCAGACGTTCCTTCTTCCCCTTACCCCGCACCAGCACAGCATCGTCCCGCCACTTCACGCTGCCCATATTCAGCCCCACCAGCTCCGAGTTGCGAATCCCGCACCCATACAACAGCTCGAAGATCACGCGATCCCGCTCTGGCCACGCCGCCGCCTCGGCCATCTCCCGCTTGACCGGCCCTTCCAGCGAATCCAGCACCCGGTTCACCTCTTCCATGCTCGGCACCCGGGGCAGATGCAGCGGCCGCTTCGGTGTACTCACCAGCAGCGCCGGATTCTGCGCCACCTTCCCTTCCTTCGCCAGCCATTTGAACCAGCTCCGAATCGCCGCCAGCGCCCGCGCCGCACTCGCCTTGGTCAGCCCCCGCTCATACAGCACGCCAAGGTACGCCCGAATATGCAGATGCTCCACCGCTGCAATTCGCGCATCCTTCCCCAGCATCTCATTCAGATAAGCAGCAAACCCCCGCACCTCCCGCGCATAAGCCCGCACCGTATGCTCCGACGCACCGCGCTCATTCGCGAGCATCGCCAGAAACCCCTCCGCCAATCCCTCAATCTCGCTCATCACTTCACAACTCCAACCAACTCTACGCACCTGCCAAACCACGTCTCCCCTACCTCAATATTCAGAATGCAGGCCACCAAACCGCGTCTTCCACGTCTCTATATTCAGGATCAGGGCCACCAAACCGGGTGCCCCATATCTCGATTCTGAGATGTGGGTATCGCGCAAAGCGCGACCGTCCTCGCCCAATTCGGCAGCTCACTCACGCCGCAGCCCCGCGTCTCTTCCCTCGCGGATGATGCTCCCGATGCACCGCCTTCAAATGCCCGAGCGCCACATGCGTATAAACCTGAGTCGTCGCAATATCCGCATGACCCAGCAGCGTCTGCACACTTCTCAAATCTGCACCATGCTCCACCATATGCGTCGCACAGCTATGCCGCAGCATATGCGGACTCGCCTTCGTCCCCACCGAAGACGCGCTCCGCACCATCTCCCAAACCCACTGCCGCGTCAGCGCCTTCCCTCGCACGCTCAAAAACAGCGCCCGCGACAAAGCCCCGCGACGCACCAACCCAGGCCTGCCCAGCGCCAGATAGCGCTCCAGCGCCTCCACTGCGCTCCGCCCCAGTGGAACAATCCTCTCCTTGTCGCCCTTCCCTCTTACCTGCGCCCGCGCCTGATCCAGATGCAGATCCTCCACCCCCAGCGCGCAAATCTCCCCCACCCGCAGCCCGCCTGCATACAGCAATTCCAGAATCGCGTGATCCCGCAGAGCCAACCCGTCCCCATCCGCCGCTCTCGCGGCCACCGCCGTCCGCTCCAGCATCTCGCCCACCTCGCCCTCGGCAAGCGACTTCGGCAGTACCTTCCAGCTCGCCGGAGTCTCGATATTCACCGTCGGATCGTGCTTGATCCGCTTATCCATCAACAGCCAGCGATAGAACCCCCGCAGCGCGCTCAACTTCCGCGCAATCGACCGCGACTCCACCCCATGCCCCCGCAGCCCTTCCATAAACCCGCTCACATCGGCCTGCACCGCCGATACCAGCACCCCGTTCCGTCCCTCGACATGCTCTGCAAACTGCTCCAGGTCTCGCTGGTACGCTTCACAGCTCGCCGGACGCAGCCCTTTCTCGACGCGCAGATACGCAACAAACTCCCGCACCGTCTGCGCGTTCCCCGCAACCTGCTCCACTGCTTGCATAGAAGTCGATTATCCCGCGTCACGCGCCTCGCAACATGCTCAACTCTTCGCATGTACCCATCTGGCTACGCACCAAGCCCGCTACTTGCTAACCCTCGACCACGCAAAACAATGCCGGCTCGGGTGATCGCCCAAGCCAGCATCTTAATAAAAAAAGCTCCCTTTACCAGCGCGGAATATTCTCCAGCCTGTCTGAACTCTGGAACGGAACCATCCACCCCGGATACTCCGGCGGCAGTGCACTCACCTCGTCCAGCTTCTTCATCTCGTCGACACTCAGCTTCAGGTCCACCGCAGCCAGATTGTCCTTCAACTGCTCCATCCGCTTCGCCCCAATGATCACCGACGTCACGAACGGCTTCGCTAGCACATACGCCAGCGCAACCGTAGCGACTGAAGCTCCATGCGCCTCCGCAATCGGCCTCATCGCGTCAATAATCTTCCATGTGCGCTCTTTATCCACCACCGGAAAGTCGAAATCCGACCGCCTCGACCCCTCCGGCTTCTGGTTCTCCCGGCTGAACTTGCCCGAAAGCAGCCCGCCCGCCAGCGGACTCCACACCAGCAGACCCATCTTCTGGTCCTCCAGCAGCGGCACAATCTCCCGCTCCAGATCCCGCCCGGCAATCGAGTAATAAGCCTGCAACGTATCGAACTTCGCCAGATTCTTCAGCTCTGAAATCCCCAGCGCCTTCATAATCCGCCACGCATGCCAGTTCGACAGCCCGATATACCGCACCTTCCCCTGCTCCACCAGCGTATTCAAAGCGCGCAGCGTCTCCTCAACCGGCGTCACCAGGTCCGTCCCATGAATCTGGTAGAGATCGATGTACTCCATCTGCAGCCGCTTCAAACTCGCGTCCACCGCATCCATAATGTGCCCACGCGAAGCCCCCACATCGTTCCTGCCAGGGCCCGTCCGGCCATACGCCTTCGTTGCAATCACAAGGTCTTTCCTCGCAATCCCCAGGTTCTTCAGCGACCGCCCCAGCGTCTCTTCCGAGTGGCCCGCCGAATAAACATCCGCCGTATCGATGAAGTTCACCCCCGCATCCACCGAAGCCTTGATCAGCTCGTCGGCCTCCGCCTGTCCCTGCCCGCCGATCTTTCCCCAGATGCCCTCGCCCGGTCCAAACGTCATCGTTCCCAGACAGATCGTCGAAACCTGCAACCCTGTATTGCCCAATAGCTTGTATTGCATCCCAAACACCTCAAATAAGAATTGCCTGCTCCCATTGGATGTTCCCCCTCCTGAAAGATTCATCCCGAGACCGCCAAACCCTTAAAAATTACCTGCCTTTAACCCAACCCACCCCATTCAGACCCGGCATCCATAAGCACTCCCGCCACTGATAAACTCAAAGCAGTCATGTTTGAAAACCTAAGCGACAAACTTCAGCGATCTTTTAAGAACCTCCGCGGCCAGGGCACCATCACCGAAGAGAACATCTCCGACGCCCTGCGCGAGATCCGCCTCGCCCTGCTCGAGTCCGACGTCAACCTCAACGTCGTCACCGACCTCATCGAGCACATCCGCACCCGCGCCCTCGGCGAACAGGTCGCCACCGCGCTCTCGCCCTCCGAGCAGATCGTCAAGATCGTCCACGACGAGCTCGTCAACGTCCTTGGCAAGGACACCGCCCGCTTCCAGAAATCCTCGCAACCGCCCTCCGTCATCCTCATGGCCGGCCTGCAAGGCTCCGGCAAAACGACCACCTCGGGCAAGCTCGCCCAGTGGCTGAAAAAGGGTGGCCACCGCCCCATGCTCGTCTCGGTCGACGTCTACCGCCCCGCCGCCCGCGAGCAGCTCGCCATCGTCGCCCGCTCCATTAACGCGCAACTCTACGAAGGCAAATTGGATTTGTCATCCTTCGCTGAAGGCGGAGGACCTGCTTCTTCACCAGGGACATCCGAAGTCCTCCGCCTCGCCAAAGAAGCCAGGCGCGAAGCCGCCAACTACGGCTGCGACATCCTCATCGTCGACACCGCCGGCCGCAACCACATCGACGACGCCCTCATGGCCGAGATGGCCGCGCTCAAAAAGCTCCTCAACCCCAGCGAAATCCTCTTCATCGCCGACGCCATGACCGGCCAGGACGCCGTCAACTCCGCCAAGGCCTTCAACGACTCGCTTACCATCACCGGAGCCGTCCTCACCAAGATGGACGGCGACGCCCGCGGCGGCGCTGCCCTCTCCATCCGCCACGTGACCGGCGCGCCTATAAAGTTTTTGGGAACTGGTGAAAAGCCCGACGCCTTCGAGCCCTTCCACCCCGACCGCATCGTCAGCCGCATCATGGGCATGGGCGACATCGCCACCCTGCTCGAGCGCGCCGAAGAAAAACTCGACCGCGGCAAAGCCGAGCAGTTCGCCAAAAAGGCTCTCTCCGGCGACGGCTTCTCGCTCGACGACTTCCGCGAGCAGTTACGTCAGATTAAAAAGATGGGCAGCATGAAGTCGATCCTCAAGATGCTCCCCTCGGTCGGCCCCTTCGCGGGCATGTCTCAGGCCGTCGAAAACGTGGACGAAGGCCAGTTCACCCGCATCGAATCCATCATCAACTCGATGACGAACAAAGAGCGCCAAAATCACGAACTCATCAACGGCAATCGCCGCAAGCGCATCGCCCGCGGCTCCGGCACCACGGTCCAGGACGTCAACAATCTCCTCCGCCAATACGGCCAGATGCGAAAGATGTTCAAGACGATGGGCTCCGGCGGCGGCATGAAAGCCCAGCAACGCATGATGAGTCAAATGCAAGGTAGGCAGAAGTTCGGCAGATAGGTCTTAGGCACTTTCAATAAGAGTTAGGACTATACCAATCAGGCTGTCCATTGATTTTCGGAAAGTCAGGATCCGTGTATTGATACAGAATCTGCAATGTAGTATCGGACGCGGTTGACCTTTGCACCCTGATCGCTTCACGCCATTTCGCTCCTACAACTCGTAGGCCGACTTGTTCGGACCAGTGTCCATTTAAAGCGTCGTAGTAGATCATGAATAGCATCATTTTTTTAGCGGGAAGTTTCAGTGGATATTGCATCAGTTGAGTTTTCTCACCAACCGCAACGTCTCTGGGGGGCAAACTAAGAATGTCCGAATAGCCCTGATTATCAATCAGCTGTCGCACTATCTTAATCTTTAAATCACGAAGCGGGTTATCCCCACGCTGCATGAGAAAAGGATAAATAAGATTGTCAGCTGTCGGCGATTCGCTCAATGGTTTCAAAGAGAAGAATGCATAGCTATCTCCTCCAGTAATAGTGCTCAATGTTCTTAAAAAATTCTGGCCCTGTTCAGTACGATCTTTGGATATCGCCCTCACCTCGAGCATGGCAAAAACGCCTAGCAGAACTAGCCAAGATGCTTTCCTAAATCGCCCCATGCCTTGATCAAGGCTCATCACCGCGGCTACGACAGCCACTCCTAAAACAGATAGGCCAGGCATAGGATTTTTCCAGAACAGAAGAACAGCCACAACGCAGAAGACCCCCAAGAGTACCGTGTAAGCATAGCCTTCCCATCTCGGTGCAGTTCGTACGTGCGAATTCTCGGAATCAACCTCTGTTTCCCATCTTTTCGGTGTGGGTATGTACTTTCGGTTTTCAGGCGAACTCTTCTTTCTGGCTCCCCTTCTCATGGGACAATCCTACGCCAAGAATAGGTCTTCTCTGGTCACGCGGGTGGCCACCTCTGAACCCACCACAAGCTCGGGCACCCCATCCTTCGCGGCCATATCGGGCGGGTGGCCCATATCTGAACACTCCACAAACCTGGGTGCCCCATATCTCGATTCTGAGATGTGGGCATTCGCGCCACGCGCGAACCCGATACCCTAAAATCACCCCATGCCGCTCGGCCTAAAGCTATACCAACAAGAAGGCGACGACCACTTCATCACCTTCAGTTGCCACCACCGCAAACCCTACCTCGACACCCCGACCTCAAGAGGCATCTTCCTGGACTCCCTCGAACGCACCCGCATCCACTACCAATTCGAAGCCCTCGGCTACGTCGTCATGCCGGAGCACGTTCACCTGCTCGTCAGCGAACCTCCCCACGATCTCTTGTCGAAAGCCTTGCAGGCCCTGAAGATCTCTGCCGCCAGACACCTCACGGAACGTCCTTTCTGGCAGGCCCGCTACTACGACTTCAACGTCTTCACTCACGACAAGCGGGTCGCGCCTGTTCCGCGTTTCCATGATCGTTTTTTGGAAAGCAACTTAATGAAGCGTCCACCCGCCATCCACCATCAGCACATGCCCAACCACCATGTCCGACATGCTGCTCGACAGAAATAAAACCGCTCCCACAAGATCTTCCGGCTGGTTCCATCGCCCGCGAGGAATCATCTCCTGGGTAACCCACTCCTTGTAGCCCGGACGCTCCAGAATGTTCTTTCGCGATGTGGTCTCCGTAATGCACGGCGCCACGACATTAACCAGCACGCCTGCATGAGCCCACTCCAGCGAGAGCGCGCGAGAGAGATGGTGTACGCCCGCCTTGGCCGCCGCATATACCGACCGCTTTTTGAAGGCGATGACTCCAAAGTTCGAACCGATATTGATGATGTGTCCGCCGCCCTGGGGAATCATCACCCTGGCCGCCGACTGACAGGCAAAAAAGACGCTCTTCAGCGAAGCGTCCATGGTCTTGTCGTACTCTTCCTCGGTCACGTCCAACGCATCCGTTGTGCCTGTCCAGCCTGCATTGTTTACAAGGATGTCGATGCGTCCAAACTCAGCGGTCGCCTTATCCATCAGATCTCGAAGCTGAGAGACTTCAGACACGTCTGTCGGCACAATGATCGCCCTGCGCCCCAAAGCTTCAATCTCTGCCTGTACAGCGCGGATCTCATCCATCTGGGGGCTGGGATGCTTGGCCAGAACCAAATGTGCTCCCGCCTGCGCCAGGCCAATGGCAATCGCTCTGCCTATGCCCTGCGAGGCGCCAGTCACAATCGCGATTTTGTCCTTAAGACCGAAACTGGAATAATCCATGGTGTTCCATTCCTTCCATGTGAATAGCATCTGTCGAATCCGCTATCGTCAAACCGATAGCACCAGAGCAGAATTTATTGTCTATTTCTTCAGCCATGAGCGCACCACACCGGCTATGGTTCAGGCTCCGTCTCGAACCTGGGCAAGGGATTCCATTGTGGCCTTATTCAGGATTTACGATATTTGACTTGTGAATAAGAATAAAGCATATTGTGATACAAGCATCAAATAATGATATTTATTAGCGCACTAGAATCTCGTACCTATATATATAGTTGAGTGCGTATATAGTTGAGCGCGGCTGCGTGGCAAATGCTGCAAACGAGCAGTTTGAACTGGTCAGCTTTCCAAACGGCAAGGGGTACGAAACGACCACCACCTCGCGACTCGGGCATCCGGCAAACCCAGCCGCCTAGAGCAATTCTCCTGCTATAGAGCAATTCGAAAGAGAGAGACACTCGCCAATGGACTATCAACTTCAGGGCAAGCTCGCCTTCGTCAACGCAGGAGCCCACGGAATCGGCGAAGCCATCGCCGACCTGCTGACAGCCGAGGGTGCGAGCGTTATCGTTGCCGATCACGATGCCGCCGCGCTCGATGAAAAAGCGCATCGCTGGACCAGCGTAGTGGCGGCGAATCTGGCAACCGCCGAGGGCGTGGAACACGCAACATCTCACATGCTCGCCGCCTTCGGACGCGCGCCCGATATCCTGATCAACAATCTCGGCGTAGGCACTGCGGCGTCCTTCGAAGAACTCTCCGATGAAGACTGGGCGCGCAGCATCGAGATCAATCTCATGGGCTGTATCCGAACCTGCCGCATCCTGGTTCCGCGCATGGCGGAGCTCGGCTGGGCATCGGTGGTCAACATGGGCTCCGATCTGGCCAAGCAGCCGGAGCCGACCCTGATGGACTATGGAGCGTGCAAGGCGGCGCTGCTCTATCTGACCAAGGCGCTGGCCGCGCAGTATGCTCCGCGCGTTCGCGTCAATGCAGTGTTGCCGGGTCCGATCTGGACAAGGATGTGGACGCGTCCCGGAGGCATCGTCGATCAGTTGGTCGCAAGCTACGGGGTCGACAAAGAGACCGCTGTAAAGCGGTTTCTGGAAGAGCGGCACATGCCTCTCGGCATTGGAGAGCCGAGCGATGTCGCGAATGCGGTGGTCTTCCTCGCCTCGCCGCTGGCGAAGTTCATTACCGGTTCCAGTCTTGATATCGGGGGCACGCTGCGCGGTCTTGTGTGAGCGCACCGAACGGATCATTGCGCCCAAATCGTTGCGACTCCGTGGCCATTCCCCCAGAGACAGCAAATCAGGCAGCGCCGCCCTTCATCCTTTGAGCTGGGCCGCCTTGAACAACAAGGCGTCGAGTCAAAACGCCCGCTGGGAACGGAGATCCCCAGCGCGAACCGGCCGCGAAGCCCCTCGATGGGCACCGCCAGGCAGCGAAGACCTTCGTTGAATTCTTCGTTGTCGCAGGCATAGCCGCGCTCGCGGATTCGCTCGAACTCCTTCATCCGTTCTCCGCGATCCGCAATCATCTTGCTGGTTCGTGCCGTAAGGGTGTGGTTTTCCAGATACTGTTCGCACGCCGCCGGTTCCATGAATGCAAGAAGCAGCTTGCCCGACGCCCGCGCATACTTAGCCTGCGAAGCGTCAACTTTGACTGCGAAACTACGATCCCGCCTTGGTCTTAGCTCATATACCAACCGCCGTTGATATTGATCGTCTGGCCGGTAATGTAGCCGTTGCCCGCAAGCAACACAGCGGTCTGGGAGACTTCGTCCACGGAGCCGAAACGCCCCACAGGCAAGAGCGTCGGCTTGAGTTGTTCCTTGCTCAAAACCATATCCGTCGCAATCAGAGCGGGAGCGATCGCGTTTGCCGTGATGCCCTCCTTCACCAGAAGGTTGGCATAGCTATGAACCAGGCCGAGCATTCCGGCCTTGCTGGCCGCGTAGTGCGGACCGATGACTCCTCCGGTCTGCGCAGCGATGGAAGACAGCATGATAAGCCTTCCCCACTTTCGCTTCCTCATACCCGGTATGACGGCCTGAGTTACAAGAAAGGCGGAGGTAAGGTTGGCGTTGAGGACATAGTTCCAATCTTCAAGGCCTAACTGATCCAGCGGCGTGATTGGATTGATACCGGCATTGTTGACCAGAATATCGACCTGTCCTAAATAAGTCTCTGCCTCGGCGACAAGCCGTCTTACTTCTTCTTCCCGCGAGACATCTGCCTGAATGGCGATTGCCTTGTGTCCGATTGCTGCAATCTGCTCGACGACCACGTTGGCCTGCTCGCGCGCGCTAAGATAGTTGACCGCAACATCGCAGCCTGCCTCCGCGAGCGCAAGCGCTATGCCGCGGCCAATACCGCGAGAGCCTCCCGTAACCAGCGCCTTCTTCCCTGTCAGTTCGCCCATCGACCATCCTCTCCTGCCCCATCTATATTAATCGCTGCTCGCGCTGCCAGTCTGTCGATGGAGTATTTACAGATACAAAGCCTCCCGCTCTTCTGCCGGGAGGCTTTGCTGGAGATGCATCTCCGCTGCTGTAGTTCGTTCGACTACTTGTGAGCCAGCATTGCACTGGGTGTCGTATCTGCGGGCAGATCGCCAAGCACGAACTGGATCGCGTTCTGAATCATCTCCGCCAGAGCCGGTGTCTCGAACAGCGTGGGCGTATGCCCGATGGCGCAATTGAAGACACGGCCTGCACCGTAGCTCTTGATCCAGACCAGGCCGTAGTCTTTGTCGGGACGGACGTGCCAGCCACTCAGGTCCGACTTATCCGCGTCGATGCTGATCAGCACATGCAGCTTCTCTCGCGAGTAGGGACCTGTGGGCAGGAAGTGATAGAACTCATCCGTATAGACGAAGCCCTTTCCGCCGAGCTTCGCGGTGAGCGGGCTGGAGGCGAACTGCTTTGTCAGCGGACTATTCGGATCGTCAATCTTCAATGTTGCCGTCTCGGTCCGATGAGGACCACTCTGCGCTCCGATCAGATCACCGAACTCAGGCACGTCCATCGAGGCATAGCTCGCCCCATGCAGGCCGGCGACTCCACCGCCTTCACGCACAAAACGAGACAGGCCGTCGAGCACCTGAGGGTCGATGAAGACCGGACCGTCACCGCTGTTCAGGAACACGGCGTCGTAATCCAGAATCTTCGGATACTTCAAATTGTTCAGGTCGTTATTGAAGATAGCTTCAAACGCTCCCGTGTTCGTCGCCATCTTGGCAATTGCGAAGTTCGCATGAGCAGCGGTGTCGTGATAATAAGCACCAGCCGGAGCCACATCCACGATAAGAAGCTTCCTGTGTTTCTTGGGAGTTGCCAGCGCCTTCTGCGGCAACGCAGCCACGATATTCGCCTTCACATCGGCAGGAATGCGGTCCGTAGGCGTGGGCGGAATGAGGAGCGCATCCTGTTCCACGCGATATCCCATGGCCGGGCGAACTACCTTCTCGAAGTCTTTCGCTTCCTGCCACAGGACGGCAAACTGACCGCCATACATGCCCGACTGCGGATCGGCCGAGGTCCTCACCTGCCAGGGATCGACATCGAGCGCGATGAACAACGGCTTGGTTCCGCTATAAGGACGGCTGCAGTTGACGCACTTGTCGGGCTGCTCAACTGGCGCCGGCTCCTGTTGAGCAATCTCGAACAGAAATTTCTGCAAGCCTGCAACGCCTGTTCCCAGGCGAACATCGCGACCGTCGCTGCCAAGCGTATTGCGGTCTCGCACGCTGACCGCCATCAGGCGGCCTTTCAACTGCGAGAGTCCCTCAATCGGGCGGATCCCCTGCTCGATCCACTTGGCCAGATCGGCACTGACGCCGATGTGCGGACTCAAGCTATCGATCGAACTCATCAACGTCTTAGGATCGCCCGGACTCTCGATGGCCACGTTGATGCCGTTTTGAGTTGCGAGCTTATCCAGAGCGGAGAGCGAAGAGGGAGCTGCGCTGGTCACGATGGTATCGACGCCAAGTTCCTTTGCAAAAGCGAACAGCTTGTTGGCGGAAGCCTCATCGGAGGGAATGCTATCGACATGATAAGCAGGCATCTTCAGCCGTAGCTCAGCCAAACGATCTTTGACTGCGGCAATCTCTGCCGTCGCCAGATGGAAGTCCAGATTCTTGTCGATCTGCGGGCTCACCTTCTGGCTGCTGTCGCCCTCGATGCTTGCGAGGCCCAGCGCATCGGTCAAGGCCGCCGCCTCGGAGAAAGTGAGCGAGCGAAAGACAGTCGCGGACACGCCCACTCGCCAGCCGAGCAGGTGATCGACAGACGCGCGGATCTGCGACGAATCCGGCCGCACCGATTTCGTTGCGGTTCGCTTGGCAGGAGCAACCGCTCCGCTGGCCGCTTGAAAGGACATAATCGCCAACGCCGTGATTGCAACAACAGTGAGGTTCCTATTCTTTGCCATATGATTGATACCTCTCCAAGTAACTGGTCTATAAAAACAATTTCTTTCTTCGATCGAAGGAGCGCGTTGAGTTGCGCAACCTATTTGAAGACCGATTCACCGTCCACGCGGATCGACTATCCGGTCAGGTAACTGGCCTCGTCAGAAGCAAACAATGCGGCGGCCATGCCAATCTCCCGAGGTTGGCCGCGTCGGCGCTCCCCTCCGCGAATACCACGGCCAATACCTCGACCTCCGCCTGTGATCAGAGCGACTCTACCTTCAGGCTTCATCAACGCGGCTCCATGCGAACGTTCAAGTTCCGTCAGTAGTGATTTATGCAAACCAGCCAGGCTTAAATGGATGGCTCGAAGATCGAGCCTGCTCGATACGCCGAACAGGCTCGATAGTTTTGCGCTATCTCTGAGACTTCGATGAGTTCTGCGGCAACGCGAAGACATAGTAGCCTTGCGAGCCCGGCTTTGCCGGGTCATGCGAGAGCGACTTCTTCTGATTGCCCGCCGTCGCATAGAAGGCGAGATATTGCCGTCCTCCAACTTCGTAGACGGCAGGGATTCCATCCGGGTTCGCGTCCAGCTTCGTCTCCCAGATCGTCTTTCCAGTGTCCTTGTCGAGGACCTGAATCATACGATCCGCTCCACTCGCGATAATGAGCAGTCCTCCGGCCGTAACGACAGGACCGTTTCTATTTGGGAGCGAGCTTCCCGTATCCATAACTCCCACCTCTGCAAGCCCGGGCGTAGTTCCAATCGGCCTGCGCCACTTGATGGACCCGTCGTTCAAGTCATAGGCCACGATGGACGACCATGGCGGGCTGAATGCCGGGAGACTATTCTCGGCGCGGAATATATTGCCGAAGGGACCATAGAAGCGCGTCTGGCCTGGCGGCGGCGCAAACACAGCGGAGTCTTTCTGAACCGGCTTCTTCACCGATACCGCTTCTCCAGCCGCGGGATTCGTGAGATAAGCCGCCAGAGCCGCTACATCCTCCGATTTGAGCGCTGTTTCGGAGAACGCCGGCATCTCTCCGTTGCCGCTTCGCAGAACGGTGGTGAAGCGAGCGAAATCAATGCTCTTAGGAAAGGTGATGCGATCGCGATTCGGGCCATGGCAGCCGATGCAGGTCTTTGAATAGAGCGCATAGCCTCGCTGCTCGAGTGCACCGGCCGTCACGTTCGCTCGCACGGGCAGGGTTTTGGTCATGGCGTGAATGGTCGGCAGATCGAACGTCTTCACATACATCATCCCGGTCGTGGGATCGGCGGCGGTACTGCCTTGATTGGCTCCGCCCATTTCTCCGGGCGCCGAGATTTGGTTGCCCTTAACAGTTACCGGGGTAAAGATGCCCTCGCTACGCGCCTTCGCGACAATGTCGTGAATACGAGCCTTCTCTGTCGGGCTCAGATACGGATTGACATCGTTCACCGTGAATTTTTGCCGCGAGAAAGGCTCCGGATAAGTGGGAAAAGGCTGCGTCGGCCAGGACTCTTCATCCGGCATATCGGACTTCGGAACGGGACGCTCCTCAATGGGCCACAGCGGCTTGCCCGTGACGCGATCGAAGACATAAAGAAAGCCCGTCTTCCCGGCAAGCGCCACGGCGTCAACCATCTTTCCATCATGACGCACGGTCAAAAGTTTCGGAGCAGCTGTCGGGTCATAGTCCCAAAGGTCGTGATGCACAATCTGGAAGTGCCACAGGCGCTTTCCCGTGCGCGCATCGAGCGCCAGCAGAGTGTTGCCGAACAGATCCGCTCCCTTGCGGTCCGCGCCGTAAAGATCGTACGTAGGAGAACCGATCGGAAAGTACGCGATGCCGCGTTTCACATCCAGCGAGATCTCGCCCCAGGTGTTGTTGCCGCCGATGTACTTCCAGGCATCGGGAGGCATCGTTTCGTAGCCAAACTCGCCGGGATGCGGAACTGTATGGAATATCCATACCATCTTTCCGGTGTGGACGTCGTAAGCACGCAGATCTCCTGGAGGCGAATTGTACATCTCTCCCGGAGCCGAGCCGAGGATGATGAGGTTCTCAAAGACGCGTCCTGGCGTACCGTTCTGAATATCGCCGATGCTCGCTATATCCCTCCCCAGTCCCTCGCGAAGATTCACGCGACCGTCTGTCCCGAACGATCGAATGAGTTCTCCGGTCTTCATGTCGAGCTCCTGCATATACCCATCGACAGCAAAGATTAATCGCTGGTCCTTCCCATCCTGAGACGACCAGTAGTTGAAGCCGCGATTCGTAGGCTGTCCATCGGTAATGGCATGGGCCCATATTTGCTTACCCGTCGAGGCATCGAGCGCGTATACGCCCATGTCCTTTCCGACGACATACATCACACCGTCGACCACCAGCGGATTGAAGGAGAACCGGCCCACCGGTCCCGGTGCCGGCACGAACCACGCCAGCTTGAGCTGATCCACATTGCTCTTGTTGATCTGTTTGAGCGACGAGTACTGCATGGAGTCCGCGGAGCCGCTGTAGTCGCTCCAAGTGGAATAAGGCGCTCCCTGCGAATTCGCGGGAGTCTTCGCTGCCGTCAAGACAACAGCCAATACCGCCAATCCAATCACCAGGCAAAGCTGAGGCAGCAAACGTGCATTCTTCTTAGACATACGTATCTCTCTCCTGTTTTGCAGCAAGCGTCACGCTTTGAACTTGTATCCCAGCTTCTCCAGATAGGTCTTGGTGATCTTAACGGTCTCAAGCGGTGTCATCGGCTCGTTCTTCGACGCATCCAGTTCAACCATGATGCTCGGGTTCTGGCCACCGCTCTCACACATATCGAGGATGCCCTTGATATCGACGACTCCCATCCCCAGCGGACAATAGCCGACGTAGGCGTCCCAGCCCTTGTAGTCCTTCAGGTGCATGTGCGTAACCAGCGGCAGAAAATCCTTTACCACCTGGGCCGCGTCCGCTCCCCCCTTCTGGAGCTGGCCTACGTCCGGGGCGAACTTCAGATTGGCCGTGTTCACCGCGTTCATCACCGCATAGGTCTCGTCGCGCGTCTCGACGCAAGTGCCTGTATGTTGATGGAAGCCGGTCTTGAGGCCGAGATCCGTAACAGCAGCGGCGTATTCGTTCAGCGCGGAGACGATGTTCGATTGATTCTCCTTGAAGTTATAGGTGTCGCGCTTCACGCCATTCGGCGCCAGCACAATATAGGTTCCCTTGAACTTCTGAACGATCTTGGACAAGCGGATGACGCGCGCTATCTCGTCTTTCCTCTTGGAAGGATCGAGCAGGTTCGGCGTGATGTAGCACGACTTCAGCGGGACGGGATACTTCTTCATCAGGGGAACCAGTTCTCCCTTTTGATCCCAGTAGTCCAGAACCTCGGGGAAGGTCTCGTAGGACCAGAATCCCTCTTCAGAGATATCCTTCAACGCCGCATCCAGCGTGGCCGCGGCTTCGGGACGAGGAAATGTTCCCCACGTAATACAGGTATGGCCGATCTTCAACTTCCTGGCTGGTTTCATAGAGCCTTTCTTTGCAAAAGCAGTGCCCAGGCCGGGGGCTGCGAGCGCGCCTGCGCCAAGAGCCATTGTTTTTAGAAAGTCACGGCGTGCCATTCTTCCATTCATAGTCAACTCCTTCGTCTCGGTCGTATCTTTCTCGGCCTGCTGCCGCTCCTTGCGCGACCACATCAGCCTCGTCCAAAGCCGATATAGGGCTTCAGAGGAATAAGAGAGGATTCAACAATCCCCGCTCTGATAAATCAAGCCCGCCCCTCTTTCACTGGCAGCAACTGGTAGACTTCTGCGATAACCTTGTCGACGGTCGGCAGAAGCGCACGCTGTAGAATCGGGGCAGCCGGCATTCTCACGTCCGGAGTTGCGAGCCGAACCGCGCTGATCGGCATGTCGCCTTCAAACATCTCATGCAGTCTCGCGATAATCTCCGCGCCGAAGCCTCCTGTTTGATTTGCCTCGTGCAGCACAAGAACTCTACCTCCAGCGCCTTCAACCGCAGCGCGTAATCCCTCGCTATCGAGCGGGCATAGCCAGCGCAGATCGAGCACGCCAACATCGAATCCGTCTTCAGCCAGCTTTGCAACCGCTTCCAACGCAATCGACAGCATGGTTCCCCAGGTGACGATCATCCCGTCTCGACCGGGTTTGTGCAGGCGAGACCTTCCGATAGGCTCTATCTCGTCGGAGTAGCATACGGGTCCAGTCGTCTGATAGAGCGCCCTCGATTCAAATACGATACATGGGTCCGGCGTCGCAACTGCTGTGCGCAAAAGATCGTAGGCATCCTGCGGCGTCGCTGGGATCGCGATCCTCAGACCGGGAATATGCGCGAGCAGCGCTTCCAGACTTTGGGAGTGCTGGGCACACGATCCGGGCGTCGTTCCCTGCTGGGTGCGAACGACCATGGGAACGCATGATCGTCCTCCCGTAATGTAGCGAACGTTGGCAGCCTGGTTGATGATCTGATCCAGAGCAACCAGCATAAAATCAGCCCACATGATCTCGACAACCGGCTTCATCCCCATCATTGCCGCGCCCACCGCAGAGCCGAGAATGGCGCTCTCCGAGATTGGCGTGTCAAAGACCCGCTCTGCGCCATAGCTCTTTTGCAGACCCCGGGAAGCGCCAAAGATGCCTCCCGCAAATCCGACATCCTCGCCATAGACCAGGACTTCAGGACGGGTTGCCAGCTCCCGCGACAGCGCTTCATTCACGGCCTGAATATAACTAACCGTCTTCTTCTCGCCGCTTTTAACTCCATGACGAAGGCTTGCCTGTGCGTCCATCGCGGCCCAGACATGATTCGCTGCATGAGCTGGATCCGGATGCGACGAGCCAAGCACCATCGCCTGAACCTCGTCCATCTCGGATTTCACGCTTGCCGCCAGTTCGTTCAACTCGTCCCGACTCGCCAGCCCGGCAACAATTAATTTTTCGGAGAAGGTAAGCAGTGGATCGCGAGCGCGAGCCTCATCACGATCTTCTTTCGGACGATAATGCTCGATGTCCCGGTTGTAATGGCCCCATAGTCTCGGCACACGGCACTCGATCAGAACTGGACCATGACCTTGCCGGGCACGATCGGCCGCCTGCCTCACGGTATCGCGCACGATCAACGGATCGGTGCCGTCGATGGTTACGCCTGGAATGCCATAGCCACTCGCTCGCTGAGCGATTCTATCTATCTTGAAGGTCAGCGAAGTTGGTGTCAGCTCTGACCAGCGATTATTTTCGCAGATGATCAGGACCGGCAAACTGCGTGCCGCGGCGAAGGCGAGCCCTTCATGGGTAGACCCCTGGTTGAACGCTCCATCACCCAGCGACACGACAACTACCTGGCCATTGTTAGACGCTAGATTCGATAACGCCACTCCACAAGCGATGGGAAGGCCGGCCCCGACGATGGAGTTCTCTCCGATAAAGCGTCGCTCCGGAGCCATCATGTATGCTGAGCCGCCGCGCCCGCCATTGATACCTACACTTCTGTGGCAGATCTCTCCCAGTACCTCTGCAAGAGACAAGCCCGACGCCAGTGCCCATCCATGCCCTCGATAGGTGGCGACAATCTGGTCGTGCTTGCCGAGACCCGCAAGAGCCCCGACCGGAACCGCCTCCTGACCGGCGCAAAGATGGACCGAGCCGACAATCTGTGGCGGTATCGCCGTGCTCAAATCCAGTGATCTCTGTTCGAGTTCCCTGATAAGAAGCATCTCTCTCATCAGGGCAATAGAGGCCGATCGATCGCCATTTTTAATAACAGCGGAGGCGCCCGATGCAGAAACAGTCATTGCTCATCCTTCAAAAAATTTACGCAATCGCGATAAGAAAAAGAATCCACAATTCACCAAAGCCAATTGCTGCAAATGGTGTCTGCGACCCCGATCTGAAAGAAGGCCTTGCCGCATGTTTCCAACATGCGGCAAGGCAAACGGTTAGAAGCTGGCTCGCAGGCCCAATTGAACCTGTCTCGGCGTGGAGCCCGGTGCAAGTCCAGTGATCACGCCAAAGCCGTTTGCTCCAAAAGTAGTTCCTGGCAGGCCGTAGTTCTGAATGTTGAACACATTGAAGAACTCTGCCCGGAACTGAAGCGTAGCTTTATCCGCGAAACTAACTCCCTTCATCAAAGAGAAATCCACGTTGTCAAAGGGCATTCCCAGCATGATCCCGCGGCCCGAATTACCCCACACATTCTTGATGGACTGAAAGGCATCGGTGTTGAATGCCTTTTTGAAGGTGGGATTGGCTAGATTGGGATTCGCCCCGGCTTTAATGCTCGCTCTCGCGTACTTCTGGGTACCGGTGTTACCGACGTTGGCAGGGTCGGCAGCGTTATCGGGGAAAGTAAGCGGAGGGCCAGAGTGAGCTGAAAGACTTGTGTTCGCCTGCCAGCCACCGGCTAGATAAGAGACAACGCCATGATTGAGAAAAGGCTTGTTTTTCCCGAAAGGCAACTCATATAAAGCCCAGCCATAGACGATGTGCCCAATACTATTCGCCGAGAGACCATAGTTCTGACTCAGGTCATAATAGTTCTGCACAGCCGAGCCTCCTGCCGGACCGTTTTCAGTGTTGAAGAATCCGCTGGCTCCGTTGTCCATCGACTTCGACCAGGTATAACCAGCTCCCAGGGCATAGCCGTGGCTCATGCGCTTCTCGACTTTGGTCTGCAGCGCGTGGTAGTTGGCCGTGCCGCGGTCCGTGATCATGATTTGCGAGCCGGCCCATGGGAATGGCCGGTGAACGCCGGCATCGCCGGGCTCCCGGGAATTATTCGACAGGCCGGTAAGGGGAAGACGACCGTTGACGCTTCCCACATACGAGATCGAAGCCACCAGGTTCGAGCGAACCTCTTTCTGGAGCTCAACATTCCACTGATGAGAGTAGTGATTCTTCATGTGAGGGTCGTAGTACCACCCGGATTGATGGAACGGCTCCGAGACCGCCGGCAGAGCATTCGTGCTGCTCAGCGTCGGAGTAATCTGCGTCATCGTCTGCACAGTTCGCCCCGTGGAGTTGAATACAAGAGGAAGAGAGGCATTGTATGGCCATGCCAGCAGGCGGTCGCGGACGGTTTGAAGTCCGCCCTGCAGGTTGTCATAGACCAGGCCATATCCTGCTCGCACAACCGTAGTCGAGTTCAGTTTGTAGGCAACTCCAAGGCGGGGGCCGAAGTCCTTGTAGACTCCATCGGGACCGAGATTGGGGTTAGCCGCAGGAACCACATGGGCCGCGAGAAGTGCATTGTTCTCCGGCGTTGTCGAAGGAATGCAAGGTGCAAAGATTCCGGCTCCCGGGTTGCAGGGCGGCGGCAACTTTCCGCCCGATATAATCCAGTTACCCGTGTTCGGGTCCATCATCGCCGCGCCTCCAATCAGCAAACGAGGCGACGATTCGCCATCCCAACGCAGCCCCGCGTTGATGGTCAGCCGCGGGCTCGCCTTCCAGGAGTCCTGAATATAGGCTGAGGACGAGTAGATACGCACAGCATTATTCGGTGACTGAAAACGTCCATTATGGGGAACGCCTATCAGTGCTGAGGCGAGGGAATTGCCAGTGCTGCCGGAACTCTGCGGGCTCGACGTCTCCTCTGTGTCGAAGGTGAAGCTCGCTCCGCCAAAACGGTTGCCAGACTGTCCCTGCGTCATCTCCGGGATTATCTGCTGGAATCCAAACCGTATCTGATGATTGCCGCGGATCCAGGTTATGTTCGCCGCGTAGTTAAGTTCGTGAAGGGTCGATCCGGCTGGGCCGCTTCCTCCTACGCCGGAATATCCGCCATTGAGCCCAAAGCTCGCATGCCCATAGACCGACTCTACTCCAGAATATCCCGAGGGCGCCGAGACGCCGATAGGCTTTGTCTCGGAGACCGCATTGAACCTGCCCGAATAGCCGGCTCTGGCATCGAAGATTAGGGTTGGGGAGAAGACATGCGTATAACCGCCGCCATAGTTTTTATTCGTTGTAGAACCTGCATTCGCAAGATGGAATTTGCTGGGGGTCAGATTCGACCCGGCCAAAACACTGTACCGGAACCACAGCATATTGTTCGACCCGAAGTTCTGGTCGATGCGCCCGTTGTACTGGTTCGCATTATCCGTGCCGACTGCATTGAGGAGCGTATTCGCCCCCCCGGGTGTCGTCGGAGTGAAGTTGGGAACATCGCCATAATTTTTGAGGAAGGCCTGGGCAACCGGGTCGATACGGCTTGCCGGTACATGGTGGCCATCGCCCAGAAGTTGGCGCGTGTAGCTACCCGGAGTTCCCGTGGTGCTCATGGGATCATATAAAAGCGCCGGAACACCCAGGTTATTGACTACTGACGAATTGGTAAAATCACCGTCCAGTTCAGCAGCCGTAGGCGAGACATAGGTAGCTCCCGCAGCCTTCGAGTATCTCCAGCCTTCATACCCGAAAAAGAAGAATGTCTTATCGGTCCCGTTGTAGAGCTTGGGGATTCTGACAGGGCCGCCGATCGTCCCGCCATACTCGTTCTGGCGGAAGGATGCAGGGGGAACCGGGGTACCACCTTTGAAATCCGTAAACGGGTTGCGGGAGTCGAAGGCATTGTTACGCAGATACTCCCATACAACTCCGTGATACTTGTTCGTGCCCGATTTCGTGACCATGTTGACGACGCCGCCCAGGACACCTCCATACTCGGCTACGTCGTTATGAGACTGCACTTTGAATTCCTGGATAACGTCGACGATCGGAGGAATGTCATACGACCCGCCCATGGCTGAGGTATTAATGATCCCGTCCAGGTAATAAACGTTCTCCCTATTCCATTGGCCCTGTACGGAGGGAGAGACTAGGGTCGCGGTCGGCAGACCAGGTGCAGATAAACCCGAACCATAATTGAGTGATTTGATTTGCGAATAGTTCACTGCGTTGACACCGGGTGCGAGAGTAAGCAGCGACGTGAAGTTTCTTCCATTGAGCGGCAGCTCGTTGACCGTACGCTCTTCGACCACGGTGCCCATCTCGGTGGATGACGCCTGGAGCAACTCGGCCGATGCGGAGACATTGACCGTCTCCGACACCTGGCCCACCTGCATATGGAAGTCCTGGCTGCCAATCTGATTGACATCGAGCCGAAGTTCAGGACTTACCGCCGACTGAAAACCGGCCTGCACAGCGGTGATCTTGTAATTTCCAGGCTGCAGAAGCGGGAAGAGATAGAGACCCTCGCCATTGGTCGTGGCGGTTCTATTCAGGCCGCTTTGCACGTTGGACAAAGTGATCTTTGCACCGACCACAACCGCGCCGTTTTCGTCGAAGACGTGACCGTTGAATTGACCGGTAGCCGTCTGGGCGTTCGCGGTTGCGCAGAACGCAATGAGCAGAGCGCAGCAGACAACAGCTCGCAGCGAGGCGCGAAGCAGCTTATTGAATCCGGAAGGGGTGCTCTCGGAATAGGTGTTCTCGAACATATTCGCTCTCCAAAAGAAATTTTTCATATTCGCTCCTTGAATTCGTCCCCAATATCTTGCGGTACGAGATTCATCGATTCAGGATGTTTCATCGTGCTTCTGTGATCGTTGTGTTGACTTCTTCTATTTCCTCTGCTGCTCAATCACCACGGAACTCTGTCGGAGGCTGGCGTTGCCGCATAAGATTTTTTTGAGGGCTTTCGATTGAAATCATCCACTTCGAAAATGCTGCCCTCGGGATGGCTAATGTATATAGCGGCTATTTAACTCGTCTGTCAAGAAATTAATATCTTCATTTGATTTCCATATCAACATGTGATGTTTATACAGATACGTATTCAATAGGAAAACAGAATAATGCAATTTTATGAATGATTATGGAATGCATCGCCTATTTGTGACGACATAGATCAATAACCCGTGTGAGACGGGGTTGTCAATAAAAATATCTATATGTGAGTGATATTCAATTATTTGATAACTTTACGAGAGGCTCTTGAGCTTGCACGTGCCAATGGCACGCCCGTCGGATCATCGCTCATACGGGCAGAGGAACACTAAATGACTCTCCGTCCGTGGCTGATCGGATCGGCAGGACAACATTCCACGTTTAGAGGTACGGTGTCTTTGAGGACTTAATGTCAGCCGATGCCGCGTCCTGATGTCCCCTGATGCTATGGATCAAACAATGCCTTTGCGCAATGCTCATCACGTCTCCATCGGGCCAATCGCAGGCTTCAAGTCCTGGTTGCCCGTCCTGCTCATCGGGAGCCTGTTGCTCTGGCCCTCGCCTGCCTGCGCCCAGCAGCAGGCAAAGCGCTCCCATGCGGTCTCAACATCTGCTCTGCTTGATAAGGCAAAGGCCATGATCGTCGCGAACGATCCGCAGGGAGCGCTCTCGGTTCTGCAGCAGGCCAAATCGGGATCGTCCTTCGATAGCGACATTCACGCCATGAAGGGCGTCTGCCAGGCCATGCTGGAAAAGCCCATCGAGTCGGCACGCGAGTTCGATCAGGCAATCGCGTTGCGCCCAAACTTCGCACCGACCTACTTCTCCGCCGGTCTGGCCTTCGCAACCTTCAACAACCTGGACCAGGCACTCGACCGGCTCGCCACTGCGTTGCGGCTCGATCCGACCTTGCCCGGAGTGCGATTCAACTACGCGCTCGTGCTTGCCCGGGCTGGCCGCTACGCCGAGTCGGAGAAGCAAGTCGATGCAGAGTTGTCCAGCGGCTCGAAGACAGGAAATGCGCTTGAGCTTTGGCGACTGAAGGCTCGCGACGTCTACTACCAGAAGAAGTGGCCGGAGACGCTCACCGCGTACGGCAAGGTAGTGGAGCTTGCGCCTGATTCCGCCGAGGCATACTCCGCCATAGGAGAGGCGCTCTACTCCCTCAATCGCTCCCAGGAGAGCATAGCAGCGCTCGAAAAGGCGGTGGCACTCGATCCCGAGGACGGCGCGGCACATGCGCTCATCGGGAAACTCTATCAAAGCGAGAATCGGCAGGACCAGGCGATCGCGGAGTTCGAGCTTGCGCATCGGCTGGTGCCCAGGGATCGAGAGGTCGTATACCGCTTATATCGGCTCTACAACAAAACCGGAAGTGCGAGTGACCTTGCCCGAATCAAAAAAGATCTGGACGCATTGATGGCGGCCAGCAACGGTCAGACGGACGATGAGCGAAAAGCTGTCGTACTAAACAACGCCGGCATCGAGCTTGAGAGCAAGGGAGACGTCCTCAACGCTCTGGATCACTACGATCAGGCGGCAAAAACAGATGTCACCAACCCGGTCTTCCAGCGCAATGCCGCGCTTTTGCTATGCAGAATGGGCAGGCCTCAGGAGGCCATTCGAAGGCTGGACGACATCCTCTCGATCGATGCAGATGATGCCAGAGCGCTACAAATACTTGCAGTCGCAAATGAACTCGCCGCCGGCGACCTTGCGAAAAAAGATGCATTGCCGGCTGCCCAGCGTTCCAATTTCTAGAGCGGTCAGATTCGGCCTACCGGGTCAAAGAACCGTTGATCGGAGCCGCGAATGCCATCTGCGGCGAGGGCGTGTTGAACCCAGGCAACCCAGGTGAATCTCTGGTGGGTAGAACGACAAGAGGCAGCGAACACATCCGCGGCTCTGGCACGACGGTGTAGGACGTCAACAACCTCCTCCGCATCCCAATCCGGATTTAATCCCGCCCACCCTCTCTTCCTGGACTACAATTGCGCACCCCGGGGATTCACAATTCAAGTCTCACGAAAGAGAGATCCATCATGCTCGGAGAACAGATTGGCGAAACCAAAGGAAGAAGGCTTGTCCGCAGGGTCGTCTCCATCGACCCCCCAACCGCAGAAGTGTCCTTCGAGGACACCGGCCAGATGCTCGGCATCCCCACCACCGGCATGGGTACCTACACCTCAACCATCCGTCCCGATGGATCCATCTTCGGCCACGGACAGGGCCTCAGCATGACGCAGGATGGCGAAGCCTTTACCTGGACCGGAACCGGCGTAGGCAAGTTCGGCCCCGGCGGTTCCGTCAGCTACCGTGGCATGCTCTTCTTCCAAACCGCTTCCCAGAAGCTCGCGCGCGTCAATAACGCCTGCGGAGCCTTCGAATACGAAGTCGATGTCTCCGGTAGCACCATCTCCAAAATATGGGAGTGGAAATAGGGCCAATACGCGGGTGCGCCCATTCATGCAGTCTCATCGCATGAGTGGGCATTCGCGCCGGGTACCGGGTGCCCCACCCTGCCTCTTCACCCTCCTACACCAGCCACAAAAGCTCGGGTGCCCCATCCTTCGCAGCCTCACCGCGAAGGGTGGGATGTACAAAACCTCAACTCCCCTTCACCATCCGCACCACCTCAATCTCCTCCCCACCACCCACCGGCACCGTAAGCCGTTCCACCTCCCGATACCCCTTCAGCGTATATAGCGCAACTCCCGTCAGCGTGCTTCCCATCTCGAACCGCCGAAACCCCGCCGCCACCGCAGCCTCTTCCGCCTCTTTCAGAATCACGCTCCCCAATCCCCGCCGCGCAAACTTCGGATGCACAAAGATCGCTCGTATCTTCGCCGCATCGACCGCAGGATCGAGCCTCGCCCCACCTCCATGATGCGCATGCACTCGCTCTAAATCCTGGTCGCCTCCGCACAGCACCCCACGAAAGCTCCACCCTCCACACCCAGCCAACTCCCCAACCGAGGTCTCTGCGACAAAATAGGTCTCATCCGCAATCAACTGGCTGTCCACGGTAAACATTGTAGCCAGCGCCCCCTCGATCTGCGCAGCCGAGTAGTCCGCCCCCTGCAACCCGCGCACCGACTCCCCAATCAACGCGCGAACTCCCTCAATGTCTCCCGCCGTAGCCACTCGTAAACGAAAGCTCTCCATCCGCCAAGTATAAGAGCCTGTAGGATCACCCCTATCTGAATTACAGCCACAAACCCGGGTGCCCCATATCTCGATTCTGAGATGTGGGTATTCGTGCGAAGCGCGACCCGCTCCTGCCAATGCCCTCCCCAACGCACGAGCAATCCCACCGCAAAAAACTTGACTGAACCATCACCCGGAACCGGAGGTATTCCAGCGCAACCCTCGACCACCCCTGCGAGGTATGCTCCAAAGTCCATACTTAAAGTCTCTACTTCGAATACTTTAGGACTTAAGTAGGGGGGAGGGGGGTACCCCCAAACTTAAGTCATAGCCGCAAGATTCCCTACCATTTAAACTAAATATCATGAGCAGCGAGAAAGTTACCGAAGAAGAGATCAGCAATCTGGTCGACCGTTTTTACGACAAAGTTCAGCTCGATCCCGAGATCGGCCCCGTCTTCAACACCCTCGTCAAAGACTGGCCTGAACACCTCGCCAAACTCAAGGACTTCTGGTCCACCGTCATGCTCACCACCGGCCGCTACAAAGGCGACCCGATGATGACCCACATGCAAATTCCTCTCCCGCTCGAGCCCAGCCACTTCACCCGGTGGCTCGCGCTCTTCGCCGAAACCGCGCATGAGGTCATGGCTCCCGAGCACGCTGCCTCCATCATCGCCCGGTCAGAGCGCATCGCTGTCAACTTCAAGGCAGGCCTCGCTTACACACGGCCTAGCTTTGCCGAGGCCATTGAGGCCGAGCAGTTTCAGCACTGATTTGTAATTGTTAGTTGCACATACCGCAAAAACTGCATCTTACTTTTCAGCGAGCGAACCTTCGCCGCCGGAGACGTGAAATGCTCATCATTCTGATTATTCTGATCTTGGTGTTCGGTTTTGGAGGTTATCGCCTGGGTCCAGGACTCGGCTATTATGGCGGTGGCAGCATCAGCCTTATCCTGCTCATCGTCCTCATCCTGCTTCTGCTCAGAGTCATCTAGCGCTCAGGCCCATTCTTCAACTCTCGAAGAATGGGCTTCGCGCTTTCCAGCCTACCTTTTACTCCCCAGCAAAGATCCCAGCACTCCGCGAATAATCTGCCGCCCGACGGTGCTTCCCATCGTCCGCGCCGCGCTCTTCGCCATCGCTTGAACCAGCGTATCTCCGCGCCGCCCGCTCCCCGAGCCCAGCACCGAACCCGCAGCCGCCTCCAATCCGCCGAGCCATCCCGAGCCGGAATTCGCCACCTGCGCTGGAGTCGCTGCCACCGCAGCCTTGGTCTTCAGCCGCTCATAAGCCGACTCGCGATCCACCGCCGCCTCATACACTCCAGCCACGACCGATCCTTTGATGATCGCCGCCCTCTGCTCCGGCGTGATCGGCCCAATCTGGCTATGCGGCGGACACACCATCGCCCGCTCCACTACGCCCGGAATTCCCTTCTCATCGAGAAATGAGACTAGCGCCTCGCCCACGCCCAACTGCGTAATTACGGTCTCCACGTCCAGCTTGGGATTTGTCCTGAACGTCTGCGCCGCTGCCTTGACCGCCTTCTGGTCTCGCGGCGAAAACGCCCTCAGCGCATGTTGCACTCGATTCCCCAACTGGCTCAGCACCGTGTCTGGAACGTCGATCGGATTCTGGGTCACAAAATAAACTCCCACTCCCTTCGAGCGAATCAGACGCACGACCTGTTCGATCCGGTTCTGCAAGACCGAAGGCAGATCGTTGAACAGCAGATGCGCCTCGTCGAAGAAGAACACCAGCTTGGGCTTCTCCAGATCGCCCACCTCGGGAAGCTTTTCGAATAACTCACTCATCAGCCAGAGCAGGAACGTCGCATAAAGCTGAGGCGATTGCAGCAACTGGTCCGCCGCCAGAATATTAACCACTCCCTGCCCCTTCGCATCCACCTGCAACAGGTCTTCGATATTCAGCGCCGGCTCGCCAAAAAACGCATCCCCGCCCTGTTGTCCGAGCGCCACCAGACCACGCTGAATCGCTCCAATGCTGGCGGCAGAGATATTTCCATACTGCGTCTGATACTCCTTCGCCGCCTCTCCCACATGCTGCAACATCGCCTGCAAATCTTTCATATCCAGTAGCAGCAAACCGCTGTCGTCGGCGATCTTGAAGACCAGCGTCAGCACACCCGCCTGGGTGTCGTTAAGATTCAAGATCCGGCTGAACAGCAGCGGCCCCATCTCGCTCACCGTGGCCCGCACCGGATGTCCCTGCTTGCCAAACACGTCCCAGAACACCACCGGACATCCGGCAAACTTCACCTCGCCCAGCCCCAGCGTCTTCACGCGCTCGTCGAACTTCGGCGAACTTTTGCCAGGCTGGCTGATGCCTGAGAGGTCGCCCTTCACATCCGCCGCGAAGACCGGCACACCAATCGAACTCAGCGCCTCCGCCATCACCTGCAGCGTCACCGTCTTGCCGGTCCCCGTCGCGCCCGCGACTAGCCCATGACGATTCGCCATCCCGGGCAGCAGATACAACTCCTCGTCGCACTTCGCAATCATCGGCATCTCAACCATTGACACACATCCTCCACAAGCCTGAAGACTACCCTATCAAAATGGGCCCTCGAAGGATTCCCGTTCCACTCTCTGCTGGGGACCTGCTTGCATTTTCCAAACTAAAACGTTAACTTTGCTCGGTAACCCAATCCTCTGGAGAAGTGTTCCCTATGGAAATTAGCCGCCGCAAAGCCCTGCAACTCCTCGCCGCCACTGTGCCCTCTCTGGCTCTCCGTCCATCTTTTGCGCAATCGGCCGGTAAACTCCCCATAGCTTCCGGCCCCTTCCAGGGAACCCGCGAATCACTCGCAGCCTACCGCGCGCCTGCCTGGTTCGCCGACGCCAAGTTCGGCATCTGGTCGCATTGGGGGCCGCAGTCCGCCGTAGAAGACGGCGACTGGTACGCCCGCAACATGTACATCCAGGGCTCCGACCAATACAACTATCACGTCAAGACATACGGCCACCCATCAAAGGTCGGCTACAAAGACCTCGTCCCCCAGTTCAAAGCGGCGCGCTGGGATCCCGAACATTTGATGGACCTCTACGTCAAAGCCGGAGCCAAATATTTCTTCTCCATGGGCGTCCACCACGACAACTACGATATGTGGCGTTCCAAATACCAGCCTCGCTGGAACGCAACGGCTATCGGCCCGAAGCGTGACATCGTTGGCGAGTGGAAGGTTGCCGCCCGCAAGCGCGGTCTGCGCTTCGGGGTCAGCGAACACCTCTCGAACTCTTTCGACTGGCTGGCTCCCGCGCATACCAGCGATTCGACCGGCCCGCTCGCGGGCGTCGCGTACGATGGTGTCCTTCCCGCGTACAAGGACCTCTATCACGACTACTCCGGCATGCCCGCCGACTTCGCCAAGACCGCCAAGGCCATGGGCCGCGTCGCTCCTGTCTGGTGGAAGCAGCAGTACTTCAACCGCATCAAAGACCTCGTCGATCAGCACCAGCCCGATCTGCTCTATACCGACGGCGGGATTCCGTTCGACGAGTATGGACTCTCGCTGGTCGCCAACCTGTATAACCTCAGCGCCGCCAAACACGGCGGCAAGGTCGAAGCCGTCTACAACAGCAAGACCATAACGGACTGCGCCACCGGCACCTGCGCCCTCGACCGCGAGCGGGGTGTCCTCGACAACATCTCCGCTGTTCCCTGGCAGACCGATACCTGCATCGGCAGTTGGCACTACAAGCGCGGGATTAAATACAAGACCGCGAAGAAAGTCATCGACCTGCTGGTGGATATCGTCAGCAAGAACGGCAACCTGCTACTCAACTTCCCTCTGCCCAACACCGGCGAACTGGACGCAGAGGAGATGGTCACACTCAACGGCATCACCAGTTGGATGGCCGTCAACAGCGAAGGTATCTACGGCACCCGACCGTGGAAGGTCTTCGGCGAAGGCCCTGCCATGAAGGTCGTCGTTCCCAAAAACGGGAAGGAGTTCGACCCCAACGAAGGCAAGAAACCGGACCTCACCGCCGCCGACATCCGCTTCACCACCAAAGGCTCTACCCTCTACGCCTTTGTCCAGGGATGGCCGGAGGGGCAAGCTGTTATCGCTTCACTCGGCACGTCGAGCCCGCAGAGACCGGCAAAGATTACCGGCGTCTCCATGCTCGGCCGCGACGGCCAACTGAAGTTCACGCAGGATGCCACCGCACTCCGCGTAACTCTTCCCGGCAGCCGCCCGCAAACCGCCGACATGGGGATCACTCTCAAACTCACCACCGCATGATGGCCGTGTACCCAAGGAAGGTCTGATTAAGTCTCCGGAGATTCCCTCAGCGGCTAAAGCCGCATTGCAGGCAAGTCACTTACGGCACGGCTGAAGCGTTCCCTTACCAGAGCCTGACTTAATCAGAGGCTCAGGATCAATCCTCCCGGCAGCTCTAAGGATCGATCCTGAGCCTTGCCGGGCAATCCTGATGGAGACTACACTCCCTCCATGCGATGTGCCACCTTTAAGCTGCTGGCTTTTTTTCTGCTGCTACCCCTCGCCGCTCCGGCTCAGGACTGGGCGAAAGGCCGCCTCGACAGCTCTCCCCGCCACCATGAATATGTCGCGCTGAAACATGGCGACCGCACAGTTCAGGCCTTCGTCGCCTATCCCGAGGTCAGCCGAAAGGCTCCGGTTGTCATACTGATTCACGAGATCTTCGGCCTGACCGACTGGGCCAAGGAGATGGCCGACGAGATCGCTGCGTCGGGCTACATCGTCATCGCTCCCGATCTGCTCTCGGGCCATGGGCCTAACGGCGGCGACTTCAGCACCTTCCCTAGCCAGGACGCTGCGACCAAGGCCGTCTCCGCGCTCGACCCCGCCGAGGTCACTGCCGACCTTGACGCAGCCGCCGACTACGCAAAGAAGATTCCCTCAGCCAATGGCAAGCTGGCCGTGGCGGGCTTCTGCTGGGGCGGCGGAAAGTCCTTTGCCTTCGCCACTCATCGCCATGACCTCAAAGCGGCGTTCGTCTTCTATGGTCCGCCGCCGCCGGACTTCACCGCCATCACAGCGCCGGTCTATGGCTTCTATGCAGGCAATGATGCCCGCATCAGCGCCACCGTCCCCGCCACCACCGAGGCCATGAAGGCCGCCCATAAAAAATATGAGCCGATCATCTACGACGGCGCAGGCCACGGCTTCATGCGCGCAGGCGAGGCTCCCGACCCCACATCGGCTAACAAAAAAGCCCGCGAAGAGGGCTTCGACCGGCTCATCAAGCTGCTGGGCGCGATGTGACGTCCCGCAGGGGCGACTGCGATAATTGACCTTGTGCCCGCCTCTCTTCAAGACCAACTCGACCGCATCACGCAAAATACCCGCAGGCTCGTTCAGGCCGACCGCCTCGCCGTCTCCGAAAAGGCCACCTCTGACCTCTTCTCCACCGGCATCGAAGACCGCATTCTGAAGCCCGGCAGCAAAGCCCCCAGCTTTGCCCTTCGGGATACCAAAACCGGTCAGCCCATCCGCTCAGCCGATCTGCTTGCCCTCGGCCCGCTGGTGGTTAATTTCTTTCGTGGACGATGGTGCCCCTACTGTGTCACCGAACTGGAAACCTGGCACGAACTCTACCCCCAACTTCGTGAACAGGGCGCGTTTTTTGTCGCCATCTCTCCGCAGACCCCGCGCCAGAACGACTTCACCATCCAGCAGTACGGTCTGACCTTCCCTTTGCTCTCCGATCCGGGCGCTCAAGTGGCCGAAGAGTTTGGCATTGCCTACACCATCACCGAAAAGGACCGCAGCTACTACCAGAGCATCCTCATCAATATCCCCTTCAACAACGCCGGTCTCAGCTATCACAACGCCACCGAAGCAAGCTGGCGGCTGCCGCTGCCCGCTGTCTTCGTCATCCGGCAGGACGGGACGATCGCATTCGCCGAAGCGCACGCCGACTTCCGCGTGCGCCCCGAACCGGCCGATATCATTGCAGCTTTAAGCAAGCTCTGATTCGACCGGTTTGCGGCGTGTGCAGCCGTGCGTTAGCAATACTGGCCTTCTCGAACTAGGCTGCTACTTCAGGGGGTGGCAATTCGCCATTCGCCGGAGGCAGGGGAGCTTTTGAAAAGCGCCCGAGCAAAGTCTTCAGGATGACGTAGAGCACCGGGATAAAGAAGAGATTGAGGATGGTGGACAGCAACATGCCACCCACGATGGCGGTACCCACGGAGTGCCTGCCCAGCTTGCCCGCGCCTGTAGCGAAGACCAGTGGAAGAACGCCGAGGATAAACGCGAAGCTGGTCATCAGGATCGGGCGCAGGCGCAGTTCGCCGGCCTGGATCGCGGCCTCTGCGATGGTGGCTCCCTTACCCCTGATCTGTTCGGCGAACTCGACGATCAAAATCGAGTTCTTCGCTGAAAGCCCGATCAGCATGACCAGTCCGATTTGAACGTAGACGTCGTTGGATAGCCCTCTGAGAGAGATGAAGCCCAGTGCCCCAAGGACGGCGGCAGGCACCGCAAGCAGAATGATGAAGGGCAGCGCAAAGCTCTCATACAACGCTGAGAGCGTCAGGTAGACAACCAGAAGTCCGAGGCCGAAGATGATGATCGCCTTGCCGCTCGCCTCAACCTCTTCGAGAGCCAGTCCCGACCACTCGAACTTCATACCCTGGAGCATATTCTTTTGAGCCAGACCCTCCATGGCCTTGATACCTTCCATCGAGGAGAGGCCCGGAGCGGCTGCTCCCAGAATCTCGGCAGAACGGAAGAGATTGAAATGGGTGATCGTCTGGGGTCCGGAACTCTGTGTGATTGAGACCAGGTTATCCAGTGAGATCATCTGCCCGGAGTTCGAGCGGACGTAGAACTGGTGGATGTCGCTGGCAGTCTGCCGGAATGGCGCGTCAGCCTGAACATAGACGCGATAAGAACGGTTGTTGAAGTCGAAGTCGTTGACGTAAGCCGAACCCATGTAGACGCCGAGCGTATCCGAGATCTGATTGAACGGGACGCCCATCGACTTGGCCTTCTCGCGGTCGATGGTGACGAGAAGCTGCGGGTCGTTAGCAGTGAATGAGGTGTAGAGGCCGCTGAGGCCGGAGTGCGGATCGCGGCCTGCGCCGACGATCTGGTGCGCGACGCGGTCGAGGTCGGCAAGCGTGTTGCGGCCCTGATCCTGCAACTCGAACTGGAAGCCGCCGAAGCTGCCGATACCCTGGATGGCAGGCGGCTCAAAGGCAGCTACGATGCCTCCAGGAATCGAGAAGAGCTTGGGAGTAAGTCGGCCGATCACGTCAGTTACAGCGTGACCCTTTTTGAGGCGGTGTTCCTGCGGAATAAGGGGAACGAAGATAAGCCCCTGATTGGGCGAGTTGCCGCTGAAGCCGAAGCCCATAATGGAGAAGGAGCCCTGCACGTCTTTATCCTGCGCGAGGATGGCCTGCGCCTGATCGGCCAGATTGGTCGTGTACGAGAGTGAAGCTCCCTGGGGAGCTAGCACCTGCATGATGAAATAGCCCTGATCTTCCGACGGGACGAAGGCAGTCGGAACATGCTGATACATATAGGCCGTCGCGCCGAGCATACCGATGAAGACGAGAAGAAGCACGTAGCGAATGCGCAGCGCGTAGTGAATGATGCGGCCATATCCTCTCGATACCCGGTCGATGGTATGGTCGATGCCGCGGGCAAAGCGGGCATATCCATTCGACAAAGCGGGAATATGCGTCCAGTCGAAGAGCTTATACTTCGCCTCTTCGCCACGTAGCAGAATCGCGGCGAGCGCAGGCGAAAGGGTGAGCGCGTTGAACGCCGAGATCGCAATCGAAAACGCGATGGTCAGCGAAAACTGTTTATAAAGAATTCCGGTAGTCCCGGGGAAGAAGCTGACCGGCACAAAGACGGAAATGAGCACGAGAGACGTAGCAATAACCGCGCTGGTCACCTCGGCCATGGCGTTCGAGGTGGCATGGTGCGCATCGCGGACGCCCTCGGCAATATGGCGCTGAACGTTCTCGATGACGACGATAGCGTCGTCGACCACCAGTCCGGTGGCCAGTGTTATGCCGAAGAGCGTAAGCGAGTTGATCGAGAAGCCGAAGATTTTGATGAAAAAGAAGGTTCCTATGAGAGACACGGGAATGGTGACCGCAGGAATAATGGTGGCGCGCCAGTCAAGCAGAAACAGGAAGATGACGACGATGACGATGACGACAGCTTCCGCGAGTGTGACCAGAACCTCGTGGATGGAGTCGCCGACAACCGTCGTTGAATCGAATGCAATGACGTAATGCAAACCGGGCGGAAAGGATTTCGAGAGCTCCTCAAGCGCCGCCTTGGCATCCTTGTCGACAGAGAGCGCATTCGCGTTAGCCAGTTGCTGGACACCGACACCGATCGCCGGCTGTCCGGAGTATTTAAGGTTACTGGCATACGACTCAGCGCCGATCTCAGCTCGACCTACATCCTTGAGCTGAACAATTCCCCCAGGCGTGTTTTTGAGAACAATATTTTCAAATTGTGCCGGCGTGCTGAGCCTGCCAACCACCCGGACCGCAATCTGGAAGTTCTGCTTCTCGTCCGTGGGCTGTTGGCCGACGGCGCCTGCGGCAACCTCGACGTTCTGCTCCTGCAACGCTCTTACCACGTCGGAGGCAGTTAGCTGGCGCGCTGCCAGCTTGACTGGATCGAGCCAAAGGCGCATCGCGTACTTGCGGACACCAAAGATCTGCACATCGCCAACGCCCGCAACTCGCTTGATCGGGTCTTTGACGTAGAGATCCAGATAGTTTGAGATGAACTCCTGCGAGTAGCGGTTGTTGTCCGAATAGAACCCAGCAGCGAAGACAAAGCTGGGGTTTGCCTTGGTGATACTGACGCCGGTGTTCTTGACCGTCTGCGGCAACACGCCCTGTGCGCTGGCCACGCGGTTCTGCACGTCAACAGCGGCGATGTTCAGGTCGTAGCCGGTCTGGAAGGTGACGGTGATGGTGCTGCTGCCGTCGTTGCCGCTCGACGAGGTGATGTAGCGCATGCCTTCGACGCCGTTGATGGACTGTTCCAGGGGAATCGTTACCGCGGACTCGACCGACTGTGCATTAGCGCCGATATAGATGCTGGAAACGGTGACCTGGGGAGGTGCCAGTTGCGGATAAAGAGCGATCGGCAGCGAGGGAATGACGATCGCACCGGCGAGAATAATTAAGAGAGCGCAGACCGTAGCGAAGATCGGGCGGCGGATAAAAAAGTCAACGAACAAGGTTTACCTCTGGTCCGGGCGGCTGGCCCAGGAATGCAACATGAGACGGTGCGGCGCCCAGGAGGAGCGCCTCGATCATAGACTGACTTCAAAGACTAACTTCAAGGACTGACTGCAAACATCCGACTTAGCCCAGCGGCTTGACAGGTGCGCCTTCTTGAAGAAATTGCAGACCGGAGAGGATGACCTTGTCTCCAGGGTTAAGGCCGCTCAGCACCGGATAGGTATTTCCTACCGTTTCGCCGAGAGCAACAGGGACCTGATGCGCCGAATATCCATCGCCATTCTTGGCGGCGATATAAACGAACGCCTGGCCTCCAATGCGGGTGACGGCAAGTACAGGCACCGTCGGCGCTGGATTCGTGTTCCACGTGACCCTGGCTTTCACCAGTTGCTGGTTGCGAAGCCGAAGCGCCGTCCGTGGAATTTCAGCTTTGGCAAGGATGCTCTGCAGCCCGTTATCTACCTGGGGAGAGATAAAGCTGATCTTCGACTTGACGATAGCGGTGCCGTCCGTATCGAGAATCTCTACCGGAAGACCAACCTTGACATCAGCTGCACGCTCGGTCGGAATGTAAATATAGGCTTCAAGATCGGCGTTTTCGTCCACCGTTGTAAGCATAGTCGTCGCGGAAACATAGTCACCGAGATGCACGGGGATATCGCCCACGATGCCGGAGAACGGTGCGCGGATCTGGTAGTAGGCCAACTGCTGCTTCTGGGTGTTGGTCTGCGCCACCGAGGAGTCGAAGTCTCCCTTGGAGTTCTGATAAGCCTGGGTCGCCTGGTCGTAGGCCTGTTTTGAAGTGATGCCGGCCTCAAACAACTTGCGCTGCCGTTCGACCTCGCCCTCGTTGTACTGGTAGACCGCCTTCTTCTGCTGCTCGGTGCCCTGCTGCTGCTGAACCGTGGCAACCTGTTTCAGCGGATCGATCTGCATCAGTACCTGACCGGCTTTGACGGCGTCACCCGACTTCACGTAGATGCGGGTAAGATTGCCGTCCACCTGCGGCTGCATCGTGGCCGAACGACGGCTCTTGATGGTGGCCACGTAGGTATCGGAATTGGGAACGGGCGTCAGGGTTACCGGAGCGACCTGGACCGGCATCGCCTGATGTCCAGCGGCACCAGCGGCAGCAGGTGGCGGTGCCGATTTGCATCCTACTGCGAAGCAGACGCTCGCGCAGAGGGCAAGCGGCAAAATACGGTGAGAACTCAAAGTCAAAGACACAGTGTTTCTCCTTCAATCTTATAAAACGGCAATTGCAACGGCCTACCCAGGGTTGGCATCTGGCGAAGTTGAACAAGCGCAGATGACTTAAGTGTTTGATTCGTCAACAACACTCTGAGTTTCAATTTTAGATGACTCCATCATCCGCGAAGGTTCTCAATCTTTATCAATTCACATTGACCCCTTGCCGGGCCCAAAGATCGGTGGCGTTCGCAAGCCAAATGGCTCCGGTGACTCCAGGACACTGAGATTTCGCCGCCCCCCGGATTTTGACACGAACTCTCTATTATTGATAGCGTCGAAACAAGCGAGAGTTGATACTCCGACTGTCGCTCCCTAGCGTCCCTGTCGTCTAGTCGGCCCAGGACACCGCCCTTTCACGGCAGCAACATGGGTTCGAATCCCATCGGGGACGCCAATCCTTTCAATTACTTAGTGACCGCCGCTATGGAGCGAGTGTTCAGCCGCGGAGGCTGACGGGCGGTGGTGTGACCTCCGACAGCTCTCGGAAGGCAGCATCGGGAAGTTCGAGTTCAGCCGAGGCAATATTCTCCTCCACATGCGCGGGAGACGACGTTCCCGGAATCGGCAAAGTTACCTTCGACCGCCTGAGCAGCCAGGCAAGCGCTACCTGTAGCGGAGTTGCGCCGAGTTCTTTCGCTACCTTTTCCAACACATGGTGCGCTTTTTTAGCCTGGCCAAGAGGCGCCCAGGGCAGAAAGGCAATACCGTGCTGCTCGCAGTAGTTGAGGACGTAATCCCATTCTCGATCGGCGAAGCCGTAACGGTTTTGCACGGAGACGATGGGAACGATCTTGCGGCCTCGCTCAATGTGCTCCTGCGTAACATTGGAGAGGCCAACGTGACGGATCTTGCCCTGTTCGCGCAGTCTGGCCAACGTCTCCAACGATGCATCGAAAGAGACGGCGGGATCGGGGATATGCAGTTGATAGATGTCGATGCGATCCAGGCGAAGGCGCTTGAGGCTTCCTTCCAGCGCTTCGGTCAGATGCTTAGGGCTGGCATTGTGAAGCCATTGGCCGGGGCCTATTCGCTCCCATCCGCCCTTGGTCGTGATGACCAGATCGGAAGCATAGGGATAGAGGGCTTCGGCAATCAGCTCTTCGGAGACGTTGGGACCATAAGAATCGGCGGTGTCAATAAAGTTGACACCGAGTTCGACAGCGCGGCGCAGAGTCGCCAGGGCCGCGGGCTGATCCGCAGGCGGTCCCCAGATGCCCTGACCGGTGATGCGCATGGCTCCATAACCCAGACGATTCACAGTAAGGTCACCACCGAGGGTAAGAGTTCCAGCATCTGCGGCAGAGACGGCTTTAGCCTGACTCATAAAAACGCTCCTTTTTTCTTATCTATACGTATCTATATATATAAGAGAGGAGTCCGGGTATAAATTCAAGGCCCGGCAGCTTCACCGGGCCTGACTTTACCGCTTGATGAACATCGATTGTCTTACATGGCCCGGGTGTAGCCTTGCTGCTGATAGGTCTCCAGCAGTTTGGAGAGCCGGTCGACAATCTCCGGATGCTTCAGATAGACGTTGTGCAGCTCGTGAGGATCAATCGCGAGGTCATACAACTGACCCGCTGGACCTTCCGGTGCAGGTTCGACGCGCTGAGGCGCGCTGAATCCGCCCGATCCGAGCCCCTCTTCCAGCTTCCACTTCCCTTCACGAATTGTGAGCATTCCGTCGACGGACTGGTCGACGATGGTCTCACGAATGGGTTTGCTCAACTTCTTCCCGAGCAGGGCAGGAAGCAGATTAAAGCTGTCCTCTGCCGCGTTGCGAGGCAGAGATACGCCGGTGATCGCGGCTGTCGTCGCCATGAAGTCTGTCAGGCTACCCAGCTCATCGCTGCCCGTGCCCGGAGGAATCTGCCCCGGCCATCGCGCGATGAAAGGAATACGATGCCCAGCCTCCCAGATATCGGCTTTTTCGCCGCGCCATTCGGCGTTGGCCCGATGCCCATAGCGGTCGATGTCCTCCGGCTTCCAGTCAGCGCCGTTATCGCTGGTGAAGATAAGCAGCGTATCCTCCGCCAGCCCAGTCTCCTCAAGCGCCTGCATCACTCTGCCCAACATGGCATCGGTCTCGACGGCGTAGTCGCCATAAGTACCTGCTTTTGATTTGCCCCGATACTCGGGCAGCGGCAGCCACGGAGTATGGGGTGAAGGAAGAGCGACATAAAGGAAAAATGGCTGATCGCGATGCGCCGCGCGATCATGCAGAATGCTGACGGCCTTGTCGGTGATCGTCGGCACCACCTGATCAAAGACAAAGTGCGGAGCCATGGGGCCGGGCCTGTAGAAGACGCCGCGCGGAAGCTTGCTGCCGGGAGTCGAAGACGTTGGCTGCTCTACAACGCGATCATTTTCAAAGTAGAGATAGGGAGGCATATCGAGTGAGGCCGGAATTCCAAAGTAATAATCGAATCCATGGTCGAGAGGGCCGGGATGGAGCGGTTTGGTGTAGTCCGTCGCGGCGCCGTCTCCCAACCCAAGATGCCATTTCCCTACACCGGCGGTGTAGTACCCCTCCGACTTAAGCATGGAAGGGACGGTCATGCGCCCCTTCTCAATAAGATTGGTCGATTCACCCCACAGCACGCCTTTTTTCAGCTCGGTTCGCCAGCAGTACCGTCCGGTAAGGATGCTGTAACGACTCGGCGTGCAAACGGCGGACGACGAATGCATGTCAGTAAAGCGCACGCCTTGAGATGCCAACCGATTTGCATTCGGCATGGGAACCTCGGAGTAGGAGTTGTAGCAACCTAAATCGCCCCACCCTAAATCGTCGGCCAAAACAAATACGATGTTGGGCCGCTTCTTGCCGGTGCCGGCGGCAAAGGCAGGCAAGTTCATTGCGGCTGACATCGCCCCTAGTCCTAAACAAAAATCTCTACGATCCATTGAACAGACTCCCTAAATAGTGATGAACCAAAAGCAGGTCCTCCGCCTGCGGCGAAGGATGACAAATCGAGATAGAGGCAAAAAGACAGCAGATGGGTCCTTACGGTTATAGAAGAACATCGCGAACGCAGCGGAAGCTCATATTGGTGGTCGCGCTATCCGGGGTATTCGAACTGCGAGCGGCTACCCGATACCGGTTGCAGTAAGACCGATGGCAGAGATACGACCCTCCCTTCAACACACGAGCCGTGCCGGAGGGCGGGCCGGTGGGGTTATCCCGCGTGGCAAGTTCGTGAAATCCAGCGTCGAACCAGTCTGCGCACCACTCCCAGGTGTTTCCGGTCACAGAGTAGAGACCAAATCCGTTGGGTGGAAAAGCATCCACGGGAGCGACGCTCGCGAAACCATCGTCAGCAGTGTTTTCCAAGGGAAAATTCCCCTGCCAGATATTGCAGAGGTGCTTCCCTTCGGGGGTGAGATCGTCTCCCCAGGGGTAGAGCTTCTGCTCCAGACCGCCGCGCGCGGCGTACTCCCACTCCGCTTCGGTGGGAAGCCGCTTTCCAGCCCAGTCAGCATATGCCGCAGCATCGTTCCAGGAGACCTGCACCACGGGATGATTCGGACGGGAATTAATATCACTCTGCGGACCTTCGGGATGTCTCCAGTCGGCGCCGTTGACTCGCTTCCACCACTCTGCACCATGAACAATATCCTGTTCGCCGAGAGATGCACCCCGATCGGGAAGATCCCCTTCGAAGACGAAGGCCCAGCCGAACTGTTCGGACTCGGTAACGTATTTTGTCGCATCGACGAAGCGGGTGAAGTCGTGGTTACGGACGGGATAGATGTCGATGTAGAAACTGTCGAGGGACACCCTGCGCACAGGTCCCTCACCATCCGCCGGGAAGCCCTCACGATAATCCGTCCCCATGAGAAACTCCGCTCCCGACAGCAATACCATCTCATCTGTAGACCCAGTGAAAGCACGCTGCCGACCTTCAGATAAAGAGCGCGATTGCATCAGTACCTCCGCCCGGTGTTTGCTGGGAACACAGCAGGGAGCCGGCGCCTTGGTGATCGTCATCGTCCCTCCTCCACGGCAGTTGCAGAGACGGCGTCGCCTGCGGACGCCGCTTGAATTTGCGAATGTCTCACGGCCTGCGTTAGAACTCTATCGATCTCACTCTGGCGACGGCCTTCAAGAAGGCTCAAAGCGAGCGAATGGCGTATCTCTTCGAGAGGCTCGACGCCGGCCGACCTTTTTTCAAGCACGGTAGCAATATGCAGGCCAAAGACGGTTTGGAAGATGGGGCTGCGCTCTCCTCGTTTCAATGCGAACACAACATCATCGAACTCATCGACCATCTGACCGCGTACGATCCAGCCCAAAGAGCCTCCCGATCCACGGCAATCTGAATAACGATTTGCCACCTTTGCAAACGGCTTGCCCGTCGCCAGTTCCGTTTCTGCAACTTCCAAGGTTGCTCTGGCTCCGCTCTCAGCTTCTGGGTGGTCGACGTTCCGGATGATGTGTGCGGCATGCACACGTTCCGGCTGGTAAAACTTCTCCGGATGCGCACGATAAAAATGATCCACTTCCATACGAGTCGGCCGAGGGACATGCCTCGTCAACTTTTCGCACATCCGCGCGATAAGCAACTCCGCCCGGAACGATTGCAAGACACCGGTCCCGCAGATTGCGTTGTTGGAGCTGCCCCAGCGACGCCTGCGCTCCGCCTCGACCTCGGCCTCGGAGATCTGAAAGCCTTCCTGCAATGCCATTTGACGAAGCAGGACACGATGGATAACCCGCTGCTCCGCCACGTGCTGCAACATCTCCCTCCGATGTTGCGACACTGCATCCTGAACGGGTGGCGGAGCGCCCCCCATGTGGTGCAACTCCTCAAACAGGAGCTCGTCGCTAACGTATTCTCCATTGACAATCAGCGCCACAATTACTCCAGGGAAGGGTGTGCGGAGGAAAAGACCTCATCGAAGGCCAGTATAAATTGTTCAACTTGGTCAACACTCCTGAAATCCAGGATGATCCACTTAAATTCTCATATATTGTGGCCAGTAGGGTATTATTACGTCATTATTATTCTTAATAATTCATATAATGCTTCATGTCCACTCTGATCTTTAGTATTTTCATAGCTGATCCAGCCTGTAACGACCGCAGCATGTGCCTAAGGAGTTTGGATGCCGCATACACGAAGAGACTTTATCAAAACCTCGTTGAACGCCGGTTTAGGAGGAGCCTTCGCTTTCAACGGTGGCACTCACGCATTTGCGAAGGCTGGCAACCAGAATGCAAGCGGCCAGAACACGAACAGTGAGGGGAATACAGGGGCCAATCTCAAGGGGCTGCGACCCAATATTTTGTTGCTGTTTCCCGATCAATGGCGCTTCGACTGGATGAGCAACAATCCTGATCTGCCCATCAGGACCCCCAACCTCGATCGGCTGGCACGGACCGGGACGCGATTTACCAACGTCATCGTCAATTCTCCTCTGTGCGGGCCATCCCGCGCTTGTCTCGCTTCAGGAAGGGAGTACGGCGGAACACGCGTGCTCAGCAACCAGTACGACTATCCAGTCGCAGTCAAAACCTTCTATTCCCATCTGCAAGATGGGGGCTATCACGTGCTCGGCTGCGGGAAGCTCGATCTGGCCAAGGCTGCGAACTGGTGGGGGCTTGACGGGAAGTGGCGCTTGCCGGCGCTCGGATTTTCCGATGGCATTAACAATGCAGGCAAGATCGATCAGCTTATCGGATTTCGTTTAAATAACGACAAGCCCGCCGACCCGTATCTGACCTACCTGAATTCCAGGGGCCTGATGCAGGAGCATCTGGACGACATCGCCAAGCGGATGAAAGGCGGATATGCGGCGACCGGCGCAGAGCCCTTGCCTGACGATGCCTACTGCGACAACTGGCTCGGCCAGAAGGGGCTGGATCTTCTCGACGCCGCACCGAAGGATAAGCCCTGGTTCCTGCAGGTGAACTGGACAGGTCCGCATAATCCTGAGGACATCACCGCACGCATGGAGCGCGAGGTTCGCGGACTGAAGATGCCTGCGCCGAATGGAACGAACGAATATAGTCTTGCGATCAATCAAACCATTCGACAGAATTACACCGCTATGTGCGAGAACATCGACCGCGTCATCGGCTTGTATTTAGATAAGCTCGCCAGCAAGGGCGAGTTGGAAAACACGATTGTCATCTTTAGCAGCGACCACGGCGAGATGCTGGGCGACCATGGACTTTGGGGCAAGATTGTTCCCTATCAACCGTCGGCCAGCGTTCCCTTGATTGTGTCGGGCCCCGGCGTGAAGCAGGGCACAACAAGTTCGGCTCTGGTTAGCCTTATCGATCTGACGGCAACGTTTCTGGACTATGCAGGAGTTCCCCGCCCCAAGGACATGGACAGCCTATCGTTTCGATCCGTGTTGGAAGGAAACAAGGAAAAGCATCGGGATGTCTTACTCTCCGCTTTAGGCGGCTGGCAGATGGCGGTTGATGACCAGTACAAAGTGATTCGAGGTTTTAACCCGCACGGTGGGCGCAATAGCCCCGAGTGGACAGTACATTCGAAGGAAGTTCAAGGCTTGCCCCCCTTGGTCTTCGACCTTGCCCATGACCCACAGGAGAATCGGGATTTAGCGGCGTCGATGCCGCACGGAGCTCAACAGCTCCTGAAGGCGTTGCCCACCGTTGGGTGCGCATGAAGAAGAAAGACAGTGGCGTTAACTCTTCGAAATGTTGATGCACTACGGGCTTTATAGCCAGTTGGGCCGGGGAGACCAGCAGGGCCGGTTATTCGCCGGCCCTGAATCGTAACTTGAATTGGCTGATAATCCGTTGCTGTGTTTCTTAATTCGCATGCTGAGTTTCGAAAACCAGCACGCTTGCAATCGGATCTAGCGCAGTCGCGGGCAGCGTCACCATCACGCCATTCGCATTCTGCAAGACCTTGAGCGCAGAGTGTCTGGAGTCAGCCAGCATATAAGCTTTGCTCACTTTGCCCTCGACCGCCGGCAAGGTAAATACCGCGCCTGGCCACTGGAAGATACTCACATAGATCTTTCCCGGCTTCGCGGTTGCACGCCAGTTCCATACCGGAACCCACAGCGGCTTGCCCTGGTTGTCTTTTTCTGTCGAGCTATAGGCGCCATGCTCTTCAGTAAACGGTCCGGCGGTGGAACCATAGATTGCCTCGCCATTGACCTTGAGCCACTTGCCCATTGCCAGCAATCGATCCTGTTCAGGCTGTGGAATTACTCCGGTCGCGTCCGGTCCCACATTCAGCAGATAGTTTCCGCCCTTGCTTGCAATGTCGATCAGGTTGCGCAGCAAGGTCTCCGTCGATTTGAAATTGGTGTCGGATGATTTATATCCCCACGTCCCATTGATCGTCATGCAGGTTTCCCAGTCCTTGCCGGGAAAACCCTGCGGCGGCACATGTTGCTCCGGCGTTGAGAAATCGCCCAGGTAACCGCCGCCCATCCGATTGTTCCAGAGCAGGTTCGGATACTTGTTCAGAAGCGTAACGATCTCGCCTCCCAGCTCCGGCGTCATATCCTTCATTGGAGTGTCGAACCAGATCTCAACGGGGGCGTCCTCGGACTGATAGTTGGTCAGCAGCTCCTTGAGCTGCGGAATCACCTTCGTATGGACGTAGTCGGCGAAGCTACCGTCCTGTGCCTTGTCCCAGTGCCCATGCTTCGCCGCGCCGCCGGGTGCAGTCCAATCCTGATCCTGCGAGTAGTAGAAGCCAAGCTTGATTCCCTGTTTGTGGCAAGCGATGGCAAGCTCCTTCAGTGGATCTCGTTTGAACGGAGTCGCATCCACGATGTTGAACTTGTTAACGTTCGACTTGAACATCGCGAAGCCTTCGTGATGCTTGGACGTGATCACGATGTACTTCACACCGGACGCCTTCGCCATGGCAACCCACTGATCGGCATCGAACTTCTTCGGGTTGAACTGTGCGGCTAATTTTTTGTAATCGGCAACCGGGACCTTGGCCGTATCCATGATCCATTCCCCCATCCAATCGACAGGTTTGCCATCCCAGGTTCCTGCGGCCTGGGCGTACAGCCCCCAGTGAATAAACATGCCAAAGCGAGCGTCCCGCCACCATGCCATCCGCGCGTCACGCTGGGCAGTTGTCTCCGTGTCCTGAATCGCCTTGACCGCGTGTTGACTGCTGTCCGCTGATGTCATCGTCTGCGCCTGCAAACTGATAGAAAATAGCGCCGCTAATGTCAGAACGGTAACAACACATACAGCCAGCCGACTTCCACATCTTGATCTTTCAGATCGCGAAGAGTGGGGAGCCACTGACGCTGCAACTTTTGCACGTACTTTCATTCACTTACCTCATATAGATCAGGACGGAATCTTGAGGGGTGGAGTGTAGCGCGGCAATCGAATGAATGTCAATGCACCATATAGATTTTTAATGATTTTTTATGGCATTATACGTTCAAATAAAGGCCAGTTCGAGCGAAAGTAACCCCATCAGCATCGGCGCACATAGAAATGCCGTTCTTCGGGGAAGAACGGCATTTACCTAATCATCCGTGTACTTTACCCGAAACAGCACTTCAGGGTGCGATTACGCACTCTACATCATTCTCTTTTAGCATCTGCTGGAATTCCGGGGAGATTCCTCCGTCGGTCACGATCTGGTCGATGTCCGCCAGACTGGCAACATGAATCATGGCGTCACGGCCAAACTTGGAATGGTCTGCGACGATGACGACCTTGCGGGCAGCTTTAATCATGGCTCGAATGGATTCAACGATCAAGCTGTTTGAATCACTGATGCCCGCAGCAGTAATGCCACGGATACCCATGATCACAACGTCCGCAGAGACGCTATTGAGCATCCGCTCGCAGATAGGACCAAGCTGGACGCCAAGCCGAGGGTACAGGTAGCCGCCGGTAAGGGTGACCTCCACCTGCTTGCTGTCCCAGAATATCTGGGCAACGGGAACAGAGTTGGTGACGATCTGAACGGACTTATCACTCAGGTTCTTGGCAACTTCAACCACGGTGGACCCGCCGCCCATAATGACAGTCTGCCCATTTTCAACAAGAGAGGCCGCCATCTTGCCGATCTTTGTCTTTTCATCATGAGAGCTGCCGGATAAACGGCTGAAGTCCATGACCTCATCTCTGGTCTGAAAAGAAATGGCTCCGCCGTGAACTCTTCTGAGCACACCCTTTCGCTCAAGCACCATCAGATCGCGACGGATACTTGACTTGGATGCATCGAAAATTTCACATAAGTCCTCGAGATTCACAAATTCCTGCTTAGTGAATAGCTCCTGGACCTTCAGTATCCGCTGCGCCTGCCTCATAGTTCGATCATAATACTGCGCGAGTCCACAAAAAACAACTTTGAATTTTATTGATTGACTTTGAACCACCTAGACCATACATTTCAAAAAAAGAAATCCATATCTCCCAAATGAAAAATTCACTATCGACTTCCATCTCAGAGATTCTCCGCAAAGCCATTCTGGAGTGCCTTGCGACAAGAAGCAGGGTAATCCACCCCTCCCAAGAGCCGCTTCAACTATTCAACTCTGCGGCAGCAATTGCTATTAAGGAAGAGATCGTACGAGTCGGTAAAAAACTTTGGGAGAGGCAATATGTCGACGGCAACGGGGGCAATATCTCCGCTCGTCTGTCGTCGAAGTATTTCTTATGTACGCCGACACTCTGTAGCAAAGGCGATTTGCAGATAGAAGATATGTCGCTTGTCGACATAGAAAACCGGCAGATCTGTGGGAACAGGGCACAGACGAGCGAGATACTGCTCCACCTTGAAATCTATAAGGCCGTCCCGAACGCAAAGGCTGTCATTCATTGTCACCCACCTTACGCAACGGCGCATGCCATTGCGGGTGTAGTCCCCCAAGGCAATCTTGTCCCGGAGCAGGAGGTATTTGTCGGGCCGATTGCGCTCGTACCATACGAAACTCCAGGCACAATGGAGTTTGCGCGTACCATTCTGCCGGTCGTGAAGCAGCACAACACCATTTTTCTGGCAAACCACGGAATTGTTTGCTGGGCGATACGGTGACCCATGCCGAATGGTTTGTAGAAGTAATCGACAATTACTGCAAGACGGTGATGATCGCTTCGCAGTTAAAGTCTCCGCTCAATGAGATTCCTCCAGATAAGATTGCGGAACTTCTAACTACTAAGAAGAAGCTTGGCCTGCCTGACGCGCGCCTTCCGGTGGAGCCGGACTCTGGGCCCGATAGCATGGAGGAGATGGCGGATGTATTGTTAGCGGAAGATGCCGGCCTTCATATAGAGGAAGCCCCCTCTTTGAAGAGCGCAGAAAAGATTGAGCAACTTGTCTCTGCGATCACAGCGCAGGTTTCGGAGTTCCTTGAGAAGAGTGCATGAGTTCCAAATGCCAATTCGTAGCAGCCGACCTGGGTGCTTCCACCGGACGCATCATGCTGGGACAGTGGGATGGCGAGAGGTTTTCGCTTCAAAAGTTGCACCGGTTCGCGAATGGTGGAGTAAGTGTAGGAACAAATCTATATTGGGATGCCCTTGGAATCTCGTCTCATCTCCAGGAGGGGTTGCAAAAGTATAGAGCGCTGTTTCAGAATTCTCCGAGTGGAATTGGTGTAGATGCATGGGGAGTGGACTTTGGCCTCCTCGATCAACATGGGCGCCTGATCGGAAATCCCAGGCATTATCGCGATACCAGGACGAACTGCGCTCCGGAAAGTCTCTTCAAAGTTGTGCCGGAGTCCGAGGTCTTTGCTGAGACTGGTACACAGACCATGGAGATCAACACTCTATTCCAGTTCTACTGCATGGTTCAGGAAAACGATCCTCATCTGAAGCTTGCCGAAACTCTTCTACTGATGCCGGACCTCTTTAATTACTTTTTGAGCGGAGAGAAGGCTGTCGAATATACGGAAGCAACCACGACGCAGATGTATTCGCAAAGCCGGCGTGCCTGGGCGCGGGAACTGTTGAATCGATGCAGCGTGCCAGTTCATTTACTGCCAGAAGTTGTATTTCCAGGAACAATTTTGTCGGATGTTCAGCCAGAGGTACTGCGAAACTGCGGCTTCGGAAAAGCGTTCCCCGTAATCGCAGTCGCTTCCCACGATACGGCAAGCGCCGTTGCCGCTATTCCAAATATGGATGTGGAAAGCGCCTTCATCAGCAGCGGTACATGGAGCCTGATGGGAGTCGAAGTATCTGAGCCAAATACTTCAAGCGAAGCACTCAGGCTGCGATTTACGAATGAAGGTGGAGCAGATGGAAAGAACCTTCTACTTAAAAATATAACCGGACTCTGGATTCTCCAGGAATGTCTTCAGCAATGGAAGACACAGGGCGCCGACCATGACTGGAACGATATTGTGCAGGTCGCAGGAAAAGCGAAGGCACTTCAGAGCATCTTCGATCCGAACGACAAGAGACTGCATGTACAGAGTGATATGCCTCGAGCAATTCAGGGTTACTGTCGGAGCACGAGACAACCGGTACCAGAGACGATGGGGGAGATTGCGCGATGCGCCTTCGAAAGCCTCAGCCTCAAATGCCGGTCGGCGCTGGAGTCTCTGGAGAGCCTGACCGGGAGAACGCTGAAAACAATCCGCGTCGTCGGTGGCGGTTCGCTGAATACATTTCTGTGCCAGACAATCGCCGATACGTGCAATCGGCCCGTCGTGGCTGGTCCCGTAGAAGCTTCCGCGCTGGGAAACGTGATGCTACAAGCCATTGCAACCGGACACCTTTCGGATATCCAGAGCGGAAGAGCCGCGATCGCAGCCTCAGTGCAATGCGTCTCGTACCACCCACGACCGAGCGGCGCATGGGATGAAGCTTATGCGCGATTCAAATTGTTGGAAGCAGACTAATTTTTAGTTAATGTCAGGCAGGGAGTAACTACGCCATGCCCATAGTAGATACGCCCATTCAAGTTGCAAAGAACGAAGGGTTGCTTATTGCCAGTGGCGATCTTCGCCAATCGGCAAATAAGGTTGCTGGCCTGCTCGGGAGGAGACTGAAAACAAGCTGACAGAGGTATTCGCAGCAGAAGGGATAAAACTACGTCGCGCTCGTCCCTACGTGGAAGATCTGGAACTACAACGTAAATAATACTAAGCTTCACCGCGCAAACTCATCTTCACTAAAATGGCGTTACCTCTTTCGGGTAACGCCATTTTTATTGGGAACGGTAAGTGCTAAGCAGGAGGCTCTAAATCTGCTCTTGTGCAGGAACGTGTCCTTGGTCAGCGAACTCACTTATGTTTCCAATGTCTAACTCATCATCGAGTTCCTGCTGGAACTGGTGAAGTCTCTGAGTCAGTTGAGTCTTTACTGAAGCGAGCTTGGGGTCGGATGCCAGATTATGCATCTCCCAAGGGTCACTCTTCATATCGAAGAGCTGCACAATTTTGACCTTGGGATAGACGATGAGCTTATAGTCCTTCGTTCTTACTGCTCGCTGAAAATCGCGGTAACGCGAAAAGATGGCGTCATGCTTTGGAGTGTGGCCTCCCTTAATAAGATCGACGCAGCTTGGAAATTCCACAGACTTAGGAAGAGGAATACCGGCTAGTTCACATGTAGTAGCAAAAGTGCTGTGCTGATAGACCAACTCATCTACACGGCTCCCTTTTTTTATACCAGGCCCGGCTATGATCCACGGCACGCGAATACTGCAGTCATACATATTCTGCTTTCCCATGAGACCGTGTTCGCCCACAGCCAGACCGTGATCCGCGGTCAAAATTACATAAGTATTCTGCGCCTTCCCTGTTTTTTCCAAGGCATCCAAAATTCGCCCGATCTGTGTATCCAGATGCGAAATGATCGCATAGTATTCGGACCGGTGAAGCTGAACTGCTTCCTTCGTCCTCGGAAACGGCGCAAGCACCTCATCTCTGATGTAGTAGTCTCCCAGATCAAAAGGATGCTCCGGAACGAAGTTCGGTGGAATCTCAATATTTTCTCGCGGGAATTGGTCGACAAACTCCTTTGGCGACTGCCGCGGGTCGTGGGGTGCGTTGAATCCTATATACATGAAGAAAGGCGTGCGACGCTTCGCAACCTTATTTAGTAGGTGGTCGATCGCACAATCGCTCCAGACTACACTCGAGTGATGGATCTCAGCTTCCCGGCTGTTCTGCCACAGCTTTGTCTCAAGCCAATGCCCCTTTAGAGATTTATCCCAAGGCGTCCAGGTATCTGTAGGAGACGGTCGATGATAGGCTGCCTGCGTTGACTCGAACATACCCAGACCGATTGAGTCTGTTTCGCTGAAAGACCGTTGCAACGTTGTAGGATCCAGATGCCACTTACCGGCAATGTAGGTATCATAGCCGGCATCGCGAAACGTTCTTCCCCAAAGCGGCGTGAAGTCGACGTCTTTTTGAGAACGGAACGCGCTGAGTCCGGTATTAAGCATTGTTCTACTGGCGATACAGACTGCAGGTGTCCAGCTTCCCTGTTGAAAGCAGTGGGTAAATGCACAACCACGAGCTACCAAACGATCTATATTCGGTGTGTGAACCTCCAGGTTGGTGAGTGAATGGATCGCTCTGTATGTTAGATCGTCTGCAATAAAGAAAAGGAAGTTGGGCCGCCCATCTACAGGCCCTTCAGCTTTAGAAGCCTCGGGAGTAATAAACGTCTGAGCTGCCGATGCCACGGCGACTGATTTTATAAATTTCCTGCGGTCCATCTGATCCCCTCTCAGTAAGTGAAGAATCTTACATCCCCGGCGTATTAACCGAACGACATCTATGGTCCTGGTTATACCCGATCAAAAGTATATCTTTCCCCCCAACTGAAGTTGACGTGCCGTATTGGCCGGGCCAAGAACCTGGCCAAATGTAACGGAGTTCAGTGTCGCTACCGGAGTGCCGTAAACAACCGTGTTGGTTACATTGAATGCCTCGGCACGGAACTCAATCTTAACTCGCTCGATGGAGAAGGTGCGGAATAACGATAGATCAACATCTCGATACCAATCTGACCTTTGAGAGTTCCTAGGCGAGTTACCGTACGTGTACTGTGCCGGCGTTTGAAACGCCGCCGTATTGAACCACGCCTTCCGGGTCCGATTTGAGAGATGGGGGTTTCCTGTGATGTCCACACCCTGAAAATTATTTCCGGTATTGGCCTTGTCGCCCGAGTAGGAAACTGTGTATGGATTACCGGAGGTCAGAGTTACGATGGCATTGAGTTGCCATCCGCCAATGATCGTATCGATTGCCCGATTGGATGTCTGAAACTGCCGCCCTGTACCAAACGGAAGCTGATACAAGGCAGTTCCTGTAAACATGTTCGTCAGATCAAATCCTGCGACACTGCGATCAGCTCTCGGATTATATGGATTTCTAACAAAGCAGCCCTCGACTCCATACCATCCATCGCAAGCTACATCGATTGCCTTTGACCAGGTGTAGTTGAAGGTATAGGCAAGCCCATTTGCAAGGTGGCGCGAAAGCTGGGTTTGCAGCGAATTGTAGTTGGACGATCCGGTACTTTGCTCGTAGTGCGTAGGCTTGATATACGGATAAGGCGCCCTCGATTGAGGCGTTCCCGGTCCCGGCGTCAACGCCACGTTATAGAAATCGCAGCATGGCAGACGGCTGCTCACCGAGCCGACATAATTCAACGTCCACACCGTATTGCTGCCAATTTGCTGCTGCAAGCCCGCGAGCCACTGATCCGAGTAGGCATTCTTCATATCGGGCGAAACGAAGAACGCTACCTGATTGAAGGGTGTCGCCGCCGGCAAGGGCGCTACCTGGTTCCCTAGCGGGTTCTCCGCAGTAGCATCGGGGCTCGGAGTCGTTGAGTTTAGATTCACCGACTGGGCGATGCTGACGGATGGCCAGAGGCCGCCTTCGTTCTGTGCGGACTGGAAGATACCGGACCAAGTGTCGTATACCCGACCATACGAAACGTGCAGTACCGCCTTCGGTGTGACCTGATAAGCGAAGCCGATTCGCGGTTGAACATTGTCGTAGATGTCATGGATCAACTTGTTGCTGTTCGCTGACACCACATGGGCGGGCAGTGTTCCGCCAGGAATGCAAGGAGCCGCCCCGAGAGGAACGCAGGCTCCAAGCGCGGCAGCCGATTTGGTGATCACATACGTTCCATTACTGAAGTCGTACGCTCCACTTAGATTGGATTTCGAAGCGTTTACTCCCAGGAAGGGCTGCAGGATGATGTCATAGCGTATGCCCCAGTTCATGGTCAGCTTCTGCGTCAGCTTCCATTGGTCTTCCGCATAGAAGCTGTCGACCCAGCCGCCCACAATATTTTTGACAATATTTCTTTTCACGCCCGAGTCAGGAACACCCAGCAGAAAGGATGCCGCTGCATTGCCGGTATTCGCGGAGCTGGCCGGATTCGAGGTTTGAAACGCGGAGAAAGCTACTGTTCCATTCGAGTTCAGTGAGCCGGGCTTCTGGTTGCTATTGGATACCTCGGCACCAAACTCGATCATGTGCCGGCCGATCAATTTGGTGAAGTCAGCTTTGTACTCGTAGATATTGCTTCCCATGGCGGTCGCGTAATTCTCGCCTCCACTTAGATAGCCGGGGATTGCAATGTTTGGAAGCTGGCACGATCTCGGACCGATGAAATTGCAACCGAAATCATTCTCGTATCCGCTGTCCGCGATGATCGTCGGAGTACGATTCGTAATTGCGGTATCCGTCTTGTAGTTTTGCCACACATGCCCGGCTCCAAGCTGCAAGGTTGCCGAGCTTCCAAAAGTATGGACATAGTTGACTCCCCAGTTCTGTCCATTGCTTATGTCTTTCCCACTCAGGCCCACGTAACCTCCGGAATGTGTCCGGCTCACATGAAACTGGCTGAGGCGCGCCCAGAACAGGTTGGATTGGTTGATTTGTTGATCGAGCCTGAGGCTATAGTCGTTCTGCCAAAGCCTCGAGGGCGTCGTATCCTGGCCGTTGCTGCTGGGAAGAGTAGTGATAGGCTTCGGGAACAACTTTTGGGCAAGGTTGACCATGTGAGGATCGAGCAACGACTGCGGAATCTGGTTATTGGGAAATGGACTGCGCAGGTAATGCCCCGGATTACCCGGATCGGGAACCGTGCTGAACGGGTTGTATATCTGCTGGGTCACGGCGCTGAAGTCACCCGCCAGCTCAGCGGACGTTGGAACGTTGTAAAGCGCCTGGCTGGCCGAATTGATGCTTGTCCCTTCGTAGGCTCCGAAGAAGAAGGTGTGATGCTTTCTCCCATAGTAGGGAAGGATCACCGGACCGCCAATCGTCGCTCCATATACGTTCTGCTTCAATGGAGTTTTGCGGGTTATAAATGGATTTCTCGCATCCAGTGCATCGTTCCTGAGAAATTCCCAGACGTTTCCGTGATATTGATCTGTACCGGACTTTGTTACCACGTTGACGATTCCACCCAGAACGCCGCCAAACTGACTCTGGTCGTTGTGGGATTGCATCTTGAATTCCTCAATCGCATCCACGATCGGCGGCACTGCATACTCGCTACCAAAGTATTGCTGGTTGTTAATTCCATCCAGCAGAAAGAAATTGCTGCGGCTGCTTTGTCCATTGACCGCCGGAAACGCATAGGTCCCCGTGAAGATCGCATTGATACCAGTTGCGTTCTGGCCGACATTTCTTGGACTCGAACCAGGCGCCAGGGTCAGAAGCTGGGTAAAGTTCCGCCCATTGAGAGGAAGATCATTGACAGCGACCTTGTTGAAGACAGTGCCTAGATTGGCGGTGGCTGTCTCCAATTGCGCCGCGGCTGCGGTCACTGTAACTTGCTGCACCTGCGAACCCACCGTCAAAGTGAAATCGAACTTGGCCGTCTGATTCACGGAGAGCACGACGGCGTTCTGTTGTGCTGTGGCAAAGCCCTCCTTGACGACCTGGAGCGTGTAGGTACCCGGGGTGATATCGATGAAGGCGTAATTTCCTGTCGAATTTGTCTTTGTCTGCCGCTCAGTCCCTGTAGACGTATTGCGCAAGGTGAGTTCGGCTCCATCAATCACAGCGCTTGATGCATCCAGCACCGTGCCGTTGACTGAGGCCGACGTAAGCTGGGCACTTGCGCTTGAGGAGCTAATCAAAAGACCAACTCCCACCAAGGCCATCGCAATCAGAGTGAACAACTTTTGCGGTACACCGAAAATAATAATGTTTTTATTCTGTCGATTCATTGTCGTACCCTCACTCCGGAAAATACTTCCATCTAACTCAAAATCAATAGGTTGCTTGCAGCTTCCTGCTACCTTCAAGGTGCAGAAATAGAAATATGATGAAACTTTATATGAACAATTTCGAAGAGTAGCGATACGTTATAACCCTGTCAAGAAGAAAATTCAGGAATGAAAATGATTTTTAGTGGCTCAAACATCCTAATAGCCCCTCCTGTTTCAAATTGTTCAACTTCAGAGGAGCATCAAGCTTCCACAAAGCTGCCTCGCTCCGTGCGCAGATAGCGCAGGAATACAAAACGATATTGACCGATGGGGGCTCTGACGAGCTTCAGAGATGAAATCCAAGAAAACCCACCTTCGCGTCTGGCGCTATCGGTGGGGGTGCCTGAAGTGACTAAGCCGAGAGTCTTACTCTTCGCAAAGACGGGATGATCGCAGCGGCGATGAAGCTGAGGGAAGGAAGGAAGATTGTAGTTGCGTATGTACAGCCATATTAATGACGGGGAGCTGGGGAAGCTGGACCAAGAAGATCTCGAACGGCTGCTCGACGAGCGCGAAGAAAAAGTCCGGAAGCGCGCCCTGTCGCCCAACTCGCGGAGGGGCTACGCGAACGACTGGAAAGACTTCACTGCCTGGTGCGTGGAACGTGGGTCGGAATCGCTGCCGGCGACGGCGGCGACCTTGAAGCGGTACTTCACCTATCGCAGTTCCTCGCTGGCGAAGGCCAGCCTGACCCGACGGGATCGCCGCCATCCGACGTTACCACCAGTGGGGGAGCAGTCGAGCCCAACCACCGATCCCGGCTTTCGAGCGATCATGGCCAGTATCCGTAGAACAAAGACAGACCCACCGGCAGCCAAAGAAGCACTGCTAGCTGAAGATCTCATTGTGCTCTTTGGCCAGATACCCGACCATACACCGCAGGGGCAACGCGACCGTGCGCTCTTGTTGCTCGGTTTCTCGGCCGCGCTGCGACATTCCGAGCTTGTTGCCTTAGATAGAAAGGACGTGCGGATTACCGGCAAAGGCATCGTGCTGACCATTCGAAACTCGAAGACTGACCAGGAAGCTGCAGGTGCTGAGATTGGTGTTCCTCACGGTCGAAATCCTGAGACTTGTCCCGTGCTGCCGGCACAATTTCGCTCGTCACGATTTGCGGTATGGCAGCTTCGTAGTCATCCTCTTGCCTAGGACTCCCTATTCGCCTGGACCGCGCTGAGATGTTCCAGGAATGCCTCTTGCGCGGCGGTGGATTTTGCGATCACTGACAACATCGAATTCTGCTTGCTAGCCTAATCGGTAAAATGCGAATATCGTAGCAATCCATGATGAATCGCCGAAGTTTTCTGCAGACCGCCGCCGCACTCACCGTGATGTCCACCGTACCCGCTCGAGCCAAGACACGGCTGCCCATCCGCATGGCAGTTGAGTACAGCATGCTGCCCGAGAGCCTGTCGATCCTACAGCGCTTTCAGCTTGCCAAGGATTGCGGCTATGAGCAGATCGAGTGTCCCACGACACCGGACCAGGCCGATGCAGAGGCAATGAAGGCCGCTTCGGTAAAGGTCGGATTGCCAATCCACTCCGTCATGAACATGGATCACTGGAAGTATCCGTTTTCCTCTGCCGATCCGGCAGTGGTAGAGAAGAGCCTTGAAGGTGCGCGCACTTCCATTCGAAATGCGCATCTCTGGGGAGCCACGACGGTGCTCCTGGTACCGGGGGTAGTGAATGCCCAGACGTCCTATAAAGATGCGTACATACGCTCGCAGGCGGCCATTCGCAAGCTGATCCCACTAGCCGAGGAGTTAAACGTCACGCTCGCGCTGGAAGAAGTCTGGAACAAGTTCCTGCTCAGTCCTCTGGAGTTTGCGCGCTACATCGACGAATACGACTCGTCCCACATACGCGCCTACTTCGATGTGGGCAATGTTGTACTCTACGGCTACCCGCAGGACTGGATTCGTACGTTGGGCAAGCGAATTGCCAAGCTGCATATCAAGGATTTTTCGTTCCAGCGCGATAAAGCGAGCGGCGATCTCGTGGCTCGCTGGGTGTCTCCCGGCGATGGCGACATCGACTGGACAGCTGTCTATGTAGCGCTGGAAGAGATTGGCTATCAGGGAACGGCGACGCTCGAACTCCGTTCCGGTGACGCAGACTACCTGAAGGAAATGCGGCGCCGCTTTGCTCTAATCCTGTCCGGCGAGATGCGTTCCAAGGCTTAGGTCGGCAAGCCTTACCGCTGCCCGCTTTCTGTAGGCTGGAATTACATGCCGTCGCGCACAACTCTGACTTCGAATCATTCACCAGCCTGTGCCTGTCATAGATAGATATATGATTCATGTCATGCGATTGACTCGTCTCTGTCTTCTGCTGACGGCCAGCCTGGCGTCTCTGGCTGCCCTGGGGCAAGCGCCCAGTTCCCAACTACCGGAAGGTACGCACCGCGAAACCGTCCAGCGCGCCTGCTCAAGCTGTCATACCGTGCAGATGTTTGCTGGACGCAGGATGACGCGGGAGCAGTGGGGTACTACCGTCACGAACATGATCGGACGCGGGGCGAAGATTACCGATGACGAGTTCGACCAGATCGTCGACTATCTCGCAACGACGTTTCCTCTCAATGGCGAAGCCAGCGCAGGCACAGCTACGGCGAAGCCAACCAAGCCTCCTCGCAGGCCCAGCCTGGTCGATCAAGTTGGCTCCAACGACAAGCAGGTCGTCGATGAAGATGCCGCCGCACGCGGCCGGACGGTCTATATTGCGCAATGCATCACCTGCCACGGAAATCGCGCGCGCGGCGGCAGTCGCGGCGCCGACCTGGTGCGGTCTGTGCTGGTGCTGCACGATCGCTACGGCAGTACGATTGGACCGTACCTTGCGCAGGGACACCCCAGTATCAAGCCGGTGAAGCTGACCAAGGAGCAGGTGGTGGACTTGTCTCACTTTCTGCAACAGCAGATCGGCGACACGCTGCGCACGGGCCCTTACAATACCGTGCAGAATATCCTGGTGGGCGACGCCAAGGTAGGCAAGCTCTACTTTGAAGGTGCTGGAGGCTGCACGCGGTGCCACTCAGTAACCGGCGACCTCGCACACATCGCCAGCAAGTATGACCCGCCCGCGCTACAGCAGAAGGTAGTGTTCCCAGAGAACCGCACGATCACAAAGCAGGGTGCGGCTTCACGTCAACACAGCGTAAGGACTGTTACCGTCACCATGCCCTCCGGAGCAACGGTGACCGGCGAGCCATCTAATATCGATGACTTCAATATCTCTCTGCGAGACGCTACAGGCCAATATTTCAGCTTCACCCGCAGCCCCGACCTCAAGGTAGAGAAGCACAATCCTTATGCCGGTCATGAAGCGCTCCTCGACATATACACGGACAAGGATATTCACGACGTCGTTTCGTACCTGGAGACCCTGCGATGAAGCTTCTTTCGATCCTCTTCCTTGCCCTGTTCACCTTTGCTTCAATGCATGCCGCAGGCCCTGGGCAGCAGACAGGCGCTGGCCTTGATCCAGCGGGGCTACTAAATCCGACACCGGATTCCTGGCCAACCTACAACGGAGATTACTCCGGCCGACGCTTCAGCACGCTGACTCAGATCAACGACAAGAACGTGAAGTCGCTCAGCCTTGCGTGGCTCTATCAGCTACCCAATATGGGCGAAGGCATGGTCCGGCGGCTTGCCGGTACACCGATTGTCGTGAACGGCGTCATTTACATCACTGTGCCGGACCACGTGTGGGCGATTGACGCGCGCACCAGCCAGACCTTATGGCATTACGCGTGGACTTCCAAGGGCGGCATTCACCTGAGTAATCGCGGCGTTGGCATCTCGGGCAATTCTTTGTACTTCGAGACGCCGGACTGTAACCTGGTCGCGCTGAACCTGGCCGATGGCAAGAAGCTTTGGAGCCAGTCCATCTGCGACCTGGACCAGATGTATTACGCCTCGGTGGCTCCCCTGGTGGTGAAAAACCATGTCATCACCGGCGTCAGTGGCGACGATCTGGATCGCCCTGGATTTCTCGAAGCCCATGATCCGGAGACTGGTGCACTGCAGTGGCACTGGTCGGTTGTGCCCAAGCCGGGTGAGCCGGGTTCTGAGACGTGGCCCAATGCCGAGGCAATGGCACACGGCGGCGGCATGACCTGGATCTCACCCACCTACGATCCGGAGCTGAACCTTCTCTACATCGGCACGGGCAATCCGCAGCCTGTGCTTGCCGCCAGTAAACGCGAGGGCGCCAATCTCTACACAGAGTCCATCGTGGCTCTCCATGCCGACACCGGAAAGATCGCATGGTACTTTCAGCCGTCGCCGCATGACACCCACGACTGGGACGCGGTGCAGACACCGGTTCTGTTCGAAGGCGAAATTGACGGCAAACCGCACAAGCTACTGGCACAGGCAAGTCGCAACGGCTGGTTCTTTGTGCTGGATCGCGAGACGGGAAAGAACTATGTCAGTTCCGAGTTTGTGAAGACGAACTGGACCAAGGGTCTGGACGCCAAGGGGCAGCCGATTCCCAACCCCGCCAAGGAGCCGCAGATTCCCGGTGTGCTGGTTTCGCCAGATGCCTCAGGCGGAGTGAACTGGGAACCGCCGACGTTCAGCCCGGCAACGGAACTGTTCTACGTTAACGCCACGCACTCGTATTCAATGTTCTACCTCTATGACGACAACGACAAACCGGAAGGCTGGGGCGGCCGTCAGGCCGGCAACTGGTCTCAGGCGATGCTGCAAGCTCTGGACTACCGCACCGGCAAGATCAAGTGGAGCCACACGTGGGAGACCCCGGGCAGCAAAGGTGGGCTGCTTAGCACTGCCGGGAACCTTGTGTTTGCAGGTGATCCCAACAACAATCTTGTCGCGCTCGATGCGACCACCGGAAAACCGCTGTGGCACGTCAACCTAAGCACAGGCATGTCAAACGGCCCCATCACCTATGAGTTGGATGGCCATCAGTACCTGCTCGTTGGCGCAGGCGACAAGCTGTTTGCCTTCGTCATGAACTAACCACTCACCAACGAGAAAGCGAACAGGGCGCTGCGCCTGCGGTCCATCCAAGTTTCCTGCAGCACCATGCCAGTGCGGCACATCACCCGGGGCGGCAACCTCGATCAACACTTTGGATTTGAACAACTGAAAGCCGCGCTCAGCTGCGGCTTGTTATCCGGTTCAAATTGAAGCATGCGAGTTCTCAATTTACGAGAGCGGAAACAAGAAGGTTGTTCGATTACAACCCTAAAAAACAAGGTAATTTAATTACCCGAGCAGCGAAATACTTAATCAGAATCCTTAAGGTAAACGGAGGATGCGTATCGCTTCACAATTATCATAAAATATATAAAATGAAAAAAGTATTGACATTATGCATCTAAATGCGCCAGAATGCTCCTCGTGCTCACTAAGAAAACTTCGCTGTTGCGTTGAGGAAGCTAAGCGTCTCTTTACTCCCGAGTAGGAGATTAAAGTTCTTACAATCCTCTCCACGTCGCTTCATATAAGTTTTCAGTCTTCATATGGTTAGAAGTTTCACTTCGAGAGAGGGTTCGTGCGACGTGTCAGCTGTCAACACATCTCCACGTGCTGGAGTCATCATCATCGCTGATGATTTGACAGGCGCATGTGATGCTGCAGTTGGTTTTTCATGTTGCGGGTGGGATACGGAAGTCATGACCGACTGGCGCCGAGCTGCGGGTGTCTCCGCAAAGGTTGTGGCAATCAATACGGAGAGCCGAGAGATCCCAGCCCTCGAGGCTGCAAAAAGATTAGCATCTGCCGCCAGACAATTGGATATCAATCACACCACGCACATTTTCAAGAAAATAGATTCCGTCTTTCGCGGTAATACCTTCGATGAGATTGCAGCAACTGTAAGAGAATTTTCCTTTGATCTAGCAATCCTGGCTCCCGCGTATCCGGCCTTGGGACGGACCTCGACGGAGGGCATCGTACGGGTTGGCGATATTGTCGGAGAGTGCACATTCGACCTACCTGACAGACTCAATGCAGCAGGTATAAAACACAGCCACATTACGGGTGGAAGCACCTCTGAAGAAGTAACCGAAGCATTGGAGGTGAGCCTTAGCGAGGACCATCGACTGGTGTACTGCGATGCGGGCTCGGAGACTGACCTCGATGCGATCGTGCGCGGCGCAAGGAAGCTGGGAGTTCGCATTCTCTGGATAGGTTCGGCCGGGCTCGCTTACGCTCTCGCCTTGAACCTGTCAGATATCGGCGGACATGCATCTTCCCTGTCTCCGCAAGTTCCCCATCCCATTCCAATTTCAGGAACAGTCGTCTTCTTCGCAGGAAGCGACCATCCCGTAACGCAGAGGCAATTGTTCGCTCTGCGAAGTCAAATTGACGTAAACGAATATCCATTCGAGACACACTCGCTTCTTGAAAGAAAATGCACAGAGACGCTCATCGTAGAAGTAAGGCGTGGTTATACAACGAAGAGAGACATCCGCAGCGCTATGAAATATCTCGACCAGCGGGATGTCTCGTGTCTGTTCATGACTGGTGGAGACACGGCAACGCTCGTCTGTCGCGCCCTCGGCATTAAATCCTTGCAACTACAGAACGAATTCGAACCGGGCCTTCCCCGTGGAGTTGCTTTAGGTGGGCCCTTTGCCGGCAGTACTGTCATTCTAAAATCAGGTGGCTTTGGAAAGACGGACGTTCTATGCCGCATCGCAAGAACCTTTCAGCCAGACTCTCAGACAAGAAATGAGGATGCACCATGAATCAGCGACTTCCAAATGTGGCCGTCACCTTGGGAGACCCCGCAGGCGTTGGCGGTGAGGTAACTCTCAAGGCGTTGAACGACCCCGCAATTCGCGCTCTGGCGCATTGGATCCTGATTGGTGACCGGGCCGCACTTGAGGCCTCGGAACAGATGACGGGCATCCACCTTGCGGATCTCGGAGTCGAGTTTCGCAATAGTGGAATGTTACTTACCACCGAACCTATTCATTTTGGTGAGCTACGAGCAGAGTATGGCAAAGCCGCCGCAGCGTATGTCTACACCGCGACCCGCATGTGTCTTGATAGCGAGGCCGATGCTATGGTCACGGCTCCGTTAAACAAAGAGGCCGTCACGCTGAGCGGCCTGAAGTTTTCCGGGCACACGGAGTACATCGCCGAAATCTGCGGCGTCAGCGACTCACGCATGTTGCTGGCCGGGGCGAAGTTGAGCGTTGTCCATGTTTCTACCCATACGAGTTTGAGGAAGGCATGTGAGCTGAATACAGACCGTATCATTCGCACCATCGTCCTCGGCAACGACGCGATGAAGTTGTTCGGGCATTCTGCGCCGCGCATTGCAGTCTGTGGCCTGAATCCGCACGCCGGGGAGCATGGCTTGTTCGGCAGTGAAGAAGAGGAGTTCATCAAACCTGCTATCGAAGCATGCCGTCAACAGGGCATCGATTGCGAAGGGCCAGTCGCCCCTGACACCATCTTCTTCCGCGCAGCCAGGGGTTCGCACGACCTAGTCGTCGCGATGTACCACGACCAGGGACATATTCCGATGAAGCTGCTCGACTTCGAAGCTACCGTCAACACTTCGCTGGGTATCCCGATCATTCGCACCTCAGTCGATCATGGCACCGCATTCGACATCGCCGGCAAGAACATCGCCAGCGATGGAAACATGCGCGCCGCTATGAAGATGGCGGCCACCATGGCTCTTCACAGGATCCAACAGGCGGCAGCAAGCTAGGAGACACCATGCGGGCACTCGATATCTTCGTCATTGCGTTATATATGGTCAGCCTGGTCGGTATAGGGCTGTACTTCGCTCGCCGACAGACGACGACAGAAAACTACTTTGTCGCGAAACGATCAGTTCCCGGGTGGGCAATGGGACTATCTCTGCTCGCGACCATCATCACGAGCGTTACCTTCATTGCGTATCCAGGGTCAGCCTATGCCGGGGACTGGTCCTTACTGGTTCCAGGAATCATGTTCGTTGCTGTGCTCGCGCTTGTCGGCGCGGTCGTGGTGCCATTCTTCCGACATGTCGTTCACATGAGCGCATATGAATACTTCGGTCGCAGGTTTGGTAACAGTGTTCGGATCTATTCCTCATTTGCATTCGCTATCGGTCACTTTTCAAAGATGGGCTTCGTCTTCTATCTCCTGGCACTTACACTCACGAGCATGACGGGCTGGCCTATCGATCGCGTCATCTTGCTGACCGCAGTGGTCACCGTTTTTTACACCATGTTGGGTGGGATCGAGGCAGTCGTCTGGAGTGATGTCATTCAAGGATTCGTCTTGTGGCTCGGCATTCTTGTGTCCATCGGGTTCCTACTCTTTCTCCCACCGCAGGGTCCACACGCAGTGCTAAGCGACGCGTGGCAGCATGGAAAAATGAGTCTGGGGAGCACGGCACTCCGATTGGATAAGCCAACAATTATCGTGCTGGTGATCTATGGCTTCTTCTTTTACCTACAGAAATACACCGCAGACCAGACGGTAGTTCAGCGCTATCTTATCGCCAGGACAGATCGCAGCGCGTTGCGCGGCATTAGTCTTGGAGCCGCCCTCTGTCTACCTGTCTGGACGGCCTTCATGCTTATTGGAAGCCTACTCTGGTCGTTTTACAGAGTAACCGGAGAAGCGCTGCCTGCGAGCATTCAGAAGGCAGACCAGGTCTTTCCGCACTTTCTAGTCACCCATATTCCGCCTGGTCTCGCGGGTCTTTTTATCGCCGCCCTGCTGGGTTCGGCGATGGCGATGCTCGCTTCCGACATGAACTGCTTAGCGACCATTGGAGTGGAAGATTTCTATCGTCTTGCACGCCCGCAGGCCACGGACAAGCGACAGTTGAAAGTTGGTCGCGGCATCGTCGCTGCCAGCGGCTTCGCGGCGGCTGGTGTGGCGTTGAAGCTGGCACATAGCCAGGGCAGCGCGCTTTCGCTGTACTACACGATCACTGCGATTGTGGCAGGTGGTCTCGCAGGTTTGTTTCTTCTTGCCTTTCTCTTCAAGGGGGCCACTCGGAAGGGTGCTATCGCCGGCATCGCCGCAAACATGATCTTTACCATCTGGGCGACTCTCACGCTGAACGGCAAGATCATTGACATGGGTAGGTTCAATTTTTCGATGCACGAATATATGATCGGCGCCGTCGGGCACCTTGTCCTTCTGATCTTTGGCATCCTCTTCAGCCTGATCTTGCCAAACAGCACGCCCTCAAACCCGGAACTCACACTGTGGGGTTGGTTGCAACGCAACAGCCCTGCGCATCCCGAACATGTTTTGGAAGAAAGCAAGTCTACAACCTAATTGAGTTGGATCATCTTTTTGGAGCTCGCATGAATCGTTTGCATCACGCCATTAGCCTTGCCGATGGAAAGCCTCTGTTCGGTGCCGCCCTTTACTTCTACGATCCAATATTCCTTGAGATTGCCGCCCTCATGGGATTCAAGGTCATCTGGATCGAGATGGAACATGCTGCGATCACATCTGCCGAGGCGGCGGATCTCTGCCGCATGGCTGCCGGCAGCGGAATGCTTACCATGATCCGAATCCCGGATACCCGACGTGAGAGCGTGCTGAAGGCAGCTGAATGTGGACCCGACATGATCGACATTCCCATGGCCGACTCCCCGGAGCAGGTGGCCGAACTGGTACGCTACGCCAAATTTGCCCCTCAGGGAACGCGCGGCTACTACAGCGTCTCGCGCGCATTGAAATACGGCATCGTCGATAGCGTCACCGCAGAGCAGCAGAAAGTGAATACGGAGCTGAGCCTCCTTGCCCAGATCGAAACAGTCGAAGCACTGGGGCGCATCGAGGAACTTGCCGCCATTCCCGATGTCGATATTTTCATCGGGCCGGCCGACCTCGCAGCCAGTCTCGGCGTTCCTGGCCAAACGAGTCACCCGAAGCTTCTGGCCGCAGTTGAACAGATTGTTCGCGTTGCACGGAAACATGGGAAGAAGGTTGTCACCGCCTGCGGTACTGCGGACTTCATCCACTGGACTCGTCTCGGTATCGATCTCCTCTTTTGCACGAATGACATCGTCTGTCTCAAGACCGGCGCCCAACTCGCGCTGAAGGCTGCTAACGAGGCCGTAGAGCAAGCTGCCGCGGAGGCGAGATCCGCAACCACCAGGCCATAGTAGCCACTAAGAAGAGGATTCAGCGATGAAAACGATTACTTTTCTGCAGCCTGGTCGCCTGACCTTTGGTGTAGACTGCCTTGCAGAGTGCATCCGTTATATCGCCGGTCTGCACTTGCCCAGGGTTCATATCATCTCCTCTCCTTCTTTCAGGGCGATGATGGCAGAGGTTTCCGAGAAGCTGACCAGCGCCGGCTGTCTTGTCTCTGTCGATACAACCATTGCCTCTGAGCCAACAATTGCGATGTTCGAGGCCGCAACTGCGAAGGCTCGCGAGGCCAGAGCTACTTGCGTTCTCGGTATCGGTGGCGGCAGTGTTCTCGACGTTGCCAAACTAGTCGCAGCTTTTGTGGATAGTGATCAAAAGATAATGGAGACCTTCGGAATTGGGCTCCTGCAGTCTCGCAAATGCCATCTTGTTTGCATGCCGTCAACCGCTGGCACCGGCAGCGAGGTTTCTCCAAATGCGATTCTCCTCGATGAGCAAGCAAAAATTAAGAAAGGGGTTGTGAGTTCCTATCTGGTCCCGGACGCTACGTTCATTGATCCGGTTCTTACTCAAAGCATGCCCCCAACTGTCACAGCGTCCACAGGGCTTGATGCTCTAACGCACTGTATTGAGGCGTACACCAATAAATTCGCTCACCCGATGGTCGACGCATACGCATTTCAAGGCATCACTCTTTGCACTCAATTTCTGGCCCGCGCCGTTCGTCAACCAAACGATATGGAGGCACGCGAAGGGATGTCGCTTGCCAGTCTCTACGGCGGTCTGTGCCTCGGACCGGTCAATACGGCAGCCGTCCACGCGTTAGCCTATCCGCTGGGTGGCGAGTTCAATGTCCCGCATGGTCTTTCAAACGCTTTATTGCTCCCGCATGTCTTTCGCTTCAACGCACAGGCCTCTCCAGATCGTCACGCGGCAGTTGCCGTTGCGTTGGGTATCCCGATGCAAGGAGGGAATCTGGAAACAGCGTATGCCGGTGCTGACAGGCTCACCCAACTAGTGCGCGAGTGTGGCATTCATACCGACCTCGCACGGTATGGTCCCGATCCAGGTTCCATCTCTGGCATGGCCAAATCCGCAATGGCCGTTACACGTCTGCTCAAGAACAATCCACGGGACATTAGTGAGGCCGACTGCGAAAGAATATATAAGCAGTGTTTTCAATAGCGGTGATTTATGGAAAACCTTACTTTTATTTGGTAATTTTAGCCCTTTCCCATAAACTTAATCTGTGCTCGCACCTTCTTCCGAATCATGCTTAGAAGCCATCGGTTGAGCGCGTGCGGCAATCTGAGGAATCGCTGAAATGCCGAAACAGCCCGCAGTTCCATCTCAACGCAGGCGCCCGAAGTGGGCGGTTGGGGAAACGAGCAAGCCAGAACCAGGTGACGGGCCATACCATTCGAGAACGATTTCACGTGCATTCGATGTCCTCGAAGCCTTTACCGAAGAGCAGCCCGCACTGACGCTGAAAGACCTGAGCCGTGCCATTGGTTTTCCAGACTCTTCGCTCTTTCGTGTTCTTGTTACGTTGCAGAATCGAGGATACCTTCATCAGAATGATGACGGATCCTATCAGCTGGCAGCGAAAGTCCTCTTAGGCAAGTTAAGCGAGCGGGCCGAAAGGTTTCGTGAAATGGCGAGGGATGAAATGCAGAGCCTGGCTTCGCATTTCAACGAAACGGCCAGCCTTGCCTACCTCTTCGATGATCGCATTCAGGTGATTGAATCGATCGACAGCCTTCACGATATCCGTATTTCGAACCGGCCTGGGAGAGTTCTCCCTCCTCATTGCAGTGCGATGGGCAAGGCGATCACCGCGTTTCAGGACCGCGAACATGTGGATCGGATTCTTGAAGCGTACGGTCTTGCACCCCGGACGACTCATTCGGTAACGGATCGCAGAGAACTGATTGTGCAATTGGGACATATACGCGAGACGGGCCTCGCCTATGACCGAGAAGAATCGACCCTGGGGGGCATCTGTATGGCTGCCGCCATTAAAATGCCTGATGGACGTGTGATCGCTGCTGTGAGCGTTTCAACTCCGAGCGCCCGCATGAACCCAAAAAGAGAGAAGGAGACAGCGGCCGGCGTGCTTCAAACTGCCGCTGCGATCGCGAAGTGTGCCGCGAACGCTGTCGGTAAGGCCAAGACCTCTTAGGGCGTGGCCGCTATCGCCGGCACAAAGTCGCACTCTCCTCTGCCCAGATAGAACTCCCTATCGTATCCCCGGAGATAAATTCCCCCGAGGGCATTCTGTCGCCCACAAATCGGATGGAGAATAGATGCAGTCCAAGAGCCCAAGCCTTCAATCCCAGATTAAGCAAAGCTCGCGAGACAAGCCTGGACAAGAAGTCCGGGGCTGTCTCGCGAGCAGGCGGAAGACAAGATCGAAGGATTCCCTCTTCGTTTCCCATCGACGTTCAGTTTGATTTCTTCTGCGTCACGTTGAATATTCCAGTGGATGTGCCACCCTTGATCCACTGTTCACTGAACTTCACCGCTTTGATTCCTAATCGGTGATAGGTGTAGGCAACAACGAGATCGTTGTTCGCGATCTGGATGATAGCTGGGTAGCTGTACTCGACTCTACCTTCGCGCCCAGGAGCGTGCGGCACTTCAGCGGGGACGACATGACTGCTCTCCAGGTCGCGAACCGCAGTCCAGCTCAGACCCTTGTCTTCCGAGAGAGCTACGCTCAGCGGAACGCGGGGCGCGGTTCCTGTCTTGCGTGGACCTTCGGGTCCTCTGGTGTTATTAAAGGCAATGGCAATGTGGCCATTGCGAAGGAGGGTCGCCTGAATGGAAGAATTATTATTGGGCAGGGCGGTCTTGACTGGAGAGGTCCAGGCGCAACCGTCGGTGGAAGTAGCGCGGTATACCCAGTCGGCAAAGCGGCTACGAAAGAAGGCGACGTAAGAGTGGCGGCCGGTCTTGAGCACGCTGGGTTGGACCAGGCCTGCGGAGTCCGGCACCGTGCATTCACGCCAGGTCTTGCCAGAATCGGATGAGATCTCAGTGACAGAGTAGTTGCTCTCCGCGCCTTTGGTGATGCCTTTGCTGGGAGTGTAGTACATCGGCAGAAGCCATGCCCCATCGTCCATAATGACGGCTGGCTGGCGCGTGAAAGCGCCCGGCTTGGAGAAGAGGACCTCAGGTTTGGACCAGGTCTTGCCATGGTCGTCGGACCAGAGTTTCATCACGTTGGCATCGGCTTGACCCTGCCTGGCCGTCTGTGAGGTGTGGAAGAGCCAAAGCCTTCCGCTCTTATCTTCGAATCCGACAGGATTTTGGAAAGACTTACCTTCCTGGTTATCGATCAGCGTGGTCTGTTGCCAGGTCTGCGACCCCTTGGGCAGGCGAGACATAACGATGCCAACACCGGAGTTACCCTCTCCCGTGCCAGAGAACCAGAAGCAGAGCAGGTCTCCGTTCGCGAGGCGAAGAAGGTTGGAGGCATGCGAGGAAGGGTAGAGTACGGGCAACATCGACGCTTGTAGCCCGGGTCCGACCTTCTGGAAGGTGGCGCTAAGCATAGCATCAGGCTTGGCTGCGTCAGCGGCATAGGCGGTGGAGACAGTGAGGAGCGCGGCAAAACCTGTCGCAACCAGTCGAGGGAAAAATAGTTGTTTTTTAGATATAGACACGAAATATCTCCATAAATTCTGCGTGCGGCTACTCACACCTCAACTTGCAAGCGGGATGCGAAGAAGCTCTTCCGTACAATGAAGAGCTCCTTCGAGAGCAGCAAGAACGAGTTTTCCAACACTCTCCGGAAGCGGGACGAGCGATGGCTTAGAAGGTGATGCGGCCGGTGAGCTGCATGGTGCGGGCGGTTGCGGAGGAAAGCTGGCCGAAGCTGCCAGAGCTGATATTGGTGGTCAAGCCGGAGAGGTTGGTGTGGTTGAAGGTGTTGAAAGTATCCGCCTTGAGCTGTAGCTTGACCCGGTCATTGAAGGAAAAGGTCTTGCCAATGCTTGCATCGACGTTGATGCGTCCCGGTTGCAGCACCGAGTTGCGCCCCAGATAGCCGCCACGGATCTGCGCCTTACTGAGCGGGGAGATGGGCACCTTCGAAAAGCCAGCAGGGTTAAGGTACTTACGCGTCTTATGATAGTCGGCAAGATAGGTGCTGCCGGTACCAGGGTCAGGACGATCGCCTGGATGGGATGAACTTCCGTTAGTAATATTCAAGGGAAGGCCCGACTGGCCGGTAAAGATGCCAGAGAGCTGCCAACCTCCAAGGAGCAGGCGGCCTACACGGTTATCAGTATGGGTCCAACGGTTGAGAGGCACCATCCACAAGGCACGACCGACAAACTTGTTTCGTAAGTCGAAGGGAGCGGGGCCATATTCGGCCCGGATGTTGTTGTTGTCTTGTGGTTCGCTCTGCAAAATGAGGTTTGCCTGACCGTACGACATAACCTTGGACCAGACGTAGGAGCCTCCGAAGGAAAATCCGTGACTCAGACCTTTGTTAAGCATGACCTGTAGACCGTTGTATCTGCTGCTATCCCCACCATAGTAGTAGCGGAACTGTGAGTAGGCGGGCTTTGGCGCAACACCGGTGACACGGTCAGGAAGGTTCAGGGCCTCGGTCATATTCTCTTTGAGACCGTGATTACCAACGTAGTCCATCTCAAACACGACATTGCCCGGAAGATTCTGGGCGACACCAGCCATCCACTGCATACTATATGGATCGGGGAAGTTCGGATTGATCGTAGTGTTGGCAAAATCTTTTGAGATCGTGCCGGAGCTCTGTAAGTTGGTGAGAATATCCGGGAACGTTGAACGGGGCAACGGGTAGGTGAGTCCAGCCTGCGCAGTCTGCGTTGCATTGAGAATAATTCGGAAGGGCTGCGAGGCTGAGTCCTGCACTAAATCGATAGGACCACCGAAGATCGGGTGAGGGCCAACAAATACGCCGAAACCCGCACGGACAACCATGCCTCTTGAACCAGGGTTCCAAGCGAGGCCGACGCGCGGCTGAACATTATTGCGGTCCGAGCGAAACATCGAGTTGGCGGGACGATAGGGCCCAAAGCCGGGTCCCAGTTGCGAATTAGCTGGGTCCACGCCTCTATTGAAAATTCTGCCGCTATCTTCCTGCGGGACCGTGTAATAGTCGTACCGTATGCCGAGGTTAAGCGTGAGATTACTGGAAGCCTTGTAGTTGTCCTGGAGGAAACCACCGTACTGATAGTCGGAAAGGTTGAAAGGATTGAGATCGAAGGTGATCTGCACCAGACTGGGATTGTTGGAAAAGAACGCCTGCCGAGAGGGAAACTGGATCGTGGCCGTGTTGAAGTCAGTACGGCCTGTATTCTGGCGCTCCACAACGCCACCGAGGGAGAAGGAGTGCTTGCCGCGTACGAGCGAGACAGATTCATCTAAAGTGTAGAAGCCTCCCGATATGATGAATTGTTCTGCGCCGCCAGAATTAAGCCCTTCCACGACGACCTGCTCGAGATCGCTGCCGAAACCCTGGTCGAGACGGGTAAGATGAACGCGGTTGTAGCCGAATCGGGTTAGCGAGGTGAAGCTTCGGCCCGAGTGGGTAAAACCCAGGTTTGTAGCATCGCTGGCGCCGGTCGTCTTGCGCGCATTGATCAAGGTGATATTAGCTCCGGTCTTTTCAGGTCGGCTTCGTATATACCGGGCGTAGAGCAGGTTATTGTTGTCGATGTTGTAATCTACGCGGATGGCACCGTTACTATCGGTCTGGCGAACGGAGCCGGCACGGCTAGATTGTACGGTGATAGCAGTAGGGTCGCTGGGTTGTGCGACCGTCGGATAGGCTTTGAAAAGCGAGGCGTAGACCGCGGGACTCTGGCTAATGAGATAAGGGGTCGGCACAGCGCCACTCACGGCTGTGGCTCCGCTTATACGCGCGCCTCCGTAGCTGGCGAAAAAAAAGAGCTTGGAACTCAAGATCGGTCCGCCAAGGGAGCCTCCAAATTCATTAAAGGTGGAGCGGGGCCGAGCAGTAAGAAACTGGTTACGGGCATCGAAGGCGCTGACATCGTTAATCTCATAGAGACTGCCGTGAAATATATTGCCGCCACTCTTGGTAACGATGTTGACGTTGCCAGACATCGTGCCGCCAATGGTAGCCGGAGCGACACCTTTGACAATGACGACCTCGGCGATCGAGTCATTGTTGATCGTATTAATGATGTTGGGGCCTTGATAAAAACCGAAAGCCGGGACCTCAGGGTTGGAGGTGGCATTGGTCCCGTCGACGGTAAGATTGAATCCGGATGGTGGCAGTCCGTTGAGTGAGAGTGATGCACCAGCCTGAGAACCGCCAACGACCGTGGTCGAGATGCCGGGGCCGAGTTGAAGCACACTGGTCCAGTCTTGACGCGCAACTGGGAGTTGGTTGAGCGCTGCTTCGTTCAGCGTGCTGACCTGCTCGGAGGTCGTCGTATTCAACAGGGGCATCTCAGCGGTGACTTCCACAACATCTTGCGTCTTGGCAATCCCCATCGTGAAGTCGCCCCGGGCGATTTGTGCTGCGGCCAGCTGGAAGTGCTGGGATTGGCCTTGGAAGCCCGTCCGTACCGTAGTGATGGTATAGGCCCCGATGGGCACAAAATCAAAAGAGTAGAGGCCGTTCTGGTTAGATTGGCTGGTTCTGGCAATACCGGTTGCATCGCTCTTGAGCGTAACCATGGCGTCGGGAATACTGGCGCCTGTGGTGTCAGTGATCGTACCTGTGATGCTGGCGGTACTGACCTGGGCAGTGCTCAACTTCGGCAGGGAAATAAGAACCACCACCGAGAAGATCACAAGAAGGCTTCTCAGATAGCGCATGTATGGACCGTTCATTCGACCGTTCTCCGGGACTACAAAGATGCTTTGACTGGATTGAAGAAGGGTATATACCGTTCAATTTACAATTGTCAATAATTATTTTTTATGAAAATAAAACTGATAAATGAACCCGTCTCGATACTTTTCGAAGAGAACTGAGCGGGTTGCCTTTTACGTTAGGGCAACAAGACTTAGCGCAAATCAGTCGATGCCTGCCAACAGCGAGGCAACCTGATCGGCGCTTGGTAACTGACCTCGCAAGCTGTTCGGCACATTGGGTGTCACAGTGTACGACGACACTCCGATTGGAAGAGTCGCATCCTTCAATGCATACTCGACGATCAGCCCGTCCTTCGACTTGCAATGAATGATGCCGATCGACGGCCGTTCCTCTGGCAGACGGACCGTGTCGTCGAGAACCGAGAGGTAGAACTGCTTTTTGCCGATGTACTCCGGTTCAAACTCACCAATTTTGAGTTCGAGCGCCACAAGAGCGTGCAAGCCGCAAACGATTCCCTTGCGAAGGAGGCCATCAGCCAGTTGCTTCAAGAGATGGACGGCGGCGGCGCGCATCGCGCTCAAGTGTTCGTTCTGGCAGCCACAAATTATCCCGGCAATATCGATCCCGCAATCCTAAGCAGATTCACCGAACGGATAAATGTGCCGCTTCCAAGACTTGAAGGAAGGATACGGCTGCTGAAGATCATTCTGGATAAAGCAAAAGCCGACCGGATAGCTCCAGAGGAGCACAAGCGCCTTAGTGTGATTTCAGAGGGTATGTCCGGTCGTGATATCAAAAACTTGCTGCTGTCGGAGGTGGGTACTTTACACGGCAGCGGGTGGATATTCATGGCAGAGATAGCACTGCGCTGGCTCATCTTCGTCCAATTTGGGGTATCGCACCGAGGGGGCGAGAAAGAAGTTGTCATTTGTGTCGTCGCAGAGACTTGAAACTTCGCTGCTTACTGTCATTCCGGTACCTTCTTCGCCCCAGAATTGATGGATTGTCCGCGGCGGGATGCAGATGCTCTGACCGGGTCGGAGACGCACAATGAAGCCCGGAGTGGCGTGGACGGTGGTGCCGTCTACCTGGACTGAAAACTCCTCACTGCTGCGTGTGTCCTGCGGCGTGGCCTTGGTCAATTCGACGAGCACGTTCCCACCGGAACGATTGATGATGTCTTCGATCTTTGAGCGATGAAAGTGTGCAGGAGCCCTTTGGCCCTCGGGATCGAGTATAAGTTTTTCCGCATACAGCTTTTGTGGTCCTGTGTGAGCAATAGAGCCATTGCGGAGCGTGAAAAGAGTGCGGCCGATCTTCTCGAACTCTCCGCTGCCGAAGTCGGTAACATCCCAGCCAAGACGCGAGTTGCGAACCTCATCTACGTCAGTGCCCTTGGTTTTCCAGTCCTCCACGCTCCAGAATGCAAATGGAGGCAGGCTGATGCCGGCCTTTTCGAAGGCGTCCATAGCAAGGCGGATGGATGCGTTGATTTGTGATCTCTTTAGATTCATGTCATCTCTCTTTTCTTAATTTACGGTTGCGGTAAGGGGTGCGTGTTGAAGTGAGCGTTCAGGGTGGATGAAGAACCAGCACACGGCCCCGAGAGCGTAGAGCGCGGCCATGATATAGAGCGGTGCGCTCCAGTTGCCGAAATTCCGCATGAGTAGAGCGAAGACGAGGGGGCTGAGCACACCGCCGATCTGCCCCGAGGTGTTCATGGCAGCACTCACGAGGGCGGCGTGGTTGCCGGCAATGTCGGAACAGGTGCTCCAACTAGCTCCGAGCAGGAAGTTTGAGAAGGCTGCACCAAGAGCGATCAACGTGGCGGCAACATAGCCGTGCATTTCGATGCCCAACAGCAGAGAGGCGCTGGCGGCGGCGAGTGACGCTCCGCCGACAAGGCAGCGGCCGAGGCGGAGCCCGAAGCGCCGGCTGAGGAGATCCGTGAGCAAGCCGCCGAAGAGATCTGCGGGAACGCTGAGCAGAAGCGGCAAGCCGGCGAAGAATCCGAGCAGTGTTCCGTGCAGACCTTTTTCATGGGCAAGGTATGTAAACATCCATGTGACATAGAAGTTGAACCCGTAAGTCTGGGTGAAGTACATGAGACAGAGGAACCAGATCCCGGGTGTTCTCCAGGCCGCTGCGAAAAGAGACTTTGTGTTCTGCAGAGATGCTGGAGGTAGGTCACTCGATTCGATCCACTGAAGTTCGGCTGCGGTTACCGATGGATGCTGCCGAGGTTCATCGCGGTACCACTTGTACCAGAGCGCGGCCCATAGGAATCCGAACGCCGAGAGGACGGGAAAGGTAGCTCGCCAACCGATGCGCTCGGCGATGGCTGCGACGAGAAGGGGAGTGAGCCCGCCGCCGAGGTGCGCTCCCATGAAGAAGATGCCCTGGGCTGTACCTCGTTCCTTGCTGGGGAACCAGCGGGAGAGAGCACGTGCGACGGTGGGCCATGCTCCCGCTTCTCCGGATCCGAAGAGTCCACGCAGTACAAGCAGTGATGAGAAGTTCCAGGCAGCCCCGGTGATGCCCGTGAAGACGGACCACCAGAGGACGATGCGCGTGAGGACGTGGCGGCTTCCCTTGCGGTCGGCCCACCAGCCGGTGGGAATCTCGAATAACGCATAGGCGGCCGTGAAGGCGCTGAAAACGAAGCCCATCTGTATCGGCCCAAGATGCAGATCGCGCTGAATCGACGGAGCAGTGACGGAGATGCAGACGCGGTCCATGTAGGTGAGGAACGCGAGCGCTATCGTCATCCCGAGGACGCGAGCGCGCACTCCTCTATAAAAGCCCGGGGTTCTCGTAACCGCTGTCTCTTGCGAGAAGCTCAAGCCTTCTCCCCTCGCCAGTTTCCTACAACCTCTGAGGTTCTGAGGTAGCGGTTATAGATGCGCATCTGCCTGAGTTCGCCCATCAGATTGTCTGCGACTTTAGCGGTCGTTGCGCCGTTGACGTCCTCGAGAGCCTGATCGAAGCGGCCCCATCCGTAGTCGCGGACAGCGCCGCCATCATTCAGTACGCCATCGACGATGGCTGTAATGATCTTGGGGCCGCCGTCAACGACAAACGCTATGTGCTGCCAGATGCCGACGCGCAGGACGCCGGGATGCGTGCCCGGGTCGTTATCCCAGGACGCCTCTCGCGTGCCGTCGTTGAGGATGAGCTTGAAGGTGGAGCGGTCCCTGCTGATGATCGCAATGCCCTTGCCCCGCGCGTCTCTGGCATCCAAAATAACCTGTCCGGCGACGAGCTCGCGAAGGCGAACCCAAAACTCCAGGGTGAAGCCGCCTTCGACAAGCGAAGGGAGAGGCGGCATAACAAGGGAAGAGTTGGCGTGCAGCTTGTCCGAGCCGGCAGTGAGGACGAGGCCTTTGGCAGCAACGCTTCGGTTTTCAGCCTGGTTCCAAAGACCTTCGAGCAAGGAACGGTCAATGTGGTGTACCCGAGCGTAGGTCTTCATGGTCTCGGTAACGTAGAACTCGCCGGAGTCTTCGACGAAGTCGGGATAACTGATCTTTGTCGCGGGGTTCATGTCGTAGACGAGAATCTCAGGTTCGGACCAATATATATGTCCGTCCTTTTCGACTCCACCCGTGACCCATGCCGGATTGCGGTTGTTGTAGTAATCCCATGGGCCGGCGAGAACGGATTCTCCGGCGTGATTGTGATACCAGAGAAGGTATTTACCGTTGCTGAACTTCTTGACGAAGTTGGCAGCGCGCGGATGCTTGAGTTCGCGCCCATTGGGCGTGTAGGTCGCATAGGCGGGCGGCGTCCAGGTATGGCCGGCATCGCGGCTGTAGGCGTGACAGTTATGCCCATCGATGGTTCGATAGGTGGCATAGAGCGAGCCGTCGTTCAACTCGACGAGATTCGTCTCATCCGATACCGGGCCTCTGGGAGCGCGCAGCCCTTCGTCGCCGTCGGGAAAAAGATTCCATTGGATCTTGTCAGGATCGGTCTCGGTGAGGATGTTGGGACTGTGCATGACGCAGCCCTGCGAGGTCATCATGCCTCCGGGGTGCCCCCATTTGCCAACCTTGGCGAAGCCGAACATAGCGCCGTACCGCGTGATGATGGGCTTTCCAACGCCCCAAAAATACATGCGCTGGCCGCCGTAGGGATTCTCGCGGTCGATGCGCATCTTGCGCATTGGAATGTAGTAACGCTCTTTGGACCAGCTTCTGCCATGGTCGTCGGTGTACTTGAACGCGTACTTGCCGATGGTGTCCACACGGTGAGCGAAGGATTTGCTATTGACTGCTTTCGTATCGACACGCAGATTGTCGTAGTTGTAAGTGTAGAAAGCGTAGACGCGGCCACCGGGCGTAGCCAGAGGCATAACCCATGAGGCTTCGGGGCCCTTGGACGGTTCGATGTCCACTGGCTTCGACCACGTCGCTCCCTTGTCGGAGCTGATCGTGGAGATGATGTGCTGGCCCGGAACGCCTTCTGTACCGGGTCCGGTGGTGAGGACGCAAAGCCAGTTGCCGTCTTTCGTGACGACGACATAAGGCTGATCGCTGTAGTTTTCGCGAGGGATCTCCGAGCCATTGACGATGTTGCGGCGGTCGGATCGTTTTGCCATGGAGGGAATGGTTGCAGCCTGTGGTTCTGCGGCGGCGGCCTTGTTGAATGGCAGGGCCTCCGTCACCGTCACGCTTGCCATCATGGCCATCATCTGTCTGCGGTTCAAACGCATATTGGTTCTCCTGTATGCCGTCGTGTCTGCCAAGCACTCTATCTTAGAAAAGTATCTTCAAAGCGGCCTGCAACTCGCGCGGGGTATTGGCCTGCGCGGTGATGACGCCGAAGTTTGTGGAACCGGCCTGTGTCCCCGGAGAAGAGAACTGAACACGGTTGAAAAGATTGAACGACTCGATGCGGAACTGCGCAGTGAGACGTCCGATCTTGAAACTCTTGAAGAGAGAAGCATCGTAGTTGGCGATGCCGGGCGCCCGAAGATTCGGTGCCGTCCCCGGGCTGTTGCCGTAGGTGAAGGACGCCGGCACGGCATAGGCGGAGGTATCGAAGTATTGCGAAAGGCGAGCCTGGACTGGGCCACTCAAGGGATGGGTGCGGCTGACCACGTTCGGACGCCTGCCTGTGCCGCCGATGCTCGTCATCGCCAGAGGCTGGCCGCTTGAAAATGTCGCGATGCTATTGATCTGCCATCCGCCGACGATGGCGTCCAGACCGCGGTTGAGGTTGCCGCCGAAAGCGCGGCCACGACCTACGGGAACCTCAAAAACGCCGCTGATGACGAGACGCTTGGAGATATCCTGCGTATCGATGGTTCGCTCCGCACGAAGGTTGGTGGGGTCCTGAATGGTGCTGATGACGGGGCCCGCGCCGGCGGCGCTGGTATTGTCGATCAGCTTGCCTGCCGTGAAAGAGCCGAGAATCGAGAAGCCACTCGAGAAACGCTTTTCAACGCTGGCCTGGAAGGAGTGATAGATCGAGCCGCCGAAGGGAGCGAGGCGGGCGTAGACACTGGTGTACTGGGGGAAGGGCTTCAGCAACTGGCCCCGCGCAACCGTCGGCTTGGAGAGGATGCTGGTGGGATCCGTAATGACGCCGTAGAAGGGATTGGCAACCTGCTGGTTATTGACTGCGCCCTGATAGTACTGCGCGGTCGTAAGGGAATTGAGATCGAGCGCGCTGTTGAGCGGCAGCTTGGTTCCCTTGTTCGCGGCGTAGGCCACTTGCGCCAGCACGCTGTTGCCAAGACTGCGCTGGAGGGAGACCTTCCAGTTCTGGAGGTAAGGCGTTGGCTGGCCGAGGTTGACCGAGTTGATCGCCTGACCGAGGTTGATTGCCGGAGTGAGGGCGGCATCGCTGGCCGGGGCGTTGACACCGCCGGGGAAGGGGTTGGCCAACGTAATGATTGGAGTAACGCCGTCGAGAGAGGTGTTGATGGCGGTGCTGCCGGTGTAGCCATCGACGAACCCGCCGCCGGGGCCGGAAGCGTCCGTGGGTGAAAGCCCGTAGATGACTCCATAAGCCGCGCCGAGAACTGTGTTCTTCATGATCTGATACTGAAAGCCCAGACGCGGTGCAACGTTGTTGAAGTCCGTGTCCGCATAAGTGCGGTGGCTAGCATCACCGAAGCTCAAGGCACCCTTTAGATTGGGGAAGGCCTGGACTTGCCCCGCAATTGGCGACGCGGCACTTTGATTGAAGAGGCTGACCCGGTTGAAGCGCTCTGTTCTGGGGAAGCTGATGTCGTAACGCAGGCCCGCATTCACTGTCAGCTTGCTGTTGACGCGCCAATCGTCCTGCACGTACTCGGCCAGGTAGGAGCTCTTGGATGCAACGGCTGGCTGCGTGGACATCGATCCTCCCGGAATTCCCAACAGGAAGGCAGCGAAGGCATCTCCGCTGGTCGCTCCCGTTGTGAAAGGCCCTGGTCCCTGCGTGTAGGTGGTGGAAAAGGTTAAGTTTCCTTCCGCAAGGGGATTCTGAAGTTGATTGATAAAGTAGGCACGGAAATCGATACCGGTCTTGAGGGTGTGGCGCCCGATGCTCGCTATCATCGAGGCAAGCAGCGTGTGGTTCAACTGCGCGCTGTAGTTCTGCGAGGAGTTCCCGATGCCCGAAAAGCCGCCGATGGTGATGTACGGAATGGCTTTGACCTGCTGGCCTGTTGCGAAGTTCGGCGCAAAGCCCAGCGTCGTGATGTCGAAGCCATTCGACCACGCGGTGCGGGTACCGTACTGATGGATGATGCCGTAGGCAACCTCGAACAGAATCCGTGGGCTATAGATGAATTGGTTGTGCGCGGTGCCGGCCTGACGGCGCTGGGTAAGAGGGGGATTGCTATAAGTTCCCGGATTGCCGTAATAGTTCGCGGAGCCAGTAAATGGATACTGCAGGGAGGCGCGGATGAAGGCCTGATCGCGATCTCCGAAGTGCTTGTCGATCCGGATATCGCCGGTGTTGCTGGTATTGGAGATGACCGGCGAAAGAACCAGATTGCTTGTGAGGTTATTGTTGTTTGGAAGAGGAATAAATCCAAGCAGTTTTTGTGCGACAGGATCCAGCCTGCTCTGCGGAATAATATTGTTGGGGAACTGTGATCGCTGCTGAGCCCCGTTTACTGTCGCTAGCGAGGCAGGATCATAGACCTTAATCAACTGACCTGAGGACGTAAAGGACTGCGAGAAGTCTCCCTGACGTTCCAGCGCGGTGGGGACCGTGAACGAGGATGGAGATCCAAGAGTCTCGCGATAGCCTTCAAAGTCGCCGAAGAAGAACATCTGGTTGCGGCCGTTGTAGAGATGCGGGATGACAACGGGACCGCCGACCGCAAAACCGAACTGATTGCGCTTGATAGGAGCGAGTGGCCTGTTAGCCCGCTTGTTGAAGAAGTAGTTGGCGTCCGCGGCGGAGTTGCGGATGAATTCATAGACGGAGCCATGCAGACCATTTCCGCCGGACTTCATCACGATATTGATAACGCCACCGTTGAACCGCCCATACTCCGCGCTGAGCGAGTTCGTCTCAACTTTGAACTCTTGCACCGCATCCACTGTGGGGGTATAGATCAGGAAGTTGTCGAGCGCCCCGTTCCTTGGCGCTGTGTCGGGAACGCCATCGATCATGACTTCACTGGTGAAGTTGGCTGCTCCGTTGATACTGGGGGTATTATCTCCCTGGTGAATGTTCGCGTTGGGGGGAACCGGAACCACGCCCGTTGAAAGCCCCGCGAGGGAGATGGGGTCACGGCCGTCGAGCGGGAGGTCGACAATGCGACGGTTCTCGATGACCTGGCCGAGCGACGAACTGGTGGTGTTGATCAGCGGGATCGTTGCCAGGACGGTGACTTGTGAGGTCGCGCTGCCAACCTTGAGTTGGAAGTCGACCACAAGATTGTCAGACACATGGAGAATGATGTTGGCATGGCTGACCGGATCGAAACCCTTCTGGGTGGCGGTGACAGTGTAGATTCCAGGCCGCAAGGACGATACGACGTAAATGCCGTGATCGTTTGTCCTCGATGGGGTTGCGACGTTGGTAGCGGTGTTCGTCACAACGATATCTGCCCCGGGAATGGAAGCGCCCGAGGTGTCAGATACGCTGCCTTGAATCGCGCTCTGTGCATGGGCATACAGGGACGACAGAATAACGAGCGAGAAGAGTGCTCGTACGAATTTGGAACCTCCGAAAGTCCATGCATGCATATTGTCCAACTCCTCGATGAAATAAACTGATATGTCAGATGTGGGCAAGCATACTTACGATAGTCAAAACTGTCAACAACTGATATGTGCTGATATCCTAATAAGTGATGAAACGTACTGTAGAAGGTCAGAACCTCTCGAAACAGGCCTATTCGCGGATTCGAACCGGTATCCTCAGTGGCAGTCTGCCCTTGGGAAGCCCCATCTCTCGTCGCCATCTGGCGCAGGCATTTGGGATGAGCGTCGTTCCAATCACAGAAGCGCTACAGCAATTAGAATCCGAGGGGCTCGTTGAAAGCTGGCCTCGTGTCGGCACTCGTGTCCGTGTTCCGACACTCCATGACGTTCGCGGTCATTACGTTGTCCGCGAAGCTCTGGAGTCCCAGGCAGCACGGCTGTTTTCGCGGATCGCTTCGCCGCAGGAACGCAAAGAGATTGTTCAGATGGGCGCTGCGCTTGATGAAAGCTATCGTCGTTCGGGCCTGGGCGAACTTTCCAACGACGAACACATCCAGTTGCACGAAGAACACTTCCGCTTCCACATGCGCATTGCCGAATGCAGCGGTCACAACGTCTTGTGTGAGGCGATCGAGCGTCATCACATTCTTACGTTCAACTGGCTCTACGATACGGCTGCCAACCGGACGAATCTTCCTGATAAACACCACAGTATGCTCGCTCGGGTGCTCTCGCAGACTGACCCGGAAAAGGCGGATGTCGCAATGCGTGCGCATGTGATGTACGGCTCCGAAGATCTCCTGCGAAGATTTGAACCACGACATCTCATGTCACCGACCGTGATGAGTTAGGCGAAGAACTCGCACGAAGCGCACATATGCTGTTGTGCTTGAAAGGCAATGTTTCTTCAGATCGGCGCTCGGCTTTTTTGCTTCGAACCCAATCGATCGATTCCGTCTGAGCGAAATAGATAGTCAGCTCGATTTTTCGCCTCCGCCACATCAACGCCAGTTTCGACTTGAACCTCTCGGAGTTGTTGCGTGCGACCTTCGCGATTCCTTACGTCCCATCCGAGCGCTCTCCAAAATGGGTCAGGAAGTCATTTCTTAGGGAGGATTCATTATAAGCAGCAGAGAAAAATCCCCTGCTCTTACGCAGACCCTCTACAAGTCTTTCCAACTCGACGATAAACGTAACTTGATCCATCACCTGCAAAGATCACATGTCTCGAGCAGATGACAAACGGCCTCTTGCAGTGCCACTAGCGGGCACAGAATTGGGAGCTCTCCATGAACGTGACGAACAACGCCGAGTAAATCTCCCAGAATCGAGCATCAGGTTCGTATTAAGCTATCTGTAGCAGTCCACGCCTGTTAGGTTAGGAAAGATCCAACGCAACAGTCGCCGCCTGTACAACAAAGGCAACAAGTACCAGCTGCGATGCACATCAATCTCATAGAGCGAGATTAGAGTGTTCCGTTAAATAAGAGGTAGAGTGACAAGCTGCTCACAGCAGATATCCTCATCTCCGCCTTATATCTCTACATATCTCTACGCTTTCGACATCACGCCCGCTCTCTTGTTACGTAAACGTAATAGGCGCCTCGTTGCTTCTGGTCATTGCACGTAAACCGGGTGCGCAATTCTGTAGGGCCTTCGCGGAGTGTCAACACAAACTCCACAAACTTAGCTCCATCCTCAACCGGCTTGTCTTCGCTCATTCCGGCAATCTCGATATGGCTGTGGTTGGCTTCGATCGAAACGCCCGGCGTCGTTTCCTTGTTGCCAGGAAGATTGCTATAGGCTGCATTGATTGGCATATCTACTTCCCGCGGCCACCGACGCAACTCAAAGCGATATTTACCCGCGCAACAGATATCTACGGCCCAAGATCCGTTCGCGACAGGCCCGGTAAGAATTTGGCGCTGGTTCCACACGTCGAGAGCGCCTGGGTCATGCCAATCCATCGAGTTCAAAGTTGACGGATTCTCGCGTTCATTCCCCAGCACGATGCGTACAAACTTATCGTTCGCGGGTCTGATTCTGTCCCACCACAGGTCATATTTCTCCCTCAATGCCTTCACGACATCGGGGTGCTGTTGCGCCACATTTCTTTCCTGCCCTGGATCTTTGGCAATATCGTAGAGTTCCGGGTTGTTGGCATCGTACTGCTGCGACGGGTTAACTAAACGCCAGCGCTGAGTCATGACGGTGGTTTTGCGCCACTTCACCATCAACTCTTCGCGCTGAGAATCCACAATAATGGTTCGATCGGGCCAAGCCGCCTCTCGCGATACTGAGCCCGCATCAAGCAGTGGGCGTAGAGACCTGCCATCCAAATCTGTCCCGCGATCCTTCAGTTGGCATAGTTCCGCGAGGGTTGGCAAGACATCGATATCTTTGGCGAGCGTCTTGATATCGCGCCCGCCTTTGAGTCCTCCGGCTGGCCACTCGACAAAAAACGGCACGCGATGACCGCCATCATAAGCCGAATTCTTGATTCCCCGCATGGAAGCATTGAAGACCTTTTCTCCGCCCGCGGTTCCATTGTCGGTAGCGAAGATGAGAATTGTGTTCTCGCGCATGCCGGTCTTTTCAAGAAAGCGAACGAGTCTCCCCATATTGGTATCGATATTGGAGATCATTCCGTAGAAGCCCGGGTCCTCAAGACCAGGAACATGTTCATAGGGTGCCGTATCTTTCTCCAAAGCCCAGTTAGGCACATGCGCCGCCGGTGTAGGAATGTAGCAAAAAAAAGGCTTGCCCGCCGCCTGCGCCTCTCCCATAAATTTCATGCTGAGATCGAAAAAGACGTCAGTGCTGAAGCCTTGATACTTCTCGAATCGTCCATTATGAAGGTACGAATCGTCCCTGTCGTCGTTTCCGAAATAATCCGGCCCCTGCCAGATTCCACCTCCGCCGCAGACCACGGCATCATCGAATCCTCGATCGTGAGGCCGGCAGGGATAGTTATCCCCCAGATGCCACTTGCCATAAATCCCCGTTCGGTAACCCGACGACTTAAAGCAGTCAGCCAACGTTGTCGCCGCAGGATCAAGCAAACTCCGGCCCATGATGGTGTGCCATACCCCTACTGAGTTGCAATACTTTCCCGTCATCAGAGACGCTCGCGTGGGAGCGCACGTAGGGCAAACATGAAAGTCGGTAAAGCGGACAGCCTCGCCATGCATTCGATCAATATTTGGGGTCTTAATGGATGGATTGCCAAGACACGCGAGGTCGCCGTATCCGACATCATCGGCCAGCACAAAGATGACGTTGGGCTGCTGCCCCTTTGGGAGGCGAGGTTTTGCAAAGGCAACCGACGTGGCAGCTACCTGACCTGCGATGAGTTGTAGAGCAGTGCGCCGCGACACGGAACCTAACGCCATACAGTCTCCCTGATACTTCGGGCAAGCCTCGAAGTATTGTGATGCTTAAGTATTTATTTTCGCCGGCAAGCACATTGCATCATTAGCGAATGCACTCTTTTACGCTACGGATTATAGGGTGTCAAGAGAATAACCGGGCAACCTGTCAAGGTTCGCCGACAGCTTCGCATAGAGCACTTCGGGGGCACGGTTAGAAACCTGCTCGCTGCGTTCTCCTTAGGAGATGATCAGGTCCAATGAACAGAACAAGCTGGAAGTCACCACTCGCCGCGTTGCTGATCACTCTGGCAACGATTGCCCAAGCCGCTGAGGTTCATGAGCCGGCGCTCTCCGCCGCACAGACGGCTGTTGTATCTCGTCGAATAGCGACACTGAAGTCATCTGCTGATCGACATATCGCAGAAGGCTGGAGCAACAGCAAAAAGGTGGCGGAACTGATATGCAGGCCAGCGGCGCTGCCCGACCTGAAAAAACGTGCCAAAGGAGTTGACCGGGTCTTTCTTGGAACAAGCGAACCAGGAAGCCTCACGCTTGAGAGCAACCAACGACTGACAGGCAGCGGTGAATTTCGTACCCCTCGCGGCTGGCAGGATTTTACCTTTACCTGTGACATGGATCCGCAGACAGCAAAGGTAACCAGCTTTCAGGCGGTCCTCCTGAACATTTAGCATTAGGCCGGATATTGAGATGGAATGAGCGAGCCTCCCCAAAATATTCCTCCATATCAGCGACTCCCTACAGCACCACTCGGTGGATTTAGCTTCACTGCCTGAGTAATTCCTTCACCTTCGACCGCCGTGTAGATTTTGTCTGCCGGAACATTAGCAAGTTTCTCAATCAGCCCGCTTGGCCATTCAATGGTCACCTGTTTCATCGTCGCCACAGTTCCAAGCCCGAAGTGAAGGCGCTGGTCATTCGACGACAGGTAGCTTCCTCCGCCTCGAACTTCATCGATCTGGACAAGCGTTCCCGCAGTAACCGTAACCCGTGCTCCGATGGCAGTGCGATTACTCTTCTTGCCAACCAGCCGAAAGAGAGCGCGATGGTTCGAATTCTTCGTCTCGTTCAAAAACAGCGACGGCGGACCACCCACGTTATAGACCACCACATCCACATTGCCATCGTTGTCGATATCTCCAAAGGCCGTGCCGCGCCGCGAATGCAGCGCACCATCGTTCAGTCCAGCCGCACTGGCGATCTCAGTGAACGTGCCATCCGCCTGGTTGCGATATAGGTGAATCGGCTCGCGATACTTCAAGTCGTGCGGCAACTTATCGACCATGGAGCTGACGTTGCCATTGGCAACAAAGATGCCAGGCCAGCCATCATTATCGAAATCCGCAAACCCCGCGCCCCACGCGACAAGCTGATCTTCCGTTCTCGTCAAACCGGCAGCCGGAGCACGATCATTGAAGCCCATCGCTCCCTGATTTTTGTAGAGGCTCATCGGCTGATATCCATAGCGCGTGACCACCAGACTGAGAGCGCCGGCGCGATCGTAGTCGCCAAAGTCGGCGGCCATATTGCCCATCGAGCGACCCTCTGTACTCAACGCAGTTCCAGATATCAGGCCAACATCCTCAAATGTACCGTCGTGACGATTGCGATACAGAAAATTTGGTCCCATGTCGTTGCTCACAAACAAGTCCGGCCAGCCATCGTGGTCATAGTCGCCCCATACAACCCCCATCCCCAGCCGCATATCCGGATTATCGACGCCCGCCTTTTTGCCAACCTCATCGAAATCTTTGCCCGTGTTGTGGAAGAGAAGATCGGTCTCTCCATTCAGCACGGGCACCTCCATCGGCAGCCCCTGATACTGAAACGCCTTCTCTCCCGGCTTCGGAAGACGGTGCAAATCGGTGTTTACGTAGCGCGAGATAAACAGATCGAGCTTGCCGTCCCGGTCATAATCCGCCCACGCCGCACCTGCACTAAACCCACCGCCAGCCACCTTCATCGGCGCAGTGACATTTTCAAATTTGCATCCGCCAAGATTGCGGTAGAGCACATTGTGCCCATAGCCCGTGACGTAAATATCCGAAAGGCCATCGTTGTCGAAGTCGCCGATCGCCACTCCCATGCCCCAGCCCCGCGTCGTCAGTCCAGACGCAGCCGTGACATCGCTGAAATGGATCGGCCCACCCGGCCGCGTGTCCTGATGATAGAGCGCCACCATCAGCTCGCCGCCATGAAGATACGCATCGACGGTCGAATCTGTAACCGTAACGATGTCCAGCTTGCCATCGTTGTCGCAATCGAACAAGGCGATCCCACCACCCATCATCTCAACCAGATACTGCTTCTCCGGTGCGGAGTGCGGCACCGTCGTAAGCCCCGCCTCCGGACCAATATCACGAAAGTGCAGCGGTGATGTTAGTAGACTCTGCGCGCGAACGAAGACCGAAGCGAGCAGCATCATCGCACCGCCAATCACCCATCTATGCATAGCAACTTCACGGCTGACCATTCGTGCCCTTCTTCTCCGCAGGCGCGAGCGACTGTGCCTGAGCATACATATTGGCCAGCTGCGGAGTGGCTGCAAGCGATGCCGCAATCGGTCCAAGCGTCCGCACCACAGCGGCATAGTCCTTGAGCATGAAATAGCTGATGCCAAGCACTCTCCGCGCTCCCTGCTCCTGAGGATGCGCCGCCAGATAACGGCTCAGCGGGGGCACGGCCTGCGCATAGAGATTGGCCGAGAATGCCGCCCTTCCCCAGTTATAGTCAAGCCCCTCCAGCGATGGATTCCACTTCGCCGCCTTCTCAAAATATCCTGTTGCCGTCGCAAACTCACTGGCGCCAGCGGCAATCGCTCCCAAGTTGTTATAGCTGTCCGCAAGCGCCGGCGCAGCGCGGGCCGCGAAAGCCTTCAACTCGTGCTTCGATCTCTCATCCATGGGTGCATGGTCTGGCGGCCGCTCGAACGGAGCGATGTTGGCAGCCTCTCCCATTGGCGCGCCTTTCAGCTTTGACTGATCGCGCAGCAGGTTTTGTTTCAGCAGTCCTGCGGAGATTTGCATCTCCTGCCTGGCCTCGTCGGCATGTCCAGTCTGTACCAGCAGTCTTCCCAGCAGATAGTGAGCGCGCTGCACCTGGTAGTGGTTCCTCGATAGATCGGTCGTCAGTTCAATCGCTCTGCGTAAAGCCGCTTCCGCATCCGTAGTGCGGTTGAGCTGGATATACACCTGTCCAAGCAGCAGAGGATTGTCGGGGTTACGCGGATCGAGAGCGGCAGCGCGCTTCAGGTTCGTCTCTGCCTCTGCAAATCGCCGCTCCGTGAAGGCAACATATCCAAGCTGTGCAAGGCTGAAATAGTCATTCGGATTCAATTCCAGTTCCTGATGGAACTCCTTGACTGCCTCGGAAAATCCAACTTGCCCCTGACTCAATAGATAGGACGCGCCAAGGCAATAATGAGCCTCCGGCAAACGCGGATCGAGCGCGATAGTCTTCTTGAATTCAGCAATGGCCAGATCGGGATTGCCTGCCTCGGCATAGGCACGGCCAAAGTCCAGGTGGATCGCGGCCTTATTACCGAAGCCCGCTGACATCTCGCTGAACAGCCTCGATGCATTCTTTGTATCCGACAACGCAAGATACGCAGTCGCCAGCGCAAGTCCATTTTTGTAGTTCGAGTCGAGAGCGACGGCCGCCTCCAATTGCTTACGGGCCTCCTCATTCTCATCCGTCTGCAGCAGCGCCTCGCCCAACACCAGCCGCGCAGCGGAATTCTTAGGATCGGCGCTAATAACAGCACGAGCCTGAACCTTTGCTGTTGGCATGTCGCGAGCCAGAAGAGCAGCCTGCGCATAATCGAGGTGCAGGTCAGTCGCCACACTCTCCGGCTCAACAGCCAGCGCCTCCTCAAAGAGCTTTGCGCCATTTTGATAGTCGCCCGCCCGCGCATAACCTTCCGCCAGATGGCGAAGGGCATCTGCAAGAAATCTTTGATAGCCCTGTTCGGCGTGGACCAGGTCGCCGCTCGTCTGAGCGCGCTGCGCCGCCTCATACATTCTCTGAAGATCATCCGTAGGATGAGCCGCTTTATCTGGACTCTGACCGAAACAGGTCCCCACGGTTACGGAGCAGAGTACAAGCAGAACCGGTGTCCCTAACCGTCTGCACATGGAGCGACGCCAGCTACACCAGCCTCGGCCATTGGTTGTAATACGTCTCACCGGCATTGAACCAAAGTATAGCGAAGGATCACGGTGTTACCTCATCCCACCAAGATGTCTTGAAAGCCCTGCCGCTGAAAAATGGGGCGGCTCTGAGAGAGCCGCCCCACCCAGGTTTAGAACAGGCTAGAAGCTGTACTTGATAGCCAGTTCCATGGTGCGTTGCGAGTGCCCGCCAGTCTTGGTATCAAGGAAACCAAGCGTCTTGGAGTTGGAATCCGTGTTTGGCGTCAAGTCTTTGTTGTAGTGGAGCTGCAACTGGCTCCCGTTACTGAATTGCGATAACGGATGATTAATGAAATTGAATGCCGAGGCGCGGAGCTGCACAGTCTGGCCCTCTGTAATGTGGAAGGTCTTGTACGCAGCCAGGTCGGTATCAAAGAAGTCCGCCATCCTGTAATAAGGAAGATTCCGCGGCCCATTGCTGCCGATTGCAGGTGCTGCAAAACACGACTCGTTCACTCGCTGCTTATCCTGCAAGTGAGCGCCCGCATCGCAGGTCAGAACCGGCATAATCAGCTTCGCTGCCGTTGTGCCGAAGTAGGTGGCAGACCCTTTACCTGTGATCGAAAGACCAAAATTAGGACTGTTGATCGCCTGCAAGTTGCCGCCCGACTGCCACGAAGTAATACCGGAGAGCGTCCAACCATTCGCAATGCCACTGAGGATGTGCGATTCTCCGTTGTAGACCCTGAGGAAGTTATACGAGTAGGACGAGTTGAAGACATAGGGTCTGTCGATACTCAGAATGCCATAGTTGCCTCGGATGGAGAACGGATCAATCTGCTGACCGGTACCGAGGGTCTTCGACCACGTGTAGTTGAAGTTGAAGGTGAGACGGTCGGAACGCTTCACCCAGCTCAATTGCAGGCCGTTGTAGTTTGAATAACCCTGGTTCGTATTGACGTTGATCGAGTTCGTTCCATAGGCCTTACCGTAAGGTCTATAGTCGGCCTCTGTATTACTCGCCGTACCTTCCGACAGATTTTCCGGATTGTGCGAAATTACCCCGGTTCGCGGATCGGGATTGAAGAAGGCACCTAGAGGAACCTTGTTCTTGTTTGTATAGTCGCCAAAGCCGCTGCCGGAGATGCTCTGACCCCCAATCACCAGCTCCTTGCTGGTGCTGCCGACGTAGGCAACTTCCACCAGCGAACTCCATGGAGCCTGCTGAGAGATCGTCATGTTATAGGCACGGCTCTGTGGAACACCATAGTCGGTTGGGTCCAATGCATTGACTCCACCATTGACCGAAGGATGGGCGGGGTCCGGCACACCTCCAACAACCGGAGCGGGGATGTTGCCAATCTGAGACAAAAGCACGCTGGTCTGGCCAGGCAATCCATAACTCTGGATGCTCTGTGCCGTCGTCAAAGCGCCAGTGTAGTCGTTGTATTGATCGGTAAACCGGTAGACGCCCCAGCCTCCGCGTATCAGGGTCTTCCCTGTACCAAAGATGTCATAGGAGACTCCGAAGCGTGGAGAGACGAGGAGGAAGCGATCCGGTTGTCCGCTCTTTGGGATGCCGGGATTAATGCCGTGCCAGTAGACGCCGGGATTCAGCTTACCGGAATTGTAGTCGGCGTCGACCAGTGATGGAATGAAGACGGCAAGTCCGTTACCCTGCCGGTCATACCAATGGCCGATATGGTCGAACCGAATGCCGTACTCGATATTGAGACGCCTCGTCGCCTTCCACGAGTCGTTTCCATAGAAAGAGAACGTTTGATAGGCCATGTCGCTGATGGGAGCTGAATTATTCTCGGCATAGCCACTTACGACGCCCATCAAAAAGTTAGCGGTTGGGTTGTTGGGAGATCCAAGAGGATTGCCCCCAAAAAGGTTGTTATGTACTGTGCCGCCCTGGTTGAAGCTGTTCAGAGCGCCATTCGGTGATTCGGACGCGCCTTGAATATTTCCAACATTCTCGGCATAGACTCCGACTTTGATGGTATGGGTCGAGATAACCTTGGTCAGATCATCGGAGAAAGCTGGCATTTCCTTGCGAACGAGGTACTTGCCACCCGTCTCAAAGATGTCCTGCTGAGAAAAGTCCGGAAACGTAAATCCACCCGCGCTGCTGTAAGAAGGAATCAGAGGCGAACCGGTCTTGAAGACGGTTCCGTAGCCGGTCGGATAACCGAGAGTCGTCTTATATGCTGCCGACGCTTTCGGCGGACCAACCGGGAAGTTGCCAAAGCCCCAACTTGCGATGAACTCATTGGTGAGAGTCGGGCTGAAGATATGGGTAAAGTGACCGGCAATCGACTTCGAGAAGGAACTGCTGATCAACCCGCCACCCGGATAGGGAACGGAGTTATCCGGCGTCCAGTAAATGTGAGCACCGTTGCCCTGTGAAGGGGCGGCGTCCTGACCATACTGATAGGAGATGAAAAAGCTCGTCTTGTCGCTAAGGTTGTAGTCCACGCGCGCGCGGAAGAGATAGCCATTGTGCTTTCCCGGAATCGGTTGATCGTAGTTATACCCGGGACCAGACTTGAGCGGATCGGCGTTTGCTGCAGGCCAAAAACTGGCAAGCGCCTTCGCGGCGGGATCGAGGAACTCCGCTGGGATGATGCCCGCAGGCCGTGTCCCCTGACCTATGATCGTGCCGTCGGGCAATACAGTTCCCGTAAGATCGTTGCATCCATTCGTCGCTTGGGGGGTAAGAAGTTTCCCTTGGCAGAACACATTGTTTGCCGCAGTGTTGGTGAAGTTGCCCGCCATCATGTCGGCGGTGGGAATAAAGGACTTTAAGCGATTTGAGTTGCCCGTGTTCTGGAGAATGCGCTCATAACCAACCCAGAAGCGCAGTTTCTTATGAGTAAAAGGAACCGGCCCGCCGAAGTTGCCGCCAGGATAATAGTAGTGGGCAGAACCCTTTGGATTGCCGTTATGCTTGCTCACCCAGTCATTGGCATTCAAGACGTCATTGCGGGCGTACAGGTAGCCGCCACCATGGTATTCGGAGCCGCCCGACTTGCTGATTGAGTTGATAACCACCGGGCCACGTGGCGCATCGGCGCCAAAGTTCGAGGTCTGCACACTGACTTCCTGAGTCATATCTGGGTTCAGAATCGCAATCGAATTGCAATCGCAACCCGGGTCGTCGACGTCGACGCCATCCGAGAGCTGACTGGTGCCGCCACGGTTGACCGCGCCGTTTGCATTCAAACCGTTGCCAACCGCGCTTGAACCCACGCTGACAACCGTAGGATCGAAGGAAGAGCCATTATTCAGACCGTTTGGCGTATTCGCAACGCCTGGAAGCACCTTCAGCAACTCCGAAAGATTGCGGCCCTGAATGGCGAGTTGCTGAATATCCTTGAAGTCCAGAATCGCGGCGCGCTGACCATTTTCCACCGGGATAATCTGGGTATTCGCTTCAACCGTAATAGTCTCGTTCGTCTGACCAACAGAAAGCGCAATGCCGGAGAGCTTGATGAGGTCGGCGGCGTGCAACACGATGCCATGCCGCTCATAGCTTTTGAAGCCCTTGGCGTCGATCTTTACCGTGTAGGTCGAGGGCAGCAAGGCTGGAAAGGCAAAGTACCCGCTGTCGTTGCTGATGCTGGTTCGGGTCTCCTTCGTTGCGTCATTGGTAAGAACAACGTTTGCGCCTGGGATAACCGCGCCCGTCGCATCCGCCACTGTCCCATTGAGAGTTGCTGATACCTGTGCCCCTGCCGTCGGCAGCAACACTAGAAACGACGCTAAAACCAGCGCCAGGCCGAGCGGCACCTGCCGCCACAACTTCGGAAAATACTTCCCACGATTCTTTATCGATTGCATCCTGCCTCCAAAAACGTCGATCACTGCATCAATGCCGGAAAACTTCCGGCACAACCGTCTGCCAGCGGAAACAGGCGCCGTTGCACCCGATTCCGCTGTCCGGCATTATTGTTTGTCGGTCGGCTTCTGATTGGCGGCACGAGTCAAAACCCGAACACCGCTAATAAGCTAAAACGATTCACCATATAACTAAATCGTTTACACTCCTGAAACAACGACTGTCAATAGATTTTTTTCTTTTGACAAATTCTCCCGGATTCTAAGAAGAAACGTTTGAATAGACGATAAAAAAATACCAAATTCAAAACCGGGCACTCGGGTCAGGAGATAAACCGCTAAACTAAATCGTTTTATCATTTATCCTGTTTACTTCCCTTCCCATCGATGTCAAGAAAAACCAGCGATGCCCGCACGATGCCTAACCTCTCCGTAAATCCCATGTAAGCTGGTGAAAAGATTGTCTTCACTGGACGAATAAGCGAACTTGCCGTTCCCCCAAAAAATCGATCAGCCTCATCTGGACTGGCAACACTTCCTCAAGCGCCGCCTTGCGTCAGAATCGGCCATGCAGCCCGAAGAAATCAGGCTTTCTACCACCGGAAAACGAGTCCTGATCACTGGTGCCGGTGGATGTATCGGCTCCGCACTGACAAAATCGATCGCACAGTCAGACCCGAAGGAACTGGTTCTCGTCGACTCCTCTGAAGGTGCTCTCTACGACATCCATCAGTCCCTCGCAGAACGGAGCGATACGCCGTCGCATCTCGCTATCCTCGCCAGTGTCTGCGATCCAGCGGCAATCGCCAGTCTCTTCGAACGGCACCGACCCGAAATCATCCTCCACGCTGCCGCCTTCAAACACGTGCCCCTGATGGAGAGCAATCCCTTTGCTGTCGTGGCGAATAATGCCTTTGGGACTCATCTCCTTTCGGCAGCGGCAGCCAGATACGGTTGCGAGCAAATGCTGATGGTCTCCACCGACAAAGCCGTCGATCCATCGAGCATCATGGGCGCTTCCAAACGCATTGCCGAACTCATCCTGCTCGCTCCGCATCGCGACGGCGTTTGCCGCAAGATCGTCCGTCTGGGCAACGTGCTCGGCTCCTCGGGCAGCGTCGTTCCGCTCTTTCTCCGGCAGATTGCGCATGGCGGCCCGGTCACGGTCTCGCATCCGGAGGCACGCCGTTATTTCATGATGCTCACCGAAGCAGTGGATGCGCTCCTGTGCGCTCTCTCCTCCGATGCAGGCACAGGCTTGCTGGTGCCGGAACTGGGAGATCCAATTCGCATCCTCGATCTCGCAAAGTATTTAATTGGACAGAAGAGTGAAGTGCCCATCCTCTTCACTGAACTTCGCCCCGGAGACAAGATGGAGGAGTCGTTGATTTCACCGCGCGAATCATATCGAAACGCCACCAGCAGCGCGCTCCGCGAGGTCCATACCCCCACTGTTCCCCTCAACGAGCTCTCCGCCGCCTTGGACGATCTGCAAGCGGCTTCACACGAGCGCAGTCTGCCCGCGCTGTTACGCGCCGTCCAGTCTCTGGTGCCCGAATATCAGCCAGGCTCGCAACTCCGCGAGCATCCTCCTGCAACCGCCACGGTGACCCCATGAAGCGCACCATCGCCGTCGTCACAAGCTCGCGCGCAGACTACAGCCATCTCTACTGGCCGCTCAAAGACCTCGCCGCTCATCCTGACGTCGACTTGAAGCTCATCGTCCTCGCTGCACATCTTTCTCCAGCCTTCGGCAACACCGTCCACGAGATCGAGCAGGATGGCTTCACTATCGCCTCGCGCATCGAGTGCCTGCTGAACTCGGACACCGACACCGGTATGGCCAAAACTCTCGGGCTTGCCGTGCTCGGCCTTGCAGACACGCTCTCGCAGATGCGCCCCGACCTACTGTTGCTGATCGCGGACCGCTACGAGATGCTCGCCCCCGCCAGCGTCGCTCTCACCCTGCGCATCCCCATAGCGCACATCGAAGGCGGAGAGATCAGCGAAGGCGCCATCGACGACGCCATCCGCAACGCCCTCACCAAGATGGCGCACATTCACTTCACGTCGACCGATACAGCACGAGCCCGCGTCATCGGCATGGGCGAAGAGCCCTGGCGCGTCCATCGCGCCGGTGCACCCTCGCTCGATCACATCACACGCAGCCAATTGCTGACCCGATCCGAATTGCAGCAGGCACTCAAGATCGACCTGAAGCCCTCTCCAACTGTCGTGGCCTACCACCCGGTAACTCTCTTGCAGAACACCACGGAAGAGGCAGACGCGCTCTTCGACGCGCTGGCGCAAATCGAGGGCCAGATCATCTTCTGCTATCCCAACGCTGACGCCGGCAGCTACAGCTTAATGCAGCGCACCCACGAATTTATCCGTCGGCATCCCGACGCGCATGTCTTCGTCAACCTCGGCGCCGTCACCTACTGGAGCCTGCTGCAACACGCCGGTCTCCTGCTCGGCAACTCCAGCAGCGGCATCATGGAAGCCGCGTCCTTCGCCCTGCCCGTAGTCAACGTCGGCCTGCGTCAATACGGACGCGAGCGAGCGCCCAACATCCTAGACGCCGAACCGAACACCGTCTCCATCCTCGAAAAAATCGCAGTCGCTCGAAGCGCACCCTTCCGCGAGTCCCTGCGCGGCATGACCAACCCCTACGGCGACGGCCACGCCGCGCAGCGACTCGTGCAGGTCCTCACCTCCGTTCCTCTCGAAGGCCTGTTGCGCAAGCGAGCCTTTCCCGAAGGCGCGCAGTCAAAACAGCCATGACGATTCCCCTCTCCTCGCCCGACATCACCGAGTCCGAGATCGCAGCCGTCACCGCCGTTCTGCGCACCTCGCGGCTCAGCCTTGGGCCACAGATGGAGGCGTTCGAACATGCAATGGCGGATTACATCGGCGTGCCCCACGCCACCGCGGTCAGCTCCGGAACCGCCGGCCTTCACCTCGCGATCCGCGCCCTCGGCATCGGTGAAGGCGACGAGGTCATCGTCCCCTCGTTCACCTTCATCGCCGCCGCCAATGCCATCCGCTATGAGCGTGCGCACCCCGTCTTCGTCGACATCGATGCCGAGTCGCTAAACATGTCCCCTGCCGGAATCGAGCGCGCGATCACACCGAAAACCCGCGCCATTCTTGCCGTCCACACCTTCGGCCGCCCGGCGGAGATGACTGCCATCATGGAGATCGCCCAGCGCCATCGGCTTCTTGTGATTGAAGATGCCTGCGAGGCCATCGGCGCAACATATCAAGGCCGTAAAGCGGGCTCGTTCGGCGACGCCGCAGTCTTCGGCTTCTATCCCAACAAGCAGATCACGACCGGCGAAGGCGGCATGGTCGTCACCCGACGCCCGGAACTCGCGGACCGCATCCGCGCCCTCCGCAACCAGGGCCGCTACGACAGCGCCGACTGGCTGCAACACACCGAAGTCGGCTACAACTACCGCCTCTCAGAGATCAACTGCGCCCTCGGCCTCGCGCAGTTAGATCGCATTGAATCCATCCTGCAAAAACGCGAAGAGGTAGCCCGGCAATATCAGAAAACCCTCGCAGCAATTCCCGGCCTCGTTCTCCCCGCAACCGATGTTCCCAACACCCGCATCAGTTGGTTCGTCTACGTCGTCCGCCTCGACGCCTCATTTACAGAAGCAGATCGTGACAGCGTTGTAGCTTCGTTGACCAGCGCAGGCATCGGCTGCGGACGCTATTTCGCGCCCATCCACCTGCAACCGAGCTACACCACATGGCGCAACTCCTCCGCGCTGCCCGTCACCGAAGCACAGGCCAGCCGCGCCATCGCCCTTCCCTTCTTCAATCGCATCACCGAAGACGAAATCGCACAGGTCAGCGATACCCTGCGCACCGCCCGCTCCCTCTGCAAAACAGATAATAGAAGTAAGCCATGAGCGATCTCACTTTAAAACCCGCCGTCGATCTGCTGGCCATGATCTCCGCCCGCAAGCTCTCTCCGCTCGAACTCGCCGAAGAGCACATTCTCCAGATCAAGCGGCTGAACCCGCAGCTCAATGCGCTCATCGACTTCGACGAGCAGCGAGTCCGCGCGCAAGCACTCGCACTCGCGCAATTCTCTGCGCAACCCGGCCTCCTCCACGGCCTTCCCATGACCGTCAAGGCCTCCATCGCCGTCGCCGGCCATCGCTGCGAGACCGGAAGCCTACTCAACAAGGGTCACATCCTCAGCGAAGACGCCGTCATCGTCGCTCGCATGAGGCAGGCAGGCGCGCTTGTGCTCGGCACGACAAACTGCCCTGAATTTCTGATGGCCTACGAGACCGACAACCGCCTCTACGGACGCACTTCAAATCCCTGGGACCTCACCCGCACCTCCGGCGGCTCCAGCGGCGGCGAATCCGCAGCCATCGCCGCGGGCCTCTCCGCATGCGGCTTCGGCAGCGACGGCGGCGGCTCGGTGCGCGAGCCTGCCCACTTCACTGGCATCTGCGCGCTCAAGCCAACGCCCGGCAGAATTCCTGCCATCGGCCATCTTCCCCCTTGCATCGGCCCCTTCTCCCTGCTCGGCACCGTGGGTCCCATGGCACGCACCATCGCCGACGTCTCCCTGCTCTTCCGCGTCCTCTCCGGCCACGCCGATGCCGACCCCTTCGGCGCACCCGTACCTTTTCAGCACTACACGCAGGAAGACCTCAAGCAGATCCCCATTGGCTTCTTCGAAGACGACAGCCACATCCCCGTCACCCCCGAGACGCGGCAGGCCGTCGAGGACTCAGTTCGCTCCCTTCGCAGCCAGGGTTTCCGCGTCGAGCCCTTCCGTCCACGCGCCCTCGAACAGATACGCAAACTCTGGTGGAAGTATTTTGTCCGCTGCGGAGCCATGCTGCTCTCGCCGCTCTTCACTGGCCGCGAAGCCCAGCTCAGCCCTCTCTTTCAAGAATTCCTCTCCATCGCCCACCAGGACCCGCCGCTCTCCGGCGACGAACTCCTGTCCGCATGGGCCGAGGCCGACACCCTTCGAGCCATCCTGCTCGACGAGATGCGCGAGTTCCCCATCCTGCTCATGCCCGTCTGTTCTGTCCCAGCCTTCCGCCACGGCGAGCGGCAATGGAACGTAGACGGCCAGCAGGTCGACTATCTCGATGCCATGCGCTACACCCAATGGTTCAACCTGCTTGGCGCACCCGCTGCCGTCGTGCCCGTCGGACGCTCACCGGAGTGCCTGCCCATTGGCATCCAGATCGCGGGCCGCCCCTATCAGGACGAAGCCGTCCTCGGCATCGCCGCCGCTCTCGAACACGACTTCGGCTACCAACCGCCACCCATGGCCCGCCAAGCCTGAGCCCAAAATTCGCACCCGCTCCCGGAGCGGCTCAAGAGATCAATGCCCCAGGATGATGATCTTGTCATCCTTCGCCAAAGGCGGAGGACCTGCTTTTGCTCTGGGCCATCTGAAAACCCACTCTTAGAGCGGTTTCCGCGAAGGTATAGAGTCCAACCGTCAAGGGCCAACGGCCCGCTGCCATATCAGCATGGGGCAAAGCCCCATGTTCCTTGGCCATCGATGGAGCAAGGGCTGAAGGCCCGTCCTATACGACATCGAGGAAACCGATCTAAACCAGCTCCACCTCAATCGTCTTCGCATCCTGATCGAGCTTCGTAATCTTAAAGCTGCGAATCTGCCCAGCGCGAACCTCATCCGGCTTGGCCGCACTCGCGCTCGTCCCACCCTTCCAGCGTTCCTTCAGCATCGAGCTGAACGCCGACAGATCAACCTGCCCCGCAGCAGCCGTCTGCTCTTCCTTCGCCGCCGCCGCAACTACCCGGCACCTGCTGCGAATCCCTTCTCCCAGTTCTACGGTCGCGTTGCCGCCCGAGACCTCGATCAACCGTCCCGTCACCACATCGCCTTCCTTATGTTCGGCGATGTACTCGTCCAGACCCGTAGGCACCAGTTGCTTCATGCTCAGCTTGATCTGCCGCTTCTCCTTATCGACATCGAGCACCTTCGCCTTCACCACCTGGCCCACCCGCAGCACATCCTGCGGACGTTCCACGCGCTTCTCCGCGCTGATCTCGCTGACGTGGATCATGCCTTCCACGCCCTCGGCAAGCTGCACGAACGCGCCGAATTTCGTGAGGCTGGCAACCGGCCCTTCGACCGTCGCGCCCACCGCAAACTTCTCTCCGGCCTCGGCCCACGGATCGCCCAGCGTCTGCTTCAGCCCCAGCGACATCCGCCGCTCGCCCACATTCACGCCAAGGATCATCACCTCCACCGTCTCGCCCGCCTTCAGCAGGTCGCTGGGCTTGCGAACCTTCTTCGCCCACGACATCTCCGACAGGTGAACCATGCCCTCGATCCCCGGCTCCAGCTCCACAAACGCGCCAAAGTCCGTCACCCGCGTCACCGTGCCGCGAACCCGCTCGCCCACCGTGTACTTCCCTGCCACCGCGTCCCACGGATGCGGCTGAAGCTGCTTGAGTCCCAGTGAAATCCTTTGGTTTTCCGCATCGATCTTCAATACCCGGGCTTCAACCTGCTGTCCCACCGACAACACATCCGCCGGCTTATTCACACGTCCCCAGGCAATATCGCTGACATGCAGCAGCCCATCCACTCCACCGATATCGAGGAATGCGCCATAGTCGGCGAGGCTGCGCACCGTCCCCAGCACGGTGTCGCCTTCCTTGATCTCGGCATACCGCCGCTCCTTGGTCGAGCGCTCTTCTGCTTCAGCAACCGAGCGGTGGTCCACCACCAGATCTTCTTCCGCCACATCGAGCTTGATGATCCGGCAGGTAATCTCCTGCCCCACCAGCTTCTCCAACTCGGCGGCATCCCGCGCCCCACTGCGCGATCCCGGCATAAACGCCCGCAGCCCCACATCCACCGTCAGGCCACCCTTCACCACCCCGGTGACCGTGCCCACAATAATCGCCTTATCGGCAAACGCCTTCTCCAGCCCCGTCCAATCCTTCGGCCGCTCGACCTTTTGCCGCGAAAGCTCGTAGTAGCCCTCGGCGTCGCGTCCCTTCACCGTCACCAGCAGCTTGTTGCCGACCTCCACCGTCTCATTGGCGTTCTGAAACAGCGACAGCGGCAAAATGCCTTCGGTTTTAAAGCCGATATCGACAAACACTGACTCCGCCGAGACGGCGATCACCGTCCCTTCAATCTGTCTGCCGCCTTCGCCCACCCGGCGCGAATGGCTCTGCTCATACTGTGAAAGGATCTTGTCGAACGACTCGCCTGATTCGCCGTTTTCGTTGCCTGATTCGATTTCCGGAATGTCTGGATTGGACATGAAAAGTTACAGCCTCGCTTTGGACCTGATTCCGGCTAGGATACCATCGCGTCCCCCTGTCGCGCCGCCTCACCAGGAGTCCCCATTACTCCACCGAAGGCTTGCTGACCACCGGCGCATTCTCCGGCGGCATCCCGAACAATCGCTGCAACGGTCGATGAATCGCCCGCAAAAGCGCACGCGCCGCGACAATTGCAGCCACCAGAACCACCGCCACAATCGAAGCCGCGATAAAAGGATGGTGCGTCGCAAACCACGTCAGCCCCACCGCCACCACATCCTCCGCGCTGCTCAGCGCGATATTCGACACCGGTTCCGGGCTGGGCGTCACCACCGCGCGCAACGCCGTCTTCGAGCTATGCGTCGCCAGCGCCACCGCCGCCCCTAGCCCAGTCGCGATCATCTGCATCTGCGGCGAAAGCTGTGCGCTCGCGTGGTAGGCCACCAGCGCCGCGATCGGCACCCGGACAACGGTATGTAGCACATTCCATACCACATCGAACGCCGGAATCTTGTCCGCCACAAACTCAACAGCGAACATGACCGCACATACCGCCAGCACCCAGGTATGCCCCAGCGAATCCAGCCCCGGAGGCAGCGCGACCCAATGCGTCCGTGCCAGAATCCCCAGTGTCAGCACCGTGGCATAGATGTTCAGTCCAGCCGCAAAGCTGGCAGCAACCACAAGCGCGGTGATGTTGCCCGGCGAGAAGTCCATGTGCACGGAATTCTACAGCGGCCACCCCACCCATGGCCGCCTGTTTCATTTAATCAGCCAGCCAACTGCATTAGTTCGGCAAAGACCATATCTGATTCGGCAGATTATGTCCGCAGGTCTGCATCGCCAACCCTTGCGGCTCGCCGTTCAGCTTGCTGGCGCTGAGGCATTCCTTATCGCCGGCATTGATCAAATTGCCGGCCAGCGTATATTTCCACTGCGTAGTCCTGGCAGAACCGCATGCCTGCATCACCGGCTTCCCGTCGGTAACAGCAAGACACCGTCCTGCCGACTCCACCACGCCGTTCGCCTTGACCGTCCAGCTCTCAGCCGCGCCGCCATCACAATCTCCGACGCTTCCCGCAGCAGACAGACAGCGGCTATAGCTCTTAATATCGTGATGCTTGCCCGATGCGATCATCGTGATGGTGCCGGTACGCGTCGGAGCGCCGCAGGAAGCTGCCGGATGAACCTTCCAGATCGCGGTATCGTGTGCAGCAACGTTGGCCTGCAAGGAATCTACCCCCGCGATGCGCTTTCCACTCCAAAGATCCTGCGCTTCTAACCGGCATCCCGAGCTGAAGCCAAGATCGGCAGGGTGAAGCCCAACCTGAACCGGCGCTGTGCTGCGATTCAAAACCGCAACCGCATACTCGCCTCCGCTGAGCGGCTTCAGCAGAACATCCATCACCAGGCTTCGCTGTACCAGGGTAGCCATCCGGCCCAGCGCATCCTTATCGACCGCGATCACAGCCATATTCCCAACAACCGCCACCGACTCCGAGCTAAGCTTCTCGACGTTGGAGCTGAGGATCAATGGCGCCGACATCATCGACCACAACGCCATCTGGCTGCGGCTCTCCGCCATGCTCATGCCCGCATCCCCGCCGATAATGAAATCCGGGTCGTTCCAGTTTCCGGGCTTCTGAAACCGGCCCAGCGGAAGGTTGTAGACATAGTTCCAAAGCACGCTATCGAATCGCGGCATATCAGGCTTCTTCACATGGTAGTTGGCGACGTCGTCGCCTTCGCGCCAGAGTTCGCCATAGCCGCGAACCCACGTCAGCACGTCATACCAGTCAGGCGTGTCCTGAAAATATGCCGGAGCCGACTCCGAAAAAACAATGGGACGGCTTACCGTCTTCAGCGCCGCGCTCTGCGCCGCATAGGCCTTGCGGTAGACCTCCGCCGTGCTGCCGCCCTTGGGCACATAGAGGTTGCAACCATCCAGCTTCAGGTAATCCACGCCCCACGATGCAAACAGCCGCGCATCCTGGGCAAAGTGGTCCTTGCCTCCGCCATCCGGCACCCCGCTTCCTGCAAATTTGCCGCAGGTCAGATAACCGGCATCCTCGTAGATGCCGAACTTCAAATCCAACCCATGGACCGCCTGTGCAATCGGCTTGATTCCCTGAGGGAAGCGTTGCGGGTCAGCCTGCAAATTGCCGCTGGCATCGCGGTCCTTCTGCATCCAGCAATCGTCGATGGTCACCGTGTCGTACCCGCGCGCGGCGAGGCCAGTCTTCACCAGCGCCCTGGCGTTGGCGAGGATATCCTGCGCGGTGTAATTGCATTGGTAGTGGGCCCAGTCGTTCCAGCCCATCGGCGGCGTAACAGCGAGCTGCCGCGCAACATGATCCGTTGCGGCAAAGCCGGAAACCACAGGAACCCAGACAGCAGCCAGCAACAGTGCCGGCGCGACGATCAATACAAAATGGCGAAGGAGAGAAGTAGGTACGCGCATGGGGAATCCATCATAGCCGATGTCCCCTCGTTCCTACCGTCGAACCGCCCGTTTAATCTGCGCATATTGCATCAGGATGAAGCTATCCGTCATCCCCGCGATATAGTCGGCAACCACCCGCGCCAGCCCTTCGCTCTCCACATCGTCGAAGTGCCCCTGCGGCAGTTCTTCCGGATCGTTGATCCAGTAGTTGAACAGGGCCGTGACCACCTCCGCGGCCTTATCATGCTCATTTTCAAGCGCTTCGCAGGTATAGAGCGTGTCATAAAGATAGCGCTTCTCCTGCAACCGCTCCGCTTCGGCCTGCGGCGAAAAGACAGCCAGCCGCGACGGACACGCACGAATATCGGCAAGCGTCTCCGCTCCCGCAGCCTCTGCATTTTGCCGCGTGGTCGCGATCAGATCATCCGTCAGGATGTTCTGCATCAGTTGCAGTGCTTCGTTGAACAGAAACTTCTCTTCAACCCCTGCATGCTGCTTCTCGACTGTCCGGTAGCACCGCGCCAGAATGTCGACATGCTCGCGAATATGCCCTATCGCCAGCAGCCCCGATTCGACGCCATCGTCCAGATCTGCCGTAAGATACGCGATCTCATCGGCCAGGTCGATCAACTGCGCCTCCAGCGGCGGCCGCTCGTCGAGCAGGTATCCGGCAAGCTCCGGATACTCATCCGCGCTATAGTCTCGCGAATGTTTGATGATCCCCTCGCGGACGCCCAGCGTGAGGTTCAATCCGCGATGCGCCGCATAGCGCTGCTCAAAGTGTTCGACGATGCGCAGCGCATGAAGATTATGGTCAAACCGCCGCCCATGCTTGCGCAGGCAACTATCCAGCGCCCTCTCGCCCGCATGGCCAAAGGGCGGATGCCCGATGTCGTGGACCAGCGCCAGCGTCTCCGCCAGGTCTTCGTTCAGACCCAGTGCCGAAGCCGAAGCCCGAGCGATCTGCGCCACCTCGATCGTATGCGTCAACCGGCTGCGAAAGTGGTCGGAAGCGCGACTGGTAAACACCTGCGTCTTGCCCGCCAGCCGCCGAAAGGCACGCGACTGCACAATGCGCTCGCGGTCGCGCTGAAACGGTGTTCGGGATGGCCGAAACGGCGCAGGATAGACGCGCGCCATCAGCGGATCGTCCGGCCCTCCGACGACCGCACAGCACTGCAAATTGGTAGGCATATCTACTTCGAGTGTAAACGGAAGCGCAATCCCGGCGAAACCACAGCCCATGTGGCGAAAATCAGCAACCCAAACGCCGAAGGCCGCAGTCATAGCGCCAAGGGCGCGGCTCATACCAGCCTGGGCAAACCGAGGTTTCCGGCGGGCGCTTTTGCCCGCGAGGGTGGAGCGACACAGGTTCGCAGGGCACCCTAAAGATGAGGGCTGAAACAGGCTGTGCAAAAACTCACGCTTTGCTTAAGGGCACGGCTTCAGCCGGCCGTAAACGCTTTGCTTGCAGTGCGGCTTTAGCCGCTGAGGGCTCATTCCGCGCCGTGACTGAGTTTTCAGCAGCCTCTGAAAGCCCGGCCCATCTCCCTATCCACCAGACCGTCGAGTTGTCCCTACCTTATTTCCCTGGAGCCGGTGACACCTTCGCGAGCTTCACCCGCGCATTTTCAAGCTTATGCTGAACCTTCGAGACATCCGCAGGATCGGCATCCGCAGGCAAAGAGCGCGCATACTCGGTCATCGACCGCTCCCACTGTGCAACCGCCTGTTTGAGTTTGCCCGTCTTCTCATACACCTCGCCCAGATGGTCATGGACGGTCGGGTCGGTACTCATGCGTTCGATTGCTTTATGCAGATTTTCTTCCGCCAAGTCATACTGTCCCGACTTGAAGTAGACCCAGCCCAGCGAGTCAAGATAAGCGCCATTCTGCGGATCGAGTTCGACTGCCTTCTGGATCATCGTCAGAGCTTCCGGCAGCTTTACGCCTCGGTCCGCCAGCATGTAGCCGAGATAGTTCAGAATTGTCGCATTCTGCGGATCGATAGCCAGCGCCTTGTGAAACTCTGTCTCGGCCTCATCGTAATGTTTCTGCCGATCCGCCAATACACCGCGCAGAAAGTAGACGTACAGCTTCTCCTCAGGCTTGACCGACACCGCCGCCGCGCTGTCCAGCGCAGCCGAGGCATCCGGCCAACTCTTCAACCGCGTATAAATCTGAGTCAGCGCAAGGTATGCATCCCGATCCTCCGGCGCTCCTGCCTTGGACGAAAGCTGCGCTTTAGCCAATGCAATTCCCTGATCGGCCTTGCCCGTATCGGCAAGTTGGCCGGCATACATCAACTGCGTCGCACGGTCCTTGGGTTGAGCCTTGGCCGCAACTGCAGCGGCAGTAGTAGCCTCTTTCCACTGATGGGCATCGCGATAAGCGTCCACCTGTCCCTGGTACCCACCCTTGGCAAAATCCCCGCCGAGTTCCACCATCTGCTTATAGGCAGCGACGGCCTCGGTTGTCTTATTCTGCTCTCGGTAGATAATGCCCAGCCGGTCGAGAAAGATCCCCCGGTTTGCTTTCTCCCCGTCACTGTACTTCCCATCCGCATGAGCCGTATCGGTAACCAGCTTGGTCAGAACACCCGTAGCATCGTCATATCGACCCAGCGAATCGTAGATCAGCGCTTCGTTATAGCTGAGTTCGAGCGAATTCGGCGCCAGCGCCTTTGCCTTCTCCAGCGTAAGCAGCGCCTGGTCGTAATGACCCTGCCTGCGCTCGATCTCCGATACGCGAATCTGCGACTGCGCATCCTGCGGCTCTGCCGTCACAACGTCACGCAGAATCTTCAGCGCCTCGTCCAGCTTCCCATCCGCCAACAGAGCGTTCGCCAGACCACGCTCCGAATCGAGGCTGCCCGGTTCAAGATCGAGCGAGCGCCGATAGGCCGCAGCCGCGTCCTTCGGCTTCTTCAACTGGTCGTACGTCGCTCCGAGCGCAAACTCGATGCGGGCGCTTCTGTCATCCGCCGGAATTCCGTTCAGCACATCGGCCGACCGCTGCGCATCGCCCTCCTCGCTATAGAGCCGCGCCATGTTCAGCGCCACCTCTTCCGAGTTTGCGTCGACCTTCTGCGCCAGCTTGAACTGCGCCTCTGCTTTGGTCGAATCATGGTTCAAGCCATAAAGCTGCCCCAGAAGAAGATGCGTCTCCACATCCTGCGGCTTAAGCTGCGCCAGCTTCTCGTATTCGGTGATGGCCAGCTTCAGCATCTGTCCCGATTGCGGCGTCTGCATATCGCCCAGCGACCGTAGATAAACCTTGCCCAGCAGTTCATGCGCATCGACGTCGTCCGGATCCTTGGCCACCCGGTCCTGCGCTACGCTCACCGCCTCGCGAATGCGGCCCAGTTTGAAGTAGAGACCGGCCAGCCCATCCTGCAGTAGCCGCGAACCCGGATCGGCGTTCAACGCCAGCTTGTACTCCTCCACCGCCTGCGTCGCATAGTCGGACCGCCCCGCGCTAACCGCCATGCCCTCATAGAGATGGGCCAGCCCATAGTGGTAATAGGCCGATGCCCGGTCAGGCGTGGGGGCGGCCGCGTTCGCGGTAGCCGGGGTCTCGGCAAACATCGTATGCGCGGCAAACAGAAGCGCAGCCGCCGACAGCAGACGGAACTGGCGAAGAGACGAGGCACGCAAAAACAAGGTCATGTAATGTAGCTTTCTGGACTGGCAAACTCTGGACCGAATCATTGCGGACACGAAAAGACAGAGGTTAGACGGTTCTGCCTGACGATTGGATGCACCGCCAGACCCGCCCGCTTGCAAGGCTGGCGCTGATTATATCCGTCACCGCCTCATCCATGCCGGAAGTGCCGAACCCCCGTAAACACCATCGCGACACCCAGCCGGTTTGCCGCCTCGATCACCTCGGCGTCCCGCACCGATCCTCCCGGCTGAATTACCGCTGTAGCTCCCGCCTTGGCAACCACTTCCAAGCCGTCGGCGAACGGGAAAAACGCATCCGAAGCCGCCACCGTACCCGCCAGCGGCAACGCCGCCTTCATCGCTCCAAACCGCGCCGCATCCACCCGGCTCATCTGCCCCGCGCCGATCCCGACCGTCTGCCCATGCCCATCGGCAAACCGCGCATAAACAATTGCGTTCGACTTCACATGCTTGCAGACCCGCCATGCAAACACCAGCGCCCGCAGTTCCTCCGCCGTCGGCTTCCGCTCGGTCACCATCTTCAGTTCGGACTCCGCGACGCGCAGCCGGTCGGCATCCTGCACCAGCAACCCGCCCGAAACCTGTTTCAGCACCCGGGTCGTCTCCGCCGGGACAATCTGAACCAGACGCAGATTCTTCTTCTTCTCAAACCGCTCCAGCGCGTCAGCCGTAAATGACGGTGCAACAATCGCCTCGACAAACAGCTTGGCGATCTCCTCCGCGGCCTCCGCATCGACCTCGCGATTGATGCCGATCACGCCTCCAAACGCCGAAACCGGATCAGCCTCCAACGCCCGCTTATAAGCCTCCAGCACCGTGCCCCCGGTCGACGCCCCACAGGGATTGGTGTGCTTGATAATCACCACCGCCGTCTCATCGAACTCGCTGACCAGCTCCCAGCAGGCATCCAGATCGACGATGTTGTTATAGCTCAGCTCTTTACCCTGCAACTGCTTGGCGCCGGCAACCCCTTTTCCGCTGCCATCGACATAGAGCGCGGCCTTCTGATGCGGATTCTCTCCATAGCGCAGCGTCTTCGCCAACGGTTCAATCAGCCGAATCGCCTGTGGCAGCTCATCCGAGAACACCGCCGCCCCGTCTGGCGCTTCAATACTCTCCAGCGCCGTCGCAATCCCCGCGTCATACGCCGCAGTAACCGCAAATGCCTGCTTGGCCAGCCGCCATCGCGTAGCCCGACCCAGACTCCCCGAGTTCGCCTTCAACTCCTCGATCAGTGCCGTGTAATCATCCGCCGAACTCACAATCGCCACATCGGCAAAGTTTTTCGCCGCCGACCGCACCATCGAAGGTCCGCCGATATCGATATTTTCGATCACGTCGGCAAATGCCACCCCCGGCCTCTTCGCCGTCTTCTCAAACGCGTACAGATTCACCACCACCATATCGATCGGTTCAATCGCATGTTCCGCCACCGAAGCCTGGTGCTCCGCATTGTCACGGATATGCAGAATCCCGCCATGGACCTTCGGGTGCAGCGTCTTCACGCGCCCATCCAGCATCTCCGGAAACCCCGTCAAATCGCTGATATCGCGAACCGGCAGCCCGGCTTCGCGCAGCGCCCGCGCCGTCCCTCCTGTCGATACAAGATCCACGTTGAACGAGGCAAGAGCACGGGCAAAATCGACAAGGCCGGTCTTGTCCGTCACGGACAGAAGAGCACGGCGAATGGGCCGAAGATCGGCAGAACTAGCAGAACTGGAGGCGGAAGAGTGTTCAATCATCACATAACTATTATGCGACACACGCCATCCGCCAAGAAACCTCTGACCAAATCCTAAACACGTCATCTCGACCGGAGCCGCGCAGCTTTATCGCGCGGCGCAGTGGAGAGATCCCTGTATTTCGCCCTTGCCCTTGTCTTTCCTGATCCACTCTTGCCAGCAATTGCAGCTTTTGGACGACCGCTAAAGCAGAGCCGCCCCGGTCAGCGAACTGACGTGCGCCACCTCATGCCCCGCACACCAGCGTTTCAGCCCATTGGCGATATTTTCCACCGCCCGCGGATCAGCATAACTCGCCGTTCCCACCTGCACGGCCGTCGCTCCGGCCAGCATAAACTCCACCACATCCTCCGCCCTTACAATCCCGCCCATCCCCACCACCGGAATCTTCACCGCCAGCGACGCCTCGTGCACCATCCGCACTGCAATCGGCTTGATCGCCGGTCCCGAAAGCCCGCCGGTCACATTGGCGATCCTCGGCTTCCGCGTCACCACATCGATCGCCAGCGAAACAAACGTATTGACCAACGAGACGGCATCTGCTCCGCCATCCTCCGCCACCTTTGCCATCTGCCCAATATTCGTAACATTGGGCGACAACTTCACCATCAGCGGCCGCTTCGACGCCGCCTTGCACCGCGCCGTCAGCTCATGCAGCAGCGCCGGATCGGTGCCAAACACCATCCCCCCGTGGCTCGTATTCGGGCAGCTCGCGTTCAGCTCATACATCGCGATACCCTCGGCGTCGTTCAGCGCGCCAATTACCTCCAGGCAATCCTCAATGGTGAAGCCGAAGACGTTCGCAATCACCACCGCGCCCGGCAGCTTCCGCAGCTTTGGCAGCTTCTCCGCGATAAACGGTCGAACCCCCATATTCTGCAGGCCAATGGCATTCATCATCCCCGCCGCCGTCTCAATGATACGCGGCGAGGCATTGCCCGCCATCGGCTCCCGCGACAGCCCCTTGGTCACAAACGCGCCGATGCGCTCCAGCGAAACGATCTCTTCAAACTCAATGCCGTAGCCGAACGTCCCGCTCGCCGCGATCACCGGCGAACGAAATTCCACGCCCGCCACCGTCACGCGCATGTCCGGCCCTTTCTCTCGCGCCGTCGTCACTGCCCATCCGCCTTTCGATTGCCGCCGTCTTCCGGACGAATCGCCACGGTCAGCACCTGGCCCACGCTGGCCGAAGGCTGATTCACCCGCAGCAGCGAAGCAAACGTCGCCGCAATGTCCACCGGAGCCACGCGCCCATGATACGTTCCGGGCACAAACACCGCCCCAAAGAGCGCCAGCGGCACATGCCGGTCATAGGAGTACGGCGCAAAGTGGTTCGTCCCCTTCCTTAAGGTCATCTCATACATCCCTGGCGACATCATCACGTACCATCCGCCATTGGCCGAGTAGCTGTGCAGAATCAGCCTCCCCTCCTCGGTCGCCGGTATCTGTCCCGCCGCCATCTGGACACGCGTATACACTCGCCGAATCAATGGTCGCGCCGGCAGCCGCACCTGGCTCACGCCCTTCTCCTCCGGCGGCAGCGTCGCCTCCAGCGCCTCCGGCAGAATCTCGGCCACCGCCTGCTCCGCCTCCGTCTCCGTCACCTTCGCCTGCACAAACGGCCTCGGGTCCAGTTGGAGATAAGGCGCCTCCAGCCCCAGCAGATAATTAATCTCCTTGCCCGGCGAGAACCGCTGGTTCAGTCTGGCGTTCACCTCCGCACTCAACTTCTTCGGATCGAACATCGCCGCCGGCATCCCCAGCTTTTCCGCCACCGCGGAGATGGGGGCGACTCCGTGGTCGCCCGTCAGCGCCACCCATACATTGCCCATGCCGCCATCGACGTTCTTGTCGAGCCAGCTAAAAAATCCGTCGAGATCGACGTCGATCGCATCGATCATCGCCCTCTGCTCCGGCGCATCCGGTCCCACCTGATGGCCCAGAATATCGGTCGAAGAGATGCTGATCGTCAGCACATCGGTCACCCCGTGCCGCCCCAGTTGTTCCGCCGCCACCAGCGACTTCGCAAAGTCCAGCAGATACGACACCGAAGCCGGCTTGCTGCCCACCTCCTCATAGAAGCGGCCTGGCTTCGCGCCCGCCTCACGCAGCGCGGCGTCGCGGCGTCCGCTGGCGTTAAAAGTCTCCGCCCAGGGAGGCAACTGCTTCGACCAGTAGGTCGAAGTCACAAACTTCCCGCTCTCATGATCGATCCAGAAAGCCCCATTCGAGGCATGGCCCGAGGTCAGGATCGCGGCCCGGTCCTTCAGCGAAACGCCAAACAGCTTGGCCCGTCCCTGCGTCGCCAGAACCACCTCGTCGCCCAGCGTCGAGGCCAGTTCGTTTCGCGGCGAAGCTCCTGTCTCCTTCGAGTCCGGATCTCCCACAATCGCATACCGTTCATCCTCCACCGAACTCATCGGATGCGTCGTCGAACGCTTCAGATCCCACCACTCGTTCTGCGCGATCCCATGCCCGTCCGTATAGGCCCCCGTCCCAATGGTCGAGTGTCCCGGAGCCGTGATGGTGTTGGCATAGTCGTAGTAGCAGTCGGTAAAGTGCGCCCCGCGCTTCAGAAACAGGTTGAAGCCGTTCGCCGTCTTGAAGTCATCGCGATAGCGATCCAGATAGTCGCCGCGAAACTGGTCGATCACCAGCACCACCACCAGCTTCGGCTTGGCGTGATACGCATCGGCGCGCGCCGGCAGCGTGGCGCACAAGGAGACAACTACCAGCAGGAGGGCCGTAGAAAACTTTCGCATATCCCCATAGGGTAACTGCATTTCGTTGCAATTTCTCGGGGCTGGGTCAGTATGAATCGTTTTGTTAAGGGCACAGCTTCAGCTGAGCCGTAAGAGCTTGAAAGCAGCAAGGGGCTCTACAGGCTGCGAAAAACCCTGCTTTGCTTAAGGGCACGGCTTCAGCCGTGCCGCAATTGCTTCCTTTGGGGTGCGGCTTTAGCCGCTGGGGTACGTTTTTCTTTGCGGAGACGACTTTTTTTGCAGCCTTGTTAGCCCCCGAGGCACGCTTCTTCCAATCTGGCCAATTGCCCATTTCCTCGCAAAGTCGGCGTTTCCGTCACAAGACGCTAAAATACAAGCAATGATCGATCTGGCATTAATGCGGGCAAACCTGCCCCTTGTAGAGGAAAAGCTGCGTGCGCGTGGCATGGACCCCGCTGCCGCGCTTGGCAGTTTCACTGAAATTGACCGCGAGCGCCGCGACGCCATCACCCAGGTCGAAACCCTCAAAGCCCAGCGCAACAAGCTCACCGAAGAGATTGCCGCTCTCCGCCGCTCCGGCTCCGACGCCTCCGCGCAGACCGAGCAGACACGAGCCCTCAAGACCGAGGTCGAGTCTCTCGAAGCCACCGCCGCCGCTGCCGACGAGCGCCTGCGCGAGATGATGCAAATCCTGCCCAATCTCCCCCAGGACGACGTCCCCGTCGGCAAGTCCGAGCACGACAACCGCGTCGAAAAGACATGGGGTGAGCAGCCGAAGTTCGACTTCCCCGCCAAGCCCCACTGGGAGCTAGGCGAAGCCCTCGGTATCCTCGACTTCAACCGCGCCGCCAAGATCTCCGGCTCCCGCTTCGTCGTCCACTTCGGTCAAGGCGCCCGTCTCGAACGCGCCCTCGCCAACTTCATGCTCGACCTCCACACCGGCCAGCACGGCTACACCGAAGTCCTCCCGCCCTACATGGTCAACTCCAAGTCGCTCTTCGGCACCGGCCAGCTCCCCAAGTTCGCCGAAGACCTCTTCCACTGCGACGACAAGGGCTCCTACGAGCCCGGCAACTATCAGGAGAGCGACCACTGGCTCATCCCCACCGCAGAAGTCCCCGTCACTAATCTCTTCCGCGACGAGACCCTCGACGAGGCACAACTTCCCGTCTCCTTCTGCGCCTACACCCCTTGCTTCCGCAGCGAGGCAGGCAGCTACGGCAAAGATGTTCGCGGCATGATCCGCCAGCACCAGTTCCAGAAGGTCGAGCTGGTCAAGTTCGTCAAGCCCGAAGACTCCAACGAGGAGCATGAACGCCTCACCCGCCACGCCGAAACCGTCCTCGAAAAACTCGGCCTCCCCTACCGCCGCATGCTGCTCTGCACTGGCGACATGGGCTTCTCCTCAGCCAAGACCTACGATCTCGAAGTCTGGCTTCCCGGCCAGAACCTCTACCGCGAGATCTCCTCCTGCTCGAACTTCGAGGCATTTCAAGCCCGCCGCGCCAACATCCGTTACCGCCCCACCGGCGCAAAGAAGAGCGACTTCCTGCACACCCTCAACGGCAGCGGCCTCGCCGTCGGGCGCACCTATCTCGCCGTCCTCGAGAACTATCAGCAGGCCGACGGCACCATCCGCATCCCCGACGCGCTCGTGCCCTACATGAACGGTGATACAGTCATCGGCAAGCAGCAGGGAAGGAGCTGACGCCATGGGAAAGATCCTTCGCAGCTATCTCTTCTGGACCTACGAGCGCGGCAGCTTCCACTACGACATCATGGTGACGCTGATCCTGCTCTTCCTCTTCGTCGGCCCCAGATTCATTGACTTCAAAGACAAGCCGGTCGAGACCGTCGCTCTGCAATCGAGCGAAGTCCTCGTCAAGGAAGCCGGAACCACCGACAACGGCAGCCTCTTCATCTACCAGATTCGCGCCGAAGACATGCGCGGAGCAGCCACAGATAGCGAACGCCAGGCCGCTATCCTCCGTCTCATCGAGCCCATCTCAGGCGAAGTCACGCTCCAGCGCTACGAGCCCATCCACGACGCCCAGGGCAAGACTATCGCCTACAACGCCTGGGTCCTCCGCTAAGAAACCGCATCGCCAACGCCCCGGTGCCAGATATTCCAACTCTGGGACATGGGCTTCTTCCCCTTAAAATCTGCTTATTTCACCACGTCATCTCGACCGTAGCCGCGCAGTTTCATCGCGCGGCGAAGTGGAGAGATCCCTGTATTTCCGTCTTTGTTCTTGCTTTTGCCTATTCCTGATCGCTGAAATTCGCTCTAAGCTATCCCCGCTCCAGCGCAGCCACAAACACCCCTGCCCACCGCGAAACCTGCTCCGCATAGACCCCGGTCACAGCATCCCTGCTGCCTTCAAGCGCCGCCATCTGCACCGCGAAGTTGCCCACCGTCGCGCTCTCCGCCGCGCCGCGAAGCACTTCCAGCCCTGTAGCCTCCTGCGTCAGCCGGTTCAGAAACTCGTTCTGACTGCCGCCGCCCACAACAAACAGCCGCTTCAACTTCTTGCCGCTATAGAGCGCCACCCGGTCCAGCACCTTCGCATACCGTGCCGCCAGACTATAAAAGATCAGGCTCGCAAACACAGGAGCGCCATCCGGGCTCTCATCCAGAACCTCAAACCCCTTGCGCACCCGTTGAGCGTTGATGCGTTGCGGCATCTGTCCCGCCAGCAGCAGATCCGGATCGTCCACATCGAGCAACCCATGCGGCTTCGCCACCTTCTCCGCCGCCGCCACCAGATCGGACACGCTCCATAGTCGTCCGTCGATTGCCCACTGGTCGATGCACTGCTTGATCAGCCACATTCCATTCACATTCTTGTGAAAGCAGATCCTGTCGCCCACCGCCCCAAGGTTCGTGAAATTCTCATCCACCGCGTCTTTTTCATTCCGCGGCTGATCCACCAGCGCTCCTACCAGCGACCATGTTCCCGAACTGATATAGGCCCAGTCGTCTCCGGTCGCCGGAATTCCTGCAACCGCCGAAGCCGTATCGTGACACGCCGGCGCGATCAACAACGTATCTCCCAGCGCCGGCAGCTCAGCCAGCGGCCCGCTCAGCCTGCCCACCACCGTTCCCGGAGGAACCAGCTTCGACGCACCAGCCAGATCAATCCGCGTCGCGCTGAAGATCTCCCGGCACCACTGCTTGCGGTACAGCTCCACCATCGCCGTATGCGTGGCATTCGTATACTCCGCCACCCGCGCACCGCCCCAGCGCGACAGGATATACTCCGGCAGATTCAGCCACTGCCGCCCCTCGTCCAGCTTCTCCAGCCTATCCGCATGAAGCTGATAAACCGTGTTGATACGCAACAACTGGACGCCCGTCAGCTCCCGCAGCCGCTCCGGACTGATCTTCCGGTGCAACGACCGCTCACCCTTCACGCCCCGTTCATCGCGATAGCAGAACGGATCGGCCAGCGGCCGTCCCTCCGCATCCACGCGCACATAATCGACCGCCCAGCCGTCCACGGCAATCGAGCGAATCCCCTCGGTCGCAATCGCCGCGCACCGCCGCAGCCCTTCATCGAGCCCGGCCACAATCATCGCCAGATCCCAGCGCAACCCTTCCGCCTCGCGCGGAGCATTCGCAAACCGGTGAACCAGCGAGATCTCAGCCTTGTCTCCCACCCAGCGCAGCAGCGAAACCCGGCAGCTCTCCGCTCCCAGGTCCACCGCAATCAAAGCTCGTGTATCCGTCGGCAGCAACGCCGCATCTGCCCTTCGCTTCATCGCAGATACGCCTCGGTCAATCCTCCATCGACCGGGATCAAGTGTCCTGTCGTGCAGCGCGATAGCGGCCCCGCCAGAAACAGAATCGCCTGCGCGCAGTCCTTCGGGTCAATCGGCTGATGCGTCAGCGTCCGTGTGGCATAGAACTGCGCCAACACATTCCGCAGCCCGTCATCCGTGTCCTTCTCGTCAAACGGCAGCTTATATTTCTTGAGCGATGCAATCACGCGGTCGCGCGGAAACATCGTCGAGCCCTTGACCACTGTAGCCGGCGAAATTCCATTCACCCGAACCTTTGGTGATAGCGAGATTGCAAGCTCCCGCACCAAATGGCTCAACGCCGCCTTGCTGACGTCGTAAGCCTCGCTGCCCCGCTTGGCCACAACAGCGTTGGCCGAACTGGTCAGCACCATGCTCACGTCAAGGCCCTGCTCCGCAAATATCTTCGAAGCCTCATCGGCCAGCAGGTAATTGGCCGTGACGTTCACCTCCAGCGTCAGCGCCCATTGCGCGTCGCTGATCACGCCATCCGGAGAAGAAGGAAACAGCGCAGCCGTGTTGATCAGAATATCGATGCCGCCAAACTGTTTAATCGCCGCATCGAGCGCAGCCCGGATCGTCTTGCGGTCGCGGATATCGATGCTCACCCAGCTCACCGCTTCCTTGCCCGCAATCGCCTTGGTCTCTTCCGCAACTGCCTCCGCGCCCTTTACATCGCGGTCGGCAATCACCACATGCGCTCCACGCTCGGCGGCCAGCAAGGCAACCTCACGCCCAATCCCACTGCCGCCGCCAACAATTAGGGCAACCCTGCGGCTCAACTCCTTCTCCGCCGGCTGACGGCGAATCTTCGCTTCCTCCAGCTTCCAGTACTCAATCCGGAACGCCTCGCTCGGCGGCAGCGCGACATAGTTCGAGAACGTCGTGAACTGGTCTGCTGAAGCCGCAGGTCCGGCCTGCGGAACATCCTTGCAGTCCACCCCTGCACCCAAAGCTCCCGCGCCCTGCATCACCCCAATCGCGTTGGTGTAGAACTCGCCGGTAACCCGCGACTCGGTCTTGTTCTTGCCAAAGCTGAACATGCCCACGCCCGGCACCAGCACCACCGTCGGGCTCGCATCGCGCAGCGCGGGCGAGTCCTTCAGCGCGTGTTTTTTGTAATACTCGGCATACTCCGCGCGATACGTCTCCAGAGCCGTCTCCACCAGCTCCTTCAACTCCGCCGGATCGTTGGCCGGGTTCCACTTGATGAACATCGGGCGAATCTTGGTCCGGATAAAGTGATCCGGGCAGCTCGTCCCCAGGTGCGCCAGCTTTTCCGCCTGCGCCGAGTTCACGAACGCCAGTACCTGCGGCAGGTCCGAGTAGCTTCCAATCCAACGCTGCTTCCGCGAAACCACACCCCGCAGATGCGGCATCATGCGCAACGCAATCTCCGCCCGGTCCTCGCGGCTCTTCACCTGCTCGCCGCCAAAGTGCTTATGTCCGGCCACGCCGCCGTGACGCTCGATAAACTGCCCCAACTGATCGATGATCGTAATCGTATTCAGATAGCTCTCGCGCTGCGTATTGCCCCACGTAAACAGTCCGTGCCCGCCCAGCACCACACCGTCGCATCCCGGAGTGTCCGCGACGATCTTGCGCAGCATCATGCCCAACTCAAACCCGGGCCGCTGCCAGGGAAGCCACGCCAGCTTATGTCCGAATTCCTTATTGAACTCCTCCATCTTGATCTTGCCGTTAGCCGAGGCCGCCAGCGCGATCCCCCAGTCCGGGTGCAGATGGTCCACATGCGCAAACGGCAAAAATCCATGCAGCGATGTATCGATCGAAGCCGCGACCGGATTGTTCCCGAACGTACACAGCGGATACATATCCACCATCTCGTCTTCCAGCTCGACGCCGCGATAGGCCTTTTCGAGCGCCAGCAGCTTATCCATATACAGCGTTGCAAACCCCGTCCGCTTGATGCTCCCCAGGTCGCCTCCACTGCCCTTCACCCACAGAATCTGCTTCGTCTCCCCGTCCAGCGGATCGACCTGCGCCAGCTTGGAGCTTGTGTTTCCCCCGCCAAAATTCGTAATCCGCAGGTCCGAGCCCAGCAGGTTCGACCGGTAGCGCAATAACTCCGGCTCATCCAGCTTCGCCGCAACCGCATCGTCCCAACGATCCTCAAGAAACCGTAGTTCACTTTTCGTCGCCATGTGCTCTGACCTCTTTACTGAATTTCTTGCCTAATCATCATTCCACATCAAACACCAATACGGCAATTATTTCCTATATGGAAATCACGCTGGCCCTACTTTTACTATTTGTCCCACTTCAAATGGAAAGCGAGCAGACCCGGCCGTCTACTCCAGCATCTTTCGCGTCACAATCTTGTGCGCGACATAGTTGTACGGCGGTACCGTCTGACCCCGCAGCAGTTGCAGCCCAAGATGCACCAGACTCGGCCCATACGAACTCGCCTCGTGCGACACCGAGCCGATCAGGGGCGACTTGTCCTTCCGCATCTCCTCCATCGCCTCGGCGATGCAGTCCTGCCCCACGATCACAACATGCTTCTCACGCTTCTGCTCTCGCACGGCATCGACCGCGCCCAGCGCGCTCGAATCTGTCGCCGCGGCAATCAGGATGTGTTTGTCCTTGGGGTGCCGCTGCAAAAAATCCGCAACCAGCTTCTTGCTGTGTTCTCGCATGCCACGCGCGTCTATCCTGACAAACAACTCCACCGGCAGATCGGCGATCCCGCTCCGCACTCCTTCAAATGCGCCGGTAATCCTGCTCTGCACCAGCGGCCCGGCCTCCGCCAGGTCCAGGCCAAGCACCCAATCCACCTTGCCATCCCAGTTCGCCACCGCATGGGCAGCCAGCGCCTCGCCCGCCTCAATGCCGACACGGTAGTTGTCCACTCCAAAGTAGGTCGCATGAGGATGAGGAATATCGATCGCGATCAGCGGGATATTGGCTTCTGCAAGCTTGTCCCCGATCATCGGCGCAACCTCCTGCTCTACCTGGAACTCGATCACCAGGTCCACCTTATCGCGAACAAACTCCTCCGCATTCCGCAGCGCGGTGGCCGCATCGTAGCAATTGTCCAAAATCATCAGGTCCACGCCCACCGACGCCGCCGCATCTTTCAGGCTCTCCGTCACTTCATTCGAGAAAGGCATATCGGCGCTCTGTCCGGCAAACCCGAACCGCATCTTCTTGGGTCGCGTCACCTGCCGATACAGTCCGTCGGGCGATTGCGACAGATAACCGCGATGCACATATGTCTTCAGAATGCGGTAAACCGTCGTCTTCGAAATCCGCGTCTTCCGATGCACCGCCTCCAGCGTCATCGGCTGGTTCTCTTCCTGCAAAAGTTCAAGAATATCCAGCGCCTTCGACAGCACCGGAATCAAATAAAGTCTCTTCGTCGTTTTACGCACCGATACAATCTCCCGTTCAGCAGCAACCATTCAGCCGCTCCATTATGCGACAAAGAGGCCATGTTTCGTTAATGAAATCACCATCCCCCAAAGAATCGCAGAACAATCCACACAGAAAATTTCTCTCTCTTCCTCTTGACAATCTAGTGGAGAACGATTTACCTCTAGACAATCAAGAGGAGAGATTCATGACCGGCAAGCCCAGCGACCTTATCCAGGGAACCCTCGAGATGCTGATCCTCAAAACCCTCGCCCTCGAGCCGATGCACGGCTACGGCGTCGCCCTCCGCATCGAGCAGATCAGCAACGGAGTCTTTCGCGTCAATCCCGGCTCGCTCTTCCCCGCGCTCAGCCGCCTCGAACGCGCTGCCCGCATCAAGGCAGAGTGGCGAGCCACCGAGAATAACCGCCGCGCCAAGTACTACCTGCTCACCGACCAGGGCCGCAAGGCTCTCAAGGAAGAGACCCAGCAATGGGGTCGCCAACTGGCCGCCATCACCCGCATCCTCGAAGCCTGACGGAGCCACCATGACCTTCATGCGAAGTTTCAGCAGTGGAATCAAAGCGCTCCTCCACAAGCAGCAGCGCAGCCTGGACCTCGACGAAGAGCTTCACGCCTTCCAGGAGGACTCTGTACAGGAAAAGATGCGTCACGGCATGACCGACGGGCAGGCCCGGCGCGCAGCCCGTGTCGAGATGGGCAGTACCGAGACCGTCAAACACAAGGTCCGTGCCTCCGGCTGGGAGTCCACCGCCGAAAGCATCTGGCAGGACATCCGTTTCAGCCTGCGCATGATGGCCAAAAGTCCCGGCTTCACCGCCGTCGCCATCCTCTCGCTGGCTCTCGGCATCGGCGCCAACACCTCCATCTTCACCCTCATCAACAACCTCATGTTGAAGTCCCTCCCCGTCACCAACCCGCAGAAGCTTGTAGCCTTCGGCAAGGAGTTCGGCGGCGGCCGCATCGCCGGAATCCCCAACGGTCCCATGGACTTGTTCCCCTACGACCTCTACCAGCAGCTCCAGCAGCAACAAACCTTTTTTCAGGGGATCACTGCCTTCGCCAGCTTCCCCACCATGGTCAGCGTCCGCACCAACACGACAGCCGCCGCCACCCCGTCCATCAGCCACCTCGTCTCCGGCAACTTCTTCAGTGTCCTCGGCGCCGAGCCTTTCCTCGGCCGCGCCCTCCTTCCGTCTGACACGGAATCTCCCGGACGCAATCCCGTCGCCGTCGTCAGCTACCGTTACTGGCAGCAGACCTTGTCTGCCGATCCGTCCGCAATCGGCAGTGCGATCACGATCAATGGCCTGCCCTTCACCGTCGTCGGCGTGATGCCTGCAAAGTTCTACGGTGTAGACCTCAACCAGGAGTCGCCCGACCTATGGCTGCCCCTCACCATGCAGGCGGAGGTCATGCAGCAACCCACCATGCTCACGCCGAACGGCGTCCAGTGGCTGCACTTCATGGGCCGGCGCAAGCCCGGCACGAACATGAAGCAGGCCCAGGCATGGGTCACCGCGCAGGCCCAGCAGTATCTAAGGGATCACGAGGCCCATCCGCTCAGCGCCAAGGCCAGCGAGCAGATACAAAAAGTCTTCGTCGAGCTTCTCCCCGGCGAGAGCGGCATCTCCAACCTGCGCAATCTCTACGAGCAACCGCTGCACATCCTCATGGGCGTCGTCATCCTTGTTCTCCTCATCGCCTGCGCCAACCTCGCCAACTTTCTCCTCGCCCGGGCTGCCTCCCGCGAGCGCGAGTTCTCTACCCGCCTCGCTCTCGGCTCCAGCCGAATCCGCATCGTCCGCCAGATCCTTACTGAAACATTGCTGCTCTCCTTCATCGGAGGCGCGCTTGGCCTGCTGCTCGCCTTCTGGGGAACTCGTCTGCTCATCGGCTTCGTCACCTCGGGAGCTACCGGCGGCAGCACCGCGCTCTCCGCCGCTCCGGACCTCCACGTTCTCGCCTTCACTTTCGGCATCTCCGTGCTCACAGCTCTGCTCTTCGGAATCGCTCCCGCGCTGCGCATCTCCCGCATCGGCGTAGCCCCCACCCTCACCTCCAACGCCCGCACCGCGGCCAGCTCCGGCGGACGCTCCAGCCGCCTGCTCCCCAATATCCTCGTCACCTCGCAGGTAGTCCTATCTCTTATGTTGCTCGCCGTTGCCGGTCTCTTCCTCCGCACCCTTCGCAACCTCGAAGATCAAGACTTCGGCTTCAACCGCACCAACGTTCTGCTGGTGAACTTCAATCCCAAGTTTGCCGGATACAAAGCCGCCCAGCTCAACGGCCTTTACGACAGAATCCTCAGCCGCGTCGAAGCCATCCCAGGCGTAAAATCCGCTACCCTCTCCGGAGCGCCTCCCATCAGCCGCGGCAACTGGATCGCCGGCATCTCCATCAAGGGCTACACCGCCGCCCCTGAAGAAGACCTCAGCACCCTGATCAACCGCGTCGGCCCGCGCTTCTTCGAGACCATGGGCATCGCCATGCTTCAAGGCCGCCCCATCGAAGCCCAGGATACCGCCACCTCGCCCCAGGTCGTTATCGTCAACCAGACCCTGGCCAACCACTTCTTTCCCCACGGCGACGCCATCGGCCGCCGCTTCACCCTCGCCGAGCCTAGCGTAAAAGGCGAGTGGGAGATCGCAGGCATCGTCCGCGATGCCAAGTACAACAACCCTCGCGACGTCAAACTCGAACGCATGATCTATCTTCCCGTCACGCAGCTCACCGACGACGATAACTATGCCTACTTCATGGAGCTGCGCACCGCAGGCGACCCCGTCAAAGCCACCGCAGCGGTCCGCGCCGCCTTCGCCGAGATCGACCCCAACCTTCCAATCCTTCAGGTAAGAACCATCAGTCAGCAGGTTGGCCATCTCATGGATCAGGATCAGCTCATCTCGCAGCTCTCGATCTTCTTCTCTCTGCTTGCACTATCGCTCGCCTGCATCGGACTTTATGGAGTCATGAGCTACAACGTCGCCCGCCGCACCAACGAGATCGGAATTCGCCTGGCCCTCGGCTCGCAGCCCGGCGGTGTGCTCTGGATGATCTTCAAAGAGTCGCTGCTTCTGCTCGCCATCGGCATCGCCATCGGGATTCCCGCCACGCTGGCCGCCGGCCGCATGATTCAATCGCAACTCTTCGGCCTAAGCCCCTCGGATCCCTTGACAGTCTTCGCCGCCGTCCTGACCATCTCCTTCGTCACCCTGATCGCCGCGTACTTCCCCGCCCGCCGCGCCACCAAGGTAGACCCCGTCGTAGCCCTCCGCTACGAATAGCAAGGCAGTCCCTCGTTGTCCTGGTTCCCCCACTGCTGTTGTCCTGCCATTGCCTGTCACTCTCGGCCCAGCCACAAAAGAACGGGTGCCCATCCATCGCGCAATTTGCGATGGGTGGGATGTATACCCTCACCCCGCCAACCCCTGTTATCCTTCGATCCACTCTTAGAGTGAGTCCACAGATCAATTCCCAAACCCCATCAGGCATAGCTGGAAACGCTGCGAGCGTTCTTGCTCCCCCGCTCCTGCGTCACCTTCTCGACATACCCACTCTCCGCCAGCGCCTTCAGCGGGTCCACCGGCACTCCGCGAGCGGCACGCCACTCCCGAACCATGGGCCGCACATCCTGCCAGAAAGCCGTCCTGAAACACTCCTCCGCCTCCACCAGCCGGCATGCATCCTGCAACTCGGCCAGCTTTTCCTGATCGATCAGCGAAGCCTTCGCATAAAGCTCCTGCGCCGTCATAACGGACTGCACCATCGCCTCGATCTTGCCCTTCAAATTATGGCTCTGGTCGATCATGAACGAAATGCCCTCGCGCTCCTCCGGGCTGGCGCTTACGATCTCATGGAAGATGCGGAACAACTGGTACGGATCGATCGATCCCAGCGTCAGATCGTCGTCCGCATACTTCCGGTCGTTAAAGTGGAACCCGCCCAGTTCTCCCAGGTGCAGCAGCCACGCCACGATCTGCTCGATATTCGTCCCCTGGTAGTGGTGCCCGGTATCGACCAGCACCTTGGCCTTCGGTCCCGCATTGCGCGCCAACTCCAGCGCCATTCCCCAGTCCGCAATGTCCGTGTGATAAAAGGCCGGCTCAAACGGCTTGTACTCCACCAGCATCCGCTGTCCGTCACCAAGCGCTGCATGGGTCTTGTTCAATATCTCCTGCATCCAATCGATCCGCCGCCGCACGCTCTGCGTCCCCGGATAGTTGGACCCATCGGCGATCCACAGCGAGACCTCCTTCGATCCCAACTCTCTGCCGATCTCGACCGAATCCAGCAGATGCTGCAACGCCATCCCGCGAATCTCCGCGCTGGGGTTCGCAATCGACCCAAACTTATATTCCGCGCTCTGAAACAGGTTTGGATTGATGCCACCCGACTTCACGGCGTACTTTTTCTCCAGCGCCTGAATCGCCGGAACATCTGCCTTCCCTCCCGGCAGGTCCCACAACACATGCAGAGCGACCGTCGGGCTCGCCCCGGTCAACGCATTCACCTGTGCCGCGTCGGCAAACTTCTCTTCCGTCGTCGTAGCCGCCCCACCCTGCACAAACTTCCCAAACCGCGTCCCGGTATTGGCAAAGCCCCACGAAGGCACTTCAATTCGAAAACTATCCAGCGCGCTCCATACCTTCTCCGCGTCCCGTCCCGTCGCACCTGCGCCATTCGTCGTCATCGGCAAAACCTCTTTAACTCAACACATTTATTAAAACAGAAATATACTCTCTATTGAAACACATAGAGAGTGCATCATGCGCCCGCTCCTTGTCAAAGCGATTTCCGGCATGATGAGTCACACAGCGCATCAAAAAATCACTCCGCCAAACCTCAAACTCACCGCGCTGCGTGCCTCTACACAATCAGAATCACATCGAGATGCCGCGGGCCATGCACTCCCTTGATCCTCGTCATCTCGATATCCGCCGTAGCCGAAGGTCCCGAGACAAACGTCGTCGCCAGCCCGGACGTTGCGCGCAGCCGGTCCATCGCCTCCGGAACTGTCTCCACCACATCCGTCGCATTTACCAGGCACAGGTGATAGTCCGGCACCAGCGTCGGCGCTCTTCGACCTTGCCCGGCAATATTCTGCAGCACCACCGTTCCCGTCTCCGCGATCGCTACCGTCGAACCCGTCATTACGCCGTCAAAGCCATCCAGCTCTCCTGCCGTCATCCCCTCATCTACTACAAACTCGAATCCTTCCGGCAACCACTCCGCAGCGATCCCCGGCGGAATCACCATCCGACGCTTCCCACGGGCGGCAATCATCTTCGCCACGGCTCCCGCAACATCGGACGCTCCCACCCGCACCACATGAGCGTCATAGTCCCGCAGCCGCTCCTCCAGCATCTCCAGCGTCGCATCCGTCCCCAGCAAAGCCTTTCGCCGATACTCCCGAACCACGCGACTCCATCCGGCCCGCGCGGCATTCGAATCCGAACTCCCGCCCTTCGCCAACCGAATCCGCCGCAAGACCTCGGCCCGCGCCGAAGCGGAAGTCGTTGAAGTGTCCACCGAATTTTCCACCGTCATCTCAGTTCCCATTCTTCCCCCGCTTCTCCCACCAATCCCGAAACGTCTCCTTCGGCATCTCCTGCAAGTCCCTTACCTGGGTCCAGCCGCCGAGCATTCCCGGCAGCCAGCTAATCCATCCCACCCCCTGGCCATCCTTGCGCACCAGCGGAGCCTCTGCCATCCGCCCCAGCCGCTGCGCCGCCTTGAACCGCCGCTCGCTCTTGAAGATCATCCCCATAGCTTTCATCGCCACCGCTTCGACATCAAACAGGCCCGAGACCCCAGCCGTATTCTGCCGCACCACCTTGCCGCGCAGATGAATCAGCACCTCCGGGATATTGATCTTCACCGGACAGACCTCATAGCAGGCCCCGCACAACGACGAAGCAAACGGCAGACTCTGCGCGTGGTGTATCTCCTGCAACTGCGGCGTCAGGATCGCTCCAATCGGCCCCGCATACACGCTCCCATACGCCTGTCCGCCTGTCTGCCGATAGACCGGGCACACGTTCTGGCAAGCCCCGCAGCGGATGCAGTTCAGCGTCTCCCTGCCGTCCTTGTCCGCCAGAATCTCCGTCCGCGCATTGTCCATCAGCACCACATGAAACACCCGCGGCCCATCGCCCTCGCGTACTCCCGTCCAAACCGAGTTATACGGATTCATCCGCTCCCCGGTCGCCGACCGCGGCAGCAACTGCAGCAGCACCTCCAGGTCCTCGAACCGAGGCACGACCTTGTCGATCCCGGCAATCGTAATCAGCGTCTCCGGCAGCGTCAGGCACATCCGCCCATTGCCCTCGCTCTCGACGATGCAGACCCCGCCCGTCTCCGCGATCAGGAAGTTCGCTCCGCTCACCCCCGTCTTCACTCGCAGAAACTTCTCCCGCAGAAACATACGTGCCGCATCGGCCAGATCCTGCGGCGTCTCGCCCAGCTCCGGCAGGTTCATCTTCCGCTGAAAGATCTCCCGAATCTGCTGCCGATTCTTATGCAGCGCCGGCACGACAATATGCGACGGCTGGTCCTCCCCAAGCTGAATAATCAGCTCCGCCAGGTCAGTCTCATACGCATGAATCCCGGCCTTCTCCAGCGCCGAGTTCAGTTGAATCTCCTCGGTCGTCATCGACTTAATCTTGATGACCTCATCGGAGCCGCTGGCCTTCGCCAGTCCGACAACAATCCTCCGAGCCTCCTCCGCATCCCGCGCCCAGTGCACCACCCCACCGGCCCGCGTGCAGTTGGCCTCGAACTGCTCCAGGTAGAAATCCAGATGCTCCATCGTGTGCTGGCGAATCTGTTTCCCCGCCTCGCGCAACTGCTGCCAGTCCGGCATCTCCGCGACCACCCGCGCCCGCTTGGTCTGAATCACCTCGGTCGCATGGCGAACATTCTTCCGCATCTGCGTATCGCCCAGCGCAACCCTCGCCGCCATCGGAAACGCAGCCGCCGTCTTCGGATCCAGCGCAACTCCGCTCACCGCTGCACCTCGCCCAACCACAAATCCGGGTGCCCCATCTTCGCGACGGCCTTATCGTCGCTAAGGTGGGCATTCGCGAAGCGAACCGCTCCCGCCCAACTCTCATACCGCCCCATTACTCCGCTCATCCCCGCGCTCCCTCTTCGCCAGCCAGAATCTCCGCCAGATGCACCGTCCTCACCCCGGTCCGCTGTCGATGCAGGCCGCCCTGAATATGCATCAGGCAGCTATTGTCGCAAGCCGTACAAACCTCGGCTCCCGTATTCAGCACAGCCGTCGTCTTCTCCGCCAACATCGCGCTCGAAACATCGGCATTCTTCACAGCGAACGTCCCACCAAATCCGCAGCACTGCTCCAGCCCTTCCAACTCGACCAGATCGATCCCCCGCACAGCCTTGAGCAGCCTCTGCGGCCCATCGCCCAAGCCAAGATTCCGCAGCCCATGGCAGCTCGCGTGATACGTCACCCGGTGCGGATAGTAAGCCCCCACATCCTCCAGCCCCAGCCCACGCGTCAAAAACTCCGAGAACTCAAACACCCTTGGCAGCAGCTCATCCACATCCGCCCTCAGCTTGGCGTCGCCGATCTCCTCGGCCATCTTCGGATAGTGGTCCTTCATCATCGTCACGCAACTCGAGGACGGCACCACCACCGCCTCCGCGCCGCGAAACTGATCGACAAACCGTTGCACCAGCGGCATCGCTTCAGCCTGGTAACCGGTGTTGTAGTGCATCTGCCCACAGCACGTCTGTCCCGCGGGAAACTCCACCGTGTGCCCCAACCGCTCCAACACCTTCACCACGGACTTGCCCGTCTCAGGAAACAGCGTGTCGTTGTAACAGGTAATGAATAACGAAACTCGCAGATCGAACCTCCAGTCAGACCAACCGGCATCATTGAATTCAATAGAGAGTATATTTCCCCAACGCAAATCCGGTCAGGTAGGATAGTACCCGCAAAGCACTTATCAATATCATTGCACCATCAACGAGGCCCGCGTGGGAACCAATCCGTTTATCGGCGTCATCTATCACTGGATCGGCGGCTTCGCCTCCGCTACTAACTTCATTCCCTTCCGCGCCATCAAGCGCTGGTCATGGGAGATCTACTGGCTCATCCAGGGCTTCGCCGCATGGATCGTCGCCCCCGTCGTCCTCGCCTATATCTTTGTCCCCAACCTCGCGGGCATCCTGCACACCGCTTACGCCACCCACCCGTCCGACGTCCGTTACGCCTTCCTCTTCGGCGCGCTCTGGGGCATCGGCGGCCTGACCTTCGGCCTCGCCATCCGTTACCTCGGCATCGCCCTCGGTTACGCCATCGCCCTCGGCCTCTGCACCGCCTTCGGCACGCTCATCCCGCCCATTTACTCCGGCCAGATGACCATCATCATGCACGAGACCTCCGGCCAGATCATTCTGCTCGGCGTCGCCATCTGCCTCATCGCCGTAGCCGTTAACGGAGCCGCAGGATGGTCAAAAGAGCAGGAGACCACTCCCGAAGAAAAGGCCGAGGCAGGCGAGTCGGACTTCTCCTTCGGCAAGGGCATCGCCGTCGCCATCTTCGCCGGCATCATGAGCAGCTTCTTTGCCTTCGGACTCGCCGCCGGCAAGCCCATCGGCGACATCGCCAAGGCAGAGCTGCTCGCCAACCACCGCCTCGACCTCTGGCAGAACCTCCCCATCCTCATCGTCGTCCTCTGGGGAGGCTTCCTCACCAACTTCATCTGGTCCGCCGTCCTCATCATCAAGAACGGTTCCATCAAGCAGTTCATCGGCGAGCCCGGCACCAATCCCATGCGAGCCTCGCACGCCTCCGGCGATACGCTGGTCGATTTCGACCCGCTCGACGCCTCCACCTACGATCGCCTCGCCCCCAAAACCCTCATCGCCAACTACACCTTCGCCGCCATGGCCGGCGTCATCTGGTACTTCCAGTTCTTCTTCTACTCCATGGGCCAGACCAAGATGGGCAAGTACGACTTCTCCTCGTGGACCCTGCACATGGCCTCGATCATCATCTTCGCCACCCTATGGGGTCTGGCGTTGAAAGAGTGGCGAGGCACCAGCCCCCGCACCCGATGGCTGGTCGCCACCGGCCTTTTCCTGCTAGTCGGCTCCACAGTAGTCGTCGGCTACGGCAACTACCTCAAGGCCACGCAAGACGTCATCACAACATCCATGCTCCGCTAGCCCCTGAAAATAGGTTCTGCTTTACGGCACGGCTTCAGCCGTGCCGTAAACGCCTTGCCTGCATTGCGGCTTCAGCCGCCGAGGTACGCCGCCGACTTTTTCAGCACCCCTTTACAGCCCCATCTCGCTCAACCCCGGATGATCGTCCGGACGCCGCCCGATCGGCCAATGAAACAGCCTCTCCGACTCCTTGATCAGCACATCGTTGATGCTGGCATGGCGGACCTTCATCAACCCAGCCTCATCGAACTCCCAGTTCTCATTCCCATACGAGCGGAACCACTGTCCTGACGGGTCATGCGACTCATAGGCAAACCGCACCGCAATCCGGTCCACGTCGAACGCCCACACCTCTTTAATTAATCGGTACTCCAGCTCCCCGGCCCACTTCCGCTTCAAAAATTCGACGATCGCCGCCCTTCCGGTAACGAACTCCGAGCGGTTCCGCCACCGGCTGTCGATGCTATAGGCCAGCGCAACTCGCTCGGCATCCCGTGAATTCCATCCATCTTCGGCCCCGCGCACCTTCCGGACCGCAATCTCCCGCGTGAACGGCGGGACAAGCGCGACTTTCTCAACCATTTGATTCTCCTTTAAAAGACCTCTCACCTCCCCATCCTAGTCCCACCATTCAAAGCTCTTACGCCTCGCCACATCTCCCGATGCCTTCCGAAAAGTCCGAGCGGCAGTCGAATGATATGCTGATTCGTTCCCTCCGGCCCGCAAGCCTTGTACCTCTGCGACCTCACCGCTGAAAGGATTACCATGCCGACCGCCCAAAGCTACGCGAATCACACTCGCTTTTTCCCGCTCTTCCACTTCGTCCTGATGCCGATCCTCGTTCTCAATCTCATCTTCTCCATCTACGACACCGTCCATCGCTTCCCCGAGCACAGATATCTCTTCCACTGGTGGATCGTCATGTCGATCGCCTTCATCCTCACGGCGCTCACCGGCAGAATGCAGGCCGTCAAAGTTCAGGATCGACTCATCCGCCTCGAAGAGCGCCTTCGCCTCGCCTCTCTGCTGCCCGCGAACGAACAGGCGCACATCCACGAGTTCACCACGTCCCAGCTCATCGCCCTACGCTTTGCCTCCGACGCCGAGCTCCCCGCCCTCGCCCACCTCACCCTCACCCAGAACCTAGGGCCCAAGGCCATCAAACAAGCCATCGTCAACTGGCGCGCAGACGACCTCCGCGCCTGAATTTGCGCCGCCCCACTCTCACCCTTGCAGTTGCCATACCCTACGGGTGCCCCATCCATCGCAGTCTCATCGCGATGGGTGGGAGAGCAGGACTCAACCCGCCACGCCGAAGGCTGCCCAAGCCTGTCAAGCCCCCGAAGCCATACAAATTCCAGATCTCGACGAACAAATAACACAAAAAAACAACTTCCACCCCAAAAATAAATCCGGAAAAATTGGCACTTTAGTTCCACTCAATTCACTACACTTAAATCAGCATAGAAATAAACCGGCGCAGAAAAGGCAAGGCCAGCGGGAACGCTGGCCTAACTTGTTTCGATTGAAGACTTTAGAAATTAAACTATTTTAAATGAATACTTTAGCCTCAACCACCCATAACGGGCTGTTGATTCCAGATACTTTAGCGAAAAGTACCCTGGGGGGTGCCCCCTTTAACTCGACCGCAAAGCCGCCTGGCGCAACACCTCTGCCGCACTCTCTGCCGTAATATCCCGCTGCGGAGATCCCAGAAGTTCATACCCAACCATGAACTTCCGAATTGTGGCCGAGCGCAGCAGCGGAGGATAAAAGTGAGCATGAAAGTGCCAATACGGATGCTCGCTGCCATCGCAGGGCTGAGGATGCAATCCCATCGAATAGGGGAAAGGAGTATCGAAGACGCGGTCGTAGGTCGACGTCACCGCCTGGAGCATCGCTGCAAAATCGTCCTGCTCGGCATCGGTCATCGCCTCCAGATCGGCGATATGCCGCAGCGGCAGAATCATCACCTCGAACGGCCACACCGCCCAGTAAGGAACCACGGCAACAAAGCTCCCGTTCGCCGCCACCACCCGCTCCCCGAGGCCAACTTCCATCTCCCGGTAAGCGCAGAGCAGGCAGCATCCCCGCTCGTCGAAATAAGTCTTCTGCCCCTTCGCCTCGGCAACGACTTCATTCGGAACCGACCGGTTCGCCCAGATCTGGCCATGCGGATGAGGATTGCTCGCTCCCATCATCGCGCCCCGGTTCTCAAAGATCTGGACATAGGAGATATCGTCCCGCGCCCCCAACTCCCGGGACTGCTCCGCCCAGACGTTCACGACCGCCCGAATCTCCGGAACCGCCATCTTCGCCAACGTCAGATCATGCCGCGGCGAGAAGCAGATCACCCGGCAAACCCCGCTCTCGCCCTCCGCAACCAGAATCCCCTTGTCACCCTCGTCGCTCGAAAATCGCGGAGCGTCCAGTTTCAAAGCCGCATAGTCGTTCTCGAAGACGTAAGTGCTGGTGTACTTATCCGTCCTCGCTCCGCCTGCACGCATATTTCCCGGACACAGATAGCAATCCGGATCGTAGGTCAGCGCCGCCGCGACCACAGGCTTTTCCATCTGTCCTTGCCACGGCCGCTGCGTCCGGTTCGGCGAAACCAGCACCCAATCCTGCTTCAACGGGTTGTAGCGGCGATGAGGGTTCTTCTGAGCCAATGAATTCACTGCACACCGCCCTTCGCCGCCATCGCAAACGCACCGTCGGAAGGAGCACAGATGAAGCAGTCCGCCGAAATATCCAGCGCAGTCTTGTACTCCCGCCGCAGAGACTCGACGAACGCTTCCGTTTTATCCGCCTCGACCAGGTTCACCGTGCATCCGCCAAATCCGCCGCCGGTAATCCGCGCTCCAAAGCATCCCGGCAGCCGCACCGCAATCTCAACCAGCGCATCCACCTCCGCGCAACTGGCTGCGAAGTCGTCCCGCATACTCGCATGAGCCGCAGTCATCAACGCGCCAAACCGCTTCACATCTCCGTGCAGCAAAGCCTCCCGAGCCTCCAGCACGCGCCCATTCTCGGAGATGACATGTTTGCAGCGGGCAAAGCTGGCCGCGCTCATCTTGTCCCGGCAAGCCTCGAGGTCCGCCATGGTCGCGTCCCGCAACAGCTCAATTCCCGGTCGCTCCCTCCGCAAGACTGCCTGCCCTGCCTCGACCTCGTCGCTTCGGTCGCCATATTCGCCCGTCGCCACCTCGTGCTTCACCATGGAGTTGCAGACCACGATCCGCACCTCATCCGGCAGCGGCAGCAGGTCAAACTCCAGCGACCGGCAATCCAGCATCATCACCCGTCCCGCTACGGCTCCGGCCACCACAAACTGGTCCATGATCCCGCTCTTGGCACCGACAAACTCGTTCTCCGTCCTGCGACAGAGCGTTGCCACCGTCTTCAGCGGAAGCTGCTTGCCCGCATGCCACAACAGCGCCATCGCCGTGGCAACCTCCAGAGACGCAGACGAACTCAATCCCGCGCCCACCGGAACATCGCCCGCCAGGCTCATGCTGAAGCCGCCGACGACAACACCCTCCTGCGCCAGACTCCAGACCACTCCCAGCGGATAATCGCTCCAATGCCCACGCGGAGTCCGACCCAGAGACGCAATCTCAAAGGAGACTTCTTCATCAAAATTTACCGAATAAAATACAGCGCGGCCGTCCTCCCGCGGACTGACGACCGCCACGGTGGCGAAGTCAATTCCCATCGGCATCACCAGACCCCCCGTATAGTCTGTGTGCTCGCCGATTAAATTCACGCGCGCCGGTGCTGCAAATGCCCGGCCATCACGCCCGAACCGCTGCCTGTGTATCCGCAGCGTCTCCACTTCATCCACCTTCATCCACCACATCCGTACATTCTGAATTGCAAGACCTTATTCATCCTACAACCTTGCACGAATTCAATGTACGCGTTTACCAGCCGAAGATTTGCCCTCCATTTGCCGAATCTCGCTTCCTGCCAGCAGAAAGGCTCCTACGCCATAGGTATAACTTGCACTCGCCTTAAAGGGAGCGGGTTCCGCACCCGTCTGCTGAATGCAGCCCAGTCGCCCATCAGCATACACATGATGCAGCATCCCTGCCCAGGCCTTCTCGATCACAGGCCGATAGACCTTCCGATCCAATATCCCCTGGTTCACGCCCCAGGCCATGGCATAGGTCATCAAGGCAGACCCCGACACCTCGGGCAGATCATAGTTGTTCGGATCCAGCAGGCCAGACCGCCATAGGCCGTCCTTGCCTTGCAGTGAAGCCACCCGCGCCGACATCTCCTGCAACTGGGTTACATATTTCGCGCGAGCGGGATCGTCCTTCGGCAGATAATCGAGCGTCCGGGCAATTCCGCCCATGACCCACCCGTTTCCCCGCCCCCAGAACATCTTCTGCCCGTTCGCCTCTTTCCTCGTCAGGTAGCTGATATCCCGTGCATACAGATGCTCCTTTGTGTCGTACAGGAGATCTGAGGTCTTCGCCCACTCCTCATTGAGGTAGGTGAGATACTTCTGGTCTCCGGTCACTGTATGCATCTGCGCCCATACCGTCGGCGCCATGAACAAGGCATCGCACCACCACCACACGATTGGCCGGTTCGGCCCGGGATTCTTGGCTATACGAGGAGCAGCCAGCAGAGCATCCAACTCGCTCTTTGTATGAGCCATCATCGCCGGGTCTTTCTTCGACAGATAGAACTCAAGGTAGGTCTGACCGATGCTCTGATCGTCCGCGTCCGGCAGATGCGACCGCAGTTGCCAGTCGAACTTCGTGCTCATCTCCATCATGGCGTCGCGATATTTGGCATCGCCCAGCGACTCCGAAGTAGCCATGAAGCCGCTATATAAAACGCTCCATGTCCAGATCCGGTCAAAATAGGGCTGCGACTGCGCAAGCTGCCAGTCGGCCACCTTGCGCATGGCCTTGCCAACGGCTGCCGGAGCTATCTTGTAGGACAGATCCTTGGCAAGCGGTCCTGCATCGTCAGGATCATCCCCAAAGTGACGCGAGTTATCTTTGGCAATTCCCGCCAGTTGCTGCGGAGTCGCGTTCAACTGCGCCAACATGGGCTGCGGAGCTTCAACGATACAAAGACTCGCGGCAATCGCAAACAGACATACCTTCGATCCAGGAAACATAATCCGACCTCAATTTCAGAGTCTAAAATAAACCGAAGCCGGATGCGCCCTGCTCTGCGCGCATCCGGCTCCAGTGATGGTAAAAAACAGCGGTTAGAAGGTGAACCGTCCTGAGAACTGGAAGGCACGGGGATCGGCGCTGGCAAAGTTGACGGCTCCGAAGGTGCTGCTGTCAACGTTGACGCCGATCTGGTTGTTAGAGGAGTTGTTGCCGAAGGTGACGGTATTGGTCACATTCTGGCAATCGACTCCGAAGATGAACTTGGCCCGTTCGGTAATGTCGAACGTGCGATGAAGAGCACTGGTGAGACGGTACACACTGGGGCCACGAAGACCGTAGGGAGCCATGCGCGAGAGGTTGCCAATCATGTAGTTCCCCGAGTTGCAATAGGGTCCCGCAGTAGTAGCGCATGCGCCGCCACCGGTTCCGATGCCCGAGGCAGTGCTGGGAATGACGCCGGTCAGATACTTCACGGTCCCCAGGGTAGCGGCAGTCACGCCATCACCCCAGCCGCCGTTCTGGCGTACTGCGCCGTGGAAGTTCGGATTGGCATCCGGCATGCAAGTGCCTGCTCCAACGTTCTGCGTGCTGTTGCAGGTGGCAACGATCGCCAGCGGGAGGCCGGAGGAGTATTGGAAGATGCTTGAGAACTCCCATCCGCCGAAAAGAGCGCGGACGACGAAGTGGTCGCTGCCGATCTTGCCCTTGCCGAAGGGTAGTTCGTAGACGCCATAGGCGCTCACGTTCTGCGGCTGGCTGTTGACGCTGAGCGAGCGGTCGATGCGATTCGCCGCCCAGGCGCGTCCGTCAGCAGTCACCGAACCGGGAAGCGCATAGCCGCTGCGTTGGGTTCCTGCATCGTCGATGTTCTTCGAGTAGGTGTAGTTGACGTTCAGGGTCAGACCGTGCGCCGACCGGTGGCTGACCGAGAGCTGGAAGGCGTTGTAGTTGGAGTTGGCTACGTTGCCCCAGGGATCGCTGCTGCCGGAGTACTGCGGCATCCAGGTGAGCATGTGGGCGATGGTCGCATTCGCGTTGACCGCCGCTGCCGCGGTATAGCCCGCATAGGGGACGGGAAGAGTGAGGCCGGTTGCAGTCTGGGCCGCTGCGATGTTGGCTGGAGTCGCTCGATTAGAGAGGTTGGCGCCCAGTGCGAGCCACTTGGGATCCATTTGACCAGACTGGAGACCGCGGATGTTGCCAGCTCCGGCGATAAAGTGGCTCTGGCTGCCGACGTAGTTCACCGTGACGGTAATGTCCTTGGTGACCTCGCGCTGCATACCGACGTTCCAGAAGTTGAAGGTCGGCGCGCGGCCGCCCAGGTAGGGATCAGGGTAGCTGATGCCCGTTCCATTTCCGGCAGAGGTGCCCGTCTTGCCGTTGCAGGGGGCGTAGGGCTGTCCGGAACAAACATAGTAGCCGGTGCCAAGAGTCTGACTGACGGCATCGATGGGGGCGATAGCCGGAAGCGTGTAGCCCGGACCGCCCCAGTTGGCGTTAGAAGCCGAGAAGGCGGGGTTCGGGTTGAGGTAGAAGGCAGGGCCAGCCACGCTGTCCGAGAAGGAAGCGGTGCTGTTAAAGCCTGCCTGCCCGGTCCCGGTTCCCGCTCCACCAGCGCCGCCGGTGCCACCCGCATGAGAGTAGAGAACACCGAACCCAGCGCGAAAGACCGTCTTTTCATCGGCGGAGAAGGCCAGACCAAGGCGAGGCCCGAAGTTCTTGAAGTAGTTGTTGACCGGGGTGCGGCAGTTGCAACTGACGCCTGTTCCTCCACGGTTGCCGGCAAACTGCAGAGCGCCGGGATTGCCGGTGATGGGGTTCGTGATGTTTGGATTAAGGAAGGACCAGCGATCCTGCGCCTCGGTGTAGGTGGGGATGTAGTCCCAGCGCAGGCCCAGGTTCAAGGTCAGGTTGGGCAGGATCTTGTAGTCGTCCTGAGCATAGACGGCGAAGGGATGGAAGCGTCCGCCGACCAGGCTGAAGGGCTGCTGCGTGATGCTGCTGGTGCCTACCGCGCCCAGCAGGAAGCTGGCATAGGAGTAACCGGTGTTGGCGGCGTAGGCGCTGCCGCTGAGGTTGGCAGTATTGTTCGTGGTCCAGCCGAGCGTCATAGGCTGCGACGGGCCGTCCGCAACGCTGGCATTATTTTCAAGCCACTGGTACTGGAAGCCGATGTTGAGGGAGTGCTTGCCGCGGAGATACTGCACGTTGTCCTTGAGCGTATAGGTCTCGGAGACGTTCGTGCTGGTAGGGGTGTTGCCAACCCATGCGCTCTGCGCGTTGCTTCCGCCAAAGCTGGTGTTTGGGAAATTCTCGGAGGCCTGCCCAGCCGGGAGCCCCGTGATGCCCGACGCGGTCGCGGCATACTCTGGGGTGCCCTGCGAGATGTTCTGTACCGGCGGTCCGCCGAAGTTCATGAATCCGTACTTGAACTGGTTGATGAGATGCGGGGTAAAGATGAAGGTATGGGAGAGGTCTACCCAGTGTCCCGCGACGGTCGATTTGGTGGTGGCAAGGTAAGGCACAGGCAGATTGGTGGTCGTTGACGTGTACGGAACAGCATGGCGATTGCCGCCGGTGATGACCGCCGACAGCGTCTGCCGGTCGGAGATGTTGTAGTCGATGCGACCGGAGTAGAGCCAATTATCGTAACCGCTGGGAATTCCGCCCAGATAGTTGTTCTGAATGACGCCGGCTGTGTCGACCGTCGGCGCAGGCATGAACTTCTGCATGTACTGCGTGATGGGAGAGAGCTGGCTCGCGGGAACGACATTGACCTTGCCCGGCGAAACCAGAGTCGGATTGCCATTGGCTCCGTTGCCCGCCCCAGGGCCATAGCCATACTGATAGCGGCAGGCTCCGGTGGTGCTGTGCGCGGTGCAGCTCGCCTGGCTGGTGGGGTCGTAGATCGGATAGTTGACATTGGACGTATTGCCGATGCCGCCCGTTGTCGGGTTAGCGGGGATCAACTCCTGAAAGTTGCCCTGACGCATCAACGTCGTCGGTATGCTGCTGGCGCTTGGATTGACGCCGATCCGGGAGCGGAACTTGTCGTACGTCGCAAAGAAGAAGAGCTTGTCGCGGCCGTTGTAGAGGAAGGGAATCTTGACCGGACCACCGACGGAGAAGCCCAGCTCGGTCTGGTGTTCGGGGGGCTTGGGGCCGGGGATGGTGACAACGGAACCGTTCTGGATAACCTTCTGGGTGTTGCCGCCGCCGGGCTTGGACGAGAAGCTCCAGGCGTCGAAGGCGGTATTGCGGAAGTAGCCAAAGATCGCGCCGTGGTAGGTGTTGGTGCCGGCCTTGGTGTTGTAGTTCTCCAGACCCGCGCCTTGATACTCAGCGGAGAAACCGCTGGTGACGACCTTGATCTGGTCGATGGCCTCCAGTGGGACGATGTTGAAGACGGGCCGGTTGTCCCCCTGCTGACTCTGCGTCGTGATGGGAAGGCCGTCGAGATAGAGCTCGCCGAGGCGCTGCCCGGTGCCTCCGATGATGGAAGACCGTCCTCCGGGAGGAACCTGAGCGCCGGGAAGAAGGTTGGAGAACTGCGTGATGTCGCGCTGCTGGCTGCCCGAGATCATGATGGGCAGCCTGGTGTAGAGACTGTTCTCGATGGTGCCGCCCAGGGTGGCGTTGGTGGTCTCAAGCGCGGGTGGAGCGCTGGTCACGGTGACCGTCTCGCTCTGGCTGCCGGTCTTGAGACTGACGTTGAGGCCCAGGTTGTTCATGGCGTTGACAACGAGGTTTTCCTGCTTGAACGCGGCGAATCCGTCGGCGGTAACCGTGAGGCTATAGGTGCCGGGGATGAGCGGGGAGACGTTATAGAACCCGTCGGAGGAAGCGGTGCGCTTGATCTCAACACCGGTGGCATTATTGCGGGCAACGACAGCGGCCTTGGGGACAAGGGCGCCTGTAGCGTCGGTCACTGTACCGCTGATTGCGCCTTCGCCACCCGACTGAGCCATCGCGGCTGGCAGAATCAGGCCAACGCACAACAAGAGGGCAAGTACAAAACCCATCCGGAGCACCCATCGCTCCGCCCTTGCTCTCACTAATTCATCTTCATTTGATGTTCTATTTGTTCTATTCGCTAGCATCACAAGAGTCTCCTAAAAGTCCTTCAATTGCGTACTCGTCCAAACGCACGAACAAATGGTTTGACCAAATGAGTGGTTTGCCTGTACCAACGCGACTTTACGAGACAATAGAAGTTGATGTCAATAGAAAAATTATTCCAATATATTACGGATGGTCAGAAAGTACGGAACGAGTTCCCTCCGCTGCCCTAACTACTCTTCTCTAAGGACTTCCAGCGGTTTTTGGCCCAGAATCCGATGGCTCGCCGCCCATCCGGTCGCCACGGTCAAAGCAGCCGTTCCCAATAGAGCCGCAAGCGATAATCCCCACGGCCAATGGAACACTACATCCATGCGACGCAACAGAACCCGCGCCACCAGGTTCGCGGAGGTAATACCAACTACCCCGGCAACCAGTCCCAACACCGCAAACTCAATCGAGAAAATAGTCGCGATCCGCCCCCGAGTAGCCCCTAGCGTCTTCAGCACGACCACCTCCTTGATCCGGCGGTATCGCGTTCCTGCAATGCTGCTGGCAAGAATCACGATCCCGGCAAAGATCGAGAACGCCGCAAGAAACTGGATCACATACGTAATCTGGATCACCACTGAGCGCACCGTCTCCAGCGCCTGTGCCACGTTGATTACCGTCACCGTCGGATAAGCGTTGTAAAGCGCTCGCTGCAACTCCCCCACGCGGGCCGGATCGGCATGAACGCCGCCATACCAGACCACCGGCAGCCCAACCAGCACAGCCGGCGGCAGAATAAACGACGCACGCGAGTAAGCATGTTGCCCGTCCGCTTTGGTAAGCGCAACCACCATAGCCGTAAACCGGGAATCCTGCGCAGCGAAGGTTATATGCGAGCCGACCTTCACCCCGAGCCGTTCCGCGTCGCGCTGGTTGATCGCCACCACCGGTTGCTTCTCATCTCCCGGCCACCACTTCCCTGCAACAATGCTCGTACCCGGTGGCGCATCCGTAGCCCATGTCAGCGAGATCGCCTGGAGCATTCGCTTGGGAAAGTTCTTCAGCTTCGCCTGATTCGCCGGAACGCCATCTATCTCAATGATTCGCGATGACACAACGGGCAGCATCTCGGGCGGAGCAGTAACACTGGGCTGCGCTTTGATCAGCGCGCGAACGCCCGCAATCTCATTCGGTGTAATGTCCACCAGAAAGACATTCGGCAGATTCGGCGCACTCGATATATGCAGTTCCCTGACCACAGCCTGCTGCACAAAAAAGACCGTCATAATCTGCATCACGCCCAACCCCAGCGCTGCAAGCAGAGCAGCCGAAGGGTTCCCCGGACGGTAAAGATTCGCCAATCCATGTCGAACCGCCGAAGGCAGGCTCAACCGCGTTCGCTCCAGAAACCATCGCAGACCGGCAAGCACCGCTGCCGAAGCACCCAGCAGAACCGCCAGCACCGCTACCAGCCCCAGCGAAAAGACTCCGCCCACCATGGCTGAATCGCTGAGCGTAGCGGCGATTCCGGCAAGGCCCGCCAGAATAAGGACAGCCGCGCCAATCTGCGCAACGTTCTTTCGCAACTTCCGAAAGATTGCCGTAACGAACGGATCTTCACTCTCCTCAACCGCGCGTCGAAGAATCAGAATTAGACGAACTCCGCGAATATCGAGCAGCGGAGGCAGCGTAAATAACAGCGTCGTCAACACGCCAACGCCCAGCCCGGTCAGAACCGTGCGCACCTGAACGTGCATCTCGGCCGTCATATGAATCAGTCCGGCGAGCAGATGCGGAAACGCCATCTGCACTCCCACCCCCAGCGCAACGCCGAGTACTCCCCCGAGCAGCCCCAGCAGCAGCGTTTGCAGGAGGTAGATCTTCATAATCTGCCCGGAGCCAGCCCCGAGCGACTTCATGATCGCAATCGTATCCAGCCGCTGCTGCAGATGCGCGCGCATCGCCATTCCCACCCCGACCGCACCCAGCACCAGCGCCACCAGACTCATCAGCGACAGCAGGCTCGTCGCCCGATCCAGCCCCTGCGTCAGCGCCGGATTGGTCTCGCGATAGTCGATCACCCGAGACTCGGGCAGCAGCGTCTCCAGCCGCTCCTTCAGCGCCTCAACCGTCGAATCCGCTATCGCCTCGCCCGCACGCGGCGCGGGCAGCTTGAAGAGAAACCGCTGCCCCGCATGGCTCCCCGGAGCAAGCAGCCCGCTGGCATCCAGTCCCGCTTGCGAGATCAACACTCGCGGTCCTGCCGCGAAATTTCCAGACAACCGGTCCGGCTCGTTCACCACCACAGAGGCGATGCGAAACAGCCGGGTCCCAATCTTCAACTCATCTCCGACCTTCAGGTGCAGCCGCACCAGCAGGTCGTCTGCCACCACCACGCTGTCTGTCGTCAAAATAGACTTCAGGGTCGCCGCCGGAGCGAGTTCAACCGTGCCATAAAACGGATACCTCGCAGGATCGACAGCCTTCAGGGAGATCAGCAGAGGATCGAGCGTCTTCGGCGAACTGGCCATCGACAGCAACTCCGTGACAGGCGTAATCTCCACGCCTTCAGCGGCGATCCTGTCTAGCCCCTTCTGCTCCTCGGGAGTAGGCTGCGCAAACATCCTCGCCGAAACATCCGCGGCCATAATGCTGCGCGCACGCGTCAGCAACGTCGCACGAAATGACGACGAGAAGCCTCGAACGCCGGTCAGCGCCGCTACCCCAATTGCGACCGACAGAATGACGAAGAAGAATTTTCCCCGCGACGAGCGCATCTCGCGGGCAGCAATTTTGACGGCCGATCGATACGAAAGACTCGCCATCCCTACTCCATCGTCGCGGAGCTCTGACGAGCCTCCGCGTCTCCACCACCCGCTCCATTCATCTCGTCGGAGACGATCAGCCCATCGCGCAGCGTGATCCTCCGGTCGGCATAAGCCGCCAGCACGGCATCATGCGTCACCAGCACCAGCGTCGTTCCCTCGGTCCGGTTCAGGTTCAGCAACAGTTCCAGCACATGCGACCCATTCGTACTGTCGAGGTTTCCCGTAGGCTCATCGGCCAGCACAATCGGAGGCCGCAGAATAAACGCCCGCGCCAGCGCTACTCTCTGCTGCTCGCCGCCAGAGAGCTGCACGGGATAATGGCCAAACCGATCTCCCAGGCCAACGCTGGCCAGCAGTTCGCGCGCTCGCGCCAGTCCAGCCTTCGCATCGCTCTCATCGACATTCAACTCGTAGGGCAGCAGAACATTTTCGAGCGCCGTCAACGTCGGTATCAATTGATACGACTGAAAGACGAAGCCAATCGTCTTGCCGCGAACCTGCGCCAGCCGGTCCTCCGGCAGATAGCTGATCGCAATTCCATTCAGCCGCACATCGCCGGAGCTGGGCGTATCGAGCCCTGCCAGCAATCCCAGCAGCGTGGATTTACCGCTCCCCGACGCTCCCATGATTGCGGCAAACTGCCCTTGTGGAATCGTGAAGTCCAATCCCTTCAAAATATCCACCGTCCGCGCCCCGTTGCGGATCGACTTGTGCAAGCCTTCGACCTTAATCATCGGAGCATTCATCGCTTCGGTAGCATTCACTGGCGCGGCTCCTCCTGATAACTTGTATCCATGCGGCAGATTCGAATCATTCTTATAGTAGCGGGTGTCACCATGGCGATGTGCGGATGCAAAGCAGGCAGTCCGCCGCAGACTCCCTCGGCAACCGATTCGACTCTCGCAAGCAAGCCGCAAGTCGCTCCCGCAGCCGCAATAGAATCAGCGAGCACCCCGGACAGCCGCCCGCTCGTCGTCTGTTTCGGCGACAGCCTCACGGCAGGTCACGGCGCAGATCCGGGCGAGAGCTATCCGGATTATCTCCAGGCCGACCTCGATTCCCGCGGCTATCGCTACCGCGTCGTCAACGCAGGCATCAGCGGCAACACGACCAAAGACGGCGTCGAGCGCCTCGACCATCTCCTCGCGCTGAAGGCCTCCGTTGTCGTCGTCGAGTTCGGCGGCAATGACGGTCTCCGCGGACTGCGCATCGAGGACTCCCGCGCCAACCTCGACAAGATCGTCGCAACCCTTAAAGACAACGGAGCAAAGGTCGTGCTCGCCGGCATCACTCTGCCGCCGGACTACGGCCCCGATTACATCGAGCAGTTCGATGCAACCTACGCTCTGCTCGCGAAGAAATACCGCGTGCCCATGCTGCCGTTTCTCCTCAAGGGAGTTTATGGAGTGGACGGCATGATGCAGGCCGATCGCACGCACGCGACCGCCGCCGGAAACAAGATCGTGGCAGAAAATATCCTGCCCCTCGTAACGCCCCTATTGAAAAAATAAGTCGCTGCCTGCTGTTCCGGGTTTTCCCTAGCCCATCACAACAATAGGCTGCATCAGCGTCCCGGCCACCCGCCGCGCAATCGCGAGCAGGTCTGTCGGACTGGTAAACACCTTGACCAGCGGGGCCTGCGAAAACTCCGGCAGGTTCACCTGCATCCCATTTCGAAGCCGCCCCGCCATCTGCTCATCCACCGTCACAGAAGGCATCTCCGGCAACAAGGTTCGCGGATGCGGCAACAGGGCCTCGATCTCCGCCGGTCCAGCAGCTTGCTTCAATTGATCGACCGTGACTGCTTCGCTCAACGTAAAGACGCCAGCCCGCGTCCGTCGCAATGAGGCCAGATGCGCTCCGCAACCGGCAAGCTGGCCCAACTCATGCGCCACCGAGCGAACATATCCTCCGGCAGAGACATGCATCTCAAACGCCGCGACTTCACCTTGTAACTCCAGAAGTTTGAAGTCGTGAATCGTAATTCGTGCGGGCTTCACCGCGACTTCAAGCCCTGCGCGGGCTAGTTTATGTGCCGCCACTCCATTGATCTTTTTAGCTGAATAGACAGGGGGAACCTGATCGATCTCGCCGCGAAACCCGCGGCTCAATTCACGAAGCTCTTCGAGCGAACGCGCCAACGGCTGCGGTTCAGTTGCCGCCGTTCCCTCCGCGTCGAACGTGTCCGTCGCAAAGCCGAAACGGATCGACCCCTCATAGTACTTTTCAGCGTGGCCGAAGAACTGCGCCAGCCGTGTGTACTTGCCCAGCAAAAGGGGTAGAACCCCAGTGGCCATCGGGTCAAGCGTGCCCAGGTGTCCAATCGACTTTTCGCCCGTAGCCCGGCGAACAATCGCCACCACATCGTGCGAGGTGAGCCCCGCAGGCTTATCTAATACCAAGAGACCATTCATTCATCTCCTAGTCTATTTGGTAACGCCTATTTGGTAACGCCTGATTCTTAAAGCCCGCTTCCCTGCTGCCTTACCAGCGACAAAAATTCATTCCGCGTCTGAAGCTGCGACTTGAATACTCCAAACATCGCCGACGTCACCGTAGAAGAGCGCTGCTTCTCCACTCCGCGCATCATCATGCACAGGTGCTGCGCCTCCAGAATCACCGCAACCCCCTGTGGATTGATCGCGTCCTGTATTGCCTCGCCCACCTGCCGCGTCAGCCGTTCCTGCACCTGCAAGCGCCGCGCAAAAACATCGACCAGACGCGGAATTTTGCTCAATCCAATTACTTTGCCGTTCGGGACATACGCAATGTGCGCCCTGCCGAAGAAAGGCAGCAGATGATGCTCGCACTGCGAATAAAACTCGATGTCCTTCACGATCACCATCTCGTCATAGTCCACATCAAACAGCGCATCATGCAGAACTTCGGTGACATCCATCGCATAGCCTTTCGTCAAAAAGGCCATCGCCTTCTCCAGTCGCTCGGGCGTCTGCAGCAAACCGTCGCGGTCAGGATCTTCTCCCATGCGCCGCAATAGCTCGCGGTACAGTTCCTGCGTTGAAGCAGTTTCAAGGGCGGTGGAATCGAGTGTGGCGGATGCACTTGCCATAGTAGGCCTTCCTTTAGATAAAGCTCGGATCGATGTTGCCTGCATAGTCGAAGGAGTTATTGCTCGTCTCTTCGACATGCACCCGCTCCAGATGAGCAGCGGTAAATTCCTGAAAAATACGGTAAATCTCGATGGTTAGATTCTCCGTCGTCGAAACCAATTCGCGAAAGCAATCAAGCGTATTCAGGTTCATATGGTCAAAACGGTCGATCAAATTTGTCTGCGCAAAGGCATCCAGCTCCGCAAGATTACAAACCATGCCCGTCTCCGGATCAACCTCTCCACTCACCGTAATCTGCACGGTGTAGTTATGCCCATGCCCGTGAGGATGGTTGCACTTTCCAAACACCTCCCGATTTCGCTCCGCATCGTAGGCCTCCGTATTCAGCCGGTGCGAGGCGGGAAAATGATAGCGCCGCGAAAGATGGGCCTTCATTGCTCACCATAGTAGTCAGCAAACAGATCGGGCATCTCATACACCCGAACCCGATGCAACTTCGCATTGGGAATCTTGCCTTCCAGTCGCTGCCAGATCGCAATTGCGATATTCTCTGTCGTCGGAATCGCCTTCGCAAACTCCGGCACTTCCAGATTGAGATGCCGATGGTCGTAGACACTGACCACCTCACGCTCAAGAATCTCCTTTAATTGCTTCAAGTCGACGACAAATCCTGACACTGGATCAACCTCGCCCCCAACCGTCACCTCCAACGTGTAATTGTGCCCGTGGCCATTACGATTGGCGCACTTTCCAAAGACGCGCTGGTTCGCCTCGGCGGACCACGCATCATTCCAATAGAAGTGCGCGGAGGAGAATTCGGCTTTGCGTGTAAGCAGGATCATCGTTGGTCTCTCCCATTAGACGCGCGATAAAGCGACGCGGATACAAACCTCCATCATATCCGCGACCAGGCTGGAAAACATCAGCACCCCATCCTTCGCCGAATGCAAACGACAGGTTGCCATTCCCCATAAGTTGTCATCCTTCGCCCCCCCCCCCACGAATTGTCATCCTTCTCCGAAGGAGGAGGACCTGCTTCGTCCTTGTCCATTTTTAATCGGTCTCATCGGTGCAAATCGGCGTTAAGCCTTGCAATACCACGCCCTATCCACCCGTGTTGTAGCGTCGCCCCTTCCAGGCCACTGATTTCCTCACCCGATGATCGATCACGCTGCGAATCAGAAGATAAATAAACAGGGGAATCCCAAGTATCGAGAGAACAACGTCGGTCGCAGGAAAATTCGACCGCGCCACCCGCGCATAAAAGCGCCAGAGCGTCCGCAGCCAGACCAGCAGAATCAATCCCCTCTGCCAGGGAACCAGCCAGTAAATTCCAAACGCCAGCAGGGGCAACCCAAAGATAAGCAGCACATCCAGAACCCGCCACAACGCCAGATAAACCGGCCGGGGAAACAGCAGCGCAAGGTTCTTCGTCCAGCCTTCAATCATCTCCGCGGTGCCGCGATACATCCGCGTCGACAACGCATCCGGAGCATAGCGAAAACGAATCACATTCGGCATGCGCTTGATATTGCGCGCCAGCGCCACATCTTCGAGCACCGTCGCCCCCAGAGCCCGATGCCCGCCGACCGAAAAATAGGCATCCCGCTCTACCAGAAGAAACTGGCCATTCGCCGCCGCCAGCCGCCGCTCCGGATCGTTGACCTGGCTCATCGGATAGACGCTGGCCAGCTCCGAGAACACCAGCGGCATCACCGTCCGCTGCCAGAACCCCGTAATAATCTGGCGCGGCGAATATGACAACAGCACGGCTTTATACTTTTCCGCCTCAGCCAGCGAGCGCGAAAGATCGCCCGGTTCATGCAGCGTATCGGCATCGGTAAACAGCAGCCGCTTGCCCCGCGCTATCTGAGCCCCGGCCCAGCAGGCATTCGATTTCCCCGTAGACTTGCCGTCACTCAAATCGAGAAGCGGGGCATCGAGCAGCGTCACCCCGGCATTTGCCGCTGCAATCTCTGCCGCAACCGCGCGGGTTCCGTCAACGGAGTCATCGTTCACGACGATGATCTCCCACTGCGCCCCCAGCGCAAACCCCTCCTCGGACTGGCTGACCAGCGTCGCCAGGCACCCACTGAGCACCAGTTCTTCGTTGCGCGCCGGAACGATCACAGACAGTTCAAGCGCCGGTTCCAGTTCGGACGGCACAGTTTTTACCTCGGAGTTAAGCTCGCTCGGGTTCACGACTTCGTATTATAGGAAGTGGAGAGTATTGTGCGAAAAGTCTGGGCAGGTATGTTCCTTGTAATGTTGCTGACGGTCGGGTGCGACCGCGGAAGCCATCCCAGCCAGATCGGCGCGGCAGCCCCAACGTTTGCCGTCAGCGATGGCGTTCATTCCGTGGATCTCAGCAAACTCCATGGCGACGTCGTCGTGCTGAACTTCTGGGCCACCTGGTGCGCTCCCTGCATCGAGGAACTGCCCTCCCTGATGGCGATGCAGCGCCAACTGCCCCAGATCAAGGTCCTCGCCGTCAGCACCGACCAAGACGCCACCGCTTATCGCGAGTTCCTCATCAAGCACCCGATGGATGACCTCACCACCGTCCGCGACGGCGAGCAGCGCTCGAACGCTCTCTACAACACCTTCCGCTACCCCGAGACCTACGTCATCGATCGCAAGGGAGTCATCCGCCGTAAATTTATCGGGCCTCAGGACTGGACCAGTCCCGAGATCGTGGCCTACCTGAAGAAGTTGTAGCTCTGCACCCCGCGGATCAGCGCTCCGGCGCAAAGTATGGGCGAATATCGACCGTCCGCATCCCAGCCCTGCGAGCTGCCTCCAACCCTTCGTTGGAGTCTTCAAAGACAATGCAGTCCGCAGCAGCAACACCCATGCGCCGGGCCGCCTCCAGAAACACATCCGGGGCAGGCTTCCCCTGCTCCACATCTTCAGCCGCCACAATATAGTCGAACAGCGGTCGCAGCTTCGTCACCGTCAGGCTCGCTTCAACATTATTCCGCTGTCCGTTCGAAGCGACGGCCATCGGTACCCGCCCATGCCACTCACGAGCGATCTCCGCAATCACGGTAACCTCCCGCAAACGCTGCAACCCCGCCTGAAACGCAACCGTATAGCGCGCAAAGATGTCTTCGCGCGGCACGGAAAACCCAAGCAACGCCTCATAGGCATCCATCAGCGCATCCGGAGTGAGCCCGCCCCTCGGGTAATACCACTCCTTCGCCATCGTCAGCCCATGTGCGTCAAGCCCTACCTGAAGCGCCTGCAGATGGGCTGGAGACGTATCGACCAGCGTCCCGTCGCAATCAAAGATCAACCCCGCAAATGTACCCTCAACCAGAGAAATCCCCATATCTTCGATTCTACGTATCCCCAGGCCGCTGCTATCATCGTTCCATGACCCAGCTTGATGTCCTGTACCGCTACGGAGCCCGCCCCACTGAGCGCGCGACCCTTGCCATGGCCAAGGTCCGCGAGATTTATGGAGTCCGCCGCATCGAACTCCGCGAAGCCGAGAAGACCGTCCGCGTCGAGTACGACGGCACCCGCCTCTCCGAGCCCGTCATCCACCAGTTCCTGCGCCGGGCCGGCCTCGACATCGTCGAAACCATGCCCATGTTCACACTTCCGGTGCCCGAGCCGGAGCCGGTGGCAGCCGCCTGATCGCAGCATATTTGCCGACAACCTAATAATCCGTTATTTTGGACACCTTGCAAAGCGCGCCCGTAGCTCAGTTGGATAGAGCATTTGGCTTCGAACCAAAGGGTCGGGAGTTCGAATCTCTCCGGGCGCACCATAAAATCCCCAGCACTCCACGCGGGTTGCTCCAACTACCAAATTCCGTTATCTTTAGAGAGTTGCATTCAACGCAATATGCGCCCGTAGCTCAGATGGATAGAGCAACTGGCTACGAACCAGTAGGTCGGGCGTTCGAATCGCTCCGGGCGCACCATTTCCCCCTCTAAATGCTACTTTGAATCCCCCGGCAGCAACCCCTGCGGAAGGTCTCTCAGCGTAGCCTTCCCATCCTTGTAATCAATCCGCCAGATCCGATCGAACTGCCCTTCAGGCCACGGGGTATAAGGCGGCTGAGCCCCCAGAGCAACAGCCAGTTGCGGGATGTTTCCATGGTGCCAGGCCACCAACACCACCTTTCCCGCATACTTTCCACTCAAAAGCTCCTTCGCCAACATCGCATAATCGTCATTCATCACCATGCTGTCGATAGGCACCTTCAAAGCCTCCGCCAGCGGAGTCAGCGTCTCCACGGGCCGATTCGAATGCTTGCTCAAATGGGTCGCAAACAGGAACTGCGGCACGGGCAAGTCGCCCCTCGCCCCGGTAAACAGAGTGGGCAGCAACCCAGCCCGCTTGTACCCGGTCTCAGAAAGATCCTGCCGCCCATCCGTCAGCTTCTCCGCATGACGAATCATCAAAATCGTGGCCGGCGGCTGAGGCGAAATGGCGGCCTGTCCCCGAGCAGTCCCAACGGTGGCCAGAAGAGCCACCACAAAAATCCAAAACCTACGCTTCATCGTGAACATATCTCATCAGCATCGCCCAACCCCTTCTCCAGCATTGTGAACGCGCCAAGAATTCTCCCCGGCCCTGCATTCGACCGCCCAATTGACGACCAATTTAGTCCGCATTAGACTGGAAGCAGGAACGATGGCCAATCCTGGTCTCGTCCGGGATAGCATCGGGACCAGCCTTCAAGCGCTCGCGAAAGCCTTGCGGAAAGTCTCTCGGGGAAGAGAAAGACCTTATGTTGCAGGCATTTATCATTACCCTCCGAGAGGGGGTTGAAGCAGCGCTGATCGTCGGAATCGTCTTCGCCTACCTCTCCAAGATTGGCCGGCACGAGCTGAAGCGCCTCGTCTTCTGGGCACTCGGAAGCGCTCTCGTCGCCAGTATCGGCGTGGCTCTGCTGATCTCCCATCTGAACTTTAACTCTGACATCGTCGAAGGCTGGGTGATGCTCACCGCCGCAGTCTTCGTCGTCAGCATGATCTGGTTCATGCACCGGACTGCCCGCTCGATGAAGGGCGATATCGAGCAAAAAGTAGCGAAATTCACGGGTAGCGAAGACAGTGTTTCCCGGCTTGGGCTCTTCCTGTTCGTCTTCCTTCTCGTCCTGCGCGAAGGCGTCGAGACCGTCCTGATCCTCTCCGCCGTCACCCTCAACTCGACCGAGCTTCTCAGCTTCACCGGAACCCTGCTCGGCGTCGCCGTGGCTGTCGTCTTCGGCGTCCTCTTCATCCGGGGCAGCGTCAAAATCAACCTGCAACGTTTCTTCCGCGTCACCACGGTCATCCTCTACTTCGTGACATTCCAGCTCGTGGTGAGCGGCCTCCATGAGCTCAGCGAGAACGGCGTCCTACCCTCCAGCACCACCGAGATGCGCCTGATCGGCCCCATCGTCCGCAACGATCTCTTCTTCTTCGTCACCATGCTGGCCCTGGCCGGACTCATGGTGCTGCTCGAATACAAGCGGCGGACCCCCATCTCTCTTCCCTCGACCGCCACCCCTGCCGATAAACGCCGCGCCGAGTGGACCCAGCGCCGCGAAAAGATGTGGATGACCGCCGTCATCGCCACCAGCTTCATCTTCATCTTCCTCTCTACCGCCGAGTTCATCTACGCCAAAAGCACCACCGCGCTCTCGCCGACCGCATCCGTCACCCTGGTCGGCAGCGAGGTCACCGTTCCCACCGCGCAGGTCAACGACGACAAGCTCCATCGCTACGGCGTCCACATCGACGACGGCAAGGGCGGCAGCACCGAGGTGCGCTTCCTGCTCTTCAAGAAGCCCGACGGCAACCTTGTCTCCGTAGCCGACGCCTGTCATATCTGCGGCCCGGTCGGTTTCTACATCGGCAGCCAGGGGATTACGTGCAAGATGTGCGCCTCCCCTCTGGTGCCTCAGTCCATGGGCCAACCCGGCGGCTGCAACCCCATCCCGCTCAAGTCATCGATCGGCGGCGGCGAGGTCGTCATCCAGGCGGCGGACCTCCGTGCCCTGGCCCCGGTCTTCGAGCGATGAGGTCGCCACACTAATGTTCTTCCGACTCCTATGGGAAAGCTTCCGCCGCCAGCGCCGCCGCAAGGCTCTCGCCGGACTCGCCATCCTGCTCGGAACAACGGCCGTTACCGCCATGCTTGCCCTCGCCACCACAATCGGCGACCGCATCCACAAAGAGCTGGCCGTCTACGGAGCCAACCTCGTCATCTATCCTCAGGCGGACCTGCTCGATGTGAAGGTAGGCGGAGTGGACATCAAACCCTCCACCGGCGGCTCTTATCTGAAAGAGAGCGACCTGCCCAAGCTCAAGGGCATCTTCTGGGCCAATAACATCACCGGCGTCTCCCCTGAACTTCCCATCTCCCTCAAGCTCTCTGACGGCCAGCAGGTTCAGGCAATCGGACTATGGTTCAATCACGATCTTGCCAACGGCGGAAGCAGCATGATCACCGGGGCCACCGCCCTCCATCCCTGGTGGAAGCTCACCGGAGCATGGCCTTCGGCTCAGAATGAAGCCGTAGCCGGAACCGCCCTTGGGCTGCATATCGGCGACACGATTCAGACGAACAACGTTGCCCTTCGCATCACCGGTCTGGTCTCCACCGGAGACGCCACGGAAAAACAGCTTCTCCTGCCGCTCGAAACTGCGCAAAGGCTCGCGAATCTGCCCGACGCCGTTCGCCGCGTCGAAGTCTCTGCCCGTACCCGCCCCGAAGACGTGCTCGCTCGCAAGGATCCCGACACCCTCTCCCCCAAGATGCGTGACGTCTGGTACTGCCGCCCGTACGCCAACTCCATCGCTTACCAGATCCGCGAAGCCATCCCCGGAGCGCAGGCCGACCAGGTCCGCCGCGTCGAACAAAACGAAGGCAACGTGCTCGAGCGCATCAGCGGCCTGATGTGGCTCATCAGCGCCGCCGCTCTGCTTGCCGCCGGATTCGCCGTCAGCGCAGCCATGGCAACGGCCATCCTCGAGCGGCAGCGAGAGATCGGCCTCATGCGCTCGCTCGGAGCCAGCAAGGGTTCCATCGCCTTCCTCTTCTACGTTGAGACCGGCCTGCTCGCCATCTTCGCCGGAGCCGTCGGCTACCTCCTCGGCTCCGGCCTCGCCGCATGGCTGGGAGCCAGAATCTTTTCCGGCGACGGGGCAGCCTCTATCGGCCCTATTCTGAACCCGGTCCTCCTCCCTGTCGTGGTGGCCCTGGCACTTGTCGTAGCCATCGCCGGAAGCACGCCTTCCATCCGGACAGCTCTCGAAATGGACCCCTCCACCATCCTCCGGGCGGACGCATGACCAATCACACATCCCACAGGCCCCAGCTCAGCTTCATCGGGATGCTGCGCCGTTCGCTCGTCCACCGCCGCGCGCGTAGCCTCTCCGCGCTGGTTGCGCTCACCGTCTCCGCCGCCGTCGTCACGGCCCTGCTCACCCTCTACGCCGACCTCGACGCCAAACTTCACAAGGAATTTCGCAACTTCGGCGCGAACGTTGTCGTCACGGTTCCCGCTGATTCTTCGGGCTCGGCGCTGCCTCCCAACGCACTGGCGCTCGTCCAGCAAGCCGCGGGCCCCGACGCGCTCGTTGCTCCCTTCGCCTATGCCGTAGCCACCACCGATCGCGGAACCCCGGTGGTCGTCGCCGGAACCGACTTCGCCGCCGTCCAACGTCTTGATTCGTGGTGGCAGGTCGCTCACTGGCCCACCACATCGGACGCCGCTCTCCTTGGCGACCGCGCCGCAAACTTCATCGCCGACGAACGTGCAGTAGAACTCACCTACGCCGGAAAAGCCATCACTCTCACCGGAGCAGGCCGCCTCAAGACCGGAGGCGACGAGGACAGCCGCATCTACATGCCCATGGCCGCCTTCACCCAGTGGACGGGCTCCGGTCCTACCGTCATCGAAATTCAGATACCCCACGGCGCTGCTGCCGTAGAAGCAGCGCTTACCCGGCTTCGCGCTCAGTTCCCCTCGCTCCAGATCCAGCCCGTCCGCCAACTGGTCGAGGGCGAATCCCGCATCGTCGACCGCACCCACGCGCTGATGTACGGGGCCGTCCTGCTGATTGCCCTCACCGTGGCCGTCAGTGTCCTCGCCACGCTCTCCGCCAGCGTCCTCGAGCGCCGCCGCGACTTCGCTCTGATGAAAGCCCTGGGAGGCTCGCAGACCCAGCTGATGGCGATGTTCCTGCTCGAAGCGCTCGTTCTGGCGCTCGCCGGGGTAGCCCTGGGCTTTGCCATAGGCTCAGCCGCCGCCTGGGCCATCAGCCAGGTCAACTTCCACACGGCGACGCTTCCTCGCCTCTCTGTGCTCCCGCTGGTCTTCGTGCTCAACATTGTCATCGCTGCGCTGGCCGCGCTCTTCCCTGTCCGGGTCCTTCGGGGCCTCCAGCCCGCGGCCCTGTTGAAGGGCGAATAAGCGTGCCTTGCAGCGTCCCGGCAGCTAAAACTGGCTGCGTCCTCTCTCCCGGCCTTTTGTTTTCACTTTGAACCAACACCCCTTGCTCGTGTAAAGTTATCCCGCGACCGAATAGCAGCTGAGAATCGGCTGTCACCGGTCGTCCGCAATAACTCCCAAGGAGGAGATGTGATCACTCGACGTGAATTTCTCGACACACTTGCAGTAGGAGCAGCCGGTCTCGCTGTCAGCTCAACTGCAAAAAGCTATGCTCAGATCCTGGGCGCGAACAGCCGCCTCAACTTCGGAGTCATCGGCCTCAACAGCCGTGCCTATGCTCATCTCTCGGCCCTCAAGGCGAACAGCAAGGACGTGCACCTCTCCCATGTCTGCGACGTGGAGAGCAACATCATGCAGAAGTTCGCAGGGCGTGTGGAGAAGGACTTCGGGTACTCCGCCAAGTCCGAGAAGGACTACCGCAAGCTGCTCGCCTCCAAGGACGTCGACTGTATTACCATCGCGACGCCCGACCACTGGCACACGCCTCTCGCGATTGCCGGGCTCCAGGCAGGCAAGCATGTGTATGTCGAGAAGCCCTGCAGCCACAACCCCGCCGAGGGCGCGCTGCTCATCGAAGCACAACGGAAGTACGGCAAGCTTGTCCAGATGGGTACGCAGCAACGCTCGTCGCCGCACTCCATCAAGATCGTCAACGAGATTCACAACGGCCTCATTGGCCGCGCCTATCTGGGCAGCGCCTGGTACGCCAACACCCGTAAATCCATCGGCGTCGGCAAGCCTGCGCCAGTTCCCGCCACGCTCGACTGGGACCTGTGGCAGGGTCCGGCGCCGCGTCAGGCATACAAGGACAACGTTCAGCCCTACAACTGGCACTGGTTCAAGACCTGGGGCACGGGCGAGACGCTCAACAACGGAACCCATGAGGTGGACGTCTGCCGCTGGGCACTCGGCGTCGACTACCCGAACAGTGTCTCCGCATCGGGTGGGCGCTACCAATTCAAGGATGACTGGCAGTTCTACGACACCCTGGTCACCAGCTTCAACTACGACGACAAGATGATTACCTGGGACGGCAAGTGCTGCAACGGCATGAAGCTCTATAACCGCGACCGTGGCGCAGCCATCATGGGAACCACGGGCTCGGTCATCGTCGACCGTGGCGGCTACGAGGTATACGATCTGCACGGCAAGAAGACCGACGAGTTCAAAGTAGGCCATGAGACTTCGTCCGCCGATCTGGTGGGCGCGGACTCCATGACCGACCTGCACTTCGCCAACTTCATCGCCGGTATTCGTACCGGTGAAAAGCTGCACGCTCCCATCGAAGTCGGCAACGTGGCCGTGACCATGCTGCAACTCTCGAACATCGCCTGGGAGGTAGGTCGCGAGCTGCATCTGGACGCAAAGAACGGGCACATCCTCAACGATCAGGCAGCGATGAAGCTATGGGGCCGTCAGTACGAAAAGGGCTGGGCTCCGCATCTCTAAAACTTGCCGCAACAAGAAAGGCCCAGCGTTGTCGCTGGGCCTTTTTACTTTTTGAGAGCTTCCGTACTAGAGACGATTCAAAGTGACATCTACATTTCGCGGCAGATTCAGGCCAAATATCTCAGGCGGATATTCTTCTTCAAAGATCAACTCCACCTCCGAGTTCGCCGAAGCGGTTGTACGCCATCGCGCGCAGGCAGCGGCCGACGCGAGAAAGGCGAACATGCAGAGGAAGCCCAGAGGCTGATGCAACTGCTGCTTTTCAAATCGCGCGGCAACAAGTGGCACCAGCGCAAGGAGAAGTCCCCAGAAGACGACATGCACCTTCGATTGACCGGGTAGATAGGAACAGGTAAAGGGTAGCTTATGAAAACCATACAGGCTGAGTTCGACGACAATCATCCCGACCAGCCCAAGCAGGACAAGGTGGCCAGCTATCTGCCAGGTAGGCCAGCGGAGAAGAAACAGGATGGCCAGCAGCAGCCAGACGGGCGCCATGGCAAGCACAAATAACGCTCGCCGGGCTGCTGACAGATAGGCGGGGACGCCGCGAATCTCGGTCATACGAAAGATCCAGTTTGCCCGCAGCGCATGGGGCATGGAGATTACGATACGGACTCCTACTATCGCAAAACAAATTGCCCACAGGCTCGCCACGAAGAAGGAGACGTCGACCGCTCCACTGGCTGTCCCGTGGAGAATTTTTTGCAGGCCTAGCGAAGTTTTCACGTAGGCCAGTACGATGGCGAACCCGGTTCCAAGATAAAAAGAGAGCAGTACCCGGTGCTGCCGACTGCGCAGCAAGGTGCGGACGCTGAACAGCACGACAGAGGTTTCAAGCAGTGTCCCAAACAGCGGCGACCACCCGGCCCGGTGAACTCCGGGAACGATGTCGGGTTCCTCGACGACCTTTCCTATCATGCGGAAGTAAGCCATCAAAACGGACGCCGCGCCGCCGACAGTCGCAGAAATTGCTGTCGCGGCAATAACTGCGCGGCCACTCCCTGTACTCCCAGAACACAGCCGAACATGAATGCCGCCGCGAGCGACATCGTGATCCAATAGGCCACCAGCGAGTGGAAGAAACCCAGGTAGCCTCCGCCGTTGGTCACGGAGAAAAACCGCGGCCAGACGAGCCCCGAGATGATGTCCAGGGACAGGACCGAGATGCTTAGAGCTGCTACCAATGCTGCGATCTTTGCGCGGAACAACGTGCTCGCACGGACCGGCAGTGGCGCCAGCACCAGCACATCGCGGCGGTCAGGAAAGATGGAATCCCAGCAGAGCACGGAGAACAGTCCAACCACCAGCATCGTGGTCGCAATCAGAAAGTGCTCCATCACCCAGAGGAAGTCTGGCGAAAATCGCGCGCCTGCAAAGATGACCCAGAAGGTGAACAGGTAGCTGATTCCCGCAAACAATGCGGCAAATTGCGCGAGCAATCTGCTTGTGTCCGCATCTGCCGACAACGACTCCAGATCGATGACGCGCATCAGGAATGCGCGATAGAGCACGCGAAACTGACGCCTCTCCATGCTCAAAGTCTTATGCATGGATGAGGTCCGCGATCTGTTTCGAGATGGCTGCCGTATCCTGCTCTACCGCAAGCTGCGAGAAGATACCCTCGAGCGTCCGCAGCGACATCAAGGTGCGCAGCCGTTCAATCGAATCGTCGGCCACAATTTTGCCGCGATGCAGGATCACAATATGCGAAGAGATGCGCTCCACCGTCTCCAGTTCGTGTGAGCTGAACAGAACAACTTTGCCACGCGCTGCAAGCTCCACAATTAGGCTGCGCAGTACCAGAGACGAGCCGACATCGAGGCCGGAAAAGGGTTCGTCGAGCAGGATGAGATCGGGATTGTGCAGCAGCGCCGCCGCCAGCAGGATCTTCTGCCGCATGCCTTTCGAATAGGCCGAGATCGGCACATGGCGGTCATCGTAGAGCGCAAACGACCGCAACAGACCATCGATGCGCTCAGTAGCCAGCTTCGTCGCGAGATTACGCAACTGAGCCACCATGACCAGATATTCAGCGCCGCCCAGGTGTGTATATAAATATGGCTCCTCGGGCACGTAACCCAGGCGCTGCTTGTACGCCATCAGGTCGCTGTGGATCGGCTTGCCGTCGAAGAGGATCGACCCGGAGTTCGTAGCGATCAGGCCGATAATCATCTTCATGGTGGTGGATTTGCCGGAACCATTGGGGCCGAGATAACCGGTCACTTCCCCGGCGCGGGCGCAAAAGCTCACACTCTCTACCGCGGGGATACCGGAGTAACGCTTGGAGACGTTGCGAATCTCGAGCATAGAGTTAACCTGCACCCTATGTAGCCAACTACTTATACGATTGTCAAGGCATAATATCGAATCGCTGCCGATCGGAAGATGGCGAACTCGATGCATTTCATCCAAATCTGGCGCAAACAGAAACGAAACCGCTACCATCTAAAGAGGAAAGGTCTTTGCAGGACTGCACTTCCCCTAAACCATGATTGCTGAGATTATCGCTGTCGGCTCCGAGATGCTCACGCCCCACCGGCAGGACACCAACTCCCTCTACATGACTGCCGCGCTCAACAATCTTGGCGTCGAAGTGGCCTTCAAGACCATCGTCGGCGACAACCTGCGGCACCTCACCAGCGCTGCGAAGATCGCCATCGAGCGCGCCGACATCGTTCTGTTCTCCGGCGGCCTCGGCCCCACCGAGGACGACCTGACCCGCGAAGCCGTCGCCGCCGCGTTGGGGATCGGTCTGCACCGCGACCCGGCTGTGCTCACCGCCCTCTACAAGCGTTACGCCGCGCGCCAGATGGTGATGCCTCCGAACAACGCCAAGCAGGCCGACGTCCTTGACGGGGCCACCCTGCTCGAAAACAAGAACGGCAGCGCTCCCGGCCAGTTCCTCGACACCGCCGTCACCGGCCCCGATGGCAAGCCCCAACGCAAGATCATCATTCTTCTGCCCGGCCCACCCAGCGAACTGAAACCGCTCTTCGACCAGACCTGCATCGTGTGTCTAGCCCCGCACCTTCCACCCCGCCATCTCGCCCGGCGAACCCTGCGCATGGCGCTGATCCCAGAGTCGCAGGTCGATGCCCGCACCGCCCCGATCTACAAGCAATATCCAGACGTCGAAACCACCATCCTCGCCGGGCACGCCGAGATTCAGCTCCACTTTCTTACCGCCAAAGCTACCCACGCCGAGGCCGAGGCCCGCGTCGACGAAGTCACCGAAGAGATCGAGCACGAGATGGACGACGCCATCTTCTCCTCGCACGGCGAAAGCCTCGAAGAGGTAGTGCTGCTGATGTTGGGCATGCGACACCTCACCCTCGCCACCGCTGAAAGCTGCACCGGCGGTCTGCTGGCCCAGCGGCTAACCGCCGTCCCCAACAGCTCCAGCGCATTTATCGGCGGCGCCGTCGTCTATACCCCCGAGATGAAGACGATCCTCACTGGGGTTTCCAAAGAGATCATCGACGAGAAAGGTACGGTCAGCGAAGAGGCGGCGGGGGGGCTCGCCGAAGGTATCCGCAGCCGCACTGGAGCCTCGCTGGGCATCGCCATCACCGGCCTCGCCGGCCCCAGCGGTGGGGGATCTGGCCCGGATGAACAAAAACCCATCGGCCGGGTCTACATCGGCCTTGCCGACGGCCGGCAAACCCAGGTCAAGGAATTGAACCTGACCGGAAACCGCGAACGTATCCGATTTTGGGCCACCCAGCACGCACTCGAACTTATCCGCCGCCACCTCCTCTAAACTAGCCTTGTACACCCTTGGTAGACTCTTCGAGACGACAATGCTCCCCTGGCTCATCTCCATCCCGCTGGCTTACCTCCTTGGCTCCATACCCTTTGGCTATGTCCTCGTCAGGATCTTTCGCAAACAGGACATCCGCGCCACCGGCAGCGGCAACATCGGAGCCACCAACGTGGCCCGCTCCGGAGCCAAGGGACTGGCCATAGCGACGCTGCTGCTCGACCTCGGTAAAGCCTTCACCGCCGTCAAAATCGCGCAACATATTGCGCCGGGCAACTACGATCTGGCTGTGGCCGCGGCGGTTGCGGCCATTCTCGGCCATTGTTTCCCGATCTGGCTTGGCTTTCACGGCGGCAAGGGCGTGGCCAGCGCACTTGGTGTCTTCATCGCGCTAACGCCCGCCTCGGCGCTCGCCATCCTGGTTGTCTTCCTCGTGGTCTTTGCGCTCAGCCGCTATGTATCGCTGGCTTCGATCATCGCCGCCGCACTGTTCCCCCTCTTCGGCTTCCACTTCGTTCCCTTCCGGACGCCGATGGTCATCGCCGGCTTCCTGTTCATTCCGCTGCTGATCATCGTCAAGCACCGCCAGAACATCCGGCGGCTACTCTCGGGCACGGAAAATCGTTTTGGGACGCGCAAGGTGACAGCATGAGCCGCATCGCCATCCTCGGAGCCGGAGCCTGGGGCACCGCCCTCGCGCTCTCGCTGGCTCGCCGCGGCGGCCACAACATCGTCCTCTGGTCTCACTCCGTCCCGCTCGCCGAACAGCTCAGCGATATGGGAGAAAATCTTCCTTACCTCCCTGGCTTCACCCTTCCCGCAGACATCCAGGTCACCTCGGACCTTCCCGGCGCCATCTTCGAGGCCGACATACTTCTCTGCGTTACTCCCTCGCAGCATCTCCGCGGAGTAATTAGCCACATTGCCCCGCTACTCACTCGCGACCAGATCGTCCTCAGCGCATCGAAGGGTCTCGAAGAGGCCACCTTCCTGCGCATGTCCCAGGTCATCGCCTCGGTGACCAACAACCCCTGTGTGGTGCTCAGTGGCCCCTCCTTCGCACAGGAAGTTGCCCACGGCTACCCCACCGCCATCGTTGCCGCCGCGGCTATCCCTACGCTGGCGCAGACGATCCAGCATGAATTCTCCTCGCCCACGCTGCGCGTCTACACCAACGACGACATGGCAGGTGTGGAGCTGGGCGGTGCGCTCAAAAACGTAATCGCCCTGTCATCGGGAATCGTTCACGGCCTCAATCTCGGGCATAACTCCGCCGCCGCTCTGATCACCCGAGGCATCGCCGAGATCACCCGGCTTGCCGTGGCCTGCGGAGGCCGACGCCAGACGTTGGCTGGACTTTCGGGTGTCGGCGACCTGGTGCTGACCTGCACCGGCAATCTCTCGCGAAATCGTTCCGTGGGCATCGAACTCGGCAAGGGCCGACGCTTGCCCGACATCCTCTCCGGGCTCAACGGCAAGGTCGCCGAAGGCGTCCAAAGCACCACCGCCGCTCTCGGCCTGGCCGCGCGTTACGGCGTGGAGATGCCCATTACAGAGCAGATGGACGCCATCCTGCACCACAATAAATCCCCCAAGGACGCGATTCGCGATCTGATGTCACGTCCGGGACGGGACGAATAGTCAGCAAAAAAATCCTGCCGAAACTACCCTTCCGGCAGACGATGTATCCTAACGATATGAACACTTCAAGCGAACTCGCAGACCCCACCGCTGCCAGCCATCCCTCGCATGACGATGGCGACTTCCTGATTGTTGTAATCGCCTTTTTGGTTGGTATCGTAGTTGTATTAGCCGTGTCGCTTCTTGTTCTGAGCACCACCGGACAATGGCTGGTTCCGGGCTAGGACAACTCCGCTTGTCGCCTGATATTGTCCGCTGCATTGAAGATCATCATCGCCTGACGAATAGATAGAGTAAGGGCCGGGTTCAGCTTGCATCGGCGAACTGGCCGTGCCGCTCCAGTAACCAATCCTCGCGCGTACGCGGCGACGCCGGTTGTCCACTGGCCGGATCCGAGAGCAGGATCTGGTAGACGCTGATCTTTGCGCGCCTGAAGGCTTCTGCCGATCCAGCCATATAGAGTCGCCAGATTCGGTATGTCTCCGGATCGACGTAGTTGAGCAACTCCCGTTTGCAGCGTTCGAGCCGCTCGACCCAGTTGTACAGGGTGCGCTCATAATGTTCGCGGAGACATTCGACATCGCGCAGCTCAAAGCCCGCCTGTTCCGCCTCGGCTGCGACAACCGGGAGCGTGGCCAGCGTAGTCCCGGGAAAGACGTACTTCCGAATAAAGGACGGCCCCTGCTTCTTGTCCTCGTCGAGCGACGAAACTATTCCATGATTCAGGAAAGCTCCACCGGGCTTCAACAGTCTTTTGACGATATCGAAGTAAATGCCTAGATTCTGCCTGCCGACATGCTCAAACATGCCGACGCTGGCAATCTTGTCGAAGGACGAATCCTTGCCGGAGATCTGCCGGTAGTCGCTCAGCCTGACCTCGCACTCCGCATCGAGTCCAGCTTGAGAGATGCGCTTCCGCGCGAAGGCAAACTGCTGCTCGCTCAAGGTGACCCCCGTAGCGTGGACGCCGTAATACTTTGCGGCATGGAGGATAAGACTCCCCCATCCACACCCGATGTCGAGCATCTCTTCGCCCGGCTGAAGGCGCAGCTTCTTGCAGATGAGGTCAAGCTTGTTTCGCTGCGCCTCTTCAAGAGTGTCCGAATTGCGACGGAAATAAGCGCACGAATACACCATCGACGGTCCGAGCCAGGGTGCAAAAAACTCCGGAGGCTTGTCGTAGTGATACGAGATGGCGCGCTTGTCCCGGCGAAGACTATGCACGAACAGATCGTCGATCACATACTCCATATGCCGAAATGTCCGGATGGCGGAGATTGCAAGGCGGCGGGCGTAGGAAGGACCCTCGATCCCCTGAGCGTTACCGAAGACAAAATCCGCAAACTGGAACATGGCAAAGATATCGCCTTCCACCTCAAGATCGCCTTTGACGAAGGCATCTCCCAGAGAGATCTCATTGGGGTCCCACAGGATGGCTTTGAGCACTTGCAGCGATTTGACGGTGATGACGAAGCGAGGAAGTCCCGAGCCGTAGTTCGAACCGGTATCGTCCCACAGCCGCAACTCGAACGAGGGGCCATGGTAGCCCTCCAACTCGTGAGTTAATCCTGCATGGAGTTTGTGCGAAAGGGCGTCAGCTTTGTTGACCGTCGACATGGCTGCTCCGGAATAATCGTCGTATTCCAGCAACAATCTCTTTGATGCCGATTCAATTCAATCCGATGCCAGAAGTCTTCCCGGGTTCTGCCGCTGCCGCCTTCAATCCTTCAGGTAGCCGCGTGAATCGAGCAGCGGGCGCTCCATGCTCCGCACCCACTCCGTCATCTCATCGGAGCCTTTTCCGCTGGCCGCTGCGGCGGCAAACTCATTTCGCAGCACCTGCATCTTCGCTTCGAGATCGTCGAGCACGTTCAGCAGCAGTGCCTCGGGAGTCATCGGCAGCTTGGGCGAGCCGAACTCGTACTTGCCGTGGTGGCTCAAAATCATGTGCTCCACCAGCACACGCAGTTTGTCGGGAAACGGGGCCAGTTCCTTTACCTTCTCGATCAGCATTCCCTGCGCGATGCTGATGTGGCCGATCATCTGGCCTTCGAGGGTGTAGCCGAAGCTGTTCTTCCAGTGCAACTCGCGGGTCTTGCCAATGTCGTGCAGGATCGCGCCCGTCACGAGCAGATCCGAATCAACTTCGGGATAAAACGGGGCGGTCGCCAGACATACTCGAACCAGGGTTACTACGTGTTCGAGAAGCCCTCCAAGCCACGCATGATGCAGGCGCTTCGCCGCCGGAGCGCTGCGATAGGCTGCGCCGATGGCCTCGTCGTCCAAGAAGGAAAATACCAGCCGCTTGAGGTCCGGGTTCGTAAACTGCGAGACATAGCCGCGCAGTTCCGTCCACATCTCATCGACGTCGAAACGGGTTGCTGGCAAGTAGTCGGCAGGGTCGATCTCCGTCTCCGCCGCGTGGCGCATCTTCTGCAAGGTGATCTGAAACTTCCCCTGATACTTGCTGATCTGCCCCTGCACCTTCACATAGCTGCCCTCGGAGCAGCTTGCCAGCGCATCGGCAATCTCATCCCACATGCGCGCTTCCATGGTGCCCGTCTTGTCCGTCAGGGTGAGCGCCAGATACTGGCCGCCCTGTTTTTTCTCGCGCACCGACAACGAGGAGAGCACAAAATGCGAGGTCACCATGGTGTTATCGAACTTCGCGGCATCGGCAATGAAAAAGTCTTTCATGCTCATCAGGATACCGCGCCAGCACAAAGAAATCCTGATCGCCCGCAGAAGCAGCAACGCGAGAGCCGGAGCCCTCGCGTCACTGTAAATCCCTTCTTACGACTAGTTGGTTGGAGGCGTCGACGGCGCAGCCGGCGGAGTCGCTGGCACCGGCGCCGGAGTCGTCCCCATGGGGCTCTTCCCGAGCGACGGATTTACCGTAGGAACGGGCGGGGGAGGAGCTGTGTCCACCGGCTTGGGCCGGTCCTGCATCCGCTCCTTCGGCGCTCCCTTGACCTTTACTTTTTTCTTCTTCTTCGCGGTATCGCCGTTCAACCCCATCGGAGCAGCCTGGGTCTGTTGCGCGGCCTTTTCCTCGGTGGATATTGCCTCTGGCGTCGCCGCAGCTTTCTCCTTGACCTTTCTTGCCTTGGCCGCCTTCTTGTCAGCGATGACCATCCTCTGCCGCGACGCGTAGCGCGTCTTCCCAGTTTCAGGCTCGACAGGGGTCAAAGGATTCACATCGGAAGCTTGTGAGCTGCTTTCCTCAGCAGATATCGATGTCATCGCTGCGCCCGGAGCGGTCGACCCGCCCGGAATGACGCTGGCAGAGGATGCTCCGGCTCCAACGTCGCCGCCAACCGCCGTCTCCTGGGGACCGGCAGGCAGAGCGTTGCGGGGAGCCTGGCCGAAACGGACCTTCTCGCGCTTGATCTTCTTCGGCTTGCCATTCTTCTTCAGTTTGACGTTACTGGTGGTCGCAACCGCCGTTGCGGAGGATGCTTCCGGAGCAGTCGCTGGAGCATTCGGGATCTTGCTGGCTGCCGCGAAACGGCCGCTACCGCCGTGGTCATATCTCTGCTTCTGCTGAACTTTTTTCTTCTTCACAGCCGGCGGAGCATAGGCCGAAAACACCGGCTTCGTCTCATTCGCGCTGGCTCCGGAGTCCACGAATCCCGGGGCGATATCGATGTAGGCATCTTCACGCAATTTCGTCAGATAGGCGCGCAGCGCGGGCTGCAACTGCTGCATATACATCGCTTCCTGTATCTGCGGCTCTATCTCCTTCAAAGCAGGAGTTCCCGCAGCCTGATGCTCGGTCACTTCAAGGATGACGAACCCTTGACGGGTCTGGATCGGGGCGGTCACCTGTCCCGGCTGCAGATCGAAGGTCTGGTCCTCCAGTACCTTGGCCAGTGCTCCGCGTTTGAAGGTTCCCAGCTCGCCGCCCTGGGCTGCCGTCGGTCCGCCGGAGTATTGCTTGGCCATCTCGTCGAACTTGCTTCCGGCCTTGATCTTCGCCGCAACATCGTCAGCCTTGGCCTTGGCCTGTGCGATGGCTTCCGCATTTGCGTCTGCCGGCGTAGGGATCATAATTTCACTCAACCGCACCTGTTCCGGCCGGGTGAAATCCTGCTTATGCGCGTCGTAGTAGGTCTGTTCCTGCCCCTGCGTCATCTGCAGGCGGCGTCCTACTTCGTCGCGCACGACCTGCTGAGTAATGACGCTGTCGCGGATATTCGCCTTGAAGTCCTCATAGGAGACGCCCTGCTGCTGCGCGGCCTTTTCCAGCGCTTCCATGGAGTCCAGATGGTTCTGCTTCCTGATCTCGTCCAGCCGCCGGGTCACTTCGGCATCGGCATTGAGCCCCAGTTCCTTGCCCTTGGACAACAGCAGTTGCTTGTCGATCATGTCGCGCAGCAGGTTCTTCTGCCGATCGACAACCTCGGTGGGGGTCGCGTTGGTCTGCTGTTCCTCGCGGGTAAGATCCTGCACCGCTCGTTGAACGTCGCTCCGGTTGATGATCTGATCGTTCACGCGAACGATCACGTCCTCTACAACGGCTCCATTCGGCGTGATGGGAGCTGGCGTGGGGAGCGTCAGTTGCGGCTCCGGCGCCTGAATATTGAGGGGGCTCTGATACCGCGGCGCCTGCGCCACACCCGGCAATGCCAGCACGCTCAGCCCGAACACCACTGCAAACTGCGAAATTCTAAAGGTCATCGTCACTCGTATCTTTAATAATCATCATCCGCGATTCGAATATCCACCTCGAATATCCCTCGCACAGGACCCCCGCTCTGCTTAATTTGACTCACGGCAGCGTAGGACGGTATCCGCTCATCATTCTAACTGCCCTGACCCCAACTAGCGAATCCCCTTTTCCGGCAAGCCGTGGCTCACCCGCCGATGCTATACTCCGTCCAAAGAGGGCGCGCCGATACGATCCATCTCCGCGTGTAAGATCGAGTACCGTTTCCCCTTTTTTTGAGGTTATTCAAGCAAATGGCTTCCCGCACCCGCCGCGCACTCTTCATCGTCACGCTTTTTCTGGCCACCTGTGCCGTGCTCGGCACATTCATCAACCAGAAGGTTGCCGCCCAGTCGGCGACCGATGAATCAAGCCTGCGCGACTCGCTCCATTCCTTCACCAATGTCTATGCCATGGTGGAGCAGAACTATGCGGAGCGGCTCGATTCGGACAAGGTCGACAAAGCGATCTATGACGGGGCTATCCCGGGAATGCTGCACACCCTCGATCCTCACTCCAACTTCTACGATCCCAAGGCCTTCGCCCAGATGCGCGAAGACCAGCATGGCAAATATTACGGCGTTGGGATGACCATCCAGCCGCAACCCGATCCTACTGCCAAGAACGGCATGAAGATTGTCGTCCTCGCGCCCTTCGAAGGCACCCCAGCCTACAAAGCTGGCATTCGCCCCGGCGACGTCATTGAAAATGTCGATGGCAAGTCCACCGACGGTATGGATTCGGTGGGCGTCTCTACCCTACTCAAGGGGCCGCGCGGCACACACGTTTCCGTAACCATGGGACGTGAAGGCTCTCCAAAGCCTCTGGTCTTCGATCTTATCCGCGACGAAGTCTCTCGCCCTTCCGTCGATCTCGCCTTCTTAATCCGTCCCGGCGTGGGCTACATGCATGTCACCAACTTCATGGAGACAACCAGCCGCGAAGTCGGCGACGCGCTGGATAAATTCGGTGATATCAATGGCCTCGTCATCGACCTGCGCAGCAATCCCGGCGGTCTGCTGAACGAAGCCGTCAATATGGCCGACAAGTTCCTCGAAAAGGGCCAGATCGTCGTCTCGCAGAAGGGCCGCGCCTTCCCCGACCAGGTCTATCGCGTCTCGCACGGCGAAGAGGGCAAGAAATATCCCATTGTCATTCTCGTCAACCGCAATACCGCCTCCGCGGCTGAGATCGTCTCCGGCGCTCTCCAGGACCACGACCGCGCCCTGATCGTCGGCGAAACCACCTTCGGCAAGGGTCTGGTCCAGACCGTCTTCCAACTCAGCCAGAATACCGGGCTCGCGCTTACCACGTACCACTACTACACGCCCTCGGGCCGCCTGATTCAGCGCAACTACAACGGCGTCTCGCTCTACGACTACTATTACGTCCGCAACGATGCGCTCAAGGCTGATAAAAGCAATCTCGAGGTCAAGCTCACCGACTCCGGCCGCACCGTCTACGGCGGCGGCGGCATCACTCCCGACGAGAAGATTCCGGAGATGAAGGCTACGGAATTCCAGAGCAACCTCCTCCAGCACTACGCCTTCTTCAACTTCAGCAAGAACTACCTCGCCACCCACACGGTCAGCAAAGACTTTGTGGCCGATGACGCCATCATCCAGAACTTCAAGAACTTCCTGAAGACTCAGCAGATCAACTACACCGACGCCGACATCGCGGGTGCATTGGATTGGGTGAAGGAAAGCATCAAGAGCGAGCTATTCACCTCGCAATTCGGACAGCTCCAAGGTCTGAGAGTCCGCGCCGAATGGGATCCCCAGATCGCGAAGGCTATCACCTTCCTGCCCGCCGCCCAGGCGCTGGAAGATCAGCTAGCGGCCACGCAAAAAACCACCGTCGCCACCCGCTAAAGTAGCTTCCGGGATGATGCAGCACCACCTCTGATGAAAGCCGGGTGCCCATCCTTCGCCGTCTTACAGCGAAGGGTGGGATGTACAAACGGTCTCACCACGCCACTTGGCCTCGCATGTCGAGACCCCTCGAGTAGTTTCTGCGAAGGTCCCGAGTCGAACCGTCAAGGGCCAACGGCCCGCTGCCATACCAGCATGGGGCGAACCGGGGTGGGGGGAGCCCCATGTTCCTTGGCCATCGATGGAGCAAGGGCTGAAGGCCCGTCCTATACAGTCTCGAAGAAACCGCTCAGCTTCTCTTGCGGCTCGCCAACTCCAGCACCATATCCCCAATGACTTTGACTGCGTCCGGATGGGCCAGCTTTCGCGCACGTGCAGCCATCTTCTCGCGCCGGGGATCGTCAGCCAGCAGCCTGCTCAATACCTCGAGCAGCTTCTCTTCACTTAACTCATCCTCTACCACCAACTCCGCTGCCCCGGCTGCCACAAACGCATCCGCATTCTTCCTCTGATGGTCATCGGCAGCCTGCGGAAACGGCACCAGAACCGCCGCCCGCCCTGCTGCCGCCAGCTCTGCCATCGTGCTCGCACCGCTGCGGCACAGGATCAGGTCGGCAGCTTCAAACTGTGCCGCCATGTCATCGAGATAGGGGGTCACCGTCACCCGCTCAAAGCCGACACCAGCCTGCGCATAGCCTGCAAGGGTCGAATCTCCATGCCGCCCGCCAGTCTGGTGCACGACCTCCAGATCCGGGAAGGTATTCAGCAGCGGGTCCATGATCTTCGGCATCAGTTCATTGAGTACGCGGGCTCCCTGGCTGGCGCCAAAGACCAGCAGCCGCTTCTTCCCCCCGAGCGGCCTTTTCTCAATCGCAAAAAACTCTGGCCGCACCGGTGTACCGGTAACCCTCGCGCCGCGAAAGTAGCAGCGCGACTCCTCGAAGTTCACCGCCGCCGCCGACACCCGCCCTCCCACCATCCGATTCGCCAGCCCCGGAATGGCATTCGGCTCGAATGCCAACGTCGGCACCCGCAGCAGAATCGCCGCCAGCATCGCCGGACCCGACGCATATCCGCCTACGCCAATCACCACATCCGGGCGAAAGCTGCGCAACAGGCTCACGCATCGCCCCAAACCCAGCGGCAGGTCCATCAAGGTCCGCAACTTCGTGGCTAGGCTCACATTTTTCAACTGCCCTACGTGGATCAGTTCCAGCGGAAACCCCGCCTCGGGCACCAGCCTCGTCTCCAGCCCCCGCGCCGTCCCCACAAACCGGGCCTCGGCCCCAACTCGCTCCTGCAACTCGCGCGCAATTGCCAGCGCCGGAATCACATGCCCCCCGGTCCCACCACCGGCGATCAAAATCCGCAGCCCCATCCCGTCGCTCCCTGTTCCGGTCACGTCAATCGATCTCACGCGTCACATTCAGCAGCACGCCCATACAGGCCATCGTCACAAACAGCGACGTTCCCCCAAATGAGATGAAGGGCAGCGTAATTCCCTTTGTCGGCAGTAGAGCAACCACGACGCTCATATTAAAGAACGCTTGTATCAGTATCGCCGATGTGATGCCGAAGGCCAGAAACCGCGCAAACGGATCGGTCGAAAGAAACGCCGCCCGCAGCCCGCGATAGCCAAGAAACACAAACATCGCGACTACAGCTATCGCGCCAATCAGCCCCAGCTCTTCGCAGATATTGGCAAAGATGAAGTCCGTATGCGGCTCCGGTAGATAAAACAGCTTCTGCCTCCCCTCCATCAGGCCGAGGCCACGAAGCCCTCCCGTCCCCACTGCGATCAGAGACTGCAGGATATGAAACCCCGTACCCCTCGGGTCCGCCTCGGGATTCACAAACGCCAGCATCCGCGCCCGCCGCCACGGAATCCGAAACAGCATGTAGTAAAGCACCGGCGCCGAACACGCCAGCGCGGCACCGATATATCGCACCTGCAACCCAGCCAGGTAGAGCATCAGCAGTGTCGTCGCCGCGCACACCATCGCCGTACCCAGATCAGGTTCCATCAGAACCAGCCCGATGAACAGCAGCGGCGGCAGAGCGGCGCGCAAAACCGTCCCGCGCCAGTCATCCATCTTGTGCATCCGCGTCTGTAGAAAGTAGGCCAGAAACAAGACGATCACCGGAGTCGCGAGTTCGGAAGGCTGAAAGCTGAGCCCTCCGCCAAAACGAAACCATCGGTGCGTGTTGTGCGAGTCGCGGCTGGCAAACACCCCGGCCAGCAGCACCATCGTCATCGCAATTGCCGGAAACACAACCTTTGGGTTGTTATAGTGGCGATAGTCGATGCGCATCAGAACGATCAGCGCGATCATGCCAAAGCCCGCCCAGATCGACTGCCGGATCACAAAGAAATACGGAGACCCGAACTGCGACTTGGCCATCACCGCCGACGCTGAAAACACCATCACCAGCCCAAACAGCACCAGCAGCAGCACCACTCCGAAGAGCCACTTGTCCACCCCTACTCTCTTCGCCATTCCATCCGCTTCCTGCCGCTGTTGCTGGTATTGATTTAGCCTAGTTCATTCACTAACTGCCGAAACACCTGTCCCCTGTGCTCATAGTTCTCAAACTGGTCGAAGCTCGAGCAGGCAGGCGCCAGCAGCACCACATCTCCGGCCACGGCAGTCTTCGCCGCCTCGGCCACGGCGGCCTGTATGGTCTCCGCTGAGACTATCTTCACCACTCCCTCTAACTCCCGCTCAATCTTTTCCGCTGCTGAACCAACCGTATAAACAATCTTCACCCGCTCGCGCAGCAGAGCCGCCATCACATCGTAGGGCGAGCCCTTGTCCTTGCCGCCCAGAATCAGATGCACTCCGCCGGGAAACGAGGCTACCGCCTTCATCGCCGCGTCCACATTCGTCGCCTTCGAATCGTTGTAGAACTCCACTCCGCGCAGGTTGCGCACAAACTCCAGCCGATGCTCCACGCCTTTGAACCCGGCCACCGAAGTCCGAATCGTCTCCGCCGGAATCCCTGCCAGCCGCGCCGCGCATACTGCCGCCAGCACATTCTCCACGTTATGCGAGCCCTTCAGCGTAATCTCTGCCACCGGCATCACCGGTTCGGCCTTCGCGCCCTCTTTGGCAATAAAGAAGATGCTCTCGCCATGCACGAACGCGCCCTGCTTGACCTGCCGTCGCGTGCTGAACCAGTAGATCTGTGCCCGCGTCTTCGCCGCCACCATCTGGGTCGGCTTGTCCTCGGCATTCAGAACCAGAAAGTCCTCGGCCTCCTGCCGCTCGGTAATCCTAGCCTTGGCCGCCGCATAGTTCTCAAAGCTCCCATGCCGGTCCAGATGATCCGGCGTAATGTTCAGCACCACCGCAATCCACGGATGAAACTCCTCGATCGTCTCCAGTTGAAAGCTCGAAACCTCGAGCACGCTCACGGTCTCCGCCGTGCTCTTCTTCACCAAATCGATCACCGGCAGCCCAATGTTCCCACCCACCAGCGTAGGCCCGCCGGCATCCTCAAATATCTTCCCCAACAAGGTCGTCGTGGTCGTCTTCCCATTCGACCCCGTAATCGCCACGACTCGTCCCTTGAGAAAGCGGCTGCCCAGCTCCAGCGCTCCAATGACGGTCAGCCCAAATGCCTGCGCTTGCTTCACCTCGGGAGTATCCATCGGGATTCCCGGCGACACCACGATCAGGTCCTGCCGTCGGAAGGTCAGCAGCCCATGCCCCCCCGACTCCACCATAATCCCTGCCTCCAGCAGCGCTGGAATCTCCTTCGCGAGCGCCTCCGCACTCCGCGTGTCGCTGACTGTCACCCGCGCACCCTGCTCGCGCAGAAACAGTGCGGACGATAGTCCGCTCTTCCCCAGCCCCACCACCAACACCCGTTTATTCTTCAGTTCCATTGCTCTTCCTGTCCCCAATCTACCGCAACTTCAACGTCGTCAGCGCAAACAACGCAAATACCAGCGCCATAATCCAGAACCGCGCAATCACCTTCGACTCCGACCATCCCTTCAGCTCGAAGTGATGGTGTAGCGGAGCCATCTTGAAGATCCGCTTCCCATTGCGCAGCTTGTAACTGCCAACCTGGAGCATCACGCTCACTGCCTCCAGAATAAACACCCCGCCGATAAACGGCAGCAGCAGCTCCTGCTTGATCACCACCGCGACCGTCCCAATCGCGCCTCCCAGCGCCAGGCTGCCCACGTCTCCCATAAAGATCTCCGCCGGATGCGCGTTGTACCAAAGGAAGCCGATACTGCCCCCCACCATCGCCCCGCAGAAGACCGTCAACTCGCTGACCAGCGGCATCCGCGGCAGCTCCAAGTACTCGCTGAACACCACATGCCCGCTCACATATGTCAGCACCGCCAGCGCACCCGCCGCAATGATCGTGCAGCCAATCGCCAGCCCGTCCAACCCGTCCGTCAGATTCACCGCATTGCTCGAAAACGAGATCACCAGCATCACAAAAATCACGAACGGAAAGAAAGCCAGCCACCACAGATGCGGCGACTGCAACAGGCTGCCGATGATCAGCCCCGGACGAAAGTTCTTGGCAAAGGGAACGATCAGTTGCGTCGAGTAGGTCCCATGCAACTCCATCCCCACCAGCGTCACCGCCACACAGCAACTCACCAGAAGCTGCAGGCCCAGCTTCGCCCGCGCCGTCAGTCCCTGGTTCCTCCGATGCACCACCTTGATGTAGTCATCCGCAAACCCGATCGCGCCAAACGCCAGCGTCGACAGCATCACCAGCCACACCAGCGGATTCGACAGATCCGACCACAGCAGCGTCGGTACCAGGATCGAGATGCAGATCAGCACCCCGCCCATCGTCGGCGTGCCGCTCTTCTTCTGGTGCGACTCCGGCCCTTCCTCGCGGATGTACTGTCCAATCTGAAACTCGCGCAGCTTCTCGATCACATACGGCCCGATCAACAGGCCGATCAGCAGCGCCGTCAGGCTCGCGAACACCGTGCGGAACGTGATGTACCGAAAGATGCGAAACAGCCGGAAGTAGGGAAACA
>JBEPUJ010000007.1:0-204572 GCA_041691575.1 Terriglobales bacterium
CGTTTTTCTCCGAGATGATGAGCATCTGGCGGAAGGTGCGGGCGAGCATGTAGAGATGGCCGATGGCGGCGTCTTCTCCACCGTCGGAGGCGTTCAAGAGGCCGTGGAGCAGGAGTAGGGCGCGGGGGCGGTCCTTGGCGGAGATGGCGTCGGTGAGCTCGTAGAGGCTGCGCTGTTTGGCGGCGAGGACCATGGTTTCCACGTCGCCGAGGGTGACGCGGCTTTTCCCTTCCACATAGAGCAGGAGCTTTTCGAACTCGCTGGCGATCAGCATCATGTCGGCGCCGAGAGCGTCGACGAGTTCGCGGGCGGCGTCGGGGTCGAATTTTACGGAGCGCGATTCGGCGGTGGCGGTGACCCATTTGATGGCGTCGGAGTCGTCGACGCGGGCTAGTTCGACGAAGCCGCACCAGTCGCCGAGGGTCTCGCGAATCTTTTCGTAGCGCTCCTTGTCCTGGTAGTCCATCTTGCGGAGGTCGGTGGGGATGCGAAGGTGGTCGGCGACGAAGAGAAGGATAGCCTGCGGGTTGGGCGAGCGGAAGTAGGCGTCGATAGCCGCAAACTCTTCCTTCTTGCTGCCGCGTCCGTAGAGGGCTTTGAGTCCACGGACGAAGAGGACTTGGAAGGGAGCCATGAGCGACGGGGTCTGGGCGCGGTCGAGAACTTCGAAGATGCTGGTTTCGGCGAGGTCGAGATCGTGCAGGCAGAAGTCGCGGGTGTCTTCGGGGGCAAGGGCGGCGAGGACGGCTTTGCGGCAGCGGTCGTAGAGGAAGATCTCGTCGCCGATAAGGACGTAGCCGGGCCGGAGGGTCGCAGGGTCGGCGATCTCGGTGATGAAGCGGTCGGTGCTGGCGAAGCTGCGAAGTGGAGTGGGCATCGTTAGGGAAAGAGCGGCCGCAGGATTCGCGGATTAAAGACAAAGGGCTATACCGCGATTCTACCCATTCGCAAGGCGATAAGAGGACGAAAGTAGGTAAGTGGTAACGGCTACACGGTTTAGAAGGATTCCAGCATATCGCTTACGAGGGATTGGGCGAAGTCGCGGGCGACGCGGTTAACGGCGGCAGAGTCTTCCTGGATGAAGCCGCTGAGATCCTGGGTGGACTGGTACTGTTCGTGGAAGGTGATGGCGTCATTGCTGTAGAGGACACGGCCGTCGTGGGCGGTGAGCAGAACTTTGGCGGTGATGGTGACGAGGTAGCTGGAGGATTGGCCGCTGGTGGCGTCATAGGTGAGTGGTGCGACGGTCTGCGAGAGAATCGTGCCGTGGAGTATGGCGTCAGCGTCAGAGGAGTTGTTGTTGAGGATGCGGTATTGGGTGCGGGTGTTGAGTTCGCGGATGGTGGCCTGGGTGAAGGCCATTTCGGTGTGGAAGGCCTGGGCCTTGGTAGCAAAGATGGGCACAGCGAAAGTGCGGACGTTGCCGGGAATGTGCGTGGCGGAGCCGACCGTGTGGTAGCCGCATCCGGCGAGGGGGAGAAGGAGGAGAAGCGTTAGGGTCCGGAGGAGCATTCGTCTTTAGCTATTGTCGCATTGGCCGGATGAGGAACGGAATAATGCTGAAGAAGGCATTCCCCAGAGGCTAAAGCCTCTTTTTGATATCCGCAGAGAGACCCAAGGCTGAAGCCTTGGGGTACCCAAGAAGCGTGGCGACGATGTGTCTCGGCGCAGTCCTCGTCTGGGGCGCATAGGCGGGGTATCCAGACGCATGGCGACGGACTGGCAATAAAAAGAGGCAGCCGATGGGCTGCCTCTTTTATGTGGTTGGAAGACTGGTTTATGCCGGTGATGTGTGGCCTTCGCCGAAGCCGGGTTTGCGTCCGGACTCGGGTTTGAGCACCTTCTGGGCTTCACCGCCGCTGCCGGGGTCTACACCGGAGAGGGCGGAACGGACGGCAGGAAGTTCCTTGCCTTCGATGATGAGTTTGATCTCGGCTGCGTCCAGGGTCTCGCGCTCCAACAGGGCAGCAGCCATGCGGTGCATGATGTCCTGGTTGGCATCGAGGATGGTGTAGGCGGATTTGTAGGCGGCGTCGACGAAGCGGCGAACCTCGGCGTCGATCTGCCGGGCGGTGTCGTCGGAGAAGTCGCGGTGCTGTGCGATCTCGCGACCGAGGAAGATCTGCTCTTCCTTCTTGCCGTAGGTCATGGGACCGAGGTTGCTCATGCCGAATTCGCAGACCATCTTGCGGGCGAGTTCGGTGGAGCGCTCGATGTCGTTGCCTGCGCCGGTGGTCATCTGCTTGAGGAAGATCTCTTCGGCGCAGCGTCCGCCCATGAGGGTGGCGAGGCGCGTTTCGAGATAGTCCTTGGTGACGGTGTGCTGGTCCTCTTCTGGTAGGTAGACCGTCACGCCGAGGGCCATGCCGCGGGGGATGATGGTGACCTTGTGCAGCGGGTCGGAGTGCTCGCGCAGCGCGGAGACAAGGGTGTGACCGGCCTCGTGATAGGCGGTGACACGCTTTTCTTCGTCGGTGAGGAGCATGGACTTGCGCTCGGCGCCCATCATCACCTTGTCCTTGGCCACTTCGAAGTCGTACATATGGACGGACTTGCGGTTGAACCGGGCGGCAGTGAGGGCAGCCTCGTTGACCATATTGGCCAGGTCGGCACCGGAGAAGCCCGGTGTTCCGCGGGCGAGGATGTTGAGATTGACGTCCTCGGCCATGGGGACCTTTTTGGAGTGGACCTTGAGGATCTCTTCGCGGCCACGGATGTCGGGACGGTCGACGATGACGCGGCGATCGAAACGGCCGGGGCGGAGAAGGGCGGGATCAAGGACGTCGGGGCGGTTGGTGGCGGCGATGAGGATGACGCCGTCGTTGGCCTCGAAGCCGTCCATCTCGACGAGGAGTTGGTTGAGAGTCTGTTCGCGCTCGTCGTGTCCGCCACCGAGGCCTGCGCCACGGTGACGGCCGACGGCGTCGATCTCGTCGATGAAGATGATGCACGGAGCGTTCTTCTTGCCCTGCTCGAAGAGGTCGCGGACGCGGGATGCGCCGACGCCGACGAACATTTCAACGAAGTCCGAGCCGGAGATGGAGAAGAAGGGAACATTGGCTTCGCCGGCGACTGCGCGGGCGAGCAGGGTCTTGCCGGTGCCCGGAGGCCCGACGAGCAGGACGCCCTTGGGGATGCGGCCGCCGAGGCGCTGGAACTTCTGCGACTCGCGCAGGAACTCGATGATCTCCTTGAGCTCTTCCTTGGCTTCATCTACTCCGGCTACGTCCTTAAAGGTGATCTTCTTCTGCTGCATGGAGAGCAGGCGCGCCTTGCTCTTGCCAAAGCTCATGGCCTTGTTGCCGCCGGACTGCATCTGGCGAATCATGAAGAACCAGAGGCCGAGCAGAAGGGCAAAGGGGGCCAGGTTGATGAGGAGGCTCAGCCAGGTGCTGCCGCTGGTGTCCTTGACGGTGATATTGACGCCATGGTCGCGGAGCGTTTTGTACATGTCCGGGTAGTTGGCCGGAATGATGGTGTGAAACTGGTTCTTGTCATCGCGATAGTGGCCAGTCACCTCGGCACCATTGACGGTAACGTCGCTGACCTTGCCCGCGTCGGCGTCGTTGAGCAATTGGGTGAGGCTGATGTTCTTTTCCTGACCCGCGCCCGTGTTTTTGACGACGAACTGCCACAGGAAGATCAGGCAGGTGATCATGAAGACCCAGATCAGAATTTGTTTGACAGTCGAGTTCAAGCGAATTTCCTCATTTTCCGGTCTTGCAGCAGCCTCGAAAGAACGTGCTGGCGCTTGCTGGACCCGGCTGCCGGGATACCGCAAGCCCCGGAAGCCTACATCGTTAGACGCCACCGGCAGGGGAAAGTCTGGAGGGAGGGAGATGAGGCCCGGCCCTCGATGACAGTCCTACCGAGTCAAGTAGTTAGATTCTACTCTTTGGCTGGGGATTCGGGGATGCTGAATCTTCAATGTTGAGGTGACTTAAGGAATGGCGACTGGACGGCCTGTTTCCGGGGCCGGATCGCTTATTTCTCAAGAAAGAGGCGAAGTTCGCGGTGGGAACGCTCGGCGCGGAGCTGATTGGAGAGGTGGAGGGTGGCTCCGGTGCGGGCGGCGACCGTGGGATTGGCCAGAAATCCACAGAGGGCGAGCAGGCGGGAGGTCTCGTCGAAGCTCAGGCGGGCTCCGAGCTGGCGGGCGGCGGCACGGAGAACGCGGCGGCGAAGGGCGGGGTCGAGCGGGCGGAGACGGTCGAGTTCGATGGCAACGGCAGGCGGACCGGGAGCCGTGCTGACGGAGCGCCCACCGCCGCGAATGGGCTTGCCCGGGAGGAGGATTTGCGGGAGCAGGCGGCTTAGTTCGGCTTGCCAGCGGGCCTCTTCTTCGCGGGCAAGCTCAGCGAGATTGGCCAGAGTCTGGTCGAGGCTGGGGTTGTACTCGCGGAGCTGGGGAAGGAGTTCATGGCGGATGCGATTGCGGGTGTAGGCGGTGTCGGCGTTGGTGGAGTCTTCGCGCCAGGGCTGGTCGATCTGCTTAAGATAGGCCTCGATCTCGGCGCGGCGAGTGCTGAGAAAGGGGCGGAGGATCTTTCCGGGACGGGAGCCGGGGACGAGAACTACGGGGTGGATGGCGCTGAGGCCCTCGGTCCAGGCTCCGCGGAGCAGCTTCATCAGGACGGTTTCGGCCTGATCGTCGAGGGTATGGGCGGTGAGCACAGAGTCGGCATCGCCAGCGGCGATGAGCGAGGCGAAGAAGTCGTAGCGGACATTGCGTGCCGCCTCCTCGATGGTTTCGCCGGTCTGGGCAACGCGCTCGGGGATATTGGCTCGGTGTAGGTGCAGGGGAATGTCGAGGCGGGCACAGAGGGCTTCGACGAACTGCTGGTCGATATCGGCTTCTCCGGGGCGGATGCCGTGGTGGACGTGGGCAGCGCTGAGGCCGATACCGAGCGAGTCGTGCTTTGCAGTGTTGGCGGCGTGGAGGGTGAGCAGAAGTGCTACGGAGTCCGCACCGCCTGAGACGGCGACGCAGATACGGTCGCCGGGCCTGAGGTTGGTGCGGTCGAACGGGATTGCGGGTGATGGCATCCTGTCTATGGTACTTGCGACCGGAGCGAAGAACAGGCTTCTTATACTGGAGTCATGTTCGAGACAAGATTGGCGACTGAGGCAGATGCAGGACTTATTGGAGAACAGCGACGCCGGATGTTTTTAGATTCCGGCCAAGCGGATGAAGTGCGAATTGAAGAGGTCATCGCGAATTTTGTTCCGTGGGCACGGGCGAAGCTGATCGACGGCAACTATATAGGCTGGCTGACGGAGGAGGATGGCCGCGTAGTGGCGGGCGCGGGGATGCTGTTGATGGATTTTCCGCCGCACTGGATGGACCCGCAGCCGGTTCGCGCCTATCTGCTCAATGTTTACGTCGATCCTGCATTCCGGCGGCGCGGGCTTGCCAGCAAATTACTGGAGATGGCGGTGGCAGACGCGCAACGGCGAGGCATCAAGGTGGTCTCGCTCCACGCCTCGAAGTTCGGTAAACCGCTCTATGCGCTGAATGGGTTTGCGCCTACGAACGAGATGATTTTTTGGAGCGAGGGCGATGCGGCGCGCGGAGGAATCTCCTGAAATCCGCTCGTCGCATCGCCCTTGCGGCTATTGTTCGGGAGCAGCACGGCGGCGGCGTCCACTGATCAGATAGACGGCAGCGCGCAATTCAAGCAGAGGATCGTCTGAAGGCTCAATTCCGTCAACGCGCGGAATGGGATCGAAGATGATGTGCTGCTGTTCATGGGCGCTGTCGGCAACCGGTTGAGTGAGTGTCAGGGTGCCGAGCTCAAGCTGGGTGCGGTCTTCGGGCCAGTGGATGGTCGCGTTGTCTACAACGTCGCCTTCGTTGGCGAGCTGAACCAGGATGCGGAACTTGATGGGACCCTTGGCAATTCTTTCGTCGATCTCGCCGAAGAGATAGTTGGCGCTCTTTTGTGTGGCAGCGGCATCGTTGAGGAAGTCGTTGCCGGCTTCAGGAACGATGCGGTAGCGGCCGTAGCGGCTGACGCCGTCCTGGTTGGTGAAGCGCATGGCGGTGACGCCGAAGTAGGATTCGCGGGCGAAGCTGGAGGGGTTGGGCTTGGCGGCCTGGACGAAGGCGAGCGCTGCGGGATGGCTGCCGAGGAAGGTCTCGATGGGCGAGGGATGCGTAGCAGAGGGGCCGCTGGCGGCAACAGCGCGGAGGAACTCCAGAAATTCCTGGCCCGTGTGGGTGGGGAAGCCGTCGGTCGAGTGGCTGACGATGTCGGTGTGGCTGTGCTCGGCAAGCTGGAACCGAATGGCGAGGCCGTGAGGGCTGGCGTTGGGATCGTTGTCGGGGATCAGCGGAAGGCCGGTGGAGTTGGAGAAGCGCACCGTAACTGGAGTAGAGGAACGTAGGATGTGAGGCGCACGGGTGAGGGAAGCCGCGCTGGGAGAGGGTGTAAATGTTCCCGCCAGCATGGTGCCTTTGGCGTGTGCGGGGCGGAAGCCGGGGTTCTGACCGAAGATGGTTTCGAACTGCTGGAGCAGGTCGTTGCTGAGGGCTAACAGTTTTTCGTCACTGGGAAGAGGCATGGTCGATCTCCTTGATTTTTAAGAGGTAACTTACCTTTAGAGACTACTTGGTCCCTTAATGATTCGCATGAAGTGCGAAATTCAGACTTTGAGGCCGATGAGCCGCATCAACTCGACTCCATTGCTTTTGGTGACGACGCCGTCGCGCAGCTTGAAGTCAAACTTCATTTTGCCACCTTCTATCTCATCCTGAAGGTGCATGTTTTTGAAGGGGCCTTCCGCGGAGTGCTGCATCTCCGTCAGGGCAAGGTCGTGGGTGCTGATGATGCCGATTGCGCCGCTGCCGATCAGTTCGCGGACGACAGCTTCGGCCCCGATGAGGCGGTCTTTGGAGTTGGTGCCTTGCAGTAGTTCGTCGAGCAGGAAGAGGACGGGTGGATGCTGCTCGGCGAGATCGCAGATGTGGCGCAGACGGGTGATCTCGGCGTAGAAGCGGGAGCTGCCTTCTTGCAGCGAGTCGTTGACGAGGATGCTTGCGCCGACGTGGAGAGGCGTCAGTTGCAGCCGTTTTGCGCGGACGGGCGCTCCTGCCATGGCGAGCACGGTGTTGATGCCGACGGCGCGCATCAGCGTGCTTTTGCCGGACATGTTGGAGCCGCTGACGAGCAGCGCTCTCGTCTTTCCGCTCATGCTGACGGTGTTGCGGACGCATCTGCCAACCGGGATGAGGGGATGGCCCAACTCTTCCGCGTGGAAGGCCGGTTGGCCTTCCACGAACTCGGGGAAGGGATCGGCGGGATGCTCGTAGCTGTAGGCGGCGATGGAGAGCAGCGCCTCGATCTCGCCGACGGCTCTCAGCCAGGACCGCACCGCCTGGCCGTGTGCGCGACGCCAGGCCTCGGCGGCGAAGGCGACTTGGACGGAGTACATCAGGGGAACATCGAGCAGGCGCATAAACAGGTTGTCGCGTGACTCGATCAACTGCACGATGGTTTTGAGGCGGGCGATGGCCTTCGAGCCGGGGATGGTGTGGGACGAAAGCCCCTGTTTGATGACTTGTAGCCTTGAAGAACTAAATTGTTCCTGTTCCAGACGGGCCAGTAGGGAAGAAAGCAGTTGCAGGTCAGCGAGGGCGCGGTCGGTTCCGGCGAAGACTTGATTCAGTTGATTTTTGAGGGAAAACGCGATGAAGGCCTCTATGACGAGGACAAGTAGGAATGGCGTTTTGAGTCCAGTTTCTCCCCAGACGATGGCTCCGGCGATCGCCAGAATGGCCAGTAGAAGCGCGGTCCAGCGCAGAGTCTTCCGCTTCAATTGAGTTGGCTGTTCCGCCCATCCGAGAAGCGCTTCGGGGTGGACTCCGGTTTTGAGCTTTTCGCCATCTTCGCCGAGCACGGCCATATCTTCCCGAAGGTCCAGCCGGTCGCGAAGTTCGGCGACGGCGCTGTGCCGCTCCGTAATTTCGCTGACAGGGGAAGGAGAGAGGAGCCAATGTGCAAGGGTGTCTTCGCCCATACGCGTTCGAGCCTGAGAGAGAAGCTCGAACAGGCTCCCCTTTCCGAAGAGGTCCAGATCGACTGCATAAAGGCTGGTGGCGGCTTCGGCGCGTGGGGCCTGCTGACCGTTGCCAATCCAGCGGTCCTCCATGCGGGCCAGTCCTTTGCGATAGACGTCGGCAGCCCGCTCGGCGAGGGCTTGTTGGCGGAGAACATTGGAGTGGTAGGCGGCGATTGCGGCGAAGATGACCACCGGGACCAGCAGCCACCATTCGGAGAAAACGTGCGGCTGAAGAGACCACCAGGCGAGCAGCAGTGCTGCGATCACGAGCAGGAGGCGCAGATTTCCGAGTGAGCGATGCCTCTTTTCAAACTGCGCGACGGTAGTCTCGCGAGCCTGCTGGCGTTGTCTATATTCTTCAGTCTGCGTTGAGGCAATGGGAGCGGGCACCTCGCCATTATCGCTTACGGATGCGAGCTATCTTGTATACTCCGTTGGTTATGCGAGTTTTTGTGATTCTTCCGGCAGCAGGGATAGGGACGCGGATGGCCGCGCACGGGGCGACGTCTGCCGCTCCGAAGCAGTTTCTTGAGATCGGCGGCGTGCCGGTGCTGGTCCGCTCCGTGCAGGCATTTCTTGCCGTGCCGAAGGTGGATGCGGTCTTCGTTGCCGTGCGGGCGCAGGAAAAGGAGCGCCTCGAGGCTCAGATGATGGAGTACAAGTTGGGCGACCGGGTGCATGTGGTCGAGGGCGGCGACAATCGGCAGGAGTCGGTGAGCAATGCTTTGGCAGCACTCGAGTGTGTCGAGGACGATGTGGTGCTGGTGCATGATGCGGTGCGCCCGCTGATCGACCCGGCGACCATTGAACGGACGATCGATGCAATTGTGAAGCATGGCGCGGCGATCGTGGGACTACCCGCGGTGGATACGATCAAGCAGGTAGAGCGGACGGCGGATGGGGCGATTGTGACATCGACTATTCCCCGGGAGCGCGTGGTGCTGGCGCAGACGCCTCAGGGCGCTCGCTGTGGCTTGTTGCGCCGCGCTTTCAAAGAGGCCGAGGCAGATGGATTTTCCGGGACCGATGAGGCAAGTGTGCTGGAGCGGGCAGGGATTGAGGTGGCGGTGGTGGCGGGTTCAGCGCGAAATTTCAAGATTACCCAACCGGGAGATATTGAGCTGGCTGAGTTTTACCTTAGTAAGTCGACCGCGGATTTGCACGGATGAGCACGGATGAGCACGGATGAGCACGGATGAAAGACGAAATACGGATGAAAGACGAAATGCCTCCAATCATGAGGTCTTTCATGGCTTGCATTCTGAGGTCACGGAAAAAGTCTTAGGAACATTTTTTGAGGTTTACAACGAGCTTGGTGGCGGATTTCTAGAGTGCGTGTATCAGCAAGCGCTGAGGATTGCTTTGGTGCAGACTGGACTTAAAGTCGCTACTGAAGTTCCGATCCCGGTATATTTTCGTGGCGAAATTGTGGGAAATTTTCGAGCGGATTTGATTGTGAATGATTGTGTTCTTCTCGAGTTGAAGGCTGTATCGGCCTTTGATATGGCACATGAAGGCCAATTGCTGCATTATCTTCGGGCGACTAGTCTGGAAGTTGGGCTGCTTCTAAATTTTGGCCCACGAGCACAGTTCAAGCGGTTCATACTTGAGAATGAAAAAAAGAAAATCCGTGTCTTTCCGCGTGAATCCGCGGTCGATGCGTTGGGGAATCGCGAATGAGCATGAGAATTGGATATGGGTTTGATTCGCACGCGTTCAAGGCGGGCGTGCCGCTGGTGATCGGCGGCTTGGCGATTGAGCATAGCGAGGGGCTCGCCGGGCATTCGGATGGCGACGTGCTGCTGCATGCGATTACGGACGCCCTGCTGGGTGCGGTTTCGGCGGGAGACATTGGAACGTTTTTCCCTCCGAGCGATCCCCGATGGAAGGGAGCCGCTTCGAGCGTGTTTCTGAAAACGGCACTCGAAGAGGTGGCCACGGCCGGTTACAAGATCGTCAATATCGATACGGTTCTGGTGATGGCGCGGCCCAAGATTGTGCCGATTGCGGGAGAACTGCGGGAGCGCGTGGCGGAGTTGCTGGGCGTGCAGCCGGGCGAGGTGGGCATCAAAGCCAAGACTCCTGAAGGACTGAATCAGGACCACGTCGCGGTGGCCCATGCGACAGTCCTGCTGGAGAGCCTGTCAGTTCCCGAGCCGGTGAAGAAGTTGTCGGCGACGGCGGATGTGGATGAGGTCAATCAAGTGGTCGAAAGCCTGGTGCAGGGCGTTCGGGATACGTCCGCTCTGGGGCGCAAGATGCCGGCGTTCGATGCGGACGAATTGACCTAGGACTGAACCCTGGACTGACCGCCGATCTCACGGAGTTTGATTTTAAAGGATGGTGGAATTGACTTCTTTTGTGCGGCTTTCTGCGTTGATTTTATGGATGCTGCCAGCCGGTGCCATGGCGCAAACGGTAGCGGATGCCAGCCTGCAGCCGCGTGCGAATGTGCCTTCTGTGTGTGCGCCGAGTGGGGACACGCAGTGGCTGACGCCGGCGGAGAAGAGTTGCTATGCGACCACTCCTGATTATGACGACACGATGGCGTATCTGCGGCGGGTGCAGGAGGCGGCTCCCGGACAGGTAAAGATTGAAGGCTTTGGCAGGACGGGTGAGGGCAGGGAACTGGATATTGTGATCGCCTCCAGGGATGGAGTCTTCGATCCGGCGGCGATTCACGCCGCGAAGCGTCCCATTGTGCTGGTGCAGAATGCGATTCATGCAGGTGAGATGGATGGCAAGGACGCCTGCCTCGCCCTGCTGCGGGACATGGTGGTCAATATGACCAAGTCTGCGCTCCTGGATCGGGCGGTGTTTGTCTTTATCCCGATGTATAACGCCGATGGGCATGAGCGGCGCAGCCCCTACAACCGCATCAATCAGGATGGACCGGCCGAGATGGGGTGGCGGGGAAATGGGACCAACCTGAATCTGAATCGCGATTATCTAAAGGCGGACGCACCGGAGACTCGCGCCTTGATGGCAATGTTCCACCGCTGGCTGCCGGATTTTTTTGTCGATAACCATGTAACCGATGGAGCTGACTATCAGTACGACGTGACCTTCACGATCGACGACGGCCCGAACCTGCCGGCGGGCACGGTGAAATGGGTGGACGAAGTGGCGGCCCCGGCGCTCGAAAAATATGTGAATGCGCATGGGCATCTGGCCTTTCCGACTTACATCAATTTGGTGAATGACAATGACCCCGCGCAGGGGATGTCTTTCGTAGACGATCCGCCGCGGTTTTCCACCGGGTACATGGTGCTGGAAGGGCGGCCGGGGATGCTGGTCGAACTGCACATGTTGAAGGACTATAAGACGCGGGTGACGGGAAACTACCAGATTCTTGCGGGCCTGATGGAGCTGATGAACCGCGACGCCGACAAGGTCATCGCGCTCAACGCAGCGGCAGACAAAGAGGCCGAGAGCCTGGGCGCCCATCCATTGAGCAACGTTAAATATCCGCTGGCCCTGGGATGGGGCGGGCAGACAACCCCGGTCCTGTTTCGCGGATATAAATACACGCGCACCTTGAGCGAGGTCTCGGGAGCGATGCGGGTGAAGTATTCGCATGAGCCGTGGAACGTCTCGCTGCCGATGCAGACAGGATTCAAGGTGACGGCGGAGACGGTTCCTCCGGCGGCCTATATTATTCCCGCTCAATGGGTGGACGTAATCGGCGTACTGGCAGCGCATCAGGTTGAGATGAAGCGGACGACAAAGGCTTGGACGGGAGACGTCGAAACGTATCAGTGCGCGGGCATGGAGTGGCAGGAGCCTCCATTTGAGGGACGGCACCCGACCTTCAACGGCGAGGCTATGCACGATCCGGGCAAGTTTGGAAGCTGCGTGCTGGTGCGGCAGAAGATGAGCTTTCCGGCTGGCTCGGCGGTGGTTCGATTGAATCAGCGACTGTCGAGGGTGGTGTTGGAATGGCTGGAACCGGTAGCACCCGATTCGGCTTTGCAGTGGGGATTCTTCGACTCGATCTTCGAGCAGAAGGAGTATGGCGAGGCCTATGTCCTGGAGTCGCTGGCGCGAGAGATGATGGCAAAAGACCCTAAAATAAAGGAAGAGTTTGAGAAGAAGATTGCCAGTGACCCGGCGTTTGCCGGGAACGCTTATGCGAGGCTGGAGTTTTTTTATAATCGGTCGCCATGGTTCGCGGCCAATCGTGTGGGCCTGTATCCGGTAGGCCGGTTGGATAGCGTGGAGCAGTTGGGAGAGTTGCAATGAGTGTTGGTGCGGAGTTCAGTGCGGTAGTCATAGACATTCGCGAGGAGTCGCGTATAGCAGGGAAGCAGCGCTGGCAGATGGCGCTTGACCGGACGGAGTTTGGCGCTGGCGATGTCGGGACGATGGAAGCGATTGCCCGGAGTGGCGTGCGCTTGGAGGTTCCTGTGCTGGGCGTCGTAATCGACGGGGCGGGCGAGGTCTGGCATGTGGTCGAAAAGCCGCTGGCGGCTGGTACCGCTGTGACGGCGCGGGTGGGCGCAGTTTAGGTTGGAACAGCGGGCCGCTTGCTGATACACTCGAAGATGTCGTTTGACGGCGCGCATGCCCGCGAAGGCGAGTGCAATGTGTGTCTGGTGGGGGGCTGTAGCTCAGCTGGGAGAGCGCCTCGTTCGCAACGAGGAGGTCAGCGGTTCGATCCCGCTCAGCTCCACCAATTACTCAATTCAAGAGATTCTAGAAAGTACTAAAGCCAGCGTAAATGCTGGCTTTTCTATGCTAAACGTCCTATTTCGGCTAGTGACGTCCATTGACATCTGGGGGCAACTGGGGGCAACATTGGGGGCAACAGAGCCTTTCCGAAAGTGAGTTGCCCCCAAATGCCCCTTACCGATACCGCCGCACGGAATGCCAAGCCAGGAAAGAAGGCGGTCAAGCTGTTCGATGATCGCGGTTTGTACCTCGAAGTTTCCCCAGCAGGCGGAAAGTGGTGGCGGCACAAGTACCGCTTCGAAGGCAAAGAGAAACGTCTTTCCTTGGGGGTCTATCCAGACGTCGGGTTGAAAGAGGCGCGGGCGCGCCGAGACAACGCCCGGAAGCTCATAGCGGATGGTGTTGATCCAGGTGAGCATCGCAAGGCGCAGAAGCTAGCTCGGGACGAGCAAGTTTCTAACAGCTTTGAGATCATCGCGCGGGAGTGGTTTGCCAAGTACGGCACGACCTGGGCGGCGAGTCACAGTGAGAGGACGATGCGGCGGCTGGAGCGCGATGTCTTTCCTTGGATCGGGAATCGACCGATTGGGGACATCCACGCGCCGGAGATTCTGACGGTGCTGCGCCGGGTTGAGGCGCGAGGGGCAGGGGAGACGGCGCACCGTGCTCTGAGCAATTGCGGGCAGGTCTTCCGGTATGCGGTCGCCACGGGACGCGCCTCGCGCGATCCTTCCGGCGATCTTCGCGGAGCGCTGTCCAGAGTGAAGAAGTCCCATTTTGCTGCTAAGACTGAGCCGGAGGCCGTGGCTGGGATTCTGCGGACCTTGGACAGTTACGAGGGGACGCTGCCAGTGCGATGTGCCATGCGCCTCGCGCCCTTGCTCTTCGTTCGACCTGGTGAGCTAAGAACCGCCAAGTGGGCTGACATCGACATGGAAGAGAAGCAGTGGCGCTATATCGTCACGAAGACCAAAACTCCGCACATCGTTCCGCTCTCCCGGCAGGCCATCGATATTTTAAACGAATTGCGCCCGCTCACCGGGAATGGAATGTATGTGTTTCCTAGCGCCCGGACTAACTCTCGCCCAATGAGCGATAACGCGATTCTCGGGGCAATGCGACGGGCAGGAATCGAGAAAGAGGAGATGACCGGGCACGGGTTCCGAGCCGTGGCGCGGACGATCCTAGATGAAGTGCTCGGCGTCCGTCCTGATTACATCGAACACCAGCTCGCCCATGCTGTGCGTGACCCGAATGGGCGAGCGTACAACCGCACGGCGCATCTGCCTGAGCGCCGGAAGATGATGCAGCAATGGGCGGACTATCTGGACCGACTGAAAGCCGGTGCAAAAGTAATCCCCATAACCAAGGGGGCGTAGTGCATCCGGCTACTTCGCTTGCATACTGATGCCAGAATCGCGCAGGGTTCGGACCATGGCTTCAGCCAACTCATTTATTCCGGTTGGGACGGCTTCCCGTGCTGAGGTCAGACTTTTGATGATTTCCCCTTGACGGGCGCGGGCCACTTCGCCATAGCTATAGAGCGTGGTCAGAACCTTTTCATGCCCAAGGTTCTGGCTCCAGGATTTGAATGCTTCGATTGACGGGCAGCGGTCTTCCCCAAGTCGAACCAACGTATTTCTGAAGCTGTGCGGGTTGAAATTCTGGAATCCTGCGCGCTGGAAGGCATCGCGGAAGATTCCCCGAATAGGTGAAGCACTGCTCCAGTGAGCCTTGTTGAGTCCTGCGACCTCGAATTGGCGGCTGGCTCCAAGTACCATGCGAGTTGCCGGGAAGAGAGGATCGTCGTTTCCCCAGAGTTGCTCTTGCTTGAGGAAAGAAACCCAGTTCGCCACAATCTGACGAATTTCTTCACCCACTGGAAAGAAGAATGTGTCAAACGTCTTACTGAATTTTGTTTTTACTTGTCGCGCATCCTGATGAATGCAGTTTTCAATAAGGTCAACGTGCTTCAGCTTTATGGAGGCAATGGCGCTGTCGCGCGCTCCTGTCAGAATCGTGAAGGCTATCAGGGCGCGGTTCCTGCGCTCAATCACGGTGTCGGCTGGCATTGTTTGCAGGACGTGTTTGATCTGCTCCAGGGTCGGCCCTCGCTGCTCCCGTTGCGCGGTGGCAATCCGCGTGTCCTTATCGGACAAGTTGAAATACTCGGCATCGGAGTATTTGAGTCGCGACTTGTACCCAGGCTGCAAGGCGAGCCATTGGAAGAACCGTTTGAGCTGAGTTAAAGTGGCATACAAAGTTGCCTTGCTCAGCGCATCCCCGGACCGAAGGTTTTTCTGCTCGGCGAGATGATTTTTGAATGCGACCGCTTGCTTATAATGGAAAGCCTTTAAGTCGCGGTGCTTGGCGTAAACCTCGAAGCGATCCAACGCCTTTGCGGCTGCATCCACGGTGGGTTCGCTGTGGCGTTTGGCTTCCTTCAGATAAGCGAAATACCGACGCTTGATCCGCTCGTTTTTGGGGTTGTTCTTGCTCATGGGTTCATCTCCTTCTTGAAGTCACTGTTTACGTTGGGTTGGTTACTATTGCTTACTTGTCCCAGCCCTTGCGGAAACGTGACGTCGAGTTTTCCGCGAACCTGCGCCAACTTGGCAACGCTGACGCGGCGATTCATGATGCAATGGCAGTCTTGGCACATCGCTTTTAGAGTCCCCAGCTTTTCGGTATCGGGAAGATAATCCGCCATGTCCCCTGCGGCCTTTTTCGGGGCACGACAGCGGAAGCAGTACATCTCCCCAGGCTGGCAGGTCCGCTTGTTCTTACTCCGGCGCGCCTGAAGAAAAGTGGCAAGCTCCCGGCCATGTATCAGCATGGGACGCCTCTCATGCATGGCTGGCAGTCCGGCCTCCACCCAAGCGCGGACTGTATTTTTGTGAATGCCATACAGGCAGGTGATCTCCTCCACCGAATAGCTCCGGTTTAGTTTGACTAGGCGATGATTGGGGTGGCGTTTGGTCATGATGTCCCCGTTCAAGCCGCTGTCATACGCGCGGCTTCCAGCTTCACCACCAGCTCGCAAACTTCCGCGTTGGACTTTCCTGCAATACGGGCAGCAGTTAGCGCCTCCACCTCATGCGCGGGCCAGCCCACGGCACGGCCGCCCAGGCTCACCGGCTTGGTAAAGACTCCCTGAGCAATGCGTAGATAGATAGTGCTGCGCGAGAGCCCGGTAATCGTCTTGATGTTTGGAAGTCTCAGTATGGTATGCGTCATCGTTGCCCCTCTTTGAGCGGTATAGGTGTGCTCAAGACGCAACTTAGCTGGGTGATTTGGGCGATAAAAGCCCGACCGGTAACCAACCAGCTTTCAAATTTGGCTGAGAATTCAAGATCTGGGCGACTAGAACATCACGAATCGAGGGCGAGCGCAGAAGACGATTCCTCTAATCCTTCGAGAAACACGAAGATAGGGGTGACTCGCTGTGCGGAAAAGATTTCGCCCAGTTTCGGCCAGTTTTTTATTTCGTCATGTGTTTGCGGATGGTCTCAGCACTGCGGCCCTGCGCCATTTCCGTCCCAGCGATGCGCTGCGAGTACCAGACATCGGACTTGCCGGGGCGGCTCTTTTTGAGTCGGCGATACTCCTTTTGCCATCTTGCCTGCATGGATTGAGTATCGAGCTTACGTGCTTCCCGTCTGACAGCGGGGTTCCTACGTGGCATAGTGGGCTGGGGAGATGGAATATCCCGCACCTTTGAATCGTCTGTTGCGAGATTCGTCTGCATCGCAGGGGGCTGCTTTGCCAGCGCTAATGCAGCTTCACCGGCCACTCGCCTCAGGCTGATTTCAAGGTGCAAGACATAGTCGTCGACAAACGACTCAAGCAACTGCGAACTGGTCTCAGAATCATTCCGTTCCCAAACAGTCACCTCGTCATAGGGTTTGTACTTTGAAGGCCTCATGACAAGGAACATGGGTGCTTGCCATTTTCTCCAGAAGATTCGCTCTTCCGGATCATCGCCTGGATCATAGATCTGTTTGTCACACGCATCTTTAATCCATATCCGTATTTTGTGAGTTCCTGCCCGGATCAAATGCTTTGTCTGTGCTTCAGCCCATTCCAGATGAGGCATACCTAAACGTGTCTCGTTGGCGCGGCCAATCTCCGTCAGGTCCTTGAAAACCTTAAGAGCCTGGACCGTCATCCCATCCAGGTACAGATAAAAAAAGGCTTTAAATTGTGCGGGGAACGTCTTCTGTTCGAGTAGATGGTTGAACCGTTCTGCTGCGGCAGTGCCAATCCTCGTTTTGACGCCCAGCAGATAGTTGAGATATTCCTTGTCGGGATCATCCGCCGTCTCATCGTGAATAAGTGAGTAACAGTATTTTGCGGTGCTCCGGCCGCAGCCCCAGTGGAGATCGTCGAAAGACTTTCGTAGGTGCTTGATCGCAGGGATGAGATCGGCAGGAACGTTCTCCTCCCATGGTCCAGTATTTTCATATCTGCTTTGGCGCTTATCGGACATCGCTGGTTATTACTGTACCTTGCTGTAATATGCACAGTACAAGCGATTTACAGGAGATTGGGGCCAAAGTGGGATCCGGTTGTGTGTCTCGCTTCGGGCGCGACGCCCTTCCCCCTCCAGCCACGCAGAGATTAGGTTGCAATGTTTGAGCAGGCCTTTAGAAATATCGATGATGTCCTCTGGAAAGAAGCTGGATGCTCCAGCGAGCTTGACTACACCGAGCAGACCTCCTGGCTGCTCTTCCTGAAGTACCTTGACGATCTCGAAAAGGACAAGAGCAGCGAGGCCGCCCTCGAAGGCCGCAAGTACATCCACATCCTCGACAAACCCTACCGATGGGAGAGTTGGGCGGCTCCCCGGAGCGCCGACGGAAAGCTCGACCACAATAAGGCCCAGACCGGCGACGACCTCCGCGACTTCGTGAATGGGAAGCTGTTCCCCTACCTGCAAGGATTTCGGCAGCGCGCCACCGGCTCCAACACACTCGAATACAAGATCGGCGAGATCTTCGGAGAGATCAAGAACAAAATTCAGAGCGGCTACAACCTGCGCGAGATCATCGGACACATCGACGAGCTGCGCTTCCGCTCCCAGACCGAGAAGCACGAGCTATCGCACCTCTACGAAGCCAAGATCAGGAACATGGGCAACGCCGGGCGCAACGGCGGCGAGTACTACACCCCCCGTCCGCTCATCCGCGCCATCGTCCAGGTCGTCAAGCCGCAGATCGGCGAGCGTATCTACGATGGCGCCGTCGGCTCGGCGGGATTCCTGTGCGAAGCCTTCGACTACCTCAACGCGAAGAAGGGCCTGGGGACAAAGGACCTCAAGACGCTTCAGGAGCGCACCTTCTTCGGCAAGGAGAAAAAGTCCCTCGCCTACGTCATCGCGATCATGAACATGATCCTGCATGGCATCGAAGCGCCCAACATCATCCACACCAACACGCTGACCGAGAACCTCGCCGATATTCAGGAGAGAGAACGCTACGACGTGGTGATGGCGAATCCTCCCTTCGGCGGCAAGGAGCGCAAGGAGGTGCAGCAGAACTTCCCCATCCGCACCGGCGAGACGGCGTTCCTCTTTCTCCAGCACTTCATCAAGATCCTCCGGGCGGGCGGACGCGGCGGCATCGTCATCAAGAACACCTTTCTCTCGAACACCGACAAAGCGTCCGTCAGCCTGCGCAAGCTGCTGCTCGAAAGCTGCAACCTGCACACCGTGCTCGACTGCCCCGGCGGAACCTTCCAGGGCGCGGGCGTCAAAACCGTGGTGCTGTTCTTCGAGAAGGGCGCACCCACGCGGAAGGTCTGGTACTACCAACTCAACCCGGGCCGGAACTTCGGCAAAACCAACCCGCTTAACGACGACGACCTTGCCGAGTTCGTCAAGCTGCAAAAGACCTTCGCCGACTCACCCAAGAGTTGGAGCGTGGATGCCAAGACCATCGACAAGGCGAGCTTCGACCTCTCGGTAAAGAACCCCAACGGCGGGGAGGAAGTGAACCACCGCAGCCCGCAGGAGATCATGGATAAGATTGCCGCGCTGGATGCCGAGAGCACGAAAGTGCTCAAGAGCATCAGGACATTACTATGAAGACGGGTTGGGAGGCTGCAAAACTGGGTGAGATCACGTCCTTTCTGAATAGAGGAATTTCGCCGAAGTATGTAGAAGACGGCGGCATCTTAGTTCTCAACCAAAGATGTATTCGCGACCACTGCATTAGCTTTGACCAAGCAAGGAGACACGACTCTAACGCAAGGAGTGTAAACGGCAGACAGATTCAAGCCGGTGATGTACTGGTGAACTCAACAGGTACTGGAACGCTCGGAAGAGTGGCACAGCTACGGACCGAGCCGCCCGAACCGGCAACCGTAGACTCGCACGTTACGATAGTCCGCCCCCGGCCGGGCTTGTTCTTCAACGAATTCTTTGGATACATGCTGCGGAACATAGAGGATGAACTAAAGGAGAGTGGCGACGGCTGCGGCGGCCAAACAGAATTGAGCCGGACTCTTCTAGCTAATAAATTTGTGGTTTGCTTTCCGAAATCGCTTCCCGAACAACGGTGGATCGTCGGCATCCTCGATGAAGCGTTTGAGGGCATCGCCACCGCCAAAGCCAACGCCGAAAAGAACCTCCAGAACTCCCGTGCCCTCTTCGAAAGCCACCTTCATAATGGCCATGCCGAAAAAGCGTTTCTCGGGGATCTAGTGAATATCAAGACCGGAAAACTGGATGCGAATGCGGCTGTGGAAAGTGGCAAATATCCATTCTTCACCTGTTCCAGAGACATATTTGCGATTGACACATACGCTTTTGATTGCGAAGCGATCCTCTTAGCCGGTAACAACGCTGTCGGTGACTTCAATGTGAAGCACTACAACGGGAAGTTTAACGCCTATCAGCGTACGTACGTAATCACGGTGAATGACAAGAAGCGCGTTCTCTACCGATTTCTTTATTTCCAAATGCTTAAAAGCCTAAAGAAATTCAAATCCCAATCGGTCGGTGCTGGAACGAAGTTTCTGAAATTGGGGATGATAAAGAACTTAGAAATTGCTTTACCGAGTCTCGCCGAACAATGGCAGATCGTTTCAACTATGGATTCTGTCCGCAAAGAAACTGAATGCCTCGAATCCATCTACCAACAGAAGCTCGTCGCGCTTGAAGCCTTGAAGAGATCGCTTCTCCATCAAGCCTTTACTGGACAACTTTAGAGACCACCTATGAACGAAGCCGAGACCAGAGCCGACCATATCGATCCCGCGTTGCAGGCGGCGGGCTGGGGTGTCGTCGAGGGCAGCCGCATCCGGCGCGAGGTTCCGATTACGCTCGGCCGCATCGAAGGCCTCAGTCCGAACCAGGAGGAGGGTCAACTCCGGCGCGCTAAACCGCTCATCGCGGACTACGTGTTGGAGTATCGCAACACCAGGCTCGCCGTCATCGAGGCCAAGGCGTGGGATAAAGAACTGACCGAGGGAGTGTGGCAGGCCAAGGACTACGCCGGAAAGATGGCGATTCGCTATACCTACTCCTCGAACGGCCAGGGTATCTACGCCATCGACATGCAGACCGGCAAGGAAGGCGAGATCGCGTCATATCCAACGCCGGACGAACTCTGGCAGATGACCTTCGCCACGGCGAACGCGTGGCGCGACCGCTTCGCCGCCATCCCCACCCCCAACAAGAGCGGCACGTGGACGCTGCGCTTCTACCAGGAGACGGCGGTCCAGCGCGTGCTGAAGGCCATCGAAGACGGCAAAGACCGCATCCTGCTGACGCTGGCCACCGGGACCGGCAAGACCTCCATCGCCTTCCAGATTGCATGGAAGCTCTTCAGCGCGCGCTGGAACCTGACCGACTGGAAGACCGGAGCCGCACCCACCCGACGCCCACGCATTCTCTTCCTCGCCGACCGCAACAACCTCGCCGACCAGGCCTTCAACGACTTCACCTCCTTCACAGCGTTCCCTGAAGACGCTCTCGCCCGAATCAAGCCGGACGAGATTCGCAAGAAGGGTAACGTACCGAAGAACGCCAGCATCTTTTTCACCATCTTCCAGACCTTTATGAGCGGTCCGCCGAAGGATGGTAAGCCTTCGCCCTACTTCGGCGAGTATCCGCCCGACTTCTTCGACTTCATCGTCATCGACGAGTGCCATCGCGGCGGAGCCAACGACGAAAGCACCTGGCGCGGCATCCTGGAGTACTTTGCCCCAGCCGTCCAGCTCGGCCTGACAGCGACGCCGAAGCGCAAGGAGAATACCGATACCTACGCCTACTTCGGCGAACCGGTCTATATCTACTCGCTCAAAGAGGGCATCAACGACGGCTTCCTGACGCCGTTCCGCGTCAAGCAGATTGCGACCACGCTCGATGAGTACGTCTACACCCCGGACGACAATGTTGTGGAAGGTGAAGTTGAGGCCGGGAGGCGCTATACCGAGACCGACTTCAACAAGATCATCGAGATCACGGAGCGCGAAGCCCACCGTGTGAAGCTGTTCATGGACCAGATCGACCAGCGGGAAAAGACGCTCGTCTTCTGCGCCACGCAGGACCACGCGCTGATTGTGCGCGACCTCATCAACCAGATGAAGACGAGCACCGACCCGAACTACTGCCAGCGGGTCACCGCGAAGGATGGCGAATTGGGCAACCAGCATCTTCGAGACTTTCAGGACAATGAAAAGACCATCCCGACGATTCTGACCACCTCGCAAAAACTCTCGACTGGCGTGGACGCACGCAACATTCGCAACATCGTCCTGATGCGCCCAATCAGAACGATGATCGAGTTCAAGCAGATCATCGGACGCGGCACGCGGCTCTATGACGGCAAGGCTTACTTCACTATCTACGACTTCGTGAAGGCGTATCAGCACTTCGCCGATCCAGAATGGGATGGTCCGCCGGAGGAACCAGAGCCGTGCGAGAAATGTGGCTATCATCCCTGCCAGTGTGTAAAAGCGCCTCCGCAACCGTGCCCGGTCTGCGGCAAACGTCCATGCGAATGTCCGAAGGAGCCTTGCGAGGTTTGTGGCCAGCGCCCCTGCATCTGCCGGAAAAAGGCGAAGGTGAAGCTCGCCGATGGAAAAGAGCGCTGTATCCAACACATGGTCTGCACCTCCTTCTGGCACCCTGACGGCACCCCAATGTCGGCCAACCAGTTTATGGAGATGCTGTTCGGGAAGTTACCGGAGTTTTTCAAGGATGAGGACGATCTCCGAGCATTGTGGAGCGTTCCAGATACCAGGAAGAGACTTCTGAATGGACTCGCTGAGAAGGGCTTCGGCCACGAGCAACTGGTCGAGATGCAAAAGATTATCAACGCCGAGAAAAGCGACCTTTTCGACGTGCTCGCCTATGTTGCCTACGCTCTGCCGCCTCTCAATCGTGAGGAACGAGCCACGAGGGCCAAGGTCGCGATCAGCACGCACTTCAACAACAAGCAGCAGGCCTTTCTGGACTTTGTATTGGCACACTACGTCACTGTCGGCGTCGAAGAACTGGATCAGGAGAAGCTGACGCCCTTGCTTCGTCTGAAATATCACAACTCGATCTCCGACGCCTTGGCGGACCTGGGACAACCGGAGGAGATCGGACAGGTCTTCGCTGGGTTTCAAAAATACCTGTACCTGGAAAGCACTGCCGTCTGAGAATCGTAATGAAGTAAAACAGGAGCGATCAGATGAATGAATCAGAAATGCGAGCAGAACTGGAACGCCTACGGGCGGAGAATGCCCAACTCAAGACAAAAGAGAAGGGCGGTATCAGCCTCAAGGTGAGCGAGAAGGGAGCAGTGTCGCTTTATGGCATGGGCCGCTTCCCGGTCACGCTCTACAAGGAACAGTGGCTCCGCGTCCTGGAGAGCGCTGCGGAGATCAAGGCCTTCATTGAGGAGAACGATTCACGCCTCAAGACGAAGGATTAGCAAGCCTGCCCGAAGTGACGCTGCCTCTAGCTGGGCAATCCTCTGAAAAGTATTTTGAGAGATGCCGATACTACGGCGCTGTGCATCTCCCAAAATTGAGGCAACGCTATTGAGATGGGGGCAACTTTGGGGGCATCTGTGCGAGTATGAAATCGCAAGTAGCTGTTTACAAAAGGCTTAATCGTTCAATTCGGTAGTGCTCAGCCCAAAACATAATGACCTGACTGCCGGACACCTTCGTGTTTGGCATTTTTATGCTCATCCCTTCTTCGTCTCCGCCGATGATAGTACTGTGCCGCAACGCACAACTTCAGAACGGGCAGATTCGGGGAGACAGAGAGATGATTCGGCAGGCGATCAATTGCGATATGTGCGGAGCGGAAAAACAGGAGGCCACGAGCCACTGGTTCGTGGCGTATGAGCAAGGCGGCGAGCTGAAGCTGCGCGGGTGGGAGTCTCCGAAACACTCCAGGAAGAATGTGAAGCATCTGTGCGGGCAAAAATGTGCTCAGCGCCTGACCGCGAACTTCACAGCTTCGGTAATGTCCTCCGGGTATGCGGGTGAGAGTGGGAAAAGCGCCACCCCTGAAAGTGAAGTGCAGAGCGTCGCGGACGCTCGTGAGGAGATGCCGATTCTGGAGCGGATGGGGTACGACCGTGCCACCGCGAATCTGATCGAGGCTGAGTCCTGGGCCGGACCTGCGAAGTTCAAGGAAGCTCCGCGCGGTGGAGAGAACAAGCTCAAGATCGAGCGCGAAAATTTCGTCAACGCCGCTCGGATCAAACCGCAGGTTGCACGATCTTTTCAGCGCATGGCCTGAAGCTGTTCGAGCACAAAACGATGGAAGTAAAATAGGGACCCAGGTTGCGTTCGAGTTATGCGCGCCGGTGTATCGATCGGGAGGGAACCGTGAAGGGGATCCTTTATCTCGCGGCGCTGATGCTGATGGCTATCCCCTGCCTCGCTCAAAGTATTCCGTCCGAGCGCGAGAATCGCCAGCCCGACATTACATCTACATCGACCCTGGTAATCGTCCCCACGCTGGTTCGTTCTCCAATGGGAGAACTCGTGACCAATCTGGGTGCAAGCGATTTCCGGCTTACCGACAACGGCGTGGAGCAAAAAGTTTCCATCGAAGAGGTCGAACGTCAGCCTCTCGCGGTGGTCGTTCTTTTACAAACCGGCGGCGCTGCGCCTCGTCAGTTTCAGAACTATCGCGGCGTCGATACGATGCTCAATTACATGATGGGAAACTCACAGCACCGGATCGCGGTGGTGACGTTTGATAGTCAGCCTGAAGAGATCTGGGATTTCACCAGCAATGTCGACGACCTAAAAGACGCCTTTACGAGTCCCGGCAATGGGGATGGGGGAGCGGCGATTGTCGACGCGGTGGACTACGGCATCGACCTGCTTAAGCAGCAGCCGGCGAGCGCTCGTCGCATCATTCTTCTGTTCAGCCAGCCACAAGATGATGGAAGCAAGGCCCACGCCGCGGATGTGGTGCGCCGTCTGGGCGAGAGCAACACGACCATCTACAGCATTACGTTCTCACCCGAAAAGACGTGGTTGAAAGATCAGTTCACCAAGCCCCGGCATGGCAATCCGCCGTATCAGCTCTCGCCGAATCTGCCGCCGCTGCTGTTTACGTTCGATCTTGGGACGCCTCTCGGCGTCGCCTTGAAAGCGATGCGCGAGGATACGGCTGCCGAGGTTGCGGACTTGTCTGGCGGAGAACATGTCCGCTTCGACGACAAGCGCGATCTGGAGCACCAGTTGTCTGTTCTGGCCAACCACATCCCCAATCGCTACACCTTGAGTTTTCGCCCCTCCTCGAATGCGCCTGGATTGCACACACTCAAGGTCCAGGTGGTGCATCAATCGATTTCTCTCGATATCGCGGCGCGCACCAGCTATTGGTCGGCCGGACCTGTTCCTCACCCATAAGCTCTGCTCGCAGCTACGAATATTCTCCTTTGAAAGCAGCGGGATAGCGGCGGATTTGTGTCGCCTACTGTGTCGTTTTCGTGCTAAGGTGTCTAGCAATACTGAGAGCCTGAATCTATGAGCAATATCAACGGCAAAGTTTATGCCATGAATGCGATCACGCCCATGAAGCCATGGAAGACGTGGATTCTGCGCGGTTTTTTTGTCGTGCTTGGGCGCGTGAAGCCGCTGCAGCAGGACCTGATTAATCTTTCTTTCATCGAGTTTGCGCGCTGGGTGGTCTTGCCGCGCAAAAGATTTCCTTATCTGGGCAATGGGCAGAAGAGGGAAGAGCTTCAGTACGACTACCTCCTTTTCTTCAGTAATTTCAACGGAACGTGGAATCAATACATCGACGCGTTCTCGGCGGTGCTGAGCCGCGGCCTGAATCTGATCTGGCGCTGGAGCGAAAAGTTTCCCGGCTCCGTGCCGGTGACTCCGTTCAAGACTTACATCGCGCGGGTCCAGTTCGATACCGACTATTACTACACTGCCTATCCCCGGGCCACGGCAAACGATCTCAAGTCCGCCCACATCGTGCAGGCCTCGCTTGATACGCTCAGCCAGCATGCACAGGATTACACCCCAGCGCAGTTTGCCGAGGCCTATCTCCGTTTTGTGATTCAGGTGCAGGCTCATCTCGGTGAGACTGGCGAAGCTCCCGTCGTGTTCTAGAGAAAAACTATGGCAAACAAAAGCGGCAGCGTCTACGGCCTTACAATTCTTTCGCCCATCATCGACGATGAGATGGCAACGCCCTCGCATGACCTGCAAATTCGCGCCTATCTCGCTACCCTGGCGACCGATGACAAGAGCCCCTTCGCGCTTGCGCCCGGCACACACCTTGCCCGTCTGGTCGTCATGGACGACGTCATCTATGTTGGAATGCCGGCGTGTGAAGAGCACCTCAAGTCGAAGTATCTGGTGCTCGAGTCCAACTTCGATGGCGAATTGGACAACTATCTGGGCGGACTTGCCGACACCGTGCCGCAGCAACTGGACGCCATCTGGGGGCATTGTGTCGCTTACCCCGGCGCTGCCAATCGGCAGGCGTTCATCGATTACATGAAGGCGTGCCAGCTCGACACGACGTTTTACTTCGCGGCGGTCAACGATAAATCGTTGCCGGATACGTTGCGCGCCCTGCATACGCGAAGCGCCGTGGTCGACTTTATTGCAGATCATCAGGGAATGGCCCCGGCGCGGCTGCAAGCCGAGTTCATACAGTTCGTCGCGGAACTCCGCCTGGAGCCCATTCCTGGCCCCGGAGCGATGGCAATTCCTCGGGATATCAAGACTGGCGGTAAAGATGAGTAAGCTCAACGCGACAGACATTCAGGGATTTGTTCTGCGAGGCTATAACCTCCCGATTAGCCGCTATCTCTTCCTGCATCTCGAAGATGCATCCCGCGGGCGCAAAATGATTGGCCGGTTGCTCGGGCAGGTGACCACAGGTCAGCGCTGGGACGGCGGCAAGCCGGACAGCACTGTCAACATCGCATTCACGCATCGCGGGCTGGTTGCGCTGGAGTTGCCCCTGGCCACGCTGCTGACCTTTCCCGTCGAGTTTCAGGAGGGCATGAGGAATCGTGCCGGAATTCTGGGCGACACCGACTTGAACGCTCCAGAGCGCTGGGACGAGGTCTGGCGCAATGGCATGGTCCACGTGTGGATTGGCGTCAACGCAAAGTCGCCGGAAGCTCTGGAAGCTCGCTGCGCGGCATTGCTGGCCATGATTCAGGAGACCGGCGGAGCGACGCTGCTGGATTCGCAGGATGCCGCCGCCGTGATGATCGACGGCAAACCGACAACGCGCGAACACTTCGGCTACACCGACGGTTTCGGAAACCCGGAGTATCTGGGCGTGGAGCGCAGTTCGCAGCCGGGCCAGGGCAAGTTGCTGGAAGATGGAACGTGGGCGCCGCTGGCGACCGGAGAGTTGCTGTTGGGTTACGCCGATGAAGCGGGCGAGTTGCCCGTGGCGCCGGTTCCTCACCTACTTGCCGCCAACGGAACCTTCATGGTCTACCGCAAGCTGCACCAGAACCTGGCAGCCTTCCGCGCTTACCTCGACGAGCAGGCGAAGTTGTACGGAGGCGGCAGGGAGAAGCTGGCAGCTAAATTCATCGGGCGTTGGAGAGACGGAACGCCTCTGGAACTCTCTCCGGACAAGCCGGATTTCGCACTCACGCAGGACCCGAAGCGCAGCACAAACTTCACCTACAGCGCCGACCCCGAGGGTGTGCGCTGCCCTCTCGGTGCGCATGTCCGTCGGGTGCATCCTCGCGACGACTTCGGCTTCCACGGCAAGCTGATCGATCGCCGCCGTATCACCCGTCGCGGCCTGCCCTATGGAACATTTGTTCCCGAAGGCGAGCCGGTTCTCGATTCAGAGGATCGTGGCGTCATCTTCATGGCGCTCAATGCCAGCATCTCCCGCCAGTTTGAATTTGTGCAGCAGCAGTGGATCGGGTATGGCAACGATGCACGCCAAGGCAACGATAAAGACATGCTGATCGGCAACCACTGCGGACGGGGCAGATTTGTAGTGCAGGGAGATACCACCCCGGAGAATCCGCCCTTTATCTGCAGCAATATGCCGAACTTCGTTGACCTGCGCGGCGGAGACTATTTCTTTTTACCCAGCATCACCGCACTGGGAATGATGGCCTTGTGCCTTGTCGACCCACGCTAGGAGACTGAATGAGCTTGATCGAAAGCCTTAAAGGAACGCTTGAAAAGATGGAGGCATCCGGCAGCTTCCAGCTTGCGCATTTAGAGGCCGAAGTGATGGAGATGCTCGATCGCATCAAGCAGCATGCGCTCGATAATCCAGAGCCGGTCTTCGCCATTCTGCGGCGCATCAAGCCAGTGCTGATCGTGAAGAATATCGCGGTTGTTACCCGGTTCGACGATGTGCAGGATGTTCTCGTGCGCGACGATGTCTTTCAGGTGACCTATGGCCCGAAGATGCGCGTCGTCACCGATGGGAACGACTTCTTCCTGGGCATGCAAAGCTCGCCGGACTACGAGCGCGATACGACCAATATGCGGTCTGTGATCCGGCGCAGCGACGCCGCTGGGGTCATTGTTCCTTTTGTTGCGAACGCTGCGAAGTCGATCGTGGATTCAGCGGGTGGCGGGCTGGATGTCGTCTCCCAGTTGGGTCTCGTTGTTCCCACTCGGCTGGTGGGCGCGTACTTTGGTGCAAAGGCCGCTTCAGAGACCGATGTCGCAAGTTGGGCCAGCACAATCTTTCAATATCTCTTCACCGATCTGAACAACGATCCCGCTGTCGATGCTGCGGCGCGAACTGCTTCCGCCCACACCCGCGCATGGCTCGATGAAGTGATCAAGGAGGCCAAGGGACAGGATTCGGTGAAACAAGAGGACACCGTGCTGACCCGCTGCCTCGCGCTGCAAGCGGCTGGAGTGCCGGGAATGACTGACGTGGATATTCGCAACAACCTGCTCGGACTGTTGGTCGGTGCTATCCCGACCACCTCTAAATGCTGCGCGCAGGCGCTCGATGAACTGTTGAAGCGGCCCGCCGAACTGGCCAGTGCGCAGACTGCCGCGCGGGCGGGAGACGATGCCACACTTGCGCAATACGTCTTTGAAGCACTGCGCTTTCACCCCAACAATCCCGGAGTTTTCCGCGTTACCGCCGAGGAGTACGTCGTCGGCAAGGGGCAGATGCATGCCACGCACATTCCGGTGGGAACGTCGGTGCTGGCGGCGACCCAATCGGCCATGTTCGACGAGCGAGTCGTCGAATCCTCAAACGAATTCAGGATTGGCCGCCCGGCCTACAACTATATGCATTGGGGCGTGGGACTTCACACCTGCTTCGGCCAGTACATCAATCAGGTACAGATCCCCGGCATCCTCAACCCCCTTTTGCAGCGCAACAATCTGAGACGGGCGGATGGCGACGCCGGTACGCTAAAATTTGTCGGTCCCTTCCCCTCATCTTTGCGCGTGCAATTCGACTGAGTGATCCTCAGGAAGCGCTCCTCTCAAAAATCCCTCGGCCCACCCTGGGTTACAGATTAGTTATTAGTGAGGGGTTCATCTCAGAGATTTTTGTTGTACCCCGAGCTGAAAAGGGGATACAAAGAGTGTGCCGGGCTGACGGGTTCAGTCCGGTTTTTCTCCTCTTTGTTTTGGGGATTGGGAGAGTTCTCTGATGGCTGGCATGACACAGGCGGTAACTCGCGAAGTGATGGATATCCGGCAAGCGTCGGAGTATCTGGGCATCAGCGGAGACACGCTGTATCGCTATGCCTCGGAGGGATTTATCCCCGCCTTCAAGCTGGGCAACCGCTGGCGTTTCAAGAAAAGCCTGCTGGATGCCTGGATGGATGAAAAGTCAGGCGTGAAGGTGGTGGCTCCCCTCACGGTGATGCCAAAGCAGAAGAAGCCGGCGGGTCGGGCACGGTAAAAGAAGAACACTGGGTATTCGCGATCCCCACTGCTCCACACATAGGCAGTCTTAACGCTCTTGCTAACGTTGCTTCGCGTGCATCTCAATGAAGAGCGTCTACCCGACGTGGTGCTCCGTTATGGAGCGGAATTCGGAAGGCTCCTACTATTTTCGACAGGATAGAAATTATGATCCCAAACTTTCGCCGCGCTCTTGTCGCACTGGCTATAACGCTTGTTGCCGGCTCTGGTTGTGCGCAGAACAGATCTTCAAAGATGACGCTCCATTTCGACCCGGCGGGAACAAAGATCAACTGGACGCTGAAGAGCGTTTTGCACACTGTTCGCGGGACCTTCCAGCTAAAGGGGGGACTGATTATCCTGGATGAAGAAACGGGTACGGCGGAAGGAGAGATTGTTGTCGAAACTGTCTCTGGCGAGAGCGGCAACGGCAGCCGAGACCGTCGTATGAAGAACGATGTCCTCGAAAGCGCGAAATATCCCGAAGCAATCTTCCACCCCCAGAAGGTTGTGGGCGTCGTGCATGCCGGCCAGACGCAGACGATTGCAGTGGAGGGCACGTTTACCATTCATGGCGTCGATCACCCGTTGACCTTGCAGGTGAAGACGACATTGAACGGAGGCACGCTGACGGCGAAGACGAGCTTCGAGGTGCCTTACGTCGAATGGGGAATGAAAGATCCGAGCACGCTGATGCTTCGGGTGGCGAAGCAGGTGCAGGTGGATATTGATGCCCGGGCAACGCCGAAATAATGCAAAGAAGTCAGTTTACGGTTTTGATTTTAGGCTGATTGCAGCGTGATGACGGTAACTTCCGGCGGGCAGTTGAGCCGGAAGGGGATGCCTACGGTACCGATCCCCCGATTAACATAGAGCTGCATATGCCCGAGCTGAAAGTGGCCTTCGGCGTAAATCTTCCCCATGGGCGGAAGCACCAGCGCACCCAGAAAGGGCAGGCGGATCTGACCGCCGTGAGTATGCCCAGCCAGGATCAGATCGACCAGCGGGCCTCGCGGGTGCCGGAGCACGGCGTCGGCGTAATCGGGTTCGTGTGCCATGAGGATCACAGGAGCACCGGGCAGCGGTGGCACGGCGAGGTCGAGGCGCGGATTGGTGGTGCCGGGGTCGTTGACTCCGCAGAGCCAGAAGCGGGAGCCGTTGCGCTCGATAGCAACGTGCTGGTCGACGAGCACTGGTATGCCGTTGGCGGTGAGCGACTGGATGACCAGCGGCGCGCCGACGGCGGTATCGTGATTTCCCAGGCAGGCGTATCGCAGTGGGCTGGTAAGGGTGCTGAGGATCTCGGCGCAGCGATGTGCCGCCCGCTGGCCGACGATAAAGTTGAGGGAACCGTGGGTGACGAAGTCTCCCGTGAGCAGAACCATGTCTACGGCGAGGTCGTTGACGTGCTTGACGACGCGCTCAAGAAAAGAGGGCTCCGTGAATTCGTCCAGATGGATGTCACTGATTTGAGCGATGCGGAAGCCATGGAAGGCACTGGAGAGGTTCGCAATAGCGATGGTCCGGGGGACGACATCGATCTCGTGGCGGGCGATTTCCCCTGAATAGAGCGCAAGACCAGCCGCCGCAGCCCCCGACCCTATAAGAAAGTGGCGGCGGCTAAAGCGCGGCGATGGAACGGGGGAGGAGCCGGGCATAAGCAATGATACCGGGTAAGGCGGCGGCCGGGCCAATTTCAGGGCACAAGTTCGGTAGAATCAATGTGATGAGTTTAAGTGGACGGAAGAAGAGAGCGATAGCTGCGGCAAAGGCTGCCGGGATGGATGGTCTGCTGGTAACCCATCTGCCGGATGTGCGCTATCTCTGCGGGTTTACCGGGTCGAATGCCGCGCTGGCACTGGCTGGCGGACGCGCGGTGCTGTTTACCGATGGGCGTTACACCGCTCAGGCTAAAGCGGAGGCTGCGGGGACGCGGGTAGTGATCGCGAAGAAGTCGGCAATAGCCGCGGCCTGTGAATGGCTGGAGGCGGCTGGAGTCCGGCAGTGCGGGTTCGATGCTGCTCAGACGACGGTGGCTGCGCTGGAAGGAATGCGCAAGGCAGTTTCGGCGAAGGTTCGGCGCGGAATGTTTCAGCCCGCCGGTCCAGTGGTGGCCCGGCTGCGCGAGGTGAAGGACGCCGAAGAGATAGCCATCATGCGCAAGGCTGCCCTGCTGGGTTGCCGGTTGTTCGATGGGATGCTCAGTTACATGCAACCGGGATTGTCCGAGGTTGCCGTCGCAGCGGAGCTGGAACATGCTGCCCGGCTGGCTGGCGCGGAGGCGATGTCGTTCGAGACCATCGTCGCCAGTGGGGAGCGGAGTGCGCTGCCGCATGGCCGTGCGACGCAGGCGAAGCTGCCGCGCAGAGGTTTCGTGACGCTCGATTTTGGGGTTATGGTGGACGGGTACGCGAGCGATATGACGCGTACCGTGCACATGGGCAAGGCGCAGCCGGGCGAGCGGGAAGTGTATGATGCGGTTCTGGAAGCGCAGGAGGCTGCGGTCGCGAAGGTGGCTCCGGGCGTAACCGCCGGTGAGGTTGATGAAGCGGCGCGAAGCGTGTTGCGGAGGGTTAAGCTGGACAAGTATTTCAGCCACTCAACCGGGCATGGCGTTGGGCTGGAGATTCACGAAGGACCGAGGCTTGCGGCGAAGCAGACGCAGGTTTTAGAGCAGGGGATGGTCATCACGATTGAGCCAGGTGTCTATATGCCGGGCAAATTCGGAGTGCGGATCGAGGACATGGTCCTGGTGACCGCGACGGGAGGCGAAGTTCTGACGCCAAGCGTGAAGGCCTGGATTGAGTTGTAATCACTAGAGTGCCGCGATCGGCACAGGAGAGATTTGGATGGACGGAAATAAGTTGCAAGAGCTTCGCGAACTGGTTGAATTCCTCAAGGCGAACGAGATCGCCGAGTTCGACATGGAACAGGATGACCTCAAGGTCCGCATCAAGTTCGCGGGCGAGCCTGCGGCTGCGGCGAGCGGCATCGATCTCGCGCATCTCAGCAGGCTGATGTCTTCGGCCCCGGCTGCTGCGCCGGTTGTCGCGGCTTCTGCCTCGGCAGCGGAGAGCGCGCCTGCTGCGGCGCCAGCGGAGGTCCTGCACGAGGTGAAGTCGCCGATCGTGGGAACGTTCTACGAGTCGCCTTCGCCGGGGACAGCGGCGTTTGTGAGCGTCGGAGATCAGGTGGAAGTGGGCCAGGTGCTCTGCATCGTCGAGGCGATGAAGCTGATGAATGAAATTGAGTCGGATGTCGCTGGCGAAGTGGTGAAGCGGATCGCCGCGAGTGGTCAGCCCGTGGAGTATGGGCAGCCGTTGTTTGCCATTAGACCTCGGTAGCGATTACGACTCGACTGGAAGAGAACAGGACAAGCATGTTTCGTAAGGTATTGATTGCAAATCGCGGAGAGATTGCGCTGCGGGTGATCAGCGCGTGCAAGGAGATGGGCATCCGCACGGTCGCTGTGTATAGCGAGGCGGACAGGAACAGCCTGCATGTGCGGTTCGCCGACGAGGCTATCTGTATTGGACCTCCGCGCTCGGCGGAAAGTTATCTGAACGTTCCGGCGGTAATCTCGGCTGCCGAGATTGCCGATGTGGATGCAATTCATCCGGGCTATGGGCTGCTGAGCGAAAACGCGAACTTCGCCGAGGTCTGCCGGGCATCGAATATCAAGTTCATCGGGCCTCCGCCTGAAGTGACGCGGATGATGGGCGAAAAGTCCACCGCGCGGCAGACGATGAAGAAGGCGAAGGTCCCGATCCTGCCAGGTTCGGACGGCATCATCGAGAGCGAAGGCGAGGCGTTGGAGTGGGCGCGCAGCGTCGGCTACCCGGTCATTCTGAAAGCAGTTGCGGGCGGCGGCGGGCGCGGAATGCGCATCTGTCGCAATAAGGAAGAGCTGCCCGGCCTCTTTCAACAGGCCTCGATTGAAGCGGCGAATGCGTTCGGCAACGGCGATCTCTACATGGAGAAGTTCATCGAGCGGCCGCGTCATATCGAGTTCCAGGTTCTCGCCGACGAGCACGGCAATGTGATGAGCCTGGGCGAGCGCGAGTGCTCGATCCAGCGCCGGCACCAGAAGCTGATCGAAGAGGCGCCCAGTCTGGTGATCACTCCCAAGCTGCGCGAAGAGCTTGGCAAGACGATCCGGAAATCGCTTGAAAATATCGGCTATTGGAATGCCGGAACAATCGAATTTCTGATGGATGAAGACGGCAAGATCTATTTCATCGAGATGAACACGCGAATCCAGGTAGAACATTGCGTCACTGAGATGGTCACAGGGATCGATCTGGTCAAGGCGCAGTTGCGGATTGCGGCGGGAGAAAAGTTGAACTCGATTGTGACGGAGCCGGTTACGATTCGCGGCCATGCAATCGAGTGCCGTATCAATGCCGAGCATCCGGAGAAATTCACTCCCAGCGCAGGCAAGATCACAGCGTTCAATCTCCCCGGCGGAAATGGCGTCCGTGTAGATACCGCGCAGTATGCGGAAGGCGTGGTGCCGCCCTATTACGACTCGCTGATTGCAAAGCTCATCTGCCACGGCAAGGATCGCGAAGAGGCCATGAACAAGATGCAGCGGGCGCTCTCGCAGTTTGTGGTGCAGGGAATTCATACGACCATTCCGATGCATCAGAAGATCTTCGCGGACGAGGAGTTCCGCTCCGGCAAGTTCGACACCAAGTTCATGGAGCGGTTCTTCGAGCGGCAGAAGGATCTCAAGGTGGAGTAGCGCTGTGAGGCTGCCGACGCTCTATCCGATTCTGGACGCCGCATTCCTTGCATCTCGTTCGCTCGACCTGCACTTGGTCGCAGAACAAATGCGGTCAGCCGGAGTAAGCCTGCTTCAGTACCGGGACAAGTCCGGTTCGCCACAGACGGTGCTACGAAATGCCGCAATCATTCGCGAGATCTTTTCCGGGACCGATTGCAGGCTGATTCTGAATGACCGGGCTGACCTCGCGGTGCTTGCGGAGTGGGGCGGCGTGCATGTGGGGCAGGATGATTTGTCGCCGGAGGATGCCCAACGTGTCGTCAGTGTCGAGCGCTGGGTGGGCGTTTCTACGCATACCGACGATCAGGTGCGACTGGCGGATTTGAGCTGCGCGGATTATGTTGCGGTCGGGCCGGTCTTTGCCACCGGAACCAAAATCGATGCGGAACCGGTGATTGGCCTCCATGGGGTCCGCCGCGCCCGGACGTTGACGAGCAAGCCCATCGTTGCGATTGGCGGAATCACGCGGGCCAACGCGAAGAGTGTGATCGAGGCCGGGGCGGATTCGGTGGCTGTGATCAGCGCCTTGTTTGTTGAAGATGAGTCTGCCGACAAAGTGGCGCGGGACTTTCTTGAGCTTTTGGGGTAGAACTGACGACGTGAATTGCTTTTGCTCTGACGATTGCGCAGCCATTCGTTCCACAGCGCGCGCGGACAGATAAGCGGTGCAGATGGTACCTTCACTTTGAAGGTTTTGGAGGCGTGGGTCTGAATGTTTAAGCTGCTGGCAACAAAACCGCTTGAGGCGATCCTGTATGAATCTACGGAGACGGGCGAACATACGCTGAAGCGCTCGCTGGGAGCGCTCAATCTCATCTCCCTCGGAATCGGCGCGGTCATTGGCACGGGCATCTTCGTGCTCACCGGACCGGCTGCGGCGCTCTATGCCGGACCGGCGGTGGTGTACTCCTTCATCGTGGCGGCCGTCGCGTGTGTCTTCGCGGGCCTGTGCTATGCGGAGTTTGCGGCGATGATTCCGGTAGCGGGCTCAGCCTATACCTACGGGTATGCGACGCTGGGCGAACTCTTTGCCTGGATCATCGGTTGGGACCTGGTATTGGAATATGCGTTTGGCGCGGCGACGGTTTGCTCGGGCTGGAGCGGCTATGTGCTGAGTCTGTTGCAGGATTTTCATATTCGTCTGCCGCCCGCCATCGCCGGAACTCCGGGCTCAGTGTTCGTGTACTGGAACGGCCATTGGGAGCTTTTGAATCGCGTAACGACGAAGTTGGCAGAGCTTGGCATCGATCCCGCTACGTTGCCTCACAAATACGGCGTCTTCAATCTGATTGCGTTTATTGGCATCATGTTCACGACTACGATCCTTGTCATTGGCATCAAGGAATCCGCAAATTTTAACAATGTCATCGTTGCGGTTAAGCTGATCGTGCTGGTGATCTTCCTCGTCATCGGAATTCATACGCTGTGGGTGCAGCCGAATCTGCTGAAGCTGAACTGGCACCCATTCCTTCCACCAAATACAGGTGAATTCGGGCACTTTGGAATCTCCGGCGTGATTCGCGCGGCAGGAGTCATCTTCTTCGCCTATATCGGTTTCGACGCTGTATCCACGGCGGCGCAGGAGGCGAAGAACCCCAAGCGCGATATGCCGATCGGTATTCTCGGATCGCTCGTGATCTGCACCATCCTCTATATTCTGGTGGCTGGTGTGCTGACCGGCCTGATCAACTATCACGCCCTCGATGTTCCCGATTCACTCGCCGTGGGGATCGACGCGACCGGCGTCCGATGGGGCAGCCTGCTGGTCAAATTCGGCGCGCTCGGCGGCCTCTCGAGCACGATGGTCGTCATGCTGCTCGGGCAGAGCCGGGTGTTCTTCTCCATGTCGAAGGACGGCCTGCTGCCGGAGTTTTTCAGCTCCGTCCACCCGAAGTTCCGGACTCCATGGATCTCTTCGATTACCGTCGGCCTGGTCGTCGCGACGTTCGCCTCGCTGATTCCCCTTAACGAACTGGGAGAGATGACCAGCATTGGAACGCTGCTGGCCTTCATCATTGTCTGCGCCGGGGTCTGGGTGCTGCGGCGGAGACGCCCAGATATTGCGCGTCCCTTCCGCGCCCCCTGGGTGCCACTCACGCCGATTCTCGGCATTGCCGTCTCCCTGCTGATGATGCTGTTTCTGCCTCTGCTCACCTGGATACGGTTGTTTGTCTGGTTGGCAGCTGGGTTGGTGATTTATTTCCTCTACAGCAGGCATCGCAGCAAGGTGCAGTTAGCCTTGAAAGAAACGTTGCAATAAAGCCAGCCGGACTGACGTGAACGAATCCTCGTATCGGATGGTTCGCCTCCCGCGTCACGGCTTGGCTGGTGAAGTCGATCCACCCTGGGCCACTGGGTGTCCGGGGGCGGGACACGGCCCCGGTATGCACGAAGATGTATGCGCCGGTTCTTCGGCGGCAGAAGGACCTGTGTTCTTCGTTGAAGTGGCCGGGATGGTTTCAGCAGGCGGTGCATCCGTCTCTGAAGTCGAGTCTGGGGCAGTGGTCACCGGTTCCGCCTTCTCAATTGCCGGAGCTGCTTTCTGCGCCACAACCGGCGGTCTCTGAACGACGACCGGGACTGTGACTACATTGGCAGCGGCTGGGTCGTCTCGAAGGCGAAGAAAGAAGCCGTTTTTCCCGGGACGCGGAAGCGACAGCGAGGTGCCGATGAAGCCCTCGGGAACATCGGTTGGGTTGGTGAAGTTAGCATCGGTGGCGATGGAATCCACCAGATAGAGGTTGCCGCCTGCCACCGTGCAAGGCTGACTCGCGTCGGCGGGGCAATGGACGTTATCGAAGGTTGGCAGGCGGACCAGCGTAATCAGCGGAACCCAGTCTCCTGCGATACCCTCTGGTGTGACAGCGCGCAGCCGCAGTGCCCCGAATGCAGACGTGCCAAAGGCCTTGAGCGGGGTCAGGGTGCCTACCAGCGTGTGATGGTTTTGCAGGATCAGCGTCCCCGAGGCAACATCGAGCACCGTGTGGAGCGAGTCATCGGCGTTGGCAATCTCGATCTTTCCTGTCCGTGGAAACGAAGCCGCCGACTTGAGCGAAAAAATAAGTTGCTGATTGACAGGAAGGTCGTCCGGGTCAGCCAGACGGATGTTGGGGTCCGATGCCTGGCCGATGCGTTTGTTGATCAGCGTGACGACCGGGCGCGCAGGGGCAACTTCTACAGGCACGCTAAGGATGCGACCGTCCTTGAGAGTGACGCTGGCAGTCAGGTTGTCGCCCGCATGCAGTTTGGAAGGGTTGGCGTTCTGGGCCAGCCCCAGCCGGAGAGATGTCCCGGCAGGCTCGGATGCCTGAAAGGTATCGGCTGCGCTCGCTGCGGCAGGCGTAAAGGCCAGCCCCTTCATATCGACCTGTTTGACCTGGTCGAGGTTTGTCCCCGTCAGCAGGGCCGAGGCATCTCCTGCATAAAACTTCAGCGCGGCCAGCGTGGCGGGCTCGGAGAAGGTCTCCGCGGCAACCGTGTCCGGCTTGGCCTGTCCATACTGGTGGACGGCCAGGTGGAGGGAACCGGGATCGATGGACTTAAGCGAAACTTTAAGATCGATGAGATTCGGTTTGTCCGCCGGTTTCCAGTCCGTGTCGGTCTGCCTCCCCGAGGGCATATTCAGAGTGACCGATTGAACGCAGGCCGTACCGCTGGAGGCAAGCGAAAGATGATTCTCCCGGCCCGCGATCAGGATATCGCCGGGGGCCAGCTTCCAGTCTTTCCCAGGAATCGTCTGCAGCGGCATTGTGGGGCCGGTGAACGAATCGAAACCCCACATCCCGGTGATCGTTCCCGTAACTGTGCCGGGAAGAGTGTTAGCGGCCGTGTTGGCAGCTGAAGTTCCGGATGGCTTCGCCGTGCTTGGCGAAGCTGCTGATGTCGAAGGCGCAGGACTATCCGTGGTTGCGGTCCGCAGCACCTTCCGCGTTGTAGATGCAGGAGCCAGTGCCAGTCCGCCTCGGTAGGCGTCCGGTACCAGAGGAATGTCTCTCTCTCCGTCGGGCCCTTTGACGTGAAGAACGATATCGTGGGCGAAGGCGGTCGAGAAGACCAGCGGAGCCCCTTCAACCGGTAAAACGACCGAAGGCTGCAGCAGGCAGGTAACGTGCTTTGGGTCCGCGGGCCGCAGCGGCGGCGAGACCGAGGCCTGAATGGCGGGCAGGCCGATGACGATGACCGATTTTGGATTGTGGAAGGACGGTGGCGTATTCAGCCGGAGGTTCAGGCTATCTCCCTGCGGAGATGCGATGGCTGGGATGTATTGGTACTGCGCCGTGTGCAGGCCGCCCATCAGGTGGACCAGGTCGACGACAGCACCGACGTAAGCGCTGTACGCGCCGCCGCCGCCCAGCGATGTGTAACTGGCCGCGGTAAGGAACCTGGAGGTATCGCCATTGGTAAGGTTGGAGGCAACAGTTTCGCCATGCCCATCGTTGAGCAGCATCTGGCTTCCGCTCTGGGTAAGGCAGGTGTACTGCTGGTCGACCTGCCGATTGAAGCAGTCCTCGTTGGGTTTTAGATTGAGCGTTCGGGCAATCAGGTTCGAATGCACAAGCAGGGCCTTGGGGTCCGAGGGAGGAACCAGCCGCATATCTGCAAGATATTTCTCGATCCGCGCCTGTTCGAAACCTGCTTCCATCAGGTCTTGCGAGGCCCGGACAAAGACTCCAGGGCGGCCGCGAACCGCAGAGCGCAGCGTGCTGAAGTCTCCTCCCGTCTCCGGCGCCAGGAAGATCAGCGCCTGCTGCGCCTCGTCGGGAACATAAACCGTGGAGCCTTCCTCACGGACCTTCGGGTTCCAGGTCTGGATCTTGATAAACCAGCTGTCTGGAGGAGGGTTCGTCGTACCGCGCAGAAAGCAGACAACCAGGAGATAGTGAACCGACTGCGTGGGGGGGAGATCGGGATGAATCCACAGCTTGTCGCCGGCCTGTAGATTCGGGACCGAGGCAATAGGCAGCGTCTTGCCGTCCCGCGTCACATGGACCTCGACCTTGGGACCGGTCAGGTCGAAACGGGCCGCACCCTGCGCAAGCAATGCCGGGCAGGCAAGAAGAAGTGCAACAAAAATCGCACGAATGCGAAGGCTTTGAATCTTTGCCATCATTACATCTTAGACGGCTGCAGGCGGCATTGTGGATGCAATGCGAATGTTAGCAGTGAGATTACCCTTTGTTGCTGATACGAGAGGAGATATGGTCGCTGGCGATCACGCCGTCCCGAATCGTGACCACACGATGGGCAAATTCGGCGATATCCGGCTCATGCGTGACCAGAACGATGGTATTGCCCTGGGCGTGGAGTTCGTCGAATAACGCCATAATCTCGTCGCCGGTCTTCGAGTCGAGGTTGCCCGTGGGCTCGTCGGCGAGGATGATTGACGGTTTGTTGACCAGAGCACGGGCAATGGCGACCCGCTGCCGCTGACCGCCGGAGAGTTCGTTCGGCTTGTGCATCATACGTTCGCCGAGACCGACCGACTCCAGTACCGCCTTCGCCCGTTCGATGCGGGCAACGGCTGGAGTGCCGTTATAGATCAGCGGCAGTTCGACATTGTGCAGCGAAGTCGCCCGCGCCAGCAGGTTGAATGTCTGGAAGACAAAGCCGATCTCCTTGTTGCGGATGCGCGCCAGCTCATCGTCGTTCAGTTCGGAGACGTCGTGGCCGTTCAGCCAGTACTTTCCCTGCGAGGGAGAATCGAGGCAGCCGATCAGGTTCATCAGCGTCGATTTTCCCGAGCCCGACGGTCCCATGATGGCGACATATTCGTTGTGCCGGATGCGCAGATTCACGCCGCGAAGAGCATGCACCTGCTGGTCGCCCATCTCGTAGGTCTTCCACAGATTGTCCGTGACGATGACGTCGCCCGGACGTGGGCCGGAGGAGTTGCTGACTTTTGGATCAACTTCGGTTTCGATGGCCATCCGGTTCTCCGGTTCCTGCATGTTTCAGAATAGTACGTTTACGGCGCTGTGGTGGTTCCCGCAACGCGGTTCTCCCTTGAAACTGGTCCGTGTTCTTACGACTTGTCGGCGTCTCCGGCAGTCTCAGGAGTGTTGTCCTGTTTGACGGCCGTGCCGCTCTTGAGTGTTCGCAGAATCTTGTAGCGGCCGGTAACGATCTCGTCTCCCGGCTTCAGCCCGCCAAGCACCTCGATCTCGGTCGCGCCGGTAATGCCCGTCTTTACCGGGACAAACGACACGCGAAGTTTCTTACGGTCATGCTGCACAAGATAGACGCCCTGAACCAGTTTGTCCTTGCCGGGAGTCTGCGCAACCGCTGCATTCGAGGCCGGCTTGACCTTGCCTGCGTTGGCGGCCAGAACCTTCTCGGCATCGACATTGCGTTCCACCAGCGCCTGAATCGGGATGGTGAGCGCGTTCGGCTTGTTCGCCGTGGTGATCTTTGCCGTGGCCGAGAGTCCCGGACGGAGATCGTCCGAGGGCTGATCGAGCGTAACCACTACCTTGAAGTCCTTGGCCTCTTCGGTGCCGGTCGTGCTCTGGCTGGTGGCGATACCGGTCGTCCGCAGCAGTGCCTGATCCCCGACCTGGGTGACATGGCCCTTGAAGATGCGTCCCGGCAGCGCGTCGACGGTGACGTCGGCCGGCTGGCCCATCGCCACATTGACGATGTCCGTCTCGTCGACCTTGACCTCGGCCGTGATGACCGACATATCGGCCAGGGTCATCATGGTCGAGCCCTCGGCGTTCTGAATACCCACCACCACGGTCTCACCCTCGCGGACGGGAACGTTGGTCACCAGGCCATCGAACGGAGCACGGCTGATTGTCTTGTCCAGCGCATCGTAGTTGGAGCGCTGGCTGGCGACCGCCTGATTGACGTGCGCACGCTGCGACAGCGTCTGCGCCTCGGCCTGTGCGAACGACGCTTCGCGCTGGGCCAGGGTCGCGACCGCCATATCGTAGGCCGCTTTTTTGCTGTCGAAGTCCTGCTTGGCGATGAGCTGGTCCTTGTACAGCGCCTGGGCGCGGTTGTAGTCCAGCTTCTTCTGCTCCAGATCGGCTTTGGCTGCCGCGATATTCGCGCTGGCCGTCTTTTCCGCCGCGAGGAAGCTGTTGACATCGGTGCGGCTGGACGCGATGGTGGCCTGCTGGGCTGCGACCGTCGCCTGTGGCTGCACACTTTCAATCGTGGCCAGGACAGTGCCCTTTTTGACGTGGTCGCCTTCCTTCACATTGAGGTGCGTGATGCGCCCAAAGGAGGTGGCTCCGACGTTGACATACGTCTTCGGCTTGATCTGGCCCGTGCCGTTGACGATCGAGACCAGGTCCTGTCGTACCGCCTTGCCCGTCGCAACCTTGGTTACATTCGCTTGCCCATGCAGAATAGTGCCTACGACAATGCCTGCCAGTACCAGGACGCCGACGACGATCAAGACAATCTTTTTCGCGCTCATTGCTGCTTTCTTCTCGCGGACCGGGAGTTAAACCCCGGCTGCGTGCATTGGGAAATGGCTGCCAGTCAGATATATATACGGATATGAAGCGTCCAGAGTTCCATTGAGCATCCCTTGCCGGTTATGGCACCGCGTCATAAGGGTCGGGAGAAGAGTAGCAGTTATCTGAAATCGACGCTAAATCGTTATTATTGTCCGGTTACCATCGATGATCATAGCAGGGTACAAGCCGGGGTCTACCCCCTTGTCCCGGGGCAGTAACCGCTCTACAATACAGATTGGTTAACTAGGAGCACTACCCTATCTATGAATACGTCACGACGTCTCGTTTCAGGCACGGCTTTACTACTCTTGACGATGATGGGGGCAAGTGCTTTGCCGGCGCAGGACGCGAATACCGCCCTGCCATCGATTGATGGAACGACCACTCCTTCCAATGTAGAAAAGCCCGACCCGCTCAAGCGTCAGTTGACCGACAAGGAGAAGCGGGCCCAGCAGAGGGCACTCCGCGGCGAGCTGCACGGCGTCTACAAGAAGTGGCTCGACGAAGACGTCCGCTGGATCATCACCGACCAGGAGATGAAGGCCTTCAAGAACCTGAGCAACGACGAGGAGCGCGACTCGTTCATCGAGAACTTCTGGCTGCGCAGGAACCCCAATCCGGACTCCCCGGAGAATGAATATCGCGAAGAGCACTATGCCCGCATCGCCTATGCGAACGAGCGCTTCGCCGCCGGCATGCCCGGCTGGAAGACCGACCGCGGTCACATCTACATCGCATACGGCAAGCCCGACAGCATCGACTCGCACCCCAGTGGCGGCAACTATGAGCGTCCCATGGAAGAGGGCGGCGGCAATACCTCGACCTTCCCATTTGAAGTTTGGCACTACCGTTATCTGGCCGGTATCGGCGATAACATCGATATCGAATTTGTAGACACCTGCATGTGCGGCGCCTACCACATGACCCTCGACCGCTCAGAGAAAGACGCGCTCAAGCATGTTCCCGGAGCGGGCATGACCCTCTATGAGCAGCAGGGACAGGCCACCAAGGCAGACCGTTTCTCCGGCGGCGGCCTCGAGCAGCTTGGCACCGGCCCCATGTCGACCCAGAACCAGAGCAAGCAGTTCGATCGTCTCGATCGATACTCCAAATTGTTGGCGCCCCCGGTCATCAAGTTCAAGGACCTGGAGTCGTTCATGACGACCTCGAAGATCCTTACCGGACCGCCCTTCCTCTTCAACGTCCGCACCGACTACGTGAAGATTACAAATGACACGGTGCTCGTGCCGGTTACCGTGCAGATTCGCAATGGCGACATTACCTTCAGCAACAAGGATGGAGTCGCTACCGGGACGGTCAATATCCTCGGCCGCGTCTCCAATCTGAACGACAGACCTATTAGCACCTTCGAAGACACGGTCAATGTTCAGGTGCCGAGCGAACTGCTTGAGCGGACCCGCAACAACGTCTCCGTCTATTGGCAGGCGCTACCCCTGCGGCCCGGTCTGTACAAGATCGACATCGGCATCAAGGACGTCAATAATCCTGACCACCTGGGCCGATGGAAGCGCAGCATCAATGTGCCCAAGTATGACGACGATCGCCTCTCCTCTTCCTCGCTGATTCTGGCCAGCCAGATGGAGCATGTCCCATCGAGAGATATCGGCGCAGGCAAGTTTGTGATCGGCGATACTCATCTTATTCCGCGCGTAGCAGCCGAGGCTACGATGCCGGTCACCTTCCACCGCGCTCAGAATTTGAACTTCTGGATGCAGGTGTATAACCTCGGTATCGACGAGAAGAGCAAGCGCAACGACGCCACCATCGAGTATCAGATCGTGGATATGACGACGAACAAGACGATTCTGCAGACAGAGGAACTCACGTCCAAGACGAGTCCCAACTCCGATCAGGTAACACTGCAGAAGAGTATGCCTCTGGCCAGCCTGGAACCCGGCAAGTATAAGGTGTCGATCAAGGTCAATGACGGAATTACCAAACAGCAGATCGCAGAATCTGCGCCTTTTGTAGTGGACTAATACAGCCATGCACACGCATCGGCTACACGTTTACGCGGATTCAGGTGCGATAAACGGTGGTTGGAGCAGGCTGTAAATCCGCACCCTCTCTTTACTGGGTGTGGTCACGTTATGGAGCAGCCGTCGACGCGCAGGATACAGATGCTGTGCAACGATTCCAGGTAAAAGTCGCGATTCTGGTTCTGGTGCTGTCGACAGCATCGGTGTGCCTAGCCGCAGGTCCCGGCGCTACGGTCTCGGGTGTCGTGCGCGATGCGGACGGCGTGGCCCAGATGGGCGCGCTGGTTCAGGTCATGTCCAACAGCTCCGTCATGGTAGGCAAGGCATTCACCGACCTCCACGGACGCTACCTCATCACCAGCCTGGTTCCCGGCAAGTATCAGGTCAAGGCTACGGCGGCTCTCTTCGTGCCCACGACCCGCGGCAACCTGCAACTCCATCCCGGCGCCCGGGCAATTGTAAACCTCACTCTGAATACTCTCTTTGCCTCGACCACATGGTTACCCGCAGAACGCCGCAAGGCCGACGAGCCCGGCGACGACTGGAAGTGGACGCTGCGCTCCGCCATCAACCGGCCCATCCTCCGTCTGGCCGAAAATGGTAATGTGATGACCGTCTCGTCCAGCGTGACCGAGACCTCCACTCCAACCACCCGCGCCCGGGCGGCTGTCAGCAGCGCCGATGGCGGCTTTGCCGACGGCGGCGTCCACAACGTATTCACCGTCGACCGTGTCCTCGACGATGGTGCGGGGATGGTTCTTCGCGCCGATATTGGAACTGTGCTCGGGCCGCGAACGAGCATGCAGTCGATCGATCTTGCCTCCGGTATTGAGCGGCGGCTGGGCTTTGCCGGTTCCACCCGTACCGTTGTCGGCTATCAATCCCATCCCGAGATGATCGGCTCCGGCAATCCATCCAGTCCATCGGGGTTACAGGCGTTTCAGATAGCCACCGCGCAGAAGATGCAGCTTGGCGATGCTGCCGATCTCGAAGTCGGAGGCGTCGTCTACCTCGTCCGCACGGCTGGTTACGCCGTCGCCTCTCGTCCCTTCCTCAAGCTCACGGCTCATCCCAGCGAAGCCTGGACGGTCGGCTACCGCATGGCGACCTCGCGCGATCTGCAATCCTATGCCGGACTGAATACGGTGCAGCAGGAGTTGCCCGTTGCGATCATGTCGCAGAACCGGATGCGGACCGAACGCGGCCTCCATCATGAGTTCTCCGTTGGGCGCAAGGTCGGCCCCGGCCTCCTTCAGGTGGCGTACTATCTCGACTCGCTCGATCAGGTCATGGTCTCAGGCGGCGGTGTGCTCAGCGCAGCCGACGTCGCCCAGGCAGACCTGCCATCGGCTGCGGGCCTTCTGGGCGACACGGCGACAAACAGCTTCCGTCTGCTCAATTCCGGCTACAAGACCCAAGGAATAAACCTGATGTTGACCGAGCCGCTTTCGTCGAATATGTGGGTGGCGCTCGAATACAGCACCGGGGCCGCCCTCACTGCGAAGGACGACGATGTCCTTACGCTCCAGAACGTGGAGACGGAGCTGGTTCCGCTGATGGCCCAGTCCGCGACGGTCGCGGTGAAGGGAAGAGTCCTCCGCAGCGGTACCAAGGTCCGCGCCGCCTACCGCTGGCAGCCCTCCCGCATGGTGACGGCGGTCGATCCCTACGCGGCCTTCAGCGACCAGGCTTATCTGAGCTTTTACCTTCGTCAGGCGATCAAGTTCGGCAACCTCCTTCCTCCGGGCCTTGAGGCCACGGTTGACGTCACCAACCTGCTGGCCGAGGGATATCGTCCCTTCCTCTCCGCCGACGGAAAGACCCTCTTCCTCGCGCAGTCCCCCCGAGCCATTCGCGCCGGCCTCGCCTTCACCTTCTAGAGCGGTTCCGAATCAGCTATACCCACAAATAAAGAAAGCCATTCCAAAGCAATACCCCCAAAAACCCCCAAATATTGTCATCCTTCGCCGCGGGCGGAGGATCTGCTTTTCTCTGCGTACAAGATATGCAAACTCTTGATTATAAGTACTTTACAAAAAAGTACCCCCGGGGGGTACCCCGAAAAAAGGAGAATCGGACAACCCTATCGCCAGGCTCCACCCCGCGGCTCCCGTCTGAGATACCTGCCCCGTCCCGGCCTGCCCAGAAATTTTCCACCCTCCACGATCAACTCACCGGCAGAGAACACCTGCCGCGCATTGCCCATCACCCGATAGCCCTCGAACATCGAGTAGTCGCAGCGCATAGCGTGCGTCGCCGCGCTGATCGTATGTCCGGCCTTCTGGTCCCACACCACGATGTCCGCATCGCTGCCCGGAGCGATCGTGCCCTTCCTCGGATACATCCCAAAGATGCGTGCCGGAGCCGTCGAAGTGATCTCGACAAACCGGTTCAGCGAGAGCCTGCCCGCGTTGACGCCATGATGATGGATCAGCTGCATCCGGTTCTCGATCCCCGGCCCGCCGTTGGGAATCTTCGTAAAGTCGTCGATCCCCAGCATCTTCTGATCGGCAAAACAGAACGGACAGTGATCCGTCGAGACCACCTGCAGATGATCGTGTTTCAGTCCGTCCCAGAGCTTCGCCTGATTCTTCCTCTCCCGCAGCGGCGGCGAAAAGACATACTTGGCGTCTTCGAACGACTCGTTCTTCATATTGTCTTCAATCGACAGCAACAAATACTGCGGACAGGTCTCGGCAAACGCCGGAACGCCGCGATCGCGAGCCTCGCGCACCTGGTTCAGCGCATCCTCCGACGAAAGATGAACAATATAAACCGGCGCGCCCGCGATCTCCGCCATCGCAATCGCCCGCTGCACTGCTTCCGCCTCGGCCAGCGTCGGCCGGGTAAGCGCATGATAGATCGGCGCAGTCTTGCCCTCGGCCAGCGCCTGTTGCACGATCACGTCAATCACGCTGCCGTTCTCGGCGTGCATGCAGACCAGCGCGCCGTTCTTCGCCGTCTGCCGCAGAGCCTTGAAGATGGTCGTATCATCGGCCATCAGCACATTCGGATAGGCCATGAACAGCTTGAAGCTCGCCACGCCCTCGCGCACCAGGTCGTCCATGTCATCGAGCCCGGTCTTGCCCGCATCGCTGCCCAGGTCGGTGACAATCATGTGCAGGCCGTAATCGATACAGGCTTTTCCTTCGGCCTTCTTCCACCAGAGATCGAGCGCGTCGCGCATCTTCGTCCCTCTGGCCTGAATGGCGAAGTCCACAATCGTCGTCGTCCCGCCGATAGCGGCGGCTCGCGTCCCTGTCTCGAAGTCGTCGCTCGACATCGTCCCGCCGAACGGCATGTCCAGATGCGTATGCGCGTCGACGCCGCCTGGCAGCACCAGCATCCCCGCTGCATCGACAACGGTATGCTCGTCGGCAGCAATCCGCGCGCGCACTTCCTTGATGAGTTCGCCCTCGATCAGCACATCGGCGGCAAAGGTCTTATCGGCAGTAACAACGGTCCCATTGCGGATCAGCAATCCCATCAGCAGCTCTTCTCCAGCAGGCACCCAGCAGAACGCTCTTCCCAACTCTCCGCCAGAAGTCCCGTATCCACTTCAATCATGGTGATGCAATCATCCACCGGGCAAACCAGCGAACAGAGATTGCATCCGACGCACTCCGTCTCATCGACCCGCGGAATGTGCGCAAGCGGAGTCGCGTACGCGCCAGTAGTCGCAGGATTCATCCCGTCCAGCTTCGGAATCGGAGTCATCGTGATCCCGCTTCTACCTGCCGCGACTACGTCAGCCGGCTTCGCATGCAACTCGATAGGACCATCAACCGGCCCGCTCACGCGATCCACATGGATGCACTGATGTGCTCCATCCCAGCATGCCGTATAGCAAAGCCCGCATCCAATGCACTTCGACTCATCGATATGCGCGACAACCTTGTAGTTCAGATTCAGATCCTTCCACTCCGCCATCTTCGGCAGGCTAAGCCCACGGAAGCCCTCGATAGAGTGAAAACCCTTCTCGCACATCCAGTTCTCCAGCCCGTCGATCATGTCCTCGACGATGCGGTAGCCATAATGCATCACCGCCGTGCAGACCTGAACCGTGCCTGAACCGAGCAGGATAAATTCCGCAGCATCCTTCCATGTCGCCACGCCGCCAATGCCGGAGATCGGCAGCTCTGCCTCCGGATCGCTCATCACCTGCTGCACCATGTTGAGCGCAATTGGCTTCACGGCCGGTCCGCTGTATCCACCATGCGACGACTTGCCATCAACATTAGGCCGCGCAATGAACGTATCGAGATCGATGCCCATGATGGAGTTGATGGTGTTGATCGCGGCCAACGCATCGGCCCCGCCGAGTTTGGCCGCTCGCGCCGCCACACGGATATCCGATATATTCGGCGTCAGCTTGACGATGACCGGCGTCTTCGCCTTCTCCTTCACCCACGCCGTAATCATCTCCGTGTACTCCGGAACCTGGCCGACGGCAGATCCCATGCCGCGCTCGTTCATGCCGTGAGGACAGCCAAAGTTCAGTTCCAGTCCGTCCGCACCCGCATCCTCAGCCTGCTGCACGATGGTGTGCCATGCTTCGCGCGTCGACTCGACCATCAGCGACGCGATCAATGCCTGCTTCGGATAGCGCTTCTTGACCTCCGTCATCTCCCGCAGATTCACGTCGAGCGGACGGTCGCTGATCAACTCAATGTTGCTCAAGCCCATCATCCGTTGGCCGTTCCAATCGATCGAAGAGTAGCGCGAAGAGGTATTCGTAACCTGCGCTCCCATCGTCTTCCACACTGCGCCTCCCCATCCCGCATCGAACGCCCGCATAATCTGTTCGCCGGTATTGGTCGGCGGCGCGGAAGCAAGCCAGAACGGATTGGGCGATTGAATGCCTGCAAAGTTTACGGACAGGTCCGGTTTCACGCTGTACTTAGACATGCGCTGCCTCCAGCACGCGGGCGATAGCCGCCCCGGCGCGTTTGCCATCTGCAACCGCGTCAACCACCTCGCGCCCTCCATTGACACAATCGCCACCGGCAAAGTATTTCCCATTCGTCGTCTGGCCGGTTGTGCGATCGACAACCACCCGTCCATCTTCCAACTGCACCTCGCGGCATTGCGCCAGAAGTTCAAGCATCGGAGACTGACCAATCGCAGAGATCACAATGCCGCATTCCAGTTGGAAGGCCGAGCCTGCGATCGCCTTGAGCGATCCATCGGAGGCCATCTCCATGCGCATACATTCGACGGATACGATGCCCTGAGTCGAGGCGTGAATAGCCATCAACTGAGTCAGCCAGAGAAAACGAATTCCCTCCTGTAAGGCTTGCTTATATTCAAAGTCAAACGCAGAGATATTCGCCCTGGTGCGCCGGTACAGAATCGAAACCTCCTCGGCTCCCAGCCGTTTAGCTGCATTCGCCGCATCGATGGCGGTATTCCCCGCACCGACTACGACCACATGGCCCTTTACCCGAGTTGTCTTTCCTGTCTTGTAACTCTCTATAAACTGCAAAGCTTCAACGACGTCCGGATGGTCGTTCCCGCGAATATCCAGCCGATGCATCGGGCCCAGACCCACGCCAATGAAGATCACGCCGAACTCAGCTTCCAGTTCCGCAAGCGAAGTCTCGTTACCAATCTCCACCCCCAATCGAAACTCGACTCCCAACTCTCGAATCAGCTCGATCTCGCGAAGGCTATCCGCCAGCGGCAGTTTGTACTCCGCCACTCCATAGGTATTCAGTCCGCCCGGTAAAGCATGTTTATCGAATACAGTTACCTGAAAGCCCCGCTGCTTCAACTCCACCGCCGCCGCCAGCGAAGCAGGTCCTGCGCCAATGCAGGCGATCTTTTCGGCGTGATGCTGGTTGGATTTTCGTGGTAGCTTCCCGCCCAGTGCGTGGAAGTCGTCCATGGCAAATCGTTGCAGCCGTCCAATCTGAATCGGCTGTTCGTTATAGCCGTGCATGACGCAGGCTCCTTCGCAAAGCACCTCGACAGGACATACTCGGGCGCAACTTGCTCCAAGAATATTTGCATCGAGAATCCCAAGCGCAGAGCCATGTAAATTACCGCTGGCAATTTTCTTGATAAACCTCGGAACATCGATATGTGTAGGACACGCTCCCGTACAAGGCGCATCGAAGCAATTGAGGCAGCGATTCGATTCAATCACCGCTGCCTGCGCCTCGAATGGGGGATGCAGGTCCGCAAACATCTCTGCAATCCCGGGCTCCTGCTGGAGTGCCTCTTGCATCGTTACTTACCTCTTGGCGTACGAGAAAATCGATCAGTCAGATAGAGATCAGTCAGATAGAACAGAGCAGGGAACTACGGCTTCACCAGATCGCCGTACATCTCCGGCCTGCGGTCGCGATAAAACTGCCATGTCTTGCGCACCTCGGCAATTTGTTCCAGGTCGAGATCAGTGGTTAGAACCTCGTCTTTATCGCGCGAAGCCTCCGCAACGATCTGGCCGCGAGGATCGCAGAAATAACTTTGACCGAAGAACTCACCGATGTTCCATGGAGCTTCTATCCCTACTCGATTGATCGCGCCGACGAAGTATCCATTGGCAGCAGCATGTGCTGGTTGTTCGAGCTTCCACAGATACTCGCTCAAGCCCGCAACCGTCGCCGAAGGATTGAAGACGATCTCGGCGCCATTTAAACCCAGCGCGCGCGCGCCCTCTGGAAAGTGGCGGTCGTAGCAGAGATAAACCCCAATCTTGCAGAATCCGAGATCGAAGACCGGAAATCCAAGATTGCCCGGACGGAAATAAAACTTCTCCCAGAAGCCCGGAGCGACATGCGGAAGATGAGACTTGCGATACTTGCCCAGATACTTGCCTTCACCATCAATCACCGCGGCGGCATTGTAGTAAACGCCTGTACCTTCCACCTCATAGATGGGCACCACAAGGGCAACGTGCAACTCCTTCGCCAGCTCCTGCATGAGCTTCGTCGTCGGCCCATCGGGCATTGGCTCCGCCAGGTCATACCAGCGCGGCGATTGTTCCGCGCAAAAATATGGCCCGTAGAAGAGTTCCTGGAGGCAGACAATTTGCGCTCCATTGGCAGCCGCCTGCTGGATCAGTGGGATATGTTTGTCGATCATGGCCTGCTTGATCTCGGCCAATGACTTTCCTGCGTGGTTGATACTCGTAGCCTGAATCAGGGAACAGCGAACGATACGCGACATTCTGGTAAATCCTTCCGTGGATTCCGCCTCATACGAGAGTGCAGATCCTTGGCAAAATTACATTGCCCACAACGTTAGAGATATGTCGGATCGCACAGAACTCACCTGCGTCCAGATCTCGTGTATGCGCCTCGCTGCTGGAAACGAGCCTGCGAGATGCCTGCAACGTCCTGATTTTACGCCATCTTTGCAAAAAATGATCCTCACGTGCGCAAGTAATAGCCGGCTCTGAGTGAGCCGGCCATGGTGCTGATCACAATGCGTCTCTACATCTCTCTAGATCCGCTAAAACTGGCCCCAAAGAAGCTGGTTATAGATTTCGTGATGGAACTGCACCTCCGATTGCTTCACGACCGTCCCCAGCAACCGAGGGCACCGGTCTGCGGAAGCCTGCTTCAGATCGGCATACCGTGCCTTTACGTCCTTGCCCAGCAGATCCGTCGTCCACTTGGACTCACGGAACCCTTCCAGCGCGGTGTAGATGTTGTCCGGCAGATATCGCTCGGCCTGGCGCAGATTTTTAATCTTCGCCGTCGCGCCATGGAGGCCGCTCTTGAAGATCGAATACAGCACGAGGTATGGGTTGGCATCCGGCCCGACCGAGCGCACCTCCACCCGAGCGCTCTTCTCATTTCCGATAGGGATGCGCACCATGGAGCCGCGGTCGGTGGCCGAGGCCTTGATCTGGTTCGGGGCTTCGAAGTGCGGATCGAGCCGTCGATACGCGTTCACGCTCGCATTCAGCAGCAGGCAGATGTCGTTGCCATGCGTCAGAATTCGATCGACAAACTGCCATGCAAACTTCGACATCTTCTCTTCTCCATTCGGATCCCAGAAGAGATTTTTCTTGTTCTTCGTGATGGAGATGTTCGTATGCATGCCGCTGCCGTTAACGCCGACCACCGGCTTCGGCAGAAAGCTAGCGGTCATGCCCATCTGCGTCGCAATCTGGCGGCAGATCAGTTTGTAGAGTTGAATCTGGTCAGCAGCCGCAACCACCTCGCCGTAGCTGTAGTTGATCTCGAACTGCGAAGGCGCAACCTCGGGATGGTCTTTCTCGTTCTCAAATCCCATCGCACGCTGTACTTCTGCGGTGGTGTCAATGAATCCACGCAGCGGATCGCCGGGAAGCGAATGGTAATAGCCCCCCGTATTCACATACTTGAACTCACCTGTTTCATGGAAGCATCGCTCCGCGTCGACGCCTTCAAACAGGAAGCCTTCAATCTCGTTGGCCGCATTCAGCGTGTAGCCATGCTCCTCGTGTAGCTGGTTCGACATCTGCTTCAACAATCCGCGAATGTCTGCACCGTAAGCAGAGCCGGCCTTGTCGATCACTTCGCCAAAGACGAGCACTTTGCCCGCGCCAAAGACATCAGACGGAGCCCAGTAAAAGGCGCTCCAATCCAGGGCCAGACGCAGATCGCTCTCCCGCTGCGCGGTAAAGCCTCGAATCGACGAGCCGTCGAATGTCAGGTTATCCCAGCTCTTCAGCAGAAACTTTTTGTCGTAGTCCAGCATGTGAAGGCGGCCTTCCAGATCGCTGAACAGGACCGTTACCGCCTTGATGCCAGGAGTGTCTGTCAGGTATTTAATGCGTGCCTCCTGAATCACATCGGGGGCAACCCGGCTGCGTCTCTGCTCCTTAGCCTCAAGGTTTAGTTCTTCTAATTCTGAATAGGAAAGCTCAATAAAATTACGAAGCGTGCTGGACATAAAACTCCTTTGCTATAGGCAAGTATTTATTTGCAGATAAATCTCAATTTGTAACGACTCTGCTAGGCTTCTGTTTATCTCTTCGGGCCAAAGAAGGCGACAACACCAACTTCAAGCGTCGATTGAGCATCCACAAGACGACCGCCCTTGACGAAGTACGGTTGGTCAGAGTTATCGCGACGGTACTCGAGTCGCGCCAGAAGCCCCTCAGGCATCTTGTATTCGCCAGTCAGCGTAAACTCATTTACATTTTGTACCGTCCCAGTCGAAAATCCAGACTCATCCTTGAAGTATTCGAAGCGCGGAGTAAAGGCGATCTTGCTTGTAGCCTGATAATGCAAGGCTGCTGCGATGCCTTGCCAGTGAGAAAGATCGGTAGTTTGATACTTCGGATTCGCAGCTTCGCTATCAATCACGCCGGCATTCCGATTCTGGCCGTAGTCGTAATTGATGTATGCACTTACCTTAGAGGTCGGTGTAAGCAGCAGCGTCGTGTCCAGGAGATTACGGTAACCCTTATTCGTATGGCTATTTTCAGGGCCGACGTAGTAGTTCGTACTGAGGGTGAACTTAGGATTGGTGTAAACCCCCGTCAAACCGATAGTCTTGCCGCTATTGTTATCGCTGAAATTATTCCATCCGTTTACAACCTGTATGCCGCCCGTGAAGCTCTTGGCAATGGGAATCGATGTGCGTAGGCCGACATGGTAGTAGGGGATCGCCAGCGAAAACAGCAACGAGCGCGAGTAGTTCCAGTTATCCTTGCTCTCAATCACCTCAGCGCCCGCTGATGTCACAAACTCGCCGAAATCTGCTTCAAACCCCTTGCCCTTTGTGGGCTTCCAGCTGACATAGGCCTGCTCAAGGTGTTTGAAATCAGGCTCGCTGCTGAGAATTTGATTGAATGCTTTACCGAAGCCCAGATCCACGCGGAAACCTACTGGATCCGCATCGTGGGACATGGTCAATTTAGCCATATTCAAGCTAAAGGCATTGGCGTCGTAATCGAAGTTACGAAGCTGGTTTCCATTGGAGCTATTGGGCGGATGATTCGCATTGAAGTTGTAATAGCCGTCAACAAGGCCGCTGAAGTCAATCCCGCCCACACTCCAGACCGACGCTGGTGGTGCAGCGGGCGCTGCTGCTGGCGTAGAGCTGGACGGTTGAGCTGGTGGCGACGCATCTTGTGCCTGCATGTGTTGCGTCGTCAACAGGAGCATCCCTGTACAGCTGGCCAGTATCGCAAGGGTAATTCTCGTGAATGCAGTCTTCCTCTTCAATTGAGCCATCGCTTTGGTGTCCTTTCTCGCGTTTGAGGTGCTGTGATGGTAGAGCGCAAATCATAGGAAGTCCGTAAGGAAAGCGTTAAGAAGTCATAAGTAGACCGTCGTAAAACCAGCGGTTGCCCTTGGCTCTGATCCCCTTCGGGTGTAACTCCGAAGAGAGTGGTAAGTGTGTTATTTGGGTATAGCACGCGAGCTACAGCATTCTTTCTGAATCAAGGCAATCGATACGGCGCATCAAGAAAATTTATGACGACCGGCTGGTTTGCTTCTTCTTGATACTGTGTCTGCCATAAAAAGTGATGCTCCTCATAGAAAAAAGTTCTTTTGCGAATGAGCTCTTGCTGGCCGACATAGGCCTATGTACGGTACATCTACCGCAACGTAACTAAGGGTCGCAGTCGGCCCGAGGCATCTCTCAGGTCCAGGCCAGAAGCACCCTAAAGCAGATTCATCTACTTTCCAGCAAAGGAGTTCTCTGAATGTCAAATACAGTGGACCAGATAGTAGGACTATCGCTTCCGCAGAAGATCAGACGGCTGGGCGAGCGTCTGCATCAGGCCCAGTGGCGTCGTTATGGCCTGGTCTTGCTTGCGGGAAAGGTGTTAGGTGTTGCGGCTGTCATGCTGGTCGCCACCTTCATCACGGAACTCTGCTTCACAACCGTATTGGCGGCTGATGCGCCGATGGTAAAGGCCGCGGACATTGTCAATCCCGTCAACACCATGTGGACGCTGGTGGCTGCCTTCCTGGTCTTTGGAATGCAAGTCGGCTTCACCATGCTCGAAGCCGGCTTCTGTCGATCGCGCGAGACCGTCAACGTGCTGATGGAGTGTGTCGTCGATACCTGTCTTTGCGGTTTGCTGTTCTATGCCATCGGCTTTGCATTCATGTTCAGTCATGGCAATGGATTCATCGGTTACCACTGGTTTTTTCTGAAAGATATCCCGGCGACCTATGAATCAACCGGTGTCAGCTTCCTGGCCTTCTGGATCTTCCAGTTTGCCTTTGCCGATACCTGCTCCACGATTACCTCCGGGGCCATGATCGGCCGCACCGGCTTTGTCGGCGACCTTCTCTACAGCCTCGCCGTCTCCGGCTTTATCTATCCCATCATCGGCCACTGGGCATGGGGTCCGGATGGCTTTCTCGCAACTATGGGGAGCAAGGGCTTCTTCCTTCCCACCCTCGGGCAAAGCTTCCACGATTTCGCCGGCTCAACGGTCGTCCACACCATCGGCGGCATGATCGCTCTTGCCGGATCGATCGTTCTCGGTCCGCGTCTCGGCAGGAAGTTCAAGCGCGACGGCGGTGGCCCCATGCTCCCCCACGACCTCACGATTGCCGCATCCGGCGGTCTGTTGCTCTGGTTCGGCTGGTATGGCTTCAACCCCGGCAGCACCCTCTCCGCGATGGACTTCGAGGGCATCGGTAGAATCTCTGCCAACACAACGCTCGCAGCCTGCGCAGCCGGTCTCACAGCCATGATGGTCGCTTACTTCATGAGCAAGAAGTGGGATATCAGCTTCACAGTAAATGGATTCCTGGCTGGCCTGGTAGCCATTACTTGCCCATGTTATTGGGTAAGTCCCACCGGGGCCATCCTCTTAGGAGGAATCGCCGGCGTCATCGTTGTCCTGGGAGTCGAGTTACTCGAGTGGCTTCGCATCGATGATCCCATCGGAGCAGTACCAGTTCACGGTATCTGCGGCATTTGGGGAACGCTCTCTCTCGGCTTATTCGCTGTGGGTAAGTATGGTGCTACCGGCCCGCTAGCTCCAGACAATAGCGCGCCGCTCAAAGGGCTCTTTTATGGCGGCGGCTTGACGCTCTTCAAGGCACAGTTTATTGGGAGCGCCATCGTGACGGTATCCACTTTTGCGGTTGCCATGCTGGTTATGTGGCTGGTGAATCTCACCGGTACGTTGCGTGTATCGAGAGAGGGTGAACTCTACGGCCTCGATCTGCACGAGCATGGCATCTCCGCCTATCCCGAGTACGTTATCACCACTCTCGGCTCGCCTTCGGGCGCGACGATCTCGGAAGGCAGATAGAACGCAAGGGGATAACCGAGCATCGGTCGTCCCCTTCGCATTCTTCAATTTTTGAAACTCACCATTCAACCCGATGAATTGATGCGAGGACAGCATGACAAAGATAGAGGCGATTGTAAGACCAAACCGGTTCGACGCAATCAAGGAAGCGCTCTCCGATCTTGGTGTCGAGGGCATGACCGTAGGAGAAGTTCGCGGCCACGGCCGGCAGAAGGGTCACACCGAAACCTATCGCGGCCGCGAATACGAAGTCAGCCTGATTCCCAAGTTGCGGATCGAGATTGTCGTTCCCGACGAACGCGTCGAATCGATTCTTGAGACCATCATCAAACATGCTGCAACCGGGGAGATCGGCGACGGAAAGATCTTTCTTTACAAGGCAGAAGACGCAATCCGCATCAGAAACCAGGAGCGGGGAGAGCGTGCTTTATAAGAAGAAAGCGCCTCAAAATATAAACATAAGAAAGCCCGCATTGAGCTAATAAGCTCTGCGGGCTACTTACGTTGAACTAAGTCTACGAAGTAACTTACTGATCCGGCAGCCCCGCCGACCCCGGCCCGCCAACATCCCGGCCTGCTATCTCCAGAAACGCCTTTGTCGCCCGGGTCATTGACTTCTCCTTGAGATAAACAATCCCCAGGTCGCGTGTCAGCCTCAGCGCTTCAACCTTCACGATCTCCAGCGTGCCCCGCTTAATTTCGTCCGCGATATTAGCGCTTGGCAAAAATCCAATCCCCAGCCCCGCCACGATGAAGCGCTTCATCAACTCGCCACTCTCCACCTCCATCACTCCCTTGGGCTGAACATCCTGCATCCTGAAGATATTCAGGATCAGTTCGCGCTGACGTCCCTGCTTCGGCAACAGGAAGGGATATTTGACGATGTCTTTTACCCCCGCGTTCTTTACCGAGTGCAGCGGGTGATCTTTCGGCACCGCAAGCACCAACTCATCGCGATGGATCGTCTCCACCGTAAGCCGAGGATCTTTCACCGGAAGTGAGACGACTCCAAAATCGATCTCCCGGTTTAGCAGCGCTTCGATCGTGCGTGCCCTCTCTGCCCGGACAATCTTCAGCGCAACTCGCGGATAATATTTCTTGAACTCCACAAAGACATCCGGCAGAACATACAGGCTTGTCGACTCCTGCGCGCTGATCCCGACCTCACCCCGAGGAGAGCGAAGCTGTTCTGCCACCATCATCATCATGTGCCGCTGGCAATCGAGAGCATGCTCGGCAAACGGCTCGAAGACCCGTCCCGCAGCGGTAAAAGTAACCTTGCCGCCCTTCCGGTCGAAGAGAGTTTCTCCTATCTCGCGCTCCAGCGAGCGTATCTGCGCAGAGACCGCCGGTTGCGTAATCCGCAGCTTTTCGGCCGCTTTAGAAAAGCTCTTCTGTCGCTGCACCTCAATGAATGTCTTCAGTTGCTCAAAGTCCATGGTGAATCTCCCCTTTACTCCACGGTCACCAGACATGCGGCCAGCCGAATCGCTTTCATTCCCACATCCTATCCTGCCGGACGCTTACTTCATCCGTCTTTTCGGGTACAAGTTATACTTAATCCATGTCCAAAGTCAGCGCCGCCGCAGCCATAGCCAAGGGAATGAGCGTCACCCTCAAGGAGATGTTCCAGCCGACCGAAGTCGAGAACTATCCCGACGGCAAAGGTCCCATGCGCGGGGCCATATTTCAGGAGCGTTTTCGCGGCAAGCATCAGCTCCAGCGCGACGAAAACGGTCTCGAAAAATGTGTTGCCTGTTTCCTCTGCGCTGCTGCCTGCCCCTCGAACTGTATCTATATCGAGGCTGCGGACAACACCGAATCTGTCCGCATCTCCTCGGCCGAGCGCTACGCCAAGGTCTACAACATCGACTACAACCGCTGCATCTTCTGTGGCTATTGCGTCGAGGCCTGCCCGACTGACGCCATTACGCACGGCCACGGCTTCGAGCTTGCCAGCCTCAACGCCACCAGCCTGGTCATGCGCAAGGAAGATCTCCTCGTCCCCGTCCATACGCTTCCGGATGCCGTCGAATCAGAGAAGGACGAAGCTGAAGCGCTTGCCTAGCGCAGTTTCAAAAGAAACTATCCTCACAAATGAAACTATCCTCACAAATGAAGTCATGCCCGCAAATAGTGTCATCCTTCGCCCAAGGCGGAGGACCTGTTTTTCTTTTGTGACACCTCATATTCTGATGGACCTAAAATAAGGGTCCTTTGGGAAAGAGCGAGCTACAACATTTTGGGACCGAGCGAATCGTAGAACCATGGAACCACTCACCGGCAATAAGCGCACCATCCTGCATATCTGCTCCCGCGAGATGCTGCGTCCTCTCCGCGACCAGATTCTTCGCATCTCGGGCTTCGATGTCGATTCCACTCTCAGCCATGCCGAGGCGCTGTCCATGTTCAGCGCTCGTCCCTACGATCTCGTTCTGGTGGATGTGGAAGGGGAGTCGGGGATCACCGACGCGGAGCATCTCTGTTCTGAGATTAAGACCGCCCAGCACGGGCAGTTGATCGCCTTCGTCTGCAACTGGCGTGTCGCCATTCTCACCGATTGTCCCGACGAAATTCTCCGCACTGAGTTCAATCCTGCTGCCTTTGTCGATGGCGTCCGCGATATCGTCGCAAAAAGTTAGCTGAGCGAAATCGCCGCTGCAGACGCGCAGAAAATGCACCCGCGCCCAGTCCGAACGCATCTATTCAACAGCAATCGTACTTGCAGCAGCATCGGCATTGTGCTAAAAATTAAACATTCCAGTTTGCTCTCGGGCAAATTTGAATTTCATGAAGAGTGGTTGAGGGACGAGCCCTGTGACGCCACGACAACCGGCCTGAGCAATTCGGGCGACCGGTGTCAACTCTCTCCTGGTAACCGGGGAACATGAGATTCGGGGCGCACTTCTAAAATCTGCACCCCGCGATTTTCAGACTAACCTGCGCTGCACGTGGCTGAGCCCGTGGAGCAATCCACGAGAGCAAGTCACAGGTTCATATCCTCCTCCTCTCGGAGAGAGCGTGATGAATTATTCCTGTACGGCGTATGAACTGAAATGCAATGAGTGCGGAAAGCGGTTTGGCAACCAGCCGTTGTCCGCATGCCCTGATTGTCTGGCGCCCCTTGAGGTGGTCTACGATCTGGAAGCCGCGCGCGGTATCTTCACCCGCGAAGCCATTGCAGCAGGACCGCCCAGCATCTGGCGCTACGCCGCTCTTCTCCCCATCCCGGAAGGTTACCAGCCCGATCTCCCCGTTGGCTTCACTCCTCTCATCAAGGCTAAAAATCTCGGCAAGCGCATCGGCGCAACGAATCTCTACATCAAAAACGACGCCGTCTGCTTCCCAACTCTCAGCTTCAAGGACCGCGTGGTCTCGGTCGCTCTGGCCAACGCCCAGCGCTTTGGCTTCGACACCGTCGGCTGCTCCTCGACCGGCAATCTTGCCAACTCGGTAGCCGCACAGGCCGCCCGCCTCGGCATCAAGGCCTGCATCCTCGTCCCGGCGGAGCTTGAAGCCGCCAAGATCCTCAACACTCAGGTCTACGGCGCCCGTCTGGTTCGCATCGACGGCAACTACGACCATGTCAACCGCCTCTGCAGCCAGATCGCCGACGAGTACAACTGGGGCTTCGTCAACGTCAATCTCCGTCCCTACTACGCCGAAGGCTCAAAGACGGTAGGCTACGAGATCGCCGAAAAACTGGGCTGGCGGTTGCCCGATAACGTCGTCGTCCCCATGGCGGGCGGCTCGCTAATCCGCAAGATTCGCAAGGCTTTTCAGGAACTCATCTATCTCGGCCTCGTCGAAGAGAAGCACGTCCGCTTCTTCGGCGCCCAGGCCACCGGCTGCTCGCCGATCTCTCAGGCGGTCAAGCTGGGCAATGACTTCATCGAGCCGCAACGGCCTAACACCATCGCCCGCTCGCTGGCCATCGGCAACCCTGCTGACGGTCCCGCCGCATCGCAAATGATTCGTGCCACCGGCGGCTGGGCTGAGGATGTCTCCGACGTCGAACTCGTCGCCGGCATTCAGGAACTCGCCGAATCGGAAGGCATCTTCACCGAGACTGCGGGCGGCGTCACCACTGCTGTCACCGCCCGTCTCTACGCCCACGGACGCATCTCCCCCGACGAACTTACCGTCGCCTGCATCACGGGCAACGGACTCAAAACCACTGACGCACTGGCCGGACATTACCGGGAAGAGCGTGCCGTTCGCCCACGCCTGGCTGACTTCGATGCCTATCTGCGCGAGCTCGACGGCGTCGCCGAACCGGAACTGGCAGTTGCAGGAGGCAATCATGGCAATTAAAGTAACCCTTCCCGCCGCCTTCACCCGCCACACCGATGGCCGCAAGCAATTCGACTCCGCCGCGCAGAATCTCCCCGCTCTGATCGCGGATATAGACCAGACCTTCCCCGCCCTCGGCACCCAGATCAAGGGCGATGACGGCAAACTTCGCCGCTTCATCAACATCTACGTCAACGACGAAGACATTCGTTTCCTCGGCGGCGAAACCTACGCCTTTCAGGACGGCGACGAAGTAATGCTCATCCCCTCCATCGCTGGCGGCACGGTCTAGTGAGCCTCTGATTAAGTCAGGCTCTGTTAAGGGCACGGCTTCAGCCGTGCCATAAGTGACTTGCCCGCAATGCGGCTTTAGTCGCTGAGGGAATCTTGGGAGACGTAATCAGACCTTCCCTGGAGTCGTTTCAGAGAAGCTATCCCCCCAAATTATTGTCATCCTTCGTCGAAGACGGAGGACCCGATCTCGTCTTCGACGTACGTCGCTTTGGAACCGCTCTAACCCGTCCGAACAGGTACGAAAGATAAGGCGGCCAGAGATCTCTGGCCGCCTTATCTTTTCCCCAAAATAAAGTGTTTTCATATTCTTTCGTTGTAGATACAACGGATGCGGCTGATCGTGTCTCTTATGACCTATGAAGGTTCGCGCTGGACGCGACAACTTTAATTGACGAAAGAAGGTCACAAATGTTTCTCATTCTGGCTGTGGTGCTGATTGTTCTTTGGCTGGGCGGATTCTTCGTCCTGCATATAAGCAGTTTCCTCATTCACCTACTAATTATCTTCGCCGTCATCTCTTTCATCATGCACTTCATAACCGGCAAGCGATCGGTCTGAAGATACTTCCTGTTTCCCGCGAACCCCTCTCCCAGAAAAACAAAGACCGAGCCATAGGCTCGGTCTTTTGTTTCCACTAACGTGCTCATGGTCTTCTGTTGGTCTGGTGGTCTATTGATGCGCTACCGGCTGTGCGCCATCGATCACGGCTGGCAATACCGATCCAAGGACGGCCGGCGTCTCTTCATGCAATTCAGGAAGCTTCTCTTCCAGCGCAATCTGTAGTACCTGGTCCATCTCCTCGACGAAATGCAGCTTCATCGAGGTCTTCAGCAGCTCCGGTAGATCGGCCAGGTCTTTGCGGTTGTCCTCCGGAAGAATCGCCTCAAAGATACCTGCACGATGTGCCGCCAGCAGCTTCTCTTTGAGCCCACCAATTGGCAGCACCTTGCCCCGCAGCGTAATCTCTCCGGTCATGGCGATATCGCGCCGTACCTTGATCTTGGTCAGTGCGCTAGCCAGACCCGTAGCAAGAGTGATGCCTGCCGAAGGACCATCCTTGGGAATAGCGCCCTCCGGCACATGGACGTGGATATCGACATTCCGATAGAAGTCCCTCGCCAGTCCCAGATGGCTCGCTCGCGACCGTATATAGCTCAGCGCAGCCTGTGCGGACTCCTGCATGACGTCGCCTAGCTGGCCGGTCGCCGTCAGCTTGCCCTTGCCGTCCAGTACCTGTACCTCAGTCTGTAGAATCGTGCCGCCCATCTCGGTCCAGGCGAGGCCTGTGACCAGCCCGATCTCGCTCTTCTCGTGGACCTGTGAGTCGCGAAACTTCTCCACACCGAGAATCTCGCTGATGTTGGCACCCGTCACGGCCTCCTGATGCTTGGGGCCGTTCTTCACCACGCGGCGCGCTACCTTGCGGCACACATTGCCGATCTCGCGTTCGAGATTTCTCACGCCGGCTTCACGCGTGTATCCGCGAATGATCTGCCGCAGCGCGTCGTCTTCAAAGACCGCCTGACCCTCGGTCAAGCCCGTGGCCTCGCGCTGCTTCTTGACCAGATACTGCTTCGCAATCTCCAGTTTTTCGAGTTCTGTATAGCCGTGCAGCCGCAGAATCTCCATGCGGTCCTGCAGCGGTCCCGGAATCGTATGCAGCACGTTCGCAGTCGCGACAAACAGCACCTGCGACAGGTCATACTCCACGTCGAGGTAATGATCCTGGAACGAAGTATTCTGCTCCGGGTCCAGAACCTCAAGCAGGGCACTGGCCGGATCGCCGCGGAAGTCCGAAGCCATCTTGTCGACCTCATCCAGCATGAAGACCGGGTTCTTGGTTCCCGCCTTCTTCATCGACTGAATGATCTGCCCCGGCAATGCTCCGATATAGGTGCGCCGATGCCCGCGAATCTCCGCCTCATCACGCACCCCGCCCAACGACATGCGCACAAACTTACGCCCCGTCGCCTTGGCAATCGACATTCCCAGAGAAGTCTTGCCCACGCCCGGAGGCCCGACGAAGCACAGAATCGAGCCCTTGGGATTCTTCACCAACTGGCGCACAGCCAGAAATTCAAGGATGCGTTCCTTAATCTTCTCCAGGCCATAATGGTCTTCATTGAGAATCTGCTCGGCATGCTCAATCGAACGAATCTCCTTCGACCGCTTCTTCCACGGCACCGCCAGCAGCCAGTCAAGGTAGTTGCGCGAGACGGTGGACTCGGCTGACATCGGCGGCATCGCTTCCAGCTTCTTCAGCTCCTGCATCGATTTATCGAGCACGTCCTTCGGCATCCCAGCTTCTTCGATCTTCTTCTTCAGCTCATCGAACTCGGACTTTTCTCCACGGCCAAGTTCCTTCTGAATCGCCTTGATCTTCTCGTTGAGGTAGTACTCTTTCTGGGCCTTCTCCATCTGCCGCTTCACGCGAGACTGGATGGTGCGGTCCATGTTCAATTTCTCAATCGCAAGGTCGAGCACGTCCGCCACTCGCGACAGCCGCAGCTCCGGATCGAAGACTTCCAGCAACTGCTGCTTCTCCTCAATCGAAAGCTGTAGGTTTGCCGCAATCGTGTCCGCCAGCTTCGCCGGTTCATCGGCACGCACACTCGCGGCCATGGTCTCGTAGTTCAAAGACTGTTGCAGCTTTACATACTGCTCGAACAGCGTGTGGACCCTCTGCATCAACTGCTCAACCTGCGGCGTCAGCTCCAGATGGGTCTGCCCCGTGCGCACTGTCGCCACAAAGAACCCATCGACGTCATTGATCGCAGTCGCCCGTGCCCGCTCGACTCCTTCGACCAGCACCTTGATGTTTCCATCCGGCATCTTCACGCTCTGGACGATGTTTCCGATCGTGCCCGTCTCATAGATGTCGTCGACATTCGGCTCGTCGATCGAGGCGTCATGCTGGGTCGCCAGAAAGATCTTCCGGTCGCCCGACAACGCCTCTTCGAGCGCGCGCACGCTGGATTCGCGGCCCACGACAAACGGCGTCATCATATGGGGAAAGATGACCATGTCACGAATGGGCATCATCGGTAGTTTACGAACGTCGCCGCTCAGCGTTTCTTTTGTTTGATTTGTCATCGCTCTCCCATTAGACGATTAAACATCGATAACGATGCATAGCGTCTGCGGCTCCAAGCTATTGTAAATCGCTGGGAATGGAAGCGCGATTTTTGAGAGGAGAAGGAATCGGATAAACACGTCATCTGGGACTGAAGCCGCGCAGCTTTATCGCTCCAGCGCGATGGAGAGCCGCTGTATCTCTCTCTGGTCCTTATTGTCACGGCCACTTTCAGGCAATTGCGGCCTTTAGACAGATACGGAAGAAAGCATTAGCAACAGATCTGCCCAAGCCCCGCAACCGCAGTTTCATGCCGTTAGCCAGCCTTCTCCAGCAGCATCGGCAGCGTCAGGCTATGCTTTTTCACCATCTCTGCTGTAATCGAAAGATCCTTGACCTTCTTGTTGCCGGGAACAAAGTACATCAGATCCAACATCAGCTCTTCCAGAATCATTCGCAGGCCGCGTGCGCCCACCTTCCGTTGCAGAGCCTCGCGTGCGATCTCCCGCGCCGCTTCGTCAGTGAACGTAACCTTCACGCCCTCATAGTCGAACAGCTTCGCGTACTGCTTCAGAATCGCATTCCGCGGCTTGGTCAGAATCTCGATCAGCGCGGCCTCATCCAGTTCGTCCAGAATCCCCATCACCGGCAGCCGCCCCACAAACTCTGGGATGAGTCCATACTTCAGCAGATCCTGAGGCTCAGCCTGACGCAACAGCTCCGCATCACGCTGCGCCCGAATCGGCGTTACATCGCCTTCCTTCGCATCCGGATCGACGACTGCCTTGAATCCAAGCGCCTTCTTGCCGACGCGTCGGCCAATCACTTTTTCCAGGCCGACAAACGCTCCGCCGCAGATGAAAAGAATGTTCGTCGTATCGACCGCGGTGAACTCCTGGTGCGGATGCTTGCGCCCACCCTGTGGCGGAACGTTGGCGACCGTACCCTCCAGCAGCTTCAGCAGCGCCTGCTGCACGCCCTCGCCCGAGACGTCCCTCGTAATCGAAGGATTCTCATCCTTGCGCCCGATCTTGTCGATCTCGTCGATGTAGATGATCCCGCTCTGGGCTCGCGCCACATCTCCCTCGGCTGCCTGGAGCAGTTTCAGAATAATGTTCTCGACGTCCTCGCCGACATATCCGGCCTCGGTCAGCGTTGTCGCATCGACAATCGCAAACGGCACGTCCAGCATCTTCGCCATCGTCTGTGCCAGCAGCGTTTTGCCTGATCCCGTCGGTCCCACCAGCAGAATGTTCGACTTCGCCAGCTCTACATCGTTGCCGCGCGTCTTGTTCATCTGAATCCGCTTGTAGTGGTTATAGACCGCTACGGCCAGCTTCTTCTTCGTCTGGTCCTGCCCGATCACGTACTCATCCAGAAACGCCTTGACCTCCTGCGGCTTGGGCAGGTGGGCCGGCGCTACGCCCGGCTGCGCCTCCGTCCGATCGTCTTCGAGGATCGAGTTGCACACCGCAACGCACTCATCGCAGATATACGCCCGCGGATAGTCCGACGGGGAGGAGATGAGCTTGGCGACCGCATCCTGCGACTTGTGACAGAAAGAGCAGCGAAGAGATTCGTCTGTGCCTCGTGACGTTTTCATAAGTACGGCAACTCCTGGGTAATCCGTGCGGTGTATAAGCAGAAGTTTACACCTGTTTCATCTTCGAAACCGAAGACCGGGTGCCTTCCGCTATACATCGAATTGGTCATAACGAAAGCAAGCCCGGACCATCGGCCCGGGCTCCCTCTGCTGCTGCATTTCTCTTACGTCCGGGGCCGGTCGATAATATCGTCGATGATCCCGTATTCCTTCGATTGGGCTGCTGTCATAATGAAGTCCCGCTCTACGTCCCGCTCGATCCGCTCCAGCGACTGCCCCGTGCTGGCGCTCATCAGCTTGTTCGTAATCTCGCGAATTCGCAGGATCTCCCGCGCATGGATGTCGATATCGGTCGCCTGCCCGCTCAACCCGCCCATCGACGGCTGATGAATCAGAATGCGCGAGTTCGGCAGGGCAAACCGCTTGCCCTTCTTGCCCGCCATCAGCAGAAAGGCTCCCATGCTGGCAGCCTGACCGATGCAGAACGTCACGACATCGTTCTTGATGTACTGCATCGTGTCGTAGATCGCCAGCCCTGCCGTAATCGAGCCGCCCGGTGAATTGATGTAGAGCTGAATGTCCTTCTCCGGGTCCTCGCCGCTCAGAAACAGCATCTGCGCAATGATCACATTCGCGATGTTGTCATCGATCGGTGTTCCCAGGAAAATGATGTTGTCCCGCAGCAGACGGCTGTAGATGTCGTAGGCGCGTTCGCCCCGGCTCGTCTGCTCAATCACCATCGGTACTAATCCCATAGCGCTCTCTTTCTAAAAATCGTTAAGCAAAAGTTCATGTTTGGTTTTTATATCTACGCCGACAATTTCTCGTAGAGCACGCTTCCTGTCTTCTCCCGCCGCATCTGTTCGCGAATCCGCGCCAATCCACCGTCCTGCGCCAGTCTCTCCCGCAGCGTCTCCAGCGGCTCACGCGACTGGATCGAAAGCATCAGCAGTTCGCGGTCGAGGTCTTCGTCGCTCACCACCACGCCTTCTGCCTCGGCAATCCTGTCGAGAATCATCGAGACCTTCACTTCATTCACTGCCTGGTCGCGTTGAGCGGCCCGCAGCCGCCCAAAGTCCAGCTTGCGCATGTCCTCGGAGGTCATGCCCTGCTGCGCCAGAGCGCGAAGTCCGCGGTCCAGCCTGGCATCGATCTGCTGCTGTACGAACGATTCAGGAACAGGGAAGTGGTACCGCCCGATCAACTCTTCGAGCATCTTGTCCTTGGCGCCATTCTCCAGAGCGTCCTTCTTACGATCTGCCGTGTGCTCGCGCAGTCCGCTCTCGAAGGCATCCCAGCTCTCGTAATTTCCAAGCTGTTTGGCAAACTCCGCGTCCCGCTCCGGATACGTCTTGCGCTTGATGTTCTTCACCGTCACGTCGTAGCTGACCGTCTGTCCGGCAAGCCGGTTATCACCAAAGTCCGATGGATAGTCCACCTCGAACTTCAGCTCTTGGCTGGCCTCCGCGCCGCGCAGCGCGTCATTGAACGCCGCCAGCGTATTTTTGCCGCCAACTTCGATCAGCACGTCTTCGCCGGCGATTGGCGCGCTCGAAGAGGCATTGGTCACGCCCTCTTCCGTCACTGTCTGCGCCAGATCCTTGACTTCGCCGCGAAACTCGATCTCTGCCCAGTCGCCATCGACCAGAGCGCGATCTTCATCCACAGGCTCGACCGTCGCATGGCCGTCCAGCACCCGGGCAAGCTCGGCGTCGAACTCTTCGCTGGTCAGAGCGACCTCCGGTTTGGTCACGCGAACGCTGTCGTACCCTGCAATGTCGAACTCAGGCGCAATCTCAAACGCTGCCTTGAACTTCAGCGGTTGACCGTCGAAAAGCTGCATATCCAGCAGCTGCGGCTCCGACACCGGGCGCAGCTTCTGGTCGTCGATCGCCTTGCGGAACGGCGCCGACACCAGGCTCTCCAGAACCTCCTGCCGGATCTCCTTCATGAACTTCGACCGGATCAGCGACTCCGGCACCTTTCCCGAGCGGAACCCCGGAATGCGCGCCTGCTTCTGGTAGCGCTTCGTGACCGTCTTGAAGGCCTTTGAAACCTCGTCCGCCGGGACTTCCACTTCAATCTCGCGCGTCAGCTCCGGATTCAGCGAAGGGGCAGCTTCAGGCTCGTGCTCGTGATTATGCTGGTGGTCATGCTCGTGGTCGTGGGTCTGCGCCAGTTCAGACGGCTGTTCGGCGGTCTCGTTTGTCTCTGTCATCTCAGTCGGGGTCAAATCCATGCCTTCCGGTGGTCGCGTGTATGTGCCGTGACACTCGCATTAGAGCGATCTGCGCGGCACGCGCCTCTTTACTACTGTACGAGGCTTCGTTGTGGAGGGTCAAACCATCTCGACGCCCTAGCCAAATCATCTCGACACTCTAAAAGACGTCATCTCGGCCGAAGCCGCCTGGTTTTATCGCGCGGCGGAGTGGAGGGACCCCTGTATCTTGCCTTTGTTCTTGCCTTTGCCTGTTCCTGCTATCCGAATACATGACCCGCCATAGCAGGTTTTTTAACAGCTTTTACAAAGGCCCGGCTGTACCGCCCGTCAACGAAAATATCTCCAGCCTGACCTTCCATTGCACCGTTTGCCCCGGTTGCAACACGACCATTCCCGTGTCTTCGCCCTTCGCCCACTCCTTCCCAAGGGGATCGTCATAGTTGAACTGGGGATCGATCGAAATAAAGGATGCATCCGCCGGCGCATCCACCCGTATCGCTTTGATTGAGGGGCTCAGCGCCGTGATTCGCAGTCCAAAGTTACTCTTCAGATCGCGCAATTCGGCGACAGGCCCGCTGTCCAGCAACCCCTGTTTCAGATGCACAAAACTGTCATCGAGACTCATCTCGCCCAGCCTTGCGCCATTGCGTCCCGTAAAGTCATACGGCGTTCCTTCGACCGGCAGCAGCTTCCCGCTGGGCATCCCGCTTCGGCGGTCTGCCACTTCAGCATGCAACGCATTCGGAAGTTTTAACAGGACGTCTGCACGGTCCTTGCTCTGAATCGCAAACCGGGGGTGCCAGCCAATGCCCATTGGCTCAGCCTGGTCGCCGGTATTTTGCGCGGAGATGCTCATCTCCAGTGCCCGGCCATTCAGTTGCACGGTCGTCGTAATCTTCGTATGCGATGGCCAGCGTCCATCAAAGTCTGCCGTATCGTAGATCGCCTGCGCTTGGCCGCCATCCGGCATCACCGTAGAGTTCACCGTGTCTGCCTGCCGCTTGAACAGCAACCCGCCCACCGAGGCGGCTCTCGTTGCGTTATGATCCCTCTCCCAGTCCAACGGCAGGCTGAGGCTGTGCCCTCGCCAGTTTGTGGTCACGCTGGCACCGCCCACGGACGTCGAGCCCCATATTCGGCCTGCCCACGGCGCTTCAATCGCTCCTCCCATCGTCAGGCTTGCGCTTCCATCCGCGTCCACTCCAGTCCCGCTCAGCTGCGTTGCCGCATCGGCAAGGGGAGGAGAGGCAAGCAGGCTTATCTCACCCATTCGCGGAACATAGGCCTGAATCTGCAGCACATTCATTCCTCGGCCCGGCAGCAGCGTCGCCGAAAGGAACTGCGGCGTATCCATGTCCGTTGTCTGGGTGCGCGACAGAACGATTGCGTCCTGATCGCCGGGCCTGACCGGCGGCGGGACATGGGGCGGCGCGCCGTGACCCAGCTCTGTCTTCAGCTTCGAAAGATTCCCATGGCCGCGCTCTTTCAGCGCGAGGGCAACCAGCAGCACGACGATCGTTGTCGCAATGGTTATAAACAACCCGGAGCGCTTGATCGCGGTTTGCCACAGGTTATGCCGTACCTGCGCAAATCTGCGCATCAGGAGTGCGGCGTACATTCTGCTCAGTCTAGGATCTTCCAACGAACCCCCAATTTATTTTTGTTCAGTGAGCATATTACGGCTCAGACAAGCAATTACCGTTCCGCATCTTCTGCAACTATCATGGGATGCAGTGACTCGCTCTAACATTCAAGTATTACCTCCACTTTTGCAGCAAATCCGCGAAGCCATCATCGATTGCGAGCGCTGCCCCCGTCTCCGCGACTATTGCCGCGGCATTGGCGAAACCAGGCGCCGCGCCTATCAGGACCAGACCTATTGGGCCCGCCCTGTTCCCGGCTTTGGAGACCCAAAGGCCCGAGTGCTCATCCTTGGCCTCGCTCCCGGCGCTCACGGAGCCAATCGCACCGGACGTCCCTTTACCGGCGACGGCTCCGGAACCTTCATGTATCCCATTCTGTACGAACTGGGCTTCGCCAGCCAACCCACGGGAACCGCCCGCGACGACGGCCTTAAGCTTCGTCATGCCTGGATTGCCTCGGTCGTCCGCTGCGCGCCTCCTGGCGATAAACCCACTCCCCAGGAAATTCGCAACTGCGCCACTCACCTGGCCGGCGAGATCGAAGCTTTGCCTCGCGTCCGCGTCGTCGTCTGCCTGGGTAAGATCGCCTTCGACGGCTATCTCGCCTATCTCCTGCACACTGGCGTCATCGCCAGAAAGTCAGTGTACCGCTTCGCCCACGGCGCGCAGTACGTTCTTCCAAACGGGCTGCATCTCCTTGCCAGCTATCACCCATCGCTGCGCAATACCAACACCGGCCGCCTGAATAGTGTCATGTTCGCGAAGATTTTTGTACGCGCAAGGGAACTGGCTGGCCTCGCCGTTTAGAGGCGTTTCCGTAAAGGTAGACAGTCGAGCCGTCGAGTGCCAATCATCAAGGGCCAACGGCCCGCTGCCATACCAGCCTGGGGTGAACCGGGTCCCCGGCGGGCAGTTTTTGCCCGCTGGGTGGATGAAGCCCCATGTTCCTTGGTTATGGATGGAACAAGGCCCTCATGTTTTGTTTAAGGGCACGGGCTTCAGCCGTGCCATAAGCGCTTTGCTTGCAGTGCGGCTTTAGCCGCTGAGGGAATCTTCGAAGCCTTAATCAGGCCTTCCCTGTGAAAATTTTCTAGAGGCAGGTAGTCCCTGAAATCACCAAAATAACGGCCTCCGCTTCAACATGTGAAGCGGAGGCCGTTCAGTAGTTACGCTTTGACGACAGCGCCGTCCTTGACGACGACCGGATCGAGGAAGGGCATGGATTTGCGAAGTTCCGCGCCGACCTTTTCGATCTGGTGCACGGCTTCCTGCTTGCGGATGCGGGCAAACTCGTGGCGGCCGGTCTCGTTCTCTTCGATGAACTTCTTGGCGAAGGTGCCGTCCTGAATGTCGTTGAGCAGCCCCTTCATCGCCTTCTTGACCTCTGGGGTCACGATGCGCGGACCGGCAACGTAGTCGCCCCACTCCGCAGTGTCCGAGATCGAGTGACGCATGTACTCGAGTCCGCCGCGATACATCAGGTCGACGATCAGTTTGAGCTCATGCAGCACTTCGAAGTAGGCCAGCTCCGGCTGATAACCAGCCTCGACCAGCGTCTCGAAGCCAGCCTTGACCAGCGCGGAAGTTCCGCCGCAAAGCACAGCCTGCTCGCCGAACAGGTCGGTCTCGGTCTCTTCCGTGAAGGTAGTTTCGAGCACCCCGGCGCGGGTGGTGCCAATGCCCTTGGCATAGCTCAGCGCAAGCGCGAGCGCCGTGCCGCTGGCATCCTGCTCGACGGCGACCAGTGCGGGCACGCCGCCGCCTTCGGTGAAGACCTCGCGAACGCGATGCCCGGGAGCCTTCGGCGCGACCAGCGACACATCGACACCGGCTGGCGGATTGATGGTGCGGAAGCGGATGTTGAAGCCGTGCGCGAACATCAGCGTCTTGCCCGGTGCAAGGTTCGGCTCGATGTCGGTGTGATAGACCTTGGCCGCGGTCTGGTCGGGCGTGAGATTCATGATGACGTCAGCCCACTTCGATACCTCGGCGACGGTGCCCACCTGGAGCCCGGCCTTGCGCGCGCGCTCGACGTTGGGGCTATCGGCGCGAAGCCCTACGCGGACATCGACTCCGGAGTCCTTGAGGTTGAGGGCGTGGGCGTGGCCCTGCGAGCCATAGCCGATGATGGCGACTTTCTTCGCCTGGATAAGAGAGAGGTCTGCGTCTGCGTCGTGGTATGCCTTAGCCATAATGGTGTTCTTTTCCTTTGGGTTAATGGTAGCTCAGCGAATCAGTTGACGGCCACGGATTGCACGGATTTTACGGATTAAAAGCATGAGGCGGATTCTGTTAACAATATCCAGAGAAGCTACATCTCATAATCCCGAGAAGTTATATCTCTAATATTGTCATCCTTCGCCGCAGGCGGAGGAGCTGCTTTTCTCCTCCCCCTCCGTTTTTATCCGTGCAATCCCCTGGTCGATAAGTCGATAAGTTTTAGTCGTCCTCGAACTCCCCGGCGATAAGGTCGGCGGCAGGCTCGCCCGGTGCAGCTTCGGCGACGTTGGGCGTGCCGAGCGCCTTGAGCACCCGACTGGTGTGTTTACCCCGCCGCATGGCCATGCGGCCGGTGCGCGAGACCTCAAGAATGGTGTAGCCGCTCTCGCGCAGCACCTGGATGAGGCCTTCAATTTTGCTGGCCGCCCCGGTCATCTCCAGCATGATCGACTCGGGCGCAAGATCGACGACGCGGGCCCGGAAGACGTTGGCCAACTCGAAGATCTGCGAACGGGAGTGCAGCCCATTGGGCTCGTTTGGCCCGGCGGCGACCTTGATCAGGCAAAGCTCGCGGATAACGCCCTCACTGCGGCCTACTTCATCCACGTCGACGGTGATCTCAAGCTTGTAGAGCGAAGCCTTGATGCGGTGGGCCGCGTTCTCCGGCGCCTCGCACACAATGGTCATACGCGAGATATCGTTCCGCTCCGACTCGCCTACCGTGAGAGAGACGATGTTGATATTGAGACGGCGGAAGAGCGAGGCGACGCGGGTAAGAACGCCGGGCTTGTCTGAAACTAATGCTACAAAGGTGTGGAGCATGAGTGCCTTTCTAAAAGGGTTATTCGATTCCGAAAACGTATAGATCGGGGCTTCAGCCCTTATCTACTTTGGGGCTGCCGCACATAGGGCTTCACCCATGCTGGTAACCTCTCGCTCGGTGCGCCGGATTTGTCGGTGACCGGGTTTTCGCGGGTGTAAAGCATCTATGCCTCTTTGCTTTTATTGCTGAGTGGATTAACCAGGCTGTAAAGAGTCTGGCGCTGGTAGGGGTGGCCTTTGGGTATCCGGGGATGATCGAAACTCAGCTCCGGACGCTCTGACATCCCCAATTTCTCCATTACCCGGCGTGATGGCGTATTGACAGGAACGGTGAACGCGACGATCTCGGGCAGATGGAGTTGCGTAAATGCGAAATTGAGGACTGCTTTGGCTCCTTCGGTTGCCAGCCCCTGTCCCTGAGCTGACTGGGTAAGCCGCCAGCCGATTTCTACGGTGGGCTGGGGCAGGCAAGGAACTCGATCCCGCATGGTTTGGATGCCAATCATGCCGGCAAACTGGCCAGTCGCTCGCAACTCTGCCGCGAGAAACCCAAACCCATCCCGCTCGCTTACAGCGCGATAGCGATCAATTGCTTCCTCGCTCTGTTGTCGCGTCAGCGGCTCAAAAAAGAAATACATTACTACAGGGTCTGCATTCAATGCCGCGAAAGGATCGCGGTCTCGATCCTGCCACGGGCGAAGGAGGAGGCGTGGCGTTTCAATTGTGAGTTGATCGGTCAACGAATCCTTTCTGCGAAAATCCATGGGGCAAGGGAGAATGACGCCATCTACTCGTCCTCCGCCGTTTCCAGCAGCGGATCATGCTGTGGCCGACGCACCATCTCATGCAGCGCCGCTCCCGGAGCGATCATCGGATAAACCCCGTCTTCCTTCTCCACCTGGAAGTTAATCAAAAACGCCTTGCCACTGGTTCTTGCCTTTGTAACCGTCGACGTTACATCCTTCCGCTTGCTGACCGTCGCGCCATCGATGCCATGCGCCGCTGCCAGCTTGACGAAGTCGGGCGAGAGGATGGGGCTGGCGGCGTAGTTCTTGTCGTAGAAGGCCTCCTGCCACTGCCGCACCATGCCGAGAAATCCGTTATTGATGACCGCAATATTAATCGCGAGCCCCTCCTGCACAATGGTCGAGAGTTCGGAGGCAGTCATCTGGAAGCCGCCGTCCCCGGCGATCACCCAGACGTCCTTCTCCGGACAGCCGACCTTCGCGCCGATAGCTGCGGGCAGCGCAAAGCCCATGGTCCCGAGGCCGCCGCTGGTGACCAGCGTACGGGAGACGTCGTGCTTGTAGTACTGCGCCTCCCACATCTGGTGCTGGCCCACGTCGGTGACGATGATGGTCTGCTCGGCACGGCCCGCGGCGTGGGCTTCCCGCCAGATGTCGTTGATGACGTGCGCGGCGTAGAGGTGGCCGTTATCGGGCAGGTTGATAATGTCGCGGACGGAGGCGTCGCCCTTCATGGCGTTGACGGCCTTGATCCAACTCGTGTCCGACTTCTGCGGAAGCAGCGGCAGCAGCAGGCCGAGCGTCTGGCGCAGGTCGCCGATCAGGGCCACATCCACCTTGACGTTCTTGTTGATCTCGCTGGGGTCGATCTCAACGTGAATTTTCTTGGCGTTGGGCGCGTAAAGAGCAAGATTGCCGGTAACGCGGTCGTCGAAGCGCATCCCAAAGGCGAGCAGCAGGTCGGCCTGCTGGATGGCGTTGTTGACCCATGACTCGCCATGCATGCCCATCATGCCGAGCGAGAGCGGGTGGGTGGTCGGGAAGGACCCCAGTCCGAGCAGGGTGCTGGCGACGGGAATCTGCTCGCGCTCGGCGAAGGCGATCACCTCGGCTTCAGCTCCCGATTGCGCGATGCCGTGCCCGGCGAGGATGACGGGCCGCTTGGCCGACTTAATCAGTTCAATCGCCTGCTGAATGCGGTCCGATTCGGCGTGCAGCATCGGGTGCGGACGATGCGGCGCAGGCGCGGCAGCCTCGAAGTCGAAGGTGGCCATGGCCTGCTGGGCGTCCTTGGTGATATCGACCAGCACCGGTCCGGGACGGCCGCACTGGGCGATCTGGAAGGCCTCGCGCAGCACCGGAGCGATGTCTTCGGCCCGCGTGACCAGCCAGTTGTGCTTCGTGATGGGCAGGGTAATGCCGGTAATGTCGACCTCTTGAAATGCGTCCGAGCCCAGCACCTTCGACGAGACCTGCCCAGTAATGCAGACGATGGGGATGGAGTCGAGCATGGCCGTGGCGATGCCCGTGACCAGGTTCGTCGCCCCCGGCCCGCTGGTGGCCATGCAGACGCCAACCTTGCCCGAGGCGCGGGCGTACCCGTCGGCCATGTGCGAGGCTCCCTGCTCGTGCCGCACCAGAACGTGATGGATGCTGGGGAACTTGCGCAGCGCGTCGTAGGCGGGCAGGATGGCTCCACCGGGATAGCCGAAGACCTGATCTACACCTTCGCCCGCCAGCGTGGCCCAGATGATTTCTGCTCCGGTAAGTTGCGGATGTTGATTTTTGTCTGCCATGTTGCCCTCCATTAGGTACTGCCTTTGTCTTTTTGCATTTAGGTGCTGCCTTTGCCTTTTTGCATTGTCATCCTTCGCTGAAGGCGGAGGACCTGCTTTTGTTTTGCTCTTGCTCTGCTTGGTCACCCCAAACTGATTTTGCTATAGCAATGTCCTTTGTAAAACGACCACCGATAGCAAGCTGCGAAACTCCAGTCAAACTGCGAAACTTCGGTCAAGCCGCAAAACTCCAGTCAAGCTGCGAAACTCCGGTTTGCTTAAGGGCACGCCTTTAGCCGTGCCATAAGCGGATCCCCTGCAAGGCGGCTTTAGCCGCTGAGGTACTCTTTCCTAGGGCCCGGAGATGCTCACTTCGAGTGCGTGCCATGATGAGACTATCTCCTCTGCAATCAAGACTTTACAGATATAGCTCCCTTTGTTGTCAATACTTTAGCTTCGCATTCCCGACTCAAGTCATTTCCTTTGAATACTTTAGGACTTAAGTACGGGGGTGGAAGTACTAAGTTGTGACCGCTCCCTGTGCAGCGGAACTTACTGAATTAGCGTACTTTGCGAAAACTCCGCGCTTGAACCTCGGTTCCGGAGCCTTCCATGTCTTCAAGCGGTTGGCGATCTCCTCATCAGAAATCTCGACCGTCAATTTGCGGTTGGGAATGTCGAAGGTGATTGTGTCGCCTTCGCGAACCGCAGCGATCGGTCCTTTCAGTGCCGCTTCCGGAGCGACATGTCCAGCCATCAATCCGCGCGTCGCGCCTGAGAAACGACCATCCGTCAGCAGCGCAACCGTATGTGCCAATTCGGGAATGCCGACGACAGCAGCAGTGACGCCCAACATCTCTCTCATTCCCGGACCTCCGCGCGGTCCTTCGTAGCGGATCACCAGAACATCGTTCGGCTTGATCTTTCCCGCTTCGACGGCTTCCATGCACGATTCCTCGTTCTCGAAGACGCGAGCTGGACCGGTGTGATTGAGGCGCTCGTGTCCGGCGACCTTGATGACGCAGCCCTCAGGAGAGAGGTTGCCCTTGAGGATCACCAGACCTCCCGTCTCCTTGATGGCGTTGTCGAGATGGTGAATGACCGGCTGACCCGGAGTTTCGACGGCTGCCGCGGCCTCTTCGGAGATGGTCTTCGAGGTGACGGTAATCGTGTCGGGATGAAGCAGCTTCGCGTCGAGCAGCAGCTTGGCGAGCAGCCTTGATCCACCTGCTTCCTGGTAATCCTTGGCCACATAGTTGCCGCCGGGTTTGAGGTCGCAGAGCAGCGGCGTCTTGCGGCTGATGCGGTCAAAGTCGTCGACGTCGAGGTGAATGCCAGCCTCGTTGGCGATGGCGATCAGGTGGAGAACAGCGTTGGTGCTGCCTCCCGACGCGGCGACCGCGACGATGGCATTCTCAAGCGAGTCGCGGGTGATGATCTTGCTGGGGCGAAGGTCGCGGCGCGCCAACTCCATGACGATGCGGCCAGCTTCGCGTGATGCCTCAGCCTTGTTCGGCGAGGTTGCCAGGACGCCGGTAAGTTCGATCGGCGAGATGCCTAGAAACTCTGCCGCCATTGCCATCGTGTTGGCGGTGTACTGGCCGCCGCAGGCTCCCGCGCCGGGACAGGCGGCAGCTTCGACGGCTTCGAGTTGGGCATCATTGATCTTTCCAGCCGCGTGCGAGCCGATGGCCTCGAAGACATTCTGAATGGTGATGTCGATCAGCTTGCCCTCATCCTTCGACTGGTCTTCAGTGGGGTTGCCATCGGCGCCGACGCGCATGTGGCCAGGAGCGATCGAGCCGCCGTAGAGCATCAGGCTGGGAATGTCGAGGCGCACCAGCGCCATGATCGCAGCGGGCATGTTCTTGTCGCATCCCGCGATGCAGACCAGCCCGTCGAAGAGGTTGCCGCGGGAGACGAGTTCGATGGAGTCCGCGATCACTTCTCTGGAGATCAGGCTGGCCTTCATGCCCTGCGTTCCCATGGTGATGCCGTCGGAGATCGTGACAGTATTGAACTCCATCGGCGTACCGCCCGCGTCGCGGACTCCCTGCTTGACGGCTGCGGCGATGTCGCGGAGATGAAAGTTGCAGGGGCCGATCTCGGTCCAGGTGTTGGCGATGCCGATGATGGGCTTGTGCAGGTCTTCTTTGCTGAAACCGACGCCGCGCAGGTAGGAGCGAGCGGCGGCGCGGTTGGGGCCTTCGGTCAGTGGGATGCTGTATTTCTTCGGGTTTACTTCATTCGACATGTGGCAGCCTTTCAGGTGAAGCGGTTAGCGAATCGGCAAGTGAGCGGGGAATCAAGCGGCTGTAGCGCGGGGTGAGAGCCAGAATGCGGCGTTGTGTTTGGATTCGTAGGCGTCGAGTTCGGATTCGTGGCGCAGGGTCAGGCCTATGTCGTCGAGGCCGTTCAGGAGGCAGTATTTGCGGAACGGGTCGATCTCGAAGCTGGCGCTGAAACCCTGATCGTCGACAATGGTCTGGGCTTCAAGGTTGATGGTGATCTGGTGGTTCGGATTTTCCTCGGAGCGATGCATTAGGAGCTCAACGTCGGCTTCGGAGAGGCGGACGAGGATCATGCCGTTCTTCCCAGCGTTCGAGAAGAAGATGTCAGCAAAGCTGGGAGCGATGACGGCGAGGAATCCGTGGTCGGTGAGCGCCCAGGCAGCATGCTCGCGAGAGCTGCCGCAACCGAAGTTCTTTCCGGCAATGAGGATCTTCGCGCCCTTGTAGGCGGAGTTGTTGAGGACGAATGCGGGATCAGGCTTGCCCGTATCCGCGCCCTCCTGAATGCGGCTCCAGTCGAAGAAGAGGAACTCGCCGTATCCTGTGCGCTCGATGCGCTTGAGGAACTGCTTGGGGATGATCTGGTCGGTATCCACGTTGGGGCGGTCGAGCGGCGTGGCGGTGGAGGTGAGGATATTGATGGGCTGCATGTTATTTCGCCTCCTTCAAATCGTTGAACTTCCAGTTGCGGATGTCGGTGAAGTGGCCGGTGATAGCGGCGGCGGCGGCCATCTGAGGGCTGACGAGGTGAGTGCGGCCCCCGCGTCCCTGACGGCCTTCGAAGTTACGGTTGCTGGTGCTGGCGCAGCGCTCGCCAGGTTGGAGAATGTCCGGGTTCATGCCGAGACACATGCTGCAGCCGGGTTCGCGCCAGTCGAAGCCTGCGCTAGTGAAGACTTTGTCGAGACCCTCTTTTTCGGCCTGAGCCTTGACCGCTTGCGAGCCGGGAACGACCATGGCGCGGACGGTTGTCGCGACGTGGTAGCCGCGAACGACCGAGGCGGCGGCGCGGAGGTCTTCGATGCGGGCGTTGGTGCAGGAGCCGATGAACGCGCGGTCGATGGCGATCTGCTCGATGGGCGTACCGGCCTTGAGGTCCATATATTCGAGGGCGCGCTCGAAGGCCTTCTGGTCGGCTTCGCTGGCGTTGGGATCGGGCAGTGGAACGGTGGATTTGACGCCGGTAACCATCCCGGGACTGGTGCCCCAACTGACGGTAGGCGTGATCTCGGCAGCGGCGATGGTGAGTTCGCGGTCGAAGACGGATCCTTCGTCGGTCTTCAGCTCCGACCAGTGAGCAACGGCCTCGTCCCACGCCGCGCCTTGCGGCGAGAAGCGACGACCCATGAGGTAGGCGAAGGTGGTGGCGTCAGGAGCAATCATTCCGGCGCGGGCTCCGGCCTCGATGCTCATGTTGCAGATAGTCATGCGGCCTTCCATGGAGAGGGCGCGGATGGCGGAGCCGGCGTACTCGACGACATGGCCGGTGGCTCCGGCAGTGCCGATCTCACCGATGATGTGGAGCACGATATCTTTGGCGGTGACGCCAGTGGGAAGCTCACCTTCGACATTAATGCGGAAGGTTTTGGGCTTGTCCTGCGGCAGAGTCTGCGTGGCCATGACGTGCTCGACCTCGCTGGTCCCTATCCCAAAAGCCAAGGCTCCAAAGGCTCCGTGCGTCGAGGTGTGGGAGTCGCCGCAGACGATGGTCATTCCGGGCTTGGTGAGGCCAAGTTCGGGGCCGATGATGTGGACGATGCCCTGGTTTGGCGATTGCACGTCGAAGAGCTCGACGCCGAAGTCTGCGCAGTTTTTGCGCAGTGCCTCAATCTGTCTGGATGCGATCTGGTCGACGATGTGGAGGCGGTCGGCGATGCTGCTGGTGGGGACGTTGTGGTCCACCGTTGCGATAGTGCGATCAGCCCGGCGCAGCTTGCGGCCAGCCATACGCAGACCGTCAAAGGCCTGCGGAGAAGTGACCTCGTGGACGAGGTGCAGGTCGATATAGAGGATGGAGGGCTCGCCCGCGGGCTCGGCGACGAGGTGCTGCTGCCAGACTTTTTCAAACAGTGTTTTTGCTGTCATGGTCATGATTTGGCCTTCGATTCGGGTTGTTGCTCGATGGTGTTGGCTCCGATAGTTGCCGGGGTGATCTGGTGCGGCTTGCCGTCCGGATCTACGAGAACCGCGGTGGTGATGGTCTGGAGAATGGTGCTGCCAAGCGGCGGCTCGGCGGTCCAGCGGGCGATGCTGCGGATCAACGCAGCGGGGATGTGGTCGGGATCGAGTGCGTTGTTGCTGAAGACCCAAAGGGTGTACTCGGCTCCGGGCTGGTCAGGGGTTTTGTTCTGCTGAACCCAGTTGATGGCGGCGAAGACGACGAGCGGGCGAGGGAGGCCGAGGTCCACCCAGAGGAGGCCGCGGTCAGGGCCGAAGCGGAAGACGCAGCCGGTGATGGAGAGGTAGCGGTTCTGGTCGGAGATGACTTTGCCGGGGACCGAGAGGAAGTCGAGAGCGGTGTCGGCGAGTGTCTTTTTCTGTGATTTGGCCGGGCCCCAGAAGGTCTGTGGCGCGGTGAGATATTGGGCCAGGAAGGGCAGGAAACGGGGATCGAGGACAAGAGCGTTTTCGCGGCCTTCGGCGGGTGGAGGCCCGTATTGCCAGAGCCACTCGACGTTTTCTTTGGGCTTCTTCTCTTTGTGTTTGAAGATTTGCGCGCTTGTAGCCACTGCTCCTGTGATGAGGAGGAAGGCGACGGCGAGTTGGAGATGGCGGCGCATTGGAGTTTGAACAGCTGCGTTCAGTTGGTGCTTGTGGAGCGTTTCTTGGCAGCGAAGATCAGCCACAGATTAAGGAGCGCAAAGACGAGGATTCCAGAGATGGTAAGGAAGAAAAGCGGCGTCCCTTGCCAGTGCAGATAAAGCAGCGCAATCGCTATGGAACAATTCACCATGATTGCCTTGGTTCGATCATTCATCGGTGTACTCATACGGCGTGCATCGACTGGCGGCGATCGATGGATTCGGTGAGCGCCTGATGGACACGTTTGCCCATCTCCTGCGTGGTGACGGTTTGCTGGCCCGGCTGCTGGCCGCGGGCGATGTCCGCAGTGCGGTAGCCGGCGTCGAGAACTTTGTGGACGGCCTGCTCTACGGCGCGGGCATCCTGTTCGAGATTGGCGGAGTGGCGGAGCAGCATGGCGGCGGTGAGAATCGCGCCGAGCGGGTTGGCCTTGCCGGTGCCGGCGATGTCGGGGGCGCTGCCGTGGACGGGCTCGTAAAGATTGACTGCGCCGCCGATGGTGGCTGAGGGCAGCATGCCGAGCGATCCGGTGATGACTCCCGCCTCGTCGGAGAGGATGTCGCCGAAGAGGTTTTCGGTGAGCACCACGTCGAAGTTACGCGGTGTGTTCATGATGTGCATCGCCATGGAGTCGACGAGCTGATGTTCGAGCGTGACGTTGGGGTAGTCCTTCGCGACTTCGGTGACGGCAGCGCGCCAGAGTTGCGAGACTTCGAGGACGTTTGCCTTGTCGACGGAGGTGACCTTCTGGCGGCGCTTGCTGGCCAGCTCAAAGGCGACGCGGGCCACGCGGACCACCTCGTCGCGGGTGTAGCGCATGGTGTTGATGGCTTCGTTGGTCTCTTTGTTCCACTCGCGGGGCGAGCCGAAGTAGAGGCCGCCGAGCAGCTCGCGGACAAAGAGGATGTCGACGTTCTCTGTAACCTCGGGGCGGAGCGGGGAACTCGCGCTAAGAGCCTTGTAGGCAATGGAGGGGCGCAGATTGGCGAATCCGCCGAGAGCCTGACGGATTTGCAAGAGACCGGCTTCGGGACGCTTGTCGGGAGTCAGCGCGTTGAATTTGTTGTCGCCAACGGCACCAAGCAGAACGGCATCGGCGTCGAGCGCGGCGTCGAGTGTCGCGGTGGGAAGCGGCGATCCGGTCTCGGTGATGGCGACTCCGCCGAGAAGGGCTTCGACAAAGGTGAAGTCGTGGCCGCCGAGCTCAGCTACAGCGCGCAGAATGTTGGTGGCTTCGCGGGTAACTTCAGGGCCGATGCCGTCGCCGGCGAGAACTGCAATTTTCAGGCGCATGAATGAACTTCCTTTTCTGCTGTGCGGCTACTGCATTGCGACCGCGGATTTGTCTGGTTGCAGGAGGCCGAGGATGTCCTGGTCGTAGATGGTCTTCTTGCGATCTGCGAGCGTGGTGAAGCGGGCGTAGACCTCGTTGAGCTGTTCCTTTGAGAGCGCGTGGCCTAGTTCGACGAGCCGGTGTTCCAGTGCGCGGCGCCCGCTATGCTTGCCGAGGACGAGCGAGCTTTTGGGTACGCCGACGGACTCGGGAGTCATGATCTCGTAGGTCAGCGGGTTCACCATCATGCCGTGCTGGTGGATACCGGCAGCGTGCGCGAAGGCGTTGGCTCCCACGATTGCCTTGTTGGGCGCGACGCCGAAGGTGATGCATTGCGAGAGCATCTGGCTGGTGGCAAAGATCTGGTTCATCACGATATTGTGGTGGAAGGGGAAACGGTCGCGGCGCACGGTCAGCACAGCGGCGATCTCCTCCAGCGCAGCGTTGCCGGCACGCTCGCCGATGCCGTTGATGGCGCACTCCACCTGCCGGACGCCGGCTTCGATGGCGGCAATGGAGTTAGCTACGGCAAGGCCTAGGTCGTCGTGACAGTGCGCGGAGAGAACGATGTTCTCAATGCCGGGGACTCGCTTGCGCACCATGAGGAACATGTCGCCGTAGTCCTGCGGGACGCAGTAGCCGACGGTGTCGGGCAGGTTGAGCGTGGTGGCTCCGGCCTGAATGGCAACCTCGCAGACCTTCACAAGGAAGTCGGGGTCGGTACGGGTGGCGTCTTCGGGCGAGAACTCGACATCGTCGACGAGGCTGCGCGCGAGCGCAACCATCTCGGCGATCTGGTCGAGAGCCTGCTCGCGGGTGATCTGGAGCTTGGCCGCGAGGTGCAGGTCGGAAGTGGAAAGGAAGGTATGGATGCGGGAGCGCTCAGCCGGTTCGGTGGCACGGGCTGCGGCCTCGATATCTTCGCGCTTGCAGCGGGCGAGCGAGGCGATGCGCGGTCCTCGAATCTCGCTGGCGATGGCGTGGACGCTCTCGAAGTCTCCGTGGGAAGCGATGGCGAATCCGGCTTCGAGAATGTCGACGCCGAGGTCCGCGAGTTGGTGCGCCATGCGCAGCTTTTCATCGTGATGCATGGTGCAGCCGGGCGACTGCTCGCCGTCGCGGAGGGTGGTATCGAAGAAGACGATTTTGTTTTGATCAACCATAGAAGTCGGCACTCTCGATCTGGACTTCATCATAATGCAGGCTTATGATGACTTCCACATGTATCAGTAATTCTAATCCAGGTATTCAAGTCCGGCGATTCTTTCGACGAGTGGGGTAAGTAATGGATCTGGTGCAGATGGAGACGTTTCTGGCGGTGGCGGAGGAGCGCAGCTTTTCACGGGCTGCGACCCGGCTTCATCGAACCCAGCCGGCAGTCAGTCAGGCAATTGCCAAGCTGGAAGGCGAGCTGGGAGAGGTGCTGTTTGAGCGGTCGTCGCGGGATGGGACGCTGACCGATGCAGGCGAGGTGCTGCGCGAGTACGCGGCCAAACTGCTGAACCTGCGCAATGAGGCGGCGGGGGCCTTGACGGAGCTGCGATCGCTGCATCGGGGCAGGTTGGATCTGGCGGCGAACGAATACACCTGCCTGTACCTGCTGCCGCTGCTCGATGAGTTCCGGCGGCAGAATCCGCGGATCAAACTGGCGGTGCGGCGGGCGCTGGCCAGCCGGATTGCGGATGAGGTGCTGCTGCACTCGGTCGAGATCGGCGTGCTTTCGTTCCGCCCGGATGACGCGCAGGTTAAGTCGATGGTGGTTTATCGCGACGAGCTGGTGTTTGTCGTGAATCCGCAGCATCCGCTGGCGAAGGCAGGATCGGTGTCGATCCGGCAGCTTGGGACGCAGAATTTTATTGCGCACAATATCACGTCGCCGCAACGGCAGAAGGTGATTCAGGAGTTCAAGCGGCATAAGACGGTGTTGCATATGGGGGTCGAGCTGCCGTCGCTGGAGGCAATCAAGCGGTTTGTGGAGATGGGCAACGGGGTGGCGCTGGTGCCGGGGTTGACGGTACGGACGGAGTTGCGGAGCGGAGCCCTGGTGCGGGTACAGATTCCGGAGCTGCAGATTGAGCGCAAGTTGCGGCTGGTCTATCGCAAACACGCGAGCCTGTCCCATGCGGCGCTGGCTTTTCTGAAGGTGGTGGAGGCTTATGCGGCGGCTCATGGCGACCCTTATTGTTTTCAACCGGAACGTGGGGCATAGAGATACGGGTATTTGTGGAAACGGAGAAACCTTTGCCGGGAAAGCGCGTTTCTATGGTTAGACAGAATGCGCCGGAGAAGACCTCTCCGGTGGATGTACAGGAGAGGGAAAAATCCGATGAAGATAGCGATGTTTCATAAACCGATGATGCGGGTCGCCATGCTGGCGCTTTGTACCGCTACGCTGAGCACGGCTCCGATGATGATGGCGCAGGACAACGCCGCGCCTCCTCCGCAACAGCAGGACAACATGGGACCGCCTGCGGGCAGACATGCAGGTAGGCATGGTGGGCGGCAGGTTGAGATGCTGACCAAGCAGCTGAACCTGACTCCCGACCAGGTGACGCAGGTCAAGGCCATCGACGCCGACACGATGAGCCAGATGAAGGCTCTGCGGGATGACACCACCACGGCCAAGGCAGACAAGCGCAGCAAGATGATGGAAATTCATCAGGCATCGCAGGACAAGATACGCAATGTGCTGACCGATGAACAGAAGACGAAGTTCGACGCCATGCAGGCGAAGATGCAGGCGCGGCGGCAGAATCATCGGGGTGGAGCAGGTGCTCCGCCGCCTCCTCCGGCACCGGAGCAGTAAGGCTGGCGGGAATGAAATGGCCGGGGGATGGAACGTCCTCCGGCCTTCTTGCGTGTGAGGCCGTCGGAGGGGCGCGGCTGCGGTTACAATGAAGGACAATAGACTACGGCGCTCCGTGACAGTTGCAAGCGCGTTGCCTGTGGGACAGCGTAGAAGACGGTTACGGACGAATTCGAAGGGATCTAGCGAAGAATGAAGAAGACGATATTGTTGCTGGGAGCGTTCATGCTGACAGCGGTGGCCGGTTATGCGCAGGAGAGCCGGCAGGACGTGAGCATCAGCGCCACAGGATTGTTTGCCCCCGAAGTACATGGGAATGCTATTAAGAAAAATACCACCGCGACGATCGGGCTTCTGGCCAGCTACCGCTATATGCTTACGCCGCGCAGCGCGCTCGAGTTGAACTATGGATACGGTCAGAACACACAGAAATATGTCGTCTCCGGTGTGTCCAAGGGAGGCATTCATACCCTCCAGCACGAGTTCAGCGCGGCCTATGTCTACAGCATGAACTTCGGGAACTTCAACCCATTTGCCGAAGTCGGCGTGGGCGCGATGGTCTTTCATCCGCTCAAGGACAACGGGACGTATCAGATCGATGCGAAGCAGAACATGAATATCGGCGGCCTCTTCGGCGCTGGTCTGGCATACGAGATTAGCCCCAGCTTCGACATTCGCGCTGAATATCGCGGCTTTGTGGTCAAGACCCCGGATTTTGGTCTTCCAGGGGATATCTTCAAAACCAACCGCTATCAGGTTATGTCGTCGCCGTCGATCGGTGTTGCTTACCACTTCTAAAAACTACAGTGGAGTCTCGTCGATAAGGCGTTCAGATTCAATCATCTATGGTGAACAAGTAAGGCCCGGCATTCCTGCCGGGCCTTTTTCTGCTGTTTCGAGGGGCATCGCGTTCCTATGTCTGAAAATCCGAAAGTCCGGGCATGGGAGACCCTCTCTGTAGCTGCTAGAGGAGCGCGAGACCTATGGGGATCAGGGTTCCGGCGATCAGCAGAGAGCTGATCAGAGGCTTGTTGCGAACATAGCGGTAGGACATATAGATGCCGGAGACGGTGGAGGTGAAGAGGCCAACGGAGACGAGGAGGAAAAATAGCTTAAGGGGCAGGGCATTTTTTGTCTTGGGAGCGTTGGCGGTCGGCTGCGGCTTGTTCCCCGCGGGCTCCGCCGAGGCTGGAGGAGGCTGGAGCTTTCTGACTGGAACCGTCGTGTTCTGCTTCTTGTGAACCTGGGCGAGGGTTGCGATCCAGGCCGGAGGCTTGTAAGAGCTGCCTCGCGTGGTCTCGTGGAGGCTGAAGGTCTGGAGTGCTCCTGTGATGGCGAAGAAGAGCAAAGCCGGGGAGATAAAGACGCCAAAGTAGAGGTGGGTATAACGGGTGTAGTGGAGAAACGTTCGCTTCGACGCCATCTGTATGTGTACCTATTCTTGATATACGACAAGTTCGGTCCTAGTTTACTTGGTGTGAGGCATCTATGGGAAGAGGGACTCGGCAATTTGCCTAAAAAGAGGCTCAATGCAACCTGGTGATGCTTTTTGCATCAGATAGATTGACAGTAAGTGACTCATGGTGAGATTCTTGAGAAATTGAGATGCTGGTGGGCCGTGGGCCCGGAATGGGGAACTATAGATGGGAAAGATTATCGGTATTGACCTGGGAACGACGAACTCCTGCGTAGCTGTAATGGAAGGCGGCGAGGCGAAGGTGATTCCCAACGAAGAGGGCGGACGGACGACGCCTTCGATCGTCGCGTTTACGAAGAGCGGGGAGCGATTGGTGGGCCAGGTGGCCAAGCGGCAGGCGATTACCAACCCGGAAAACACGGTTTACTCGGTCAAACGGTTTATGGGACGCCGGCTGAATGAAGTTGGCGACGAGTTGAAGATGGTGCCGTACAAGGTCGTCTCGAAGGGCGATAACGTTGGAGTGTTGGCGCAGGGTAAGGAGTACACGGCGCCCGAGATCTCGGCGATGATTTTGCAGAAGCTGAAGAAGGCTGCGGAGGACTATCTGGGGCAGTCTGTAACCGAGGCCGTGATTACGGTTCCGGCTTACTTCAACGACGCTCAACGACAAGCTACCAAGGACGCCGGTAAAATCGCCGGCCTTGAGGTCAAGCGCATTGTGAATGAGCCGACGGCGGCTGCGCTGGCCTATGGGCTCGACAAGAAGAAGGACGAGACAATTGCTGTCTACGACTTCGGCGGCGGTACGTTCGATATTTCGATTCTCGAGGTCGGTGAAGGCGTGATTGAGGTGAAGTCGACCAACGGCGACACCCACCTTGGCGGCGATAATCTCGACCAGCGGATCGTTGACTGGTTGATCGGCGAGTTCAAGTCGGACACCGGGCTGGACCTTCATGCGAAGGGCAACGAGATGGCGCTGCAGCGGCTGAAGGATGCTGCTGAGAAGGCGAAGATCGAGCTGTCGACGGCTCAGGAGAGCGAGATCAACCTGCCGTTTATCACTGCTGATGCGAGTGGACCGAAGCACCTGGTTCGCAACCTGACGCGGGCCAAGTTGGAGTCGCTGGTCGATGACCTGTTGCAGCGGTCGATTGGGCCGTCGAAGCAGGCGTTGAAGGATGCCGGGATCGATGCCAGCAAGATCGACGAGGTTGTTCTGGTTGGCGGACAGACGCGCATGCCGAAGATTCAGCAGTTGGTGAAGGAGCTGTTCGGCAAGGATCCGCATCGGGGCGTGAATCCGGATGAAGTTGTGGCGATCGGCGCGGCAGTCCAGGCTGGCGTTCTGGCCGGTGAAGTGAAAGACCTGCTGTTGCTGGATGTGACTCCGCTGACGTTGTCGATTGAGACGATGGGCGGCGTGGCGACGTCGATGATCACGCGCAACACGACGATTCCAACGAAGAAAACGGAGACGTTTTCGACGGCGGCGGACAATCAGACTGAGGTCGAGGTCCATGTGTTGCAGGGCGAGCGGCCAATGGCGGCGCAAAACCGCACGTTGGGCAAGTTCAAGCTTTCGGGGATTCCGACGGCTCCGCGCGGCGTTCCGCAGATCGAGGTGACCTTCGACATCGACGCCAACGGCATTCTGAACGTCACGGCGAAAGATAACGCGACGGGTAAAGATCAGAAGATCACCATTACGAGTTCTTCGGGTCTAAGCAAGGAAGAGGTTGAGCGGATGGCGAAGGATGCCGAGGCTCACGCTGCCGAAGACAAGGAACAGCGCGATGCAGTCGAGGCGCGCAATGGCTTAGATTCGCTGGTGTACAACGTCGAGAAGATGGTGAAGGACTCGGGCGACAAGGTTGCCGAGGCGGATAAGACGGAGGTTGAGAGCGCTTTGGCCGAAGCGAAGTCGACGCTGGCGGGTACGCCGAGTGCGGCTGAGTTGAATGCGTCCAAGGACAAGCTGACCGCGGTAAGTCACAAGCTTGCCGAGGCGATGTACAAGGCTGCGGCTGCCTCTGCACCGACTGATGGTGCGGCGGCTGCTGAAGGGGTAACAGAAGAACCGAAGAAGGATGAAGGCGTCATTGATGCTGAGTATGTCGATGTCGATGAAAAGAAATAAGTAACCCACAGAGGCTACTGTTGCAAAAAAAGAAGAGGGGCGTTCCTGAAAAGGTGCCCCTCTCGTTTTATAGAGACAATGGGAATTATTGGCGTGTAGAGTGCGTCTTACTACCAGGAAAGGTGTTGAAGTGAAGAGAGGGAGAGGGAACAAGGAAAACAGATACGCGGACGTGATGTGGCTGGAGAACCTGGAACTCAATCGATTGCTTGGAGGGAAGGCGATGACCGAGACAATGTGGAAGTGCGACCAGGTGAGGGCGGGGCAGTTATACAACCGCATGATGTTCGACACGAAGGCTGAGGCTGAGCAGTTTATGCAGCGGATGCAGCAGATGGAGCCGGATCAGATGTTTTCGATCGAGGCAATTGAAGCGAAGCAGGTCTGGAACTGAGTTTGTAAGACAGCAGGCGAGAGCAGGATAGTAAATGGCGACGGTAGTTCTGGTGGTTGACCAGTGCCGTCGCCATAGCTTTGTGTTTGCAGGGGAGGCGGTCAGAATCTATGCCGGAAGGAAATGAGATACACCGATGGGCGGAGCGGCATGCTGCGGCGTTTGCCGGAAGGCCGGTCAGGGTCGATGGGCCGCAGGGACGATTTACGGATGCGGCGGTCATTCATGGGCGAAAGCTTGAGCGAGTAAGGGCTGTGGGCAAACATCTGGGGTATGACTTCGGCAAGGACCGGATTCTCCATGTGCATCTGGGCTTGCAAGGGGACTTCACGGAGGGTTCAGGGCCGTTGCCTGAGGTACGTGGGGCTCTGAGATTGCGGATGTGGAATGCACAGGCAGTCAAGTGCGCGGTCGAGCCGGGTGTGAGCAAACGGCATGGATGGTATTCGCAGGACGATGGCACGGGGCACTTGGCGCCTGAGAAGATTGCCTGGGTCGAGTTGCGGGGACCGATGGACTGCTCGGTGTTCACAGAAGAGATGTGGGAGCGGCTGCTGAAGCGGTTAGGCCCCGATCCTCTGAATGGCGATGGACCGGAGAAGGCGATTGCGAAAATCCGGAAGAGCAGGAAAGCGATCGGTGTTCTACTTATGGATCAGGCTGTGGTGGCTGGTATTGGAAATATCTATCGAGCGGAGCTTTTGTTTCGCGCGAAGCTGAATCCCTTCACTCCGGGCCACGAGGTGGAGGACAAGCTCCTGCGGTCGATATGGAAGGATGCATGTCTTTTGATGAAGGCAGGCATGGTCGATCGGCGAATCGTGACGACGAAATCCAAAGACCGCCCTCATCGGCAGGGAAAGGCGCTGAAGGAAGAGGCGCATTATGTGTATCGACGGCAGGGCAGGCCTTGCTTTATCTGCGGAACAAAGATTTTGACCACTGCGATGGCGGGACGGAATCTATTTTGGTGTCCGACCTGCCAGCCAGCCGATACGAAGTGAAGAAGTAATCAGATTTCGAGGTGCGGAGCACGCGCACTGTTGCAGAATGGAAGAAGGTTATGGCGACGACACAGACAAAAGATTATTACGGTACGCTGGGCGTCAAAAAGACGGCGACGGCGGATGAGATTCGCAAGGCCTTCCGCAAGGCTGCGCGTAAATATCATCCGGACGTAAATCCAGGCGACAAGAAGGCCGAGGAGAAGTTCAAGGAGATCTCCGAGGCGAATGATGTTTTGAGCGACGACAAGAAGCGGAAGATCTATGACCAGTTTGGCTTCTACTCGGACAACATCGATCCGGCTGCAGCAGAAGCGGCTGCCCGGGGAGGATACGGTGGAAGCGGCTTTCCGGGCGGGGGACGGGCGCGGTCCGGTGGACGTGCCGGGCAGGAGGTTCCGATTGATTTTGGCGGGTTCGATTTCTCTGATTTTCAGGCAGGCAGCCGCAGTGGACAGCAGGAGCAGGGCGGGGGATTCAGCGGCAGCTTCAAGGACATCTTTGGCGGCATGTTCAGCGGCGGGCAGAAGAGTGCGCGCGGGCCGCAGCCGGGGACAGATCTCGAATATCAGGTGAGCGTAGATTTCTGGACGGCGGTGCGAGGCGGGGTGACGCGGCTGGAGATTCAGCGGCAGGAGATGTGCCCGAGCTGCAAAGGGAAGTCGACGACCGGCGGCAGCATCGAATGCCCGGAGTGCCACGGCAGCGGCCAGGTGACGCAGATGGGCGGCCGGATGAAGTTCAATATCCAGTGCCCGCGTTGCGGCGGTTCCGGGAAAGTGCAGAACGTCTGCGCGACGTGCGATGGCGAGGGTGTGGTGACTCGGCGCGAGCCGCTCGAGTTTCGCATCAAGGCGGGTACGAGGGATGGGCAGCGGATTCGGCTGGCGGGTAAGGGAAACGCCGGGATGCATGGCGGATCGGCGGGCGATCTGTTTCTGATTATCAAGGCGGGGACGCATCCGGTGTTCAGCCGCAATGGCGATGATATTTATGTAACGGTCCCGGTTACGATGACGGAGGCGGCGCTGGGCACGAAGATCGATGTGCCGACGATCGACACGCATAATGGCGGGGGGCGGACGCAGTTGAAGATTCCTCCGGGGACCCAGTCGGGGCAGAAGCTGCGGTTGCGCGAAAAGGGCGTGCCGAGCGCTGCTCGTGAAGGCGTTCGGGGAGACCAGATTGTTGAGGTAAAGATCGTGGTTCCCAAGGTGCAGGATGAGCGGAGTAAAGAGATATTGAGGGAGTTGGCGAAGTTGAATCCGGAGGATCCTCGGGCAGCTTTGTTTACCACGGTCTAGATTTCGAGGTTTGCGAGATGGCTACGAAGCGGAAGAGCAAGGGCGCGTACATGATTTCGTCGGTGGCGGAGATGTATGAGATACATCCGCAGACGCTGCGTCTGTATGAGCGCGAGGGGCTGCTGCGGCCTTCGCGGAGCGAGGGAAATACTCGGCTTTATACAGACGAGGATCTGGAGCGACTGGAGTTCATTCTGAACCTGGCGCGGGATCTGGGCGTGAACATTGCCGGGATTGCGATTGTGTTACAGATGCGGGAGCGGATGGAAGAGATGAACCGGCAGATGCAGGGGTTCGTCGATTATGTACGCACGGAGATGCTGTCGCGGATGCAGCAGCAACAGGATCCGGGGGCGGGGCTAGTTCCTCTGCGACGGCCGGTGGTGGTCCCGGTGAAGATCGTTTCAGCCAAGACGGTTAAAGGGAAGAAGAAGTAATTACGCTGGGAGATCGCAGGGAACGCGAGAACTGAGCGGGTTGGTGCTACCGTTTAACAGATGAAACAGTATGCTTGGGCGATCCTTGTGGTTGCCGGTGTGTTTGAGACAGGGTGGGCGATCGGCCTGAAGTACTCCGAGGGCTTTACGCGGTTGTGGCCGTCGGTGGCGACGGCGATCATGATTGTGGTGAGCATGGGCCTGCTCGGCATAGCGACGCGGAACCTACCGCTGGGCACGGCGTATGCGGTCTGGACGGGGATTGGTGCAGTGGGTACGGTGGTGCTGGGCATCGTGCTGTTCGGGGAATCCGCGGCTTTGAGCCGGCTGGCCTGCCTTGGCCTAATTGTTACGGGGATACTGGGGCTGAAGTTTCTTGGCGAGTGACGCTGGGCTCATTACACTTGTGAGCTGCGATAAACTTGTGCACTGCGTGTCAATCAGGGGTCTGCAAGGGTGAGATGAGTCTGCTGCTCGTGATGAGTCGCGCTGACTTCCACGATCTCTTGCTGGATGAGCCTTGCGATCACGTAGACGGACCCATATTGCAGGTGAGGTTAAATGCACGTGATGGTTGCGGTTGAGTGGGGTCTGCTGGCGCTCGGGCTATTTGGCTTGTTTACGTCGAGCGTCTTCCTCGGAATGGTGGTGATAGGTGCGATACGATTCCGGCGCGAGGCTGCGCGTCAGGATGTTGCTCTGGCGTTGCCACCGGAGTTTTTACCCGCGATCACCTTGTTCAAGCCATTGCACGGCAACGAGACGGCTTTAGAGGCGAATCTCAGGACATTTTTTGAGCAGGACTACCTACAGCATGTTGCGATGGCGGGCGGCGCGGTCGCGCAGGATGGGGTGTCGAGGGTCGAGGTGTTATTTTGCGCGCGCAACGAGTCGGATGCTGGGCTTGAGGTCGCGCGTCGCGTCGCCGCGTCGTATCCGGCGTTCACAACACGAATTCTGACGAGTGGAGAGCCGTGGGCGGCCAACGCGAAGGTCTGCTCGCTGGCTGTGATGGCGAAGGCGGCGACTCACGACCTGTGGGTGGTCAGCGATAGCGATGTGCGGGTGACGCCGGATTACCTGCGACGGATCGTTCTACCGTTTGCGGACGAGCAGGTAGGCTGCGCGACCTGCCTCTACCGTGGCGTGGCGGTCGAGAGCGGTCTGTGGTCGGAGCTGGAGGCGGTGGGAATGACCATCGAGATGAGTTCGGGCGTCTGCGCGGCAAGCCTGACGGAGCCGATGCAGTTTGCACTGGGGCCAACCATGGTCGCGCGGCGGCAATGCGTAGCGGAGGTGGGTGGCTTCGAGGCGATGGCAGATTATTGCGCCGATGACTTTGTGCTGGGAAATTGGATCGCGCACAAAGGACACAGCGTGGTGCTGATCGGCCACATCATCGACCACATGGTGCTCCAGACGGGATTTGTCGACTCCATCAAGCACCAGGTGCGATGGATGAAGAGCACGCGATTCTCCAGGCCCAAGGGGCATCTTGGCACCTGCCTGACGTTTGGAGTGCCGTTTGGGCTGATGGCGTGGGCGGGAGCTCTGCTGCTGGGAATGCCTGTGCTGGGATGGTGCGCTCTGTTGGGCGGCGTGCTGGGGAGAAGCTTTCAGGCATGGACGGTCGGCAGATACGTCGTCCGAGAGCGGCATATAGGGAAGGCGATGGTCCTGTTTCCGTTGCGCGACCTGATGGGCCTATTGTTCTGGGCGCTCAGCTATGGGAACAACCGGATTCTGTGGCGGGGCGAGATCTATGAACTGGTTGAGGACGGTAAGATGAGGCGCGTGGCTCGTCAGTAAGATTTGTGACTGGCTCAGGGATCAGCGGTTGGTCAGGACGGTTTTGCCCCCAGCAGCCGCCAAAGTGTGGACAGCAGCGAAGGGCGCCAGATCGCGGGTACGGTCGGTGGGCTTATAGGTGAAGAGAAAGATGCGGCGGGGGCTGGCCCAGAGCTGGCGGAGCGAAGCCTCGGTCTCGAAGATGGCTGGGGCATCGGGCCAGAAGCTGCCGTACCAGAGGCCGTTGACGCGACCGTTAATCAGATGAACCTGTTGCTGCGTGTAGAAGATGAGGGTGGAACCGGAGGTAAGTTCGCCGTCGAGGATGATGAGATCGTTGGGCTCAGGCTCAGCTTGGCGGACCTGGTCGATGGCGAGTGCCAATCCCTTTGAGCCCAGGATCGGGTAGAAACGTGCGAGGCCAACGTGAGCGGCCAGAAGTGTGACCACCATGGCGGAGGCGAGGGTGAGGTTGGCAGCATAGGTGCGTCCCGAACGCCGGAAAAGATAGCTGCCGAGGCCGAGACCCAACATACTGAGGGCGACTGCTGCCAGAGGGCCTCGGAAGAGACCCATGGCCGCTCCGGTGAGGTCGAAGATGTGGCCGAGCGAGAGGTTGTAGAACTCGGGGTTTGCGGCGAGCAGCGAAGCGATGTCGGTGCCGGGAGCCGGATGGGGAGCGGTCAGGGCAAAGTATCCGCAGATCACGGCGATGATCGTGGTGAGAGGGACGAGGAACCAGGCCGACCAGTTGAGAGCGCTGCGACGGGCAGGCGAGGCGCAATCGTCGGCGCGGGCGAGCAGACCGGCGGCCATCAAAGCAAGCGCCGGCAGCGCAGGGAGGCCGTAGTACTCCTGCCGGCTGGAGAGCGTGAAAAACCCGAGGACGACCAGTGCCCATAGCAGGAGTGAGAGAGCCGCTTCACGCTGGCGGGTAGTGGCGAGGAGTTTGTGGCGGAGGTCGCGTACATGCTGCGTGACTGCGCCGGGGAGGAAGACTGCCCAGGGCATAATCCAGATCGCACAGAGCAGCCAGAAGATGGGGATGGGCACCAGACCGTAGTCGTGGGGGATGCGTCTGCCCAGGAAACGGGCGATGTGTTCGTTGAAGAGATAGAACCAGGCCCAGCCTCCGGTGGCGGGAAGGCCAAGGCCAGCCGGAAGCGCGATGGCCGGGGTGCGCAGGGCGGCGAGGACGTGCCATGGAGCGGCGATGGCGAGGAAGACAGCGGTGCTCGAGATCAGGTGGAAGCGGGGGAGCAGATGCAGTTGCTTGGTGAAAGCGAGGTAGAGGAGGACAAAGCCTATGGGGAAGACGAGACCGATGAGGCCCTTGGTGAGGACGTTGAGGGCCATGACCGCTGCAAAGGCTAGGCAGGGAAGGAGGGGGGATTGTACGTTCCCACCCTTCGCAAAAGACGCGAAGGATGGGGCACCCGCGCTATTGTGGCTGGTCGAATGCAGGCGGTCTAAGGCTATGAGGAAGAGGTGGACGGCGAGGGTCATCCAGAGCGCGAGCAGAATGTCCGGGATATAGAAGCGGGTGTAGAGGTAGGGGCCGATGCTGGTGGCCATGGCGAGTGCGGCGTAGAAGCCGCCTCGGTCGGGGTGTGCGGCGGGAGAGATCTCCGCGAAGAGGCGGATGCCGAGGGCGTAGACGGCGAGCAGGAGAGCGAGGGTGCCGATGGCGAGGGGAAGGCGGGCGGCCCAGTCGTGGATGCCGAAGACGTGCATGGAGCCAGCCGCCATCCAGTACATGAGAGGCGGCTTGTCGAAGAAGCGGATGCCGTTGATGTAGGGCGTGACGAAGTCGTGGCGATGGAGCATCTCGCGAGCGATTTCGATGTAGATGGAGTCGACATCGTCGAGCAGGCCCGGTGTGAACAATCCGCCGATCTGGAGGATGAGCCACGCGAGCACGAGGATGGCGATGGAGCGGAGACTCCAGCGGCGGGGTGGCGTGGCGAGTTGGGTGGTTTCTTTGTTCACTGGTGATTTTGGGGGATAGGATTAGTGTCGCATGGGGTGATGTGGCTCAGGGCGTTCTGCTGGTGCAGTTCGCGCATTGCGTGAACCCGATGCCCCGAAATCGGGACACCGGGCACCGGTTTTGCGACGTTACGGCCGTTGCTGGTCGAGGGGGCGGTCGGTATAGAGGGCCTTGCCGGAGGTCTCCTGAAGAAGAATCTTATTGTTGCCGAGGATTCGGTCTACATCGTCCCGTCTTTCAAGGGGGACGAAGAGGAGTTTGCGGTCGCCGGCGCCCCAGGCTTTGAGGAGATCGTCGTTGGTGAGGAAGATGGGGGGAGCGTCGGGGAAGGTGGAGCCGAAGAGCATGGAAGTGGAGCGGCCTTCGACGAGATCGACCTGACGACCGAGATAGAAAGGGATGGAGGAGCCGTAGGCCTGATCTCCGTACATCAGCACGGTATTGTCGCGAGAGATGGCGCCGCTGACTTCGAGGCTCTGGATCTTGTCTGCGATCTTTTTGGAAGAGAGCAGCGGGGCGAAGCGAGAAAAGGCAATATGCGCGGCGATCAGGAAGACAGTTGAGGTGAGCGCAATAGCGGTGGTGGCGGCGAGATGGCGCTGCTTGGTCCGCAGCAGCCATGCGATCGAGGGGCCGAGGCATAAAGTGATCGCGGCAAGGGCGGCGGGCAGGCGCAGCGCGGCGAAAGAGGCGTCGGTGAGGTCGAAGAGGTGGGACATGGAGAGGGTATAGTTGCCGACGTCGCGGTGAGCGAGAAGGTCTCCTATGTCGGGAATGAAGGGGAGATGTCGCGAGCGCCAGAGGCCGTAGGCGAGCGTGAGGGCTATGCCGAAGCCGATAAGTATGAAGGCAAGGTGGCCGAAGGTGATCCAGCGGCGGGAAGATTTATCGGTTGTGAAGGTGCTCTCAGCGTAGACGAGGGCTGCTGCAAGAAGGATGAGAAGCCCAAGGTAGGCAGGGAAGGTGTAGTACTCCTGGTTGGTGGAGATGGAGAAAAATATCAGGACCAGCGCGGAATAGAGGGTAAGGATCAGCGTGGTGCGCTGCTGGAAGGTGATGGCTCTGAATAAAGGCGCATCGGTGGGCGAATTCTTCTGACGGCGGCGCAGTGAGTCGGCAAAGAAGAGGACGAGCGCAACGAATAAGGTAAAGAGATAAGGGATGTGCGCGATATCCCTGAGCAGAATACCGGTGATGGCAACAGCGAACGGTTGCCAGAAGAAGTTTGCGCTTTCGAAGAATGGGTTGGCGTTGGCGTAACGCTGGAAGGCGCGGTAGGCCTGTTGGACGAGGGCTCCACAGAAGAGGCTCCAGGGAAACAGCCAGGCCAGGTGGAGGCTCCAGAAGAGGTAGCCGGGGAGCTTGTTGTAGTCCTTCGGGAAGCGCTTGCCGAGGAAGCGGAGGAAGTGCTCGTTGACGAAGTAGAACCAGAAGAAGCCATGGCCGTCCATGCCTCCGGTGTTTCGCAGACCGGCAAGGATGTGCCAGGGTGCAGCGATGGCCAGGAAGAGCAAGGTGCCGGTGAAGGGCTTCAAGGCTCGCCATTTCTTGTAGTCGCCGCTGAGGGCTAGATACACGATGGCCGTGCCGGCGAGGAAGACGATGGCCACCAGTCCTTTGGTGAGGACTGCGAGGGCGAGCGATGCCCACATGAGATAGGCATAGGTACGGGAGGAGAAAAATGCAGGAGTCTCTTCACTCCGTTGCGCTCCAGTCGAAGTAGCGTGCTTTCGGCCGGCGGTGCTAAGGGCCTGGAGGAGGCAGTAGAGCGAGGTGCAAAGGAAGAGGGTGAGCAGGACTTCGGGTATATAGACGCGGGTGAAGAGGAAGACTCCGATGGAGGTGAGAACGCCGAGGCCGGTATAGAAGGCGGTGCGGTTGCCGAAGGCGCGGCTGGCCCAATGGAAGCCGAGCAGAGCGAGCAGCAGGACTGCGATGGACTGGGGCAGGTGGGCGGCGAACGTGTTGAAGCCGAAGATGCGGAAGCTGAGTGCGTCGAGCCAGTAGGGTAGCGGCGCTTTTTCGAGGTAACGAATGCCGTTGACATGCAGGGTGACGAAGTCGCCTGTGAGGGCCATGTGGCGGGCGGCGTTGGCGTGGGTGGCGTCGGCGTCGTCGAGCAGCGGCGGACTAAAGAGCGAGGCAAAGAAGATCACCAGCCAGAGGCCAAACAGAACGGCGACCGCGGTCGAGCGTCGAGGACTGTCGAGGCGAAAGACTGACGGAGATTTGGTAAGCTGTCCGGAAATGTCTCCGGGAAGGGTCGGATTGGCCATGAGGTTAGTTGCTCTTCTAAGCATAAATCGGTTGCGCGCATAAAGGCGGATAGGAACGAATCAATGCCAAGATGTATCGCGAGATAGAGAAATAACGTCGTAGATGTATCTTGCTTGTGGCGGGTGATTATTTTTTAGAGGTGGTGTGAAGAGCGATGCCTACGTTTGCCGCTGTCGATATTGGATCGAATTCGTGCCGGTTGAAGATTGCTTCGGTGCAGGCGCACCGTCTGAAGACGCTGCACGAAGACCGCGAGGTGACGCGGTTGGGCGAGAGCGTCTTTCAGACCGGATCGATCTCCCCGGAAGCGATGGCGCGGACCATTCGTGCGTTGAAGCGCTTTCATAAGGCGGTTCAGCTTCATGTGGCCGACAGGATTCGCGTCGTGGCGACCAGCGCGATGCGCGATGCGCGGAATGCCGATGCATTCACGGAGTGGGTGAAGTCGGCGACCGGATGGGATGTTGAAGTGATCTCGGGGCTGGAAGAGGGGCGGCTGATTCATCTTGGCGTGATGACGCATGAGGCAGGCGCGCGGGGGAAGTGCCTGCTGATCGACCTGGGCGGCGGGAGCTGCGAGGTAACGGTCTCCGATGGGGGCCTGATCAAAGCGATGGTCAGCATGCCGCTGGGCGCGGTGCGGTTGCAACAGGAATTTTTGCGAGCCGATCCTCCGGTGAAGGAGGATGTCGCGCGGCTGAAGCAGTTTATTGACCGCGAGTTGAAACGGGGAGAGAAGAAACTTGGCTTGCCCCGGGTGGGACTGGTGATTGCAACTTCGGGAACAGCGGCAGCGTTGGCCGAGGCCAGTGTGGCTATGGCGAAGAAGCTGCCGGCAAAGAAATCGGCTCCGAAGAAATTTGTTCGCCTGACCCCGAATGAGGCGTCGACGGCTGGCGTTCGAATGCTGGCGGACAAGCTACTGAAGATGAATAATGCGCAGCGGGCGGTGGTGCCGGGAATTGGGCCACGGCGCTCGGAGATCATCATCGGCGGCGCACTGGTGTATGCGAGCCTGCTGGAGCGTATGGGATTGAAGGGATTTCGCTACTCTCCCCTTGGTCTGCGCGACGGCATTCTGGCGCAGATGCTGGCCGACGTGGACCTGCGGACTTCTGTTCACCAGAAGATCGAGAGCGAGCGCTGGACGGGCGTGCTGGAGGTCTGTCGCAGGTACGGCGTCTCACTGAAAAATGTCGAGGCGGTGCGGGAGCATGTGGTCCAGCTCTTCGATTCGCTGGCGCGTGTACATGAGCTGCCGGAGGAGTACAGGCTATGGCTTGAGGCGGCGGCGATGATGCACGATGTCGGCAAGTTCATGAACCATCAAGGGCACTATCGGCATACGCAATACATCATCGCCAACTCGGAGATCTTTGGATTCTCTCCGGAGCAGCGCACGATCGTAAGTGCGATTGCGCGATATTTGGGCAAGACGCGGCCTGACACAACGGACCGGCTCATGCGGGCGATCCCGATGGAAGAACATGCCCATGTGACACGGGCTGTGGTTCTGCTGCGGCTGGCGGTGGCTTTGAACCAGGACCGGGCTACCGCAGCGATACGGATGCGGGTACGCGTTTATCCAAAGCGAGTTTTGCTGGAACTGATTCCCGGCCGGGGTGGAGCGGAACTGGAGGCGTGGTCGCTGAGGAAAGAGGCAGATTACTTCTTGGAGGTCTTTCGCCGGGAACTCTTTGTCGAGGTGGCGTAGAGGGCACGCACGGTGCGGGGGTCCAGCAGCGACTGGAGGGTAGCGGGACCGCGGGTGAGCGAGAGCCGGGCGAGTGAGCCTTTGCGTAGCCGGACGTGGGCCATGGCATGGGTGGAGGCAGGGACGAGCAGTGATCCCAGGAAGGTATTGATATTGGGATTATGGCCGACCAGCAGCACGTTCTCGCGGCCACGGCAGTCGTGAAGTAGACGCTGGAAGTCGTGCAGAGTAGCTTCGGGGGCGAGGGCGTTGGAGATTTCGATGGCCGACTCGTAACCGGTTTCGGTACCGACGAGTGAAGCGGTCTGCATGCTGCGTTTGAGATCGCTGGAGACGATGAGGTCGAACTGGATCTTCAGGGAGTTCAATACATGAGCGAGTTGGAGGCAGTGTCGCTTGCCGTCTTTGTCGAGCGGGCGTTTGATGTCGAGCAGCGGGTTGGAGCGGCGAGTTCCGGCACTGGCGTGACGGAGGATGAAGAGATTCATGGGTCTTGTTTTCATGGTGAGTTTACTGAATTGAGTGGGTTTTGATGATTACAGCCCGGTAAATTATGCAGAAGGAGGGTATCCGGGCGGCTGGGGATGAGGCGACCTGGAGGGATCGTGGTGGAAGACTCCGGGGTCGGGTTCGTCGAGCGAGGGGGAGGCAGGCTCTGGGTTTGGGATCGGGTCAGGCGGTTCGTGGGGCTCGGGATTCGAAATTTTGCTGCTCATGTGGAGTGAGATGCAAGTGATGAAGGGGGCGGCTATGGTTGCTCGACAGTCCGGATATCGATTCCGATGTTCGAAGCTCCGGCCACCGGGCTCCCGGCCTGTGGCTTATCCTACGGTTGTTTCCGTATGATAGAAAGACACCTTGGCCGGACCATTTTTTACGACATGGTCCGGCAAAAAATAATGGCATATTCCGCGATCCGTCTGGACGGATCACTCTGGAGATTGAGATGGCTGAGGCAACTTGCGATATTGGATTGATTGGTCTGGCGGTAATGGGCCAGAACCTTGTGCTGAACATGAACGACCATGGCTACAAGGTCGCGGTGTTCAATCGGACGGTTTCTAAAGTCGACGAATTTATCAACAACGAAGCGAAGGGAACCGAGGTGGTTGGAGCGCACTCAGTCGAAGAGATGTGCAAGCTGCTCAAGAGCCCGCGCCGCGTGATGATCATGGTGAAGGCGGGCGAGGTCGTCGACCAGACGATCGATCAGGTGCTGCCGTATCTGGACAAGGGCGACATCATCATCGATGGCGGCAACTCGCTGTATACGGATTCGAATCGCAGGACGAAGGATCTGGCGGCCAAGGGCATCCTGTTTATCGGCACCGGCGTTAGCGGTGGAGAAGAGGGCGCGCGGTTCGGCCCGTCGATTATGCCGGGCGGCAACAAGGAAGCGTGGCCTCATGTGAAGGAGATCCTGCAGGCGATCGCGGCCAAGGTAGAGGATGGAACTCCATGTTGCGACTGGGTGGGCGAAGATGGCGCCGGGCACTACGTCAAGATGGTGCACAACGGCATCGAGTACGGCGATATTCAACTGATCTGCGAGGCCTATCAGCTTTTGAAGGACGGGCTGGGAATGTCCGCCGATGAGTTTGCCGAGATGTTTGGCGAATGGAACAAGGGCGAACTGGACAGCTACCTGATCGAGATTTCGGCGACGATCTTTGCGAAGAAGGACGACGACGGCCTGCCGATGGTCGACAAGATTCTGGATACGGCGGGACAGAAGGGAACGGGTAAGTGGACGGCCATCTCCGCGCTGGATCTGGGCATGCCCCTGACGCTGATCGGCGAGAGCGTTTTTGCTCGCTGCCTGTCGGCGTTGAAGGATGAGCGTGTCGCGGCTTCGAAGGTGCTCGAGGGACCGAAGAAGGCTCTGACGATCTCGGAGAAGAAGGCGTTTGTCGAGGATGTACGGCGGGCGTTGTACTGCTCCAAGATGATCAGCTATGCGCAGGGTTACATGCTACTGCGCGCGGCTGAGAAGGAGATGGGCTGGAGCCTGAATATGGGCGGCATCGCATTGATGTGGCGCGGCGGCTGCATCATCCGGAGCGTCTTCCTGGGCAACATCAAGGCGGCCTATGACAAGAACCCCACCCTCAGCAACCTGCTGATAGATGATTTCTTCTCGAGCGCATTGAACAAGTATGGGGCGTCCTGGCGCAAGTGCGTGATTCACGCGATCGAGATCGGCGTACCGACGCCGGCGTTCTCAACGGCGTTGGCCTTCTATGACGGCTATCGAACGGAACGTCTCCCGGCAAACCTGCTCCAGGCGCAGCGTGACTTCTTTGGCGCACATACCTACGAGCGAGTCGATAAGCCGCGTGGCGAGTTCTTCCACACCAACTGGACCGGGCGTGGCGGACGAGTCTCTTCGTCTACCTATAACGCTTAGATTTCGTTCAGGGATCTACAAGGGGCGAGCCTTCGGGCTCGCCTTTCTGTTTGTTGAGGGATGTATGTGAAATTTGGCGAAACAGTGCAGCCGCCCGCCCGGCTTTGACCGGGCCGGCGGTTGGACAGACTGGAAGGTTTATCTCAAGTGTTGCCAAGCGTCATAAGTGAAGATGCCGACGATCCCGATAGTCATGAGCGCGGCGGCAAAACCGAAGAGGTTGACGAAAGGTCTGATCTTATTAACCTTGCGAACGATCTCGGTCTGTTCTTGCTTTTCGTTGGATTCGCTTTCAGTGAGGAAGAGCTGGTCTTCCTCGTAACGGGTTAGCTGGCCGCGATAGGCAAGCAACGCCAGGAAACAGGCTGCAATCGCAGCCCAGACAATGAGCATGACAGGTATGGCGCTCATAGCATGTTCCTCCGCCCTTTGGAAAGGGTTTCCAGTTGCAGAAAGCTCGGCGATACCGGGCGGGTCCGGTTGCGGGCTCGAAGGGTAGCGCTAGGCTCCGAGGCAATCATACGCCTGGATGAGGAGATGGTTCACAATTTTTTGCGGGAGAAAATATCGAAAAAAGGGAGAAAAGGAAATAATTACTGGAAGGTGATATGGCAGACGATTGCACCGGCGACTGCGACTGCGGCAACCACAAACAAAAGCATCAATGTGATAAACCAGGCGGCACGATTGGCAGCCTTTGGGGCGGGTTGGGTGATGCCGAAGAAATTGACGAAGAAGGCAAGGAGCGGGCGCATGGTGATTGGATGATAACCGAGGCAGAGAAGAATCTGTATTTCCTGCATCCGGAGCGTTGAAAACGCATCTCATTAAGAAGGGAATTGCCGCTATGGCAGCGGTGGCTCCTATAAGGTAGATGGAGTAGACTGGAAATAAGGAGATTTGCACGATGTCCACTGCAACTGTTATCCCAAGCCCCGAAGTCGTAACGACGACGCCTGCAGCGACGATGCCTGTAAACCTGACGCCTTCCGCCATTACGAAGGTGAAAGAGATTATGGCGACGCAGGATCCAGTTCCGGCTGGACTGCGGATTGGCGTAGTTGGTGGCGGATGTTCCGGCTTCCAGTATTCGATGTCGTTTGAGAACCAGAGCGGCATGATGGATAAGGTCTATAAGTTTGACGATCTAAAGGTGTTTGTTGACGCTACTTCGGCGGCTTATCTGAGCAATTGCCAAGTGGATTACGTCGAAACGCTTGAGGCGTCGGGTTTCAAATTTGAGAACAATACCGCTGTGAAGAGCACCTGCGGATGCGGGTCTTCGTTCAGCGTTTAGCCACGATTTTTGCGATTCAGAGCCCCGGCTTCGGCTGGGGCTTTTTGCTGTTTTGCAGAGTTTTCCAATGACTATCGCTTTTCGCGAAGGTTCAAAAGACGCTCCCGGAAGCCGAGGTTCATTTTTGGGACGCCAGGAACGTCTAAGATGGACGGAGTTCTGCTTCGGAGCCTTACCAATTTATGACTGAGTTTGTAATCAAGCTGGCGGATGAGCGGGGGCGGGTGCAGGAGCAGGCTCACGTGGCGGCCACGGCGGAGGAGTTGCGTGCGCGGTTTACCCAGGCGGGGTACTACGTCTACTCGGTAAAGGCGCGTGGGGCTCTGGGGGGATCGAGCAAGAAAAAGGTCAAGCTGGAGACATTTCTGATCTTCAACCAGCAGTTTTTGACCCTAATTAAGGCCGGACTGCCGATTCTGGGGTCGTTGGAACTGCTGGCGCGACGGCAGAAGGAATTGCACTTCAGGTCTCAGCTTGAGGATGTGGCAGCACGGGTGAAGACCGGTGAGTCGATCTCACAGGCGTTCGAGGCGCAGGGAGGCTTTCCGATTGTCTATACGACGACGCTGCTGGCCGGGGAGCGCTCGGGAAATCTTGAGGAAGTGTTGCAGCGGTTTCTCGACTTTCAGCGGGTCTCGCTGACCTTTCGGAAGAAGCTGAAGGCGAGCCTCATCTATCCGGCGCTGCTGGTAGTGATGGTGATCGGACTCCTGATCTTCCTGATTACCTTTGTCGTGCCCCGGTTTGCCCAGCTCTATGAGCAGTTGGGGACGCATCTGCCGTGGCTGACGACGTTCATGCTGCAACTGGGCCAGTACGCGCAGCACTATGGGATCTATGCAGCGATTGTCGTTATCGTGTTGGGTTACCTGATCTCGCGATGGATGAAGACGGATGCAGGAGCGACAACGGTGGACCGAATTCGGATTGGGCTGCCGCTGTTTGGCGATGTGTGGCTGAAGTATCAGGTGGGGCTATTCAGCCGGACGCTCTCGACGCTGCTGACCGGCGGTTTGCCGCTGGTTCCATCGCTCGAGACGGCGGCGCGTTCGATCGATTCAAGACAGATCGCGAATGCGGTCTACAAGTCGGTAGAGACGGTGCGAGAGGGCAAGGGGCTGTCGGTCAGCTTGCAGGAAACAAAGGTGTTTCCGGAACTGGCCATCGAGATGATCGAGGTCGGGGAGTCGACCGGAGCTTTGCCGCAGATGTTGAACTCGGTCGCGGAGTTTTTTGAAGAGGACGTGCAGACCAACCTGACCGCAGCGATGAGCCTGATCGAACCCGCGATTCTGGTCGTCATGGGCGTGGTGGTAACCGGGATTCTGATCGCGCTGTATCTGCCGATCTTCAGCTTGAGCGCGGGTGGAATGACCCATTAGAGGCAGACAGAAGAACTTATCTTTATGTTGATCGGTTTGCGGCTTCTTTAAAGAGCATTGGCGAGAGTCCTGCGGCAGGCGAGCGAGAACATGAGCCGCGAGATACCGCTGAAGAGCATGCTGATGCCAACCAGCGTTCCAATTGCCCAGATAGTGCTGAAGGGCCATGTTCTCCAGATCATGACCGCGAGAATGATCGTGACGGCTCCCTCAAGAATCATCCAGGGCCGGCCGCTCGAGGTGATCTGGAAGGCAAGAATGATCTCGAAGATCCCCTCGATCAAGAGATAGATGGCTAGGAAGAGTGTCAGTGAGAGTAGTCCGGCCAGGGGATGCAGGATGAGGTAGCCGCCAGCACAGAGATAGACGATACCGACGAGCACCTCCCACAAGACTGCCCGCGCGGTGTGAGACTTCCAGGCGAAGATGAAGTGAGTAATTCCGCTGAGAACCAGCAGCCATCCGATGTAAAGAGTGACCCCCAGACCCATGATGGGCGGAAGCAGAATGGCGGCGAGCCCCGCCAGGATCAGGAAGATGCTGAGCACTATGGACCATTTGATGGATTTGCGGGGGATTGAGGAACAAGGGGCGCTTGCACTGTACACGAGGGAAATCCTCCAGAACCTGAATGACCAAGCCAGCGATCAAGGGAGGAGAATACCACAGGAGCCATCGTTCCTAGATAATGGAATCAGGGCTGGAGTTGCGGTTGAAGCCGCGCAGTAACGGATGGGTTTGAAGGGAGTCTTACGAGTATGGCGAATGCACCTTTGGCGATACCAATCAACGAGTTGGGTGTGGACGAGGTGGAGCGCGCGCAGGGCCTGGCACGGCGCTATCATGCGGAGTTTGTCGACCTGAAGAACTTCAAGATTCAGCATGAGCTTTTTAAGACCGTCCCGGTCGACATGATGTTTCGCTACAACTTCGTTCCTCTGGAGCAGAGGAATGGGAAGCTGGCGATTGCGGTCAGCGACCCTTCGAAGCTCATGATGCTCGATGAGATATCGGGGTTGCTGGGAACGCGTCTGATTACGCGTGTGGCGACGCTCTCGCAGATTACCGATCTGCTGAAGAAGACTGAGCAGTCGCAACGAGTGCTCGATGAGGCCAGCGAGGGGCTGGCCTTCGATGTGTTGTCGAGCGAAGACAATACGGATGAAAATATTTCCATCGAGCGGCTGACCAGCGAGGATGATATCTCGCCGATTATCCGATTGGTGGATACGACCATCTTTACGGCGCTGGAGCGGCGGGCATCCGACATCCATCTAGAGACATTCGATGATTGCCTGATGGTGAAGTACCGCATCGACGGTGTATTGCAGCAGGCGATGGCTCCGATTGCGCGGGAGCACCATCAGACGATTCTTTCGCGCATCAAGGTCATGAGCGAGTTGGACATTGCCGAGCGGCGCGTACCCCAGGACGGGCGTTTCCGGGTCCGCTACAAGGGGCGGCTGATCGACTTCCGTGTCTCGATCATGCCGACCGTGCATGGTGAGAATGCTGTGCTTCGCGTGCTCGATAAAGAGTCGATGAGCGAGAAGTTCAAGAAACTGTCGCTCGATGTGGTGGGCTTCGCGGCCCGGGATCTGGAGCGCTTTCGGCGATACATCAAGGAGCCGTATGGGATGGTTCTGGTGACCGGACCCACCGGCTCCGGCAAGACGACGACGCTCTATGCCGCATTGAATGAGATTAAGTCTGAAGAAGACAAGATCATCACCATTGAAGATCCGGTCGAGTATCAGATTCGTGGGATTACGCAGATTCCGGTGAACGAGAAGAAGGGGCTGACATTTGCCCGCGGCCTGCGCTCGATCCTGCGGCATGATCCGGACAAGATTCTGGTCGGCGAAATCCGCGACGCGGAGACGGCGCAGATTGCCATCAACTCCGCTCTGACCGGGCATCTCGTCTTTACTACGGTCCACGCGAACAACGTCGTCGATGTGCTGGGACGCTTTCTGAATATGGGCGTCGAGCCATATAACTTTGTCTCCGCGCTGAACTGCATTCTGGCGCAGCGGCTGGTGCGGCAGGTCTGCGAGTTCTGCGTGCGCGATGTGCATTACAGCGATGCGGACCTGATCGCGAGCGGATTGGAGCCGGAAGAGTGGCGAGGGTTTAACTTCCGTGAAGGGACTGGGTGCATCGAGTGCGGAGGGACCGGGTATCGTGGCCGGTCGGCGATTCACGAGCTGTTGGAACTCGACGACGAGATTCGCGAGATGCTGTTGGCGAAGAAGCCGGGCAGCGAGATTCGCAAGAAGGCGAGAGACAAGGGGATGTCATTTTTGCGGGATTCGGCGCTGGAGCGGGTTCGCGCGGGGGTGACGACGCTGCGGGAGATCAATAAGGTTACGTTTATCGAGGCGGGGCGGTAGGACTAGGGACTAGGGCGGCTTTTAGATAGTTGTGCGATTGAGAAGGTAAGCTAGGACGGCATGGAATTTTTACCCACAACATTGGGAACGCGGCCCCGGCTGGCTGTTGAGGTCAGGGCTGAGGGCGTGGTGGCTGCGCGCGCGGAGGATGCTGCTGCGCTGCTGACTGCCGTGGCGCGGGCCGATGTGGCAGCGGGTGCAGTTGCGCCGGGATTGAAGGCAGGCAATATCGTGGATCGTGCCGGCGTGGCGGCGGCAGTTCGGTCGGCTCTTGATGAGGTCGCCGGGAAGGGTTCGGAGCGGGGCGTCGGCCGCGATGTCACCGTCATTGTTCCGGATGCGGCGGTGCGCGTCCTGCTGCTGGACTTCGACCAGTTGTCTTCCAAGCCCGCGGAGGCGCTGCCGGTGGTGCGCTTCCGGCTGAAGAAGCTGCTGCCGTTCGATGCGGACACTGCGGCAGTGAGCTATCAGGTGATGGCGAGTGAGCGCGGCTCGGTGCAGGTGCTGGCGGTGGCGATGCCGAAGGACGTGCTCGATGAGTATGAAAGCGTGGTGACGGCGGCGGGATATCTGCCGGGAGCGGTGCTGCCGAGTACCCTGGCTGCGCTGTCAGGGCTGGATGCGGCAGAGGCTCCGGCACTGGTAGTGAATGTGGGGCTGGGAGGCGTGACGACTGCGATTGTGCGAGGAGGGATTTTACTGCTGCACAGGATGTTGGATTTGAATGCGAATGCGGACGACCTTGTAGTGGTGGAGACGGTGGCGGTTATAGAAGGAAGCGTTCCGAGCACGGGCTGGACCACGCAGGAGCCGGGTGGATATGACCGCATGGATGCAGAGGCCGCGATACAGACTTCGATGGTAGAGAAGGCGGAGAGGCGTGAACTGGTCGCGGTGGCCACTGCCCAGGCGGAGAGGCGTGAGGTAGCCCAGGCAGTAAGCGTGGCGGCGGCCTATTTTGAGGACACGCTGAGAACTTCTCCACAGACGCTGCTGGCGGCAGGGACGATGGGCGCTGAAAATCTGGCAGCCATGATGCAGTCGAATGGCCTGGAAGGATTGCGAGTGCTGGAGATGGTCGATGCCGGAATGCTGGAGGCTGGCGCAGCGAGGGCAAGCGTGCCGAGAAGCTGGCTGGCTGGCGTACGAGGAGCGTTGAAAAACTGATGCGGATCTCGGTCAATCTTGCGTCCCGTCCTTTTGTTGAGTTGCGGCCCCTGTTTGCCCGGCTGCGGCTGGCAATGTTGGCGCTGGCGGTGGTAGCGGTGGGACTTGGGTTCTGGCTTCATGCACTGAACGGGCGTGCTCGGATTGCGCAGGCGCAGATGGATACGTTGAAGACGCAGACCCGGCACTTTCAACAAGAGCGGCAGATGAATGAGGCGCGGATGCGGCAGCCGCAGAATATGGCCGTGCTGGAGCGTTCGCAGTTTTTGAATGCGCTGTTTGCGCGCAAGAGTTTCAGTTGGACTGCGGTGATGATGGATCTCGAAAAGGTGCTGCCGGTCGGGGTGCAGGTGACCAGTATCGAACCGGTGATTACTAAAGAGGGCGACGTCAACATTCGGCTGCGGGTGAGCGGGGATCGCGACCGGGCCGTGCAACTGGTGAGAAATCTTGAGACCTCGCAGCGGTTTATCTCTCCCAGACTGGCCAATGAGGCGGCGCAGAAGCAGGGAAGTCAGGGCGGCTCGGCGACACAAGCGGCGATGCCAGGAGTGGTGGAGTTCGATATTTTGAGCGGCTATAACCCGTTGCCCGCTGCTGTTTCGTCGCAAGGAAAGACAAAGGCTGTAGCTAAGGCAGACGTAGCTGGGGGTGCGCGATGAGGGTGATGACCCGTAGCGTATTGCCTCCGAATGTCTCCGAGCGGACCAGAGCTTTGCTGACGCAGCTGAATATCTACTATGCCGGAGTTGCGGTTCTGGTGCTGGTGAATCTTTATCTGCTGATTCACATTGGCTTTGCCTGGCGGGCAGCGACCAGCCAGAATGAGGCGGCGGTCGAGCAGCAGACAGTTGTGATGAAGACGGCGGAGATCGCGACTAAGCCATTGCAGGGACTGGATACGAAGCTGGAAAAAGCGACAGGTGAGTCGAATACGTTTTACGATGAGCGGCTGCCGTTTGCCGACTCCGATGTAGTCAGCGAGTTGGGAGCGCTGGCGAAGAAGCAGGGAGTAAAGCTGACGCGGGTGCAGTACGCGGAGGCTCCGGTGATGGCGGGCAGCACGGGCGCGTTAACCGAGGTTCGGATGGACGCGAGCCTGAGCGGAGACTATCGTCCGCTGATGTTGTTTATCAATGGTCTGGAGCGGGACAAGATGTTCTTCCTGGTGCGCGGGGTGACGCTGACGGGAGAGCAGGGTGGGACAGTTGGTCTGCGGCTGGGGTTGGCGACCTATCTGCGGTCTCCGGTCGGCGCGGAGAAGAAGGGGATCGCGCCTTTGGGAGATGGAGTGGCTGAGAGCGGTTTGCCTGCTGATGGAGGTGACTCGCGATGAAGAGGGGAACGGAGGACAAAAAGAAGCTGGGGATTCTGGCGGTCGTCGGTGTGCTGGCGCTGGGAGCGGCGTTTTATATGTACAGTGAACTCTCGACACCGGATGTCGCGCCGCCCGTTGCCGCGACCGTGGTGACAGCTCCGGCTGTAGTTCCTGCAGTGAACGGGGTGGCGAAGAATGTGGGTACTTCGGCGACGCATCTCGACCCGACGCTGCAAATGAAGCCGATGCTGGTGACCGAAGCGCTGGTTTATTCGGGGAGTGGACGGAACATATTTTCGGTCAACTCGGCACCGGTGGAGATTCCCAAAGCAATTGCTTCGGCTCGCCCAAAGGGTCCGGTTGCTCCGGCGTTTACAGGTCCGGTTGGTCCGCCTCCACCTCCGCCGATCGACCTGAAGTTCTTTGGCACGGCGACCTCGGCCGACGGAGTGCGCAGAGCGTTTCTGCTGCATGGGGAAGATGTGTTTCTGGCTTCGCCGGGAGACATCGTACAGCGGCGATATCAGGTGGGAGCGATCTCTGCCAACTCGATTGTCGTGAAGGATATGACGGATAACAATACGCAGACTCTGCCGCTGATTGTGAATTGAAGATGTTTAACTCTGATCGAATCCGAGCTGTGACTGGCGACTGCGGATCGATGCGGATTGGCGCGGATCAAAAGCAGGATCGAGCTGGCGAGCAGGGAGTGATGCTGCTCGGCTTGGTGGTCGCGATCTTTTTGATCCTGCTGGCGCTGAGCGTGGCAGCCCCTCGCATGGCGCAGCAGTTGCGGCGCGATCAGGAAGTCGAGACGATACACCGGGCAAACCAGTACGTGCGGGCGATCCAGCTGTATTACAAGAAGGTGGGAACCTATCCGGGAAGCATCGAGCAGCTGGAGAAGACGAACAATATCCGGTTTCTCCGGCGGCGATATGTGGACTCGATGACGGGCAAGGATGACTGGCGAATGATTCATGTGGGCGAGGCTAAGACGACGGTTAAAGGCTTCTTCGGTCAACCGCTGGCGGGGATTGCGAGTTCCGGGCTGGGCGGCTCGTCGGGGATGCCGGGGGCGACTTCACCAACTTCACCAGGCGGGGCTGCAGGAGCGACGCCCTCCGCTTTCGGAACGCCTTCGAGCGGAACGGGCTCTTCAGCCGGTTCTTCGCAGGGAGGTTCGAGCGGTGGGTTCAGTCTGGGCGGTGGTTCGGGAAGCAGCAACTCTTCGGGTGGAATGTCGAGCCAGTCGGCGACCACTTTTTCCGGGAGCTCCGCGCCGTTTGTCGGCGTGGGACTGGTGAAGGACGGGAACTCGATCACGGTGTTGAACGAGCAGACGACCTATGCGACGTGGGAGTTTATCTACGATCCGCGGATCGAGCAGATGAAGGCCAAGTCGAATTTATTTGGCGGAGGTCCGGCGTCGTCCAGCCCTTCGAGCATGGGGTCGAGCCTCATGTCGCCGGGCAACAGTGGGTCGAGTCCGACCACGACTCCGACTCCGGTTCTAGGCCCGGCGACGAATACCCCTCAGTAGCTTGAGGGGTAGAGGGCGAAAATAACTATGGCCAAGTGGACGAAGGCGGGCTCACGGATTGACCGGGTTGAGGCATTGGCGGCTTCTGATTCGGTGCTGCACCGGTATCCCCCCTCCCCCCGTACTTAAGTACTAAAGTATTTGAAAGAAAGGACCTAAGTCCGTACCTGGGTCTGGACCTGGATCGATTCTGGGCAAAGAAAAAGCCCGGCTTTAGCCGGGCTCTCTGCTCTTTCTTCTGAATTGATTATAACCGGGGTGTCAAGGGTTTTGGCGATTTGCAGTGGTTCCGGAAGGGGCAGAGGCAGCCTATGTCCGAGTTCGGACATGGGGTACGCACGGCTGGGCTGGGATCATTGAGTCTTTGGTTGCCAGATGGCGACCATAGCTCCGGTGGGATCGTTGAGGATGGTGAACCAGCCCATGTTGGGCACTTCCTGGACATCGCGGATGACGGTGGCCCCGAGAGAGCGGGCTTTTTCAGTGGCGGCGTGGATGTTGTCGACGCCGACGTAGGCGAGCCATTGGGTGGGGGCTCCGGGCATGCTCATCAGGCCGCCGCCGGGGCCGTCGTCAGGCTTGAAGGTGCTGTAGATCATGCCGCCGCCCATGTCGTTGTCGGTGAAGGTCCAGTTGAAGAGTTTGCCGTAGAACTCCTTGGCCTTGGCGGGATCGGGAGTGGTGAGTTCGAGGTGAACGAAGGGATTTGCCATGGGGAGTGCTCCTGTTTTGAATATGCGCAGTGAGAGACGACAGCATAGTTTATGTCGAGCAGCCCATGCGCGGAATGAGCTGAATTGTATCCGGAAAAGAGTGGGCCGTCCGCGACGAGAGATGAATTTCATAGGACTGGATGGGCTGGTACTCTTTGGTAGAGTGAGAGAAAATTCATCAGTTCAGAGGCTGCGCTTCGAATGGAGATGAACCGGGCTTCCAAAGTGACTGTGTTACAAAATGTTGCCGCGAGCCTTGAGTCACCTGAGGTAGCCGCGATCGAACAGCCAAAGCGGCGTCAACCGTTGTATGCGCTGACGTCCCTGCGGTTCATCGCAGCAATGTATGTGGTGATCTATCATCGCGGTTTTGCTGATCTGTTCGTGACGACAAGTCCCCTGAATCATTTCTTTCACTCGGGTTACACGGGTGTCACGCTGTTTTTTGTGTTGTCGGGATTTATTCTGGCGTACAACTATGCGGAGGTGACGGATCGAACGCGGTTCTGGGTGGCGCGATTTGCGCGTGTCTATCCGGTGTATCTGCTCGCCTTTCTGCTGGCGTTGCCATCGGCAGTGCAGGCGATGTGGCACAGCCACAATCCGCGATTATGGGCGAGCGTGCCGGAAGCGCTGCTTCTACTTCAGGCGTGGGACCCGAAAACTTCGTTTCTGATCAATGGCCCATCGTGGACGCTGTCGGTGGAGGCGTTCTTCTACCTGGTGTTTCCGTTTATTCTTCTGTCGCTAACGCGGGCCTCGCGGCGGATGATCGCTTTGCTGCTGGCGGTCGATCTGCTGGTTGCGCTGATTCCGGCGTTGGCGACGGACCCCGGCTGGCGGATGTGGTGGACGACGGTGTTTCTGGGGGCGCTGCCGCTGCTGCGAGTGGGGACCTTTATTGTGGGGATTGTGGCGGGGGTGAGGTACCGAAACAGGGGCCCGGCTGCGAGGTGGGTGTTATGGGTGGGGGTAGTGTCGACGCTTCTGCTGCTGGTGCAGAATCCGCCCATGTACCTGTCGTCGGTGCGCGACACGCTGCTTTCGCTGAGTTTTGGTTTTTTGGTGTATGGGCTGGCGAACGTGGGATGGGCGGGACTAACGCATCCGCTTGCGCGGTTGCTGGGAGAGATCAGCTACGGCATCTACATTTTGCAGATGCCGGTGAGTTGGGTGATGCGCAGGGCAGGTGAGGCGTTGGTGCACCGGGACCTTTCGGTGAACACGCCGCTGTATATCGCGGTGCTGCTGATGGTGTCGTATCTGAGCTATCGGTTCATGGAGACGCCCGCGAGGGTGTGGATTCGCCGCGTACTGTGAAGTAAGGAGAGCGGCGAGGGGGTTAGTGAGCGCCGGCGGGGCCGTGGCCCGGTTTTACCTTTTTGAAGAGCCAGACGATGACGATGCAGGCGAAGCTGAGAAGCGAGAGCCAGCGGAAGATATCGACAAAGGCCCAGCTCAGGGCCTGGCGTTGGAGCTGCTGGTAGAGCATCGCCTCGGCCGGGTGAGCGGAGTTGGCAGGGCCGAAGAAGCTGGAGAGAGCATGGGTGGCAGCGCCCAGACTGTTCTGGAAGTTCTGGCCGGACTGAGGAACGGAGTTGGTAATCAAGTTCTGATGGACGGCGGCGCGTCTGACCAGCAGCGTAGAGGCGAGCGAGATGCCGATGGAGCCGCCGACATTGCGCATCAGGTTGAAGAGGCCACTGGCGTTGCCGATCTGTTCGTTGCTCAAGGTGCCGTAGGCGGCGGTGTTGATGGGGACGAAGACAAAGCTGAGACCAAATCCGGTGATGAGGATGGGCAGAAGCAGCGTACTGGGAGAGATGTCGAGCGTGATGGAACCAAAGTAGAGCGTGGTGAGCCCAAAGGTGAAGAAGCCGAAGGTAAGCAGGTAACGGGGGTCGGCCCGATTGGATAGATAGCCGATGATCGGCATACCGCAGATGGCCCCGATGCCGCGCGGAGCGACGACCAGACCGGCGGTGAAGGCGGTGTAGCCGAGCAGTTCCTGATAAAAGAGCGGAAGCACGACGACGGTGGAGTAGATGGCGATGCCGAACAGGAAGATCAGCGTGGCGCCGATGGCGAAGTTACGGTCTTTGAGGACTTTGAGGTCGACCAGCGTGTCCTTGTGCGACCAGGAGTGCCAGATGAAATAGATGAAGGAGACGACGAGCGCAAGGGAGGCCCAGCGGACCCAGACGGCGCCGAACCAGTCGACCTCCTGTCCCTTGTCGAGGATGATCTGGAGCGCGCCGGTCCAGATGACGAGGGCGGCGAAGCCGTACCGGTCGAAGAGCGGGGCCTTCTTATCCTTGATATAGGACGGATCGTGGACGAAGCGGTTGATCATGTAGAGGGCGAGGATGCCGATGGGGATGTTGATGTAGAAGGCGTAGCGCCAGGAGTAGGTATCGGTGAGCCAGCCGCCGAGGGTAGGGCCGAGCACGGGGGCGACGACGACGCCGAAGGCGAAGACGGCCATAGCGGCTCCGCGTTTTTTTGGAGGAAACGACTCGAGGAGGATGGCTTGCGAGAGCGGCTGGAGAGCTCCTCCGCCTGCGCCCTGAACGATACGGGCGATGAGCATGAAGGCGAGGGTAGGGGCGGCTCCGCAGGCGAAGCTGGCGATGGTGAAGATGATGACGCAGCCCATGAGGAAGCGTTTGCGTCCAAATTTGAGCGAGCACCAGTTGCTGGCGGGCAGGACGATGGCGTTGGCGACGAGGTAGCTGGTGAGCACCCAGGTGGCTTCGTCCGTGGTGGCAGAAAGCGAACCGCCGATGTAGGGGAGGGCGACGGCGGCGATGGAGGTATCAAGTACCTCCATGAAGGTGGCCAGCATGACCGCTGCGGCTATGAGCCAGGGATTGATTCCCTGCGTAATATCGCTGGACCGATCGAGCGGCGCTGTCGCGGTTGCGGCCATTCGCTAATCTACATCCTTCGACGGGGTTTGACGCAAGCAGATCGCGATTTTGTTATGCGGCTCTGGGGTAAGCACACATACTTAGAGGCGCGAACACGGTATTTTGATGCAAAGTTTGTGCGGGAGGAGGGGGTGAGCGCGATGAGATTTATGGGGAAAGGGTGCAGTTTTTTCAGGTGGCGAGAAAGAGAATTGGAAGATGGTAATAGGACTTCGCAGTCCAACAATCAGCAAATACAGGGATCTCTCCACTCCGCCGCGCGATAAAACTGCGCGGCTCCGGTCGAGATGACGTGCTCCCTGAGTCCTTACAGAAACATTGTGGGTGACTGGCCATCCTCCGTGAGAGCGCGGAAGATGGCCAGCCGGGTTTCGTTCAGGTGCTCATTAATATCCTAGTTCAGGTCCAAATCGAGGATCTGAATGGCGTAGGCGGGTACGGTGTGGGTGAAGGTGGGAGCGGCGTTGGCGATCGAGCTGACGACCGGAACGATCCGCGTGGGGTTGGGGATGGAGTTGGTTGCCTCAGGGGTGAGTGCGCTCAGAGTGGTGAGCGTGGCCTTGCTGTGGACGCCCTTTGCGCCGGATAGCTCGATCTTGACGGCCTGCGGGTGAGACGAGCCGTTGACCAGCTTGACGATGACGCGGTGGCGTTTGGAGTCGACGGTTACGGACTCGAAGAGGCGCTTGTTGGTGGCGTCAAGCTTCGATTCGAGGATATGGTCGCCGAGGTGTTGGTTGAACATGACCTGAGCGTGATAGCTGGGCGAGCCGTAGCTGTTGAGGGCGTCGTAGCCGATGAGGTCGCTGGGCCACTGCATGCCGCCGGGGTTGACGTTGACGAACAGCGGAGCGTAGCTGGCGAGGATGATGATGTCGCTGTTGCGCTCCATGCCGGTCATCCAGGCAGCGTCGCCGAGGGCAGCGCCAAAGTTAGAGGTGGGAGAGCCCTCGCGGGTGGCCCACTCGCCGACCATGATCTTGGGGCCGTTGCGGTCGGTCTTGTCGTAGTGGTTGACGTCCTCAAAGAAGCCCTGGGCAGAGCGATAGTAGTGATCGTCGAGGACGTCGGGACGGATGCCGGTGACGGGTGCGGTGGCGATGATTTGCAGGTCGGGATAAGCGGCCTTAATGGCTTTGTAGAACTGGGCGTAGCGGCCGCTGTAGCTGCCGGATTTGTCGAACCAGTCTTCGTTGCCGACTTCGATGTAGTTGAGCTTGAATGGCTCGGGATGGCCGTCTTTGGCGCGGATGGCTCCCCACTTGGTGGAGGTGCTGCCGGTGGCGTATTCGATCTCGTCGAGGGCGTCCTGGACGTAGGGCTCGAGGGCCGGGCCGGGATCGACGTGCTCCTGGCGCATGGAGTAACCGGCATAGACGGCTAAGAGCGGCTGCATGTGGAGATCTTCACACCAGTTGAAGAACTCGAGCAGGCCGAGGCCGTCGGAGGAGTGGTAGTTCCAGGGGCTGGGATGGGTGGGGCGGTCGACCTGCGAACCGATGGTCTTCTTCCACTCGTAGCGCTCGTTGATGTGGTCGCCTTCGAGATAGTTGCCGCCGGGGAAGCGGAGGAAGGCTGGATGCATGGCGGCCAGCTTCTCCATCAGGTCGACGCGATTGCCGTTGACGCGGTTCTTGTAGGTGGGCGGGAAGAGAGAGACGAGCGAGAACCAGGCGGTGCCGGGATGATCGACCGAGAGGGTGAGGTGGTTGGCGGCGGAGGCGATGACGGAGCCGGTCTTGAGGGTGTACTCGTAGCGCTTCCATTCGGTGCTGAGAGCAGGGACGGTAGCGGTGGCGGCGACGGCTCCGGTGTTGTCGTTGACGAGGCGGACGGTGATGGCGCCGATGCCGGCGTTGTCGGCCTTGGCGTAGAAGGAGCCCTTGTATTGCGTGGCGGGTCGGACGGGGATGCCCCAGTAGCCGGCGTTGACGATGCCGGCTTCGGATTTAGGCGCGGCGCTTTCGACCGCCAGCTTGAGGCTGAGGGGAAGGGCTTCGCTGGGGCCGGTGGTCTTGTCGATGGCAATCGTGGCGCGGGCGCTGCCGTTCTGGAGGACCGTCCAGTTCTGAGTACTGGGGCCGCGGTTGGTCTGGAAGGTGCGGTTGTTGACCAGCTCGGCGTAGAGGCCGCCGTCGTAGGAGTAATTGATCTCTTCCGTCATGAGGCCGTAGAGGGTGGGACTGACGGCGGCGATGGGCTTGGCAGTGTCGATACTGAGCGTGGCGGGCTGCTGGGCCAGCATGGTAAGAGGCAGGCCAGCAAGGAGGACGGCAGCAAGTTTTTCGAAGCGCATGGATATATGTCCTTGGGTCGGTAGACGATGAGAGAACGTTTACTGTCTGGTGCACAACGATGCTAACCGATGAGAGAGGTTTTTGGCTCGGAGATGTCTGGCAAAGAGTTTTTTAATTATTTGACGAACTGCGGGGCAGGGGGCGGGAGAAGGCGGGGAGTGGGGAGTCCACGGAAACGGAGGAGGAGGCAATTTCGAGCTTCGCCGGTGTAGAGGATGAGCTTGCGGGCGAGGCTGTACTCGGCTGGCCAGCGGGCAGCGTGGGTGCGCCAGTTGATATAGAGGTCAGGTCGGCCGATGTTGAGGGCGTTGACGATGATTGCGGCGCGGGGGAGATGGCTGGGAGAACTGATGATCTCGGCGGAGCTCCAGTCGTGCAGATGCATGAGTTTGGTGGAGTAGAAGATGTTCTGGATGGTGTTGAGGGCCTGGGGTTCTTCAACGATGGCCTCGGAGGGGACGCCCTGCGCCTGGGCTAGCTGGGCCATGACATGGGCTTCGGTGTACTGATTGTGGGCTGCGGCTCCGGTCATGATGATGTGCGAGGCGACTCCGGCTTTGTACTCGCGAACGCTTTCGAGGACACGCTCGCGCTGCTCGGGCGAAGGGGTGCCGTCGGAGTTGGCGGGATAACCGAGGACGATGAGGGTATCAAAGTGGGTGGAGGCGGTGTTGTGCGTGGGGACGGTGACGTAGACCCCCGCCATGATGAGGACGATGGCGAAGACAACTGCGGAGAGATAGAAGAGGGCGCGGTTGAGAATCTTCACGGGGTTAGGGTATCAGGGTATGGCTTGTTGGATAAGGGCTTCGAGGCCGGCGATAGGTTGGAGGACTTCGTCGCTGAGGTCATAACGGCTTTGCAGGTAGTGGGGGTCGTTGAAACTTAGCCAGGTTTTTCCTGCTGCGTCCTGCCAGGCGAGGGCCTTGAGAGGGAGATCGATTGCAGAGAGGGGAGCGTCGAGCATGATGGGGGTGCCGCCCCTGGGGTTTCCGAAGATGAGGAGTTGGGTTGGAGGCATGGTGAGGCCGACTTTCACGGCTTCGCCGCTATGGTCGATGCGGGCGAAGATGGTGATGTTCTTTGCGCGAAGGATGGCTTCGAGGCGGTCGAGGGTTTCGGGGACGGTGTAGGGGCTGGGGTGGGTGATGAGGCCGGTGGTGGTGGGCATTTGTGAGATCCTTGGGCGGAGTGTATCAAAGTAGTATTTGGTGCAGGTGATGGAAGCATCCAACCGGCATGTGTGTGAGGTGCAGATGAGTGAGATAGGAATTCCGATGGATGATCTGGCCCGGTCGCTGGTCGTTGCGCGTTCGGATGACGCCGCCCGGCCGCATATCGGGTTGGTGGGCGATACGTACACGATCCTGCTGAGTGGGAAGGACACGGCGGGCCGCTACTGTTTGATCGACATGCACATCCCACCGGGTGGAGGGCCGCCCCCGCACCGGCATGACTTTGAGGAGTCGTTCACGTTGCTGGAGGGGGAGATGGAGGCGACGTTTCGCGGCGAGAAGAGGACGGTGCGGGCGGGTGAGACGTTGTTCATTCCTGCGAATGCTCCGCACCAGTTTCGGAATGTGAGTGGGGAGGCGGTGCGGCTGTTGTGTATTTGCTCGCCGGCAGGACAGGAGGAGTTCTTCGCCGAGGTGGGGGTTCCGGTGGCTACTCGGACGACTGCGCCGCCGAAGTTGAGTGAGGCGGAGCAGGTGGCGTTTCGGGCGAAGGCCAAGGCGCTGGCTCCGAAGTATCGTACTGAGTTGCTGGAGCATGCTTAGCGGGTGCGGCTCAGATGATGATCATTTGTCTTTACTGCATCTCGCCCATCGCTTACCTTATTGGTATGGACTATTCGCAGATCATCACGATGGAGCCAGGAAAGCGTAGGGGCAAGGCATGCATCCGTGGCCTGCGCATTACGGTTTCTGATGTGCTGGGATATCTTGCGTCAGGGATGACACATGAGGAGATTTTGCGCGACTTCCCGTACCTGACGGAAGAGGATATCCGCGCGTCTCTCGCGTTTGCGGCTGACCGTGAGCGCAAGCTTGAGACCTTGGTGGCGTGAAACTGCTGCTGGGCAGGCTTGAGAATCGTCTACCCCACCCAAGGGCCAAGCGCATGTGCGTGAATGGGCACCCAAGGTAAGCGGGCCGCCCGCCTTAGAAAATGCAACAATGTTTACGCAGAAATTCAAGTAGATCTAGGGAGCCGTGCATGGCATGTGCTAATTGCGGAGCGGAGTTGGGCGCTGATTCAAAGTTTTGTAGGAAGTGTGGAGCGGCTATCGAGGTAGTTTCACAGGTCGGGAGTGATCAACCAAAATCTATCGATCAGCAACATAAAACTAAAATTAAGTCCGGTGAATATGGTATCTATCTCCGCATCGCTTTTGTCATGGCTTGGGCTGCCTTGTTGGCGTTCACTCACAATGGATTTTCAGCAGACTCCGTAGGAGAGTGGTTCGGCACACTCGTTATTCCGTTTATCTTAGCTTACTTAATAGCTCGCGGATGGCGCAGCGGCAACCGCGTACGCTTTTCATACTGGTTTTTGGGGATTGGACTTTTGCTGCCCACCCTGACGCACCATAATAGTTTGTCCAATCTTTCGCGCCGGGATTTAATGAAAGAACTTATTGGCACTAAGACCTTAGAACCTGGTTTACCGCAAAGCGAGATCGAGATGGCAAGTGTCTCTCGGGAATTTTTCAACGAAATTAAAGGCTGGCGTAAAGCGCACGACGAAAAAGCGGCGGTAATTGCCCCCAAGTTAGCGGTGCTGTATACAAGTGAATCATTTGCAACGAAAGCGAAGATGCAGGCGTGCATAGAAGCTGTTATGGAACAACAAAGTTTGGATGCCGACACATCGAGGATGTTTGAGGAATGGCCAAAAGCAATGAGGTATCGTCTAGACAAAACCGACCTTTCAAATTCTGCAAAAGAGAAATACTTCAATGGTTTTATGCGGAGCTTCGCAACTTCTGAATTCCTGGCCGACAGGAGAGAGGCGATGGCCGTTGAATCAAAATGGGCAGATTCAACAATTGATCTTTATGGATTTGCAATTAAGAACGTCTCTCAAATAGTTGTAAGCAAGAACGGGATTGCAATCAACAATGACATCGTGCGTGAGCAGTTCAACTCGAAACTAACGCGCTCAGAAACACTCCACGATGAGCTTCTTTCCGCATCAAAAAAAGCAGACGATGTCAGAATCGCAAAGCTAAAACAAAATGGTGCATCGCCGGAAGACCTTGGTCTGGACAAATAGCTGGTCGAGAACGAGAGGGATGCATTTGCGCTGTATTACTTGATTTGAATTAGCTGAATAAGAATTCTTTGGTGCGGAGTTCTTTTACTGTGTCGCGTAGTTTGGCGGCCTTTTCGAATTCGAATTTTTTGGCGGCTTCGCGCATGTCGGATTCCAGCTTGCCGATGTAGATGTCCAGTTCCTGCTGGGTGGAGAAGTCGGGCATGCCTTCGGCTTCGTCGGTGAGATCGGCGTAGTCGGCTTTGAGGATTCCGGCGAGACCCATTTCGAGAGGGCGGATGATGCTCTCTGGGGTGATGCCGTGCTCTTCGTTATAGGCGACCTGTTTTTCGCGGCGGCGGTCGGTCTCGTTGATGGCGCGCTGCATGGAGTCGGTCATCTTATCCGCATAAAGAATTGCCCGGCCTTCGAGGTGGCGAGCGGCGCGGCCGATGGTCTGGATGAGGGAGCCTTGGGAGCGGAGGAAGCCTTCCTTGTCGGCATCCAAGATTGCTACCAACGAAACCTCCGGAAGGTCGAGGCCTTCGCGCAGGAGGTTGATGCCGATGAGGACGTCGTACTCGCCTTTGCGCAGGTCGCGGAGGAGTTTGATGCGCTCCAGCGTCTCGATTTCGGAGTGCATGTAGCGGCAGCGGACGCCTACTTCGGTGTAGTAGCTGGCGAGGTCTTCGGACATGCGTTTGGTGAGAGTGGTGACCAGGACACGCTGATTTTTTGAGGTTCGGTCGCGGATCTCGGCGAGCAGGTCGTCGATCTGTCCTTTGACGGGACGGATCTCTACTTGAGGGTCGATGAGGCCGGTGGGGCGGATGATCTGCTCGACAACGACTCCGGCGGCCTTGGTGAGTTCGTAGGGGCCGGGGGTGGCGGAGACGTAGACGATCTGGCCGGTGCGGGACTCGAACTCTTCGAAGCGCAGGGGGCGGTTGTCGAGCGCGGAGGGCAGGCGGAAGCCGTAGTCGATGAGGTTTTGCTTGCGGCTGCGGTCGCCGTGCCACATGCCGTGGAGTTGCGGGACGGTGACGTGGGACTCGTCGATGAAGATGAGGAAGTCGCGGGGGAAGTAGTCGAGCAGGGTGGGCGGCGGCTCGCCGGGGAGGCGGCCGGACATGTGGCGGGAGTAGTTCTCGATGCCGTGGCAGTAGCCGACGGATTTAATCATCTCGAGATCGAAGCGGGTGCGCTGGTGGATGCGCTGCGACTCCACGAGGCGGCCTTCTTTTTCTAGCTGCGCCTCCCATTCGAAGAGTTCGGCGAGGATGGATTCGGAGGCGGCTTTCTTGCGCTCGGGCTGGACGACATAGTGTGACTTTGGGTAGATAGGCAGACGGGAGTACTTCTGGCGGACGCTGCCGAAGAGGGGATCGATCTGCGAGAGCGAGTCGATCTCGTCGCCGAAGAGCTCGATGCGGTAGGCGTTCTCGTCGTAGGTTGGGTAGACCTCGATGATGTCTCCGCGCACGCGAAACGTTCCGCGGCGGAAGTCGACGTCATTGCGCTCGTAGAGGATTTCGACCAGGCGGCGAGTGATGTCTTCGCGCCTGATCTTCTGACCCTTTTCGAGGAGGAGCAGCATGCCGTAGTAGGCTTCGGGCGAGCCGAGACCGTAGATGCAGGAGACCGAGCTGACGATGATGCAGTCGCGGCGCTCGAAGAGGCTGCGCGTGGCGGAGAGGCGGAGCTTGTCTAACTCTTCGTTGATGGTGGCTTCCTTTTCGATGAAGAGGTCGCCGGAGGGGATGTAGGCTTCGGGCTGGTAGTAGTCGTAGTAGGAGACGAAGTATTCGACGGCGTTGTTGGGGAAGAAGGTCTTGAACTCGTGGTAGAGCTGGGCGGCGAGTGTCTTGTTATGCGCGAGGATGAGGGCGGGGCGCTGCACCTCGGAGATGACCTTGGCCATGGTGAAGGTCTTGCCGGAGCCGGTGACGCCGAGCAGAACCTGGTCCTTCTCTCCGTTATTCAGGCCGGAGACGAGCTCGTCGATAGCGCGGGGCTGATCTCCCTGCGGCTTGTAGGTGGTGGAGAGTTGGAAGTCCATCTCTGTAGGATAGTGGATTGAGAGTGGAGGGTGTGAATGGACGCAGGAACGGAGCTTTGGCTGATTCGGCATGGAGAGACGGAGTGGAGCCTGAGCAGGAAACATACCGGGCGGACGGATATTGGGTTGACCGAACGTGGGCGCACGCGAGCAGTGGAGTTGCGGGAGTATCTTGCGGGAAAGAAGTTTGCGGCGGTGCTGACCAGTCCGCTGAAACGGGCGCGGGAGACCTGCGAGATTGCAGGGTTTGGCAATGTGGCCAAGGTGGATAACGGGCTGCGGGAGTGGGACTACGGGGTTCACGAAGGTCGAACGACGGAGGAGATTCGGTCGGAGATGCCGGGGTGGTCGGTCTGGACCAATGAGATTCCCGAGGGGGAGACGCTGGAGCAGGTAGGTGAGCGGGCGGATGGCGTGATTGACCGGGCTTTGGCTGCGGCGGGCGGTGGCGAGCGGGTGGCTCTATTTGCGCATGCCCATATTCTGCGGATATTGGCGGCGCGGTGGGTTGGGCTGGAGGCTCGCGAAGGGCGATTGTTCGTGCTGGGGACGGGAAGCGTAAGCGTGTTGGGATGGGAACGCGAGGCGCGGGTGATTCAGGCGTGGAACCGAGGATTTGAGGAGTAGGCGCGGCTGGTTGAGGTTTTACTCTCCCACCCTTCGCAAAGAACGCGAAGGATGGGGCACCCGTATGTTTGTGGCTTGTTGAGGTGAGGGGCAGAGACGAAATACAGGGGACTCTCCACTGCGCTGTGCGATAAAGCTGCGTGGCTCCGGTAGAGATGACGTGTTTTCAGGGTTTGTGGGCCGCTTTCTTAGATGTGTTCGGGGCGGACTCCCATGCCGATGAAGCGCGCTATGGTGCGGCGGAAGAGCGGGTGGGGAGATAAGAGTCGGAGGAGCAGCGGCGGTTTGACGGGATCAGGCTTGCCCAGGGCGCGGGAGAGAAAGTAGTGGATGGTCACCTGGAAGGCCTGGGTGATGCGGGTGGGGAGTTCGCGGCGGTGCTGGACCTGGGCGAGGGTAAGCTCGGTGACGAGATCGCTTTTGAGCGCGGGAGCGAGAATATGGGCGGCAGCCACTGCGTCTTGAATGGCGAGGTTGATGCCGATGCCGCCTACGGGCGACATGGCGTGCGCGGCGTCGCCGATGCAGAGCAGGCCGGGGCTGTGCCAGCGAGTGAGCCGGTTGACCTGGACGGAGAGGAGTCTCAGTTGATCCCAGCAGGTGATCTCGTCTACGCGGTCGCGCAGGAAGGGAACGAGCCGGACGAGGGATTCGCGGAAGGCGGGGAGGCCTGCGGGTTGGATACGGGTGAAGAGGGAATCCTTGGCGATGATGAAGGCGCACTGAAAGTAGTCGCCGCGATTGATAAGGAGCAGCAACTCGCCGAAGTTGAAGTTGCCGAGAGCGTTTTCGGGTTCGCCTTCGCGTCGGCTGAGGCGGAACCAGAGAACGTCGATGGGAACGCCGGTATTGTGGACGGGAAGATGGGCGGAGGTACGGGTGGTTGCGTGGCGCCCGTCACAACCTACGACCAGCGCGGCATGACTCTCGGTGGGGCCTGAGGGGGTATCGGCGCGGACTCCGATGACGCTGCCGTTGGATTCGATCAGGCCGGTGACCTCGTGCTCCATCAGGAGATGGAAGCTGGGAAGTTTAGAAGCTTCGGAGGAGAGAAAATTGAGAAAGTCCCACTGCGGCATCAGAGCGATGAACTTTGCCCTGGTGGGGAGATGGGTGAAGTCGGCCATGGTGATCTTCTGCCCGCCGATGGCGATGGCAAGCTCGGTGAGTTTCTGGTGGGGGAGCGCGAGGAAGGCGTCGAGGATGCCAAGTTCGTGGAGAAGTTCGAGGGTGGATGGGTGGATGGTGTCGCCGCGGAAGTCGCGGAAGAAGTCCTTGTGCTTTTCGAGCACGGTGACTTCGATGCCGGAGCGGGCGAGAAGATAGCCCAGCATTATCCCGGCGGGGCCTCCGCCGACGATGCAGCATGTGGTTGTTGTGAGTGTGCTGGAGGCAGATGACATTGTGCGGCAAGGGTAGCAAGGGGGTGGTGGTGAGTCAAAGCGCAACTATGCAGATGGGGCGATGCCGAGGATCGAGAGCCAGTCGGTAGGGGTGTGGGCGAGATGGTCGGGCTGGGTGGCGACGAGCGACTGGGGCGCGAGACCGAAGGTGCAGCCGATCGATTGGGCTCCGGCGTTGCGGGCGGTGAGGATATCGACGTGGGAGTCGCCGATCATCAGGGTTTGGGAGGGGGTGATGGTTTGGCCGCTCAGCGCGCTGGCTTCGGCAATCAGGGTGAGCAGTCCGTGGGGGTCGGGCTTTTTGGTGTGGAAGCTGTTGCCGCCGTAGTTCTGGAAGAAGAAGCGCGAGAGGCCGAAGTGATCGCAGATGTCGCGGGAGGGGTTGACAGGCTTGTTGGTGAGGACCGCCATGAGAGTTTCGGGCCATGCGGCGCGGATGGCTTCGAGCGAGTCCAGGACGCCGGGATAGAGGTAAGTGAAGTCCAGCTTGTGGATACGGTAGTAGTCGAGAAAGTAGGTAAGGACTTCGGCAACATATTCCTCGTCGTGGATATCGCCTTCGGGGTCGCCCAGGGCTCGGCGGACGAGCATGGAAGCTCCATCGCCGATGTAGGTTGCGATAACGGCTTCGGGGAGACGGGGCTTGTCGAAGTGGGCAAGCGCGGCGTTGATCGAATTGCAGAGATCGACGCTGGAGTCGATCAGGGTGCCGTCGAGGTCGAAGGCAATGAGGCGCGGAGTGGAAGAAAGAGGCATCACTTTACGATAATTGACTAACGATAATCGGCCTGCCTGATGTAAGCTCGGTTCCGGCATAAGGAGGAAGTCATGCATGATTTGACGAGTACAGAGTGGACACGGCGGCGATTTATGACGGCAATAGCTGCAGCAGGGGTTGCCGGGACAGCAATGATGAATGTTGCCGATGCAGGAGCACAGTCATCGAATCCACCGATTGGAGCAGATGAGGCCATTCGGATGCTGATGGAGGGCAATGAGCGATTCGCGTCAGGCAAGCTGACCTCGTTCGACCTCGACCTGAAGATATTAAAGGAAGGGACGGTAGAGAAGCAGGAGCCATTTGCGGCGGTCCTATCGTGCGCGGATTCGCGGGTGCCGGTCGAACTGATCTTCGATCAAAGCATCGGGCATCTGTTTGTAGCGCGGGTGGCGGGAAATATGATGACGCCCGAGATCATCGGCAGTCTGGAGTATGGGGTTGCGGTGCTTGGTACAAAAGCGATTCTGGTGCTGGGCCATGCCAAATGCGGGGCGGTGAGCGCTGCGATGAAAGCCCAGGAGGTGCCGGGACAGATCAGCGTTTTGTATCAACACATGATGCCTGCCATCCGAGACATTCGTGGTGACGTTGTGGCGGCAGTGAAGGCGAATGCCGTGTTTCAGGCGCAACTGTTGCGAGAGAGCTCGACCGTGATTGCAAAAGCGATGAAGGACGATGGGGTGAAGGTAGTGGCTGGATACTACGATCTGGCAACGGGACGGGTAACGCTACTTTGAATCAAGGCATGCACCGTAAAGATGCATCAATATTATTGTTGATACGAACAAATATATGGAAGTGCCATTACCGCTTTAAATTTACCAATAAATATAGCCTTATATAAAGCATTTTTCTATTAAATGGTGTTTTTTTATTTATTTTGCTTGATGCAATAAGTTGAGTTCTAATGGATGCTGGGTAATCCCAAAGCATCATACTGAGGTGCAGCATCGAGCATGTTTGATCTGAGTGGAAAGTGCGCAGTCGTTGTCGGAGGGACTTCGGGTATTGGTAAGGCAATCTCCCTGGGGCTGGCTGCTGCCGGAGCGGACGTTGTCGCTTCTTCGCGAACGCAGGAGCTGGTGGATTCGATGGCGGATGCTCTTGAGTCGTCGGGCCGCAGAACGCTGAGAGTGCTCTCCGATGTTACGGACCGGAGATCGTTGCAGGCACTGCACGACGTTGTCCACGGCTCCTTTGGGAGGATCGATATCCTGGTCAACTCAGCGGGCATCACCAAGCGCGTGCCCACGCTCGATTGTCCGGAGACGCTGTGGCAGGGCATTATGGACGTCAACTTGACCGGCACACTGCGAGCCTGCCAGATCTTTGGCAAATCGATGCTGGAGCAGAAGCAGGGCCGCATCATTAACATTGCTTCGCTCTCAACCTTTGTTGCATTCCGCGATGTAGGGGCTTATGGAGCGAGCAAAGCAGCGGTCGGCGCGCTTACCCGCTCGCTCGCAATCGAGTGGGCACAGCAGGGCGTATGCGTCAACGCGATTGCGCCGGGAATCTTTCCTACCGATCTCAACCGCGAGCTGCTCGATTCGCCGCGTGGCCACGAGCTTTTGTTGCGAACGCCGATGAGCCGTTTTGGCCGTGTCGAAGAGTTGGTTGGAGCCGCGGTCTTTCTTGCATCGGACGAAAGCGCCTACACGACCGGGCAGATCGTCACGGTGGATGGCGGCTATCTTGCCAGCGGGGTAAATCAGTAGGTGCGTGAACGGGCTCATTTATCGAATAGCCGATGGGGACGCAACCGGCTGCGCTGCGTTATCGTTGCTCTCGCTCTTTTCTGCGCGGTGGCGGGGATCGCGCAGGCCGAGAACGGTTCCGCAGGGTGGCTCCGCTATAGCCGCATCACCGAGTCCTCGGTGATACAGCAATATCGATTGTTGCCTCGGCAGATCGTGCAGACTGGCACCTCTCCGGTGGAAAGGAATGCGTCTGCCGAACTGGCGCGGGGGCTGCGCGGTATGCTCGGCGATGAGTTGGAGATAGCTTCCGTTCTGCCCGATGCGGATGCTTTTGTGGTTGGCACTCCCGATGAATTGCACCGGCTGCTGCCGCAGTGGGAGCAACCAGGGAATCTCGCACCGGAGGGCTTCGCACTATCGAGACTCGATAACCACGGCCACCATCTCTGGATCATCGCGGGCGGCAGTGAGCGGGGTACGCTCTACGGAGTTTTTCACTTGCTGGAGCAGGTCGCCGCGCAACGCAGCATTGTGGCCGACTCCGAAGCTCCTTCCGCACCGATTCGCTGGGTCAATCAGTGGGACAACTTCGATGGCTCGATCGAGCGCGGCTACGCAGGGCGCAGCATCTTCTTCGACGGCGGCCATGTACGCGCCGACCTCACGCGCGTCTCCCAGTATGGGAGACTGCTGGCCTCGGTCGGGCTGAACGGCTGCACCGTCAACAACGTCAACTCCGATCTGCGCACCTTGCAGCCGGAGATGCTCCGCGAACTCGCCCGCATCGCCGACGCACTGCGTCCGTGGGGCGTGCGCATGTCGCTGTCGGTCGATCTATCGAGCCCCGAGGTTGTGGGCCATCTGACGACCTTCGACCCGCTCGATCCGCAGGTTGCGGCGTGGTGGCAGCAGAAGGCGGATGAGATCTACAAGCTGATTCCGGACTTCGGCGGCTTCGTGGTTAAGGCTGACTCGGAAGGCCGTCCTGGCCCGTCGCAGTATGGACGAACCCCGGCGCAGGCTGCCAACGTGATTGCGCGCGCGTTGCAATCGCATCATGGTGTCGTGCTTTACCGCGGCTTCGTCTACAACCATCATCTCGACTGGCACGACCTGAAGGCCGATCGTGCTCGCGCGGGCTACGACAACTTCCGCGCACTCGACGGCCAGTTTGAGCCGAACGTCGTCATCCAGGTCAAGCACGGGCCAATCGATTTTCAGGTACGCGAGCCGGTTTCGCCACTCTTTGCCGCGCTCCAGCACACCAGCCAGGCCATCGAGTTGCAGGTCACGCAGGAGTACACCGGCCAGCAGCGGCATATGGTTTTTCTGGTGCCGATGTGGAAGACTGCGCTCGACACCGACATGCGGGCGCAGAACCGCAGCACGCCGGTCAAGGAGATCGTCGAAGGCGAGAGCTTTCACCAGCCGCTGGGCGGCTTTGTCGCCGTGGTCAACGTTGGCCTCGACGACAACTGGCTGCATCATCCTATGGCGATGGCCAACCTGTATGGTTATGGCAAACTCGCCTGGAACCCTGACCTCACCACAGACCAGATCATCGACAGTTGGACGCGGCTGACCTTCGGCAACAATCCTCTGGTGGTCTCGACCATCGACGATCTGCAACGTAATTCGTGGCATACTATGAGCAGTACACCGGGCCGCTCGGTCTGGGTACGCTGACCGATATCATCGGCGTTCACTATGGCCCCGGCATCGAATCGGCGGAGCGAAACGGATGGGGGCAATGGATTCGCGCCGACCACAAGGGCATCGGCATGGACCGCACCGTGGCCACGGGTACGGGATATATCGGCCAGTATCCGCCGGAGCTTGCGAAGGTCTACGAGTCGCTCGCGACCTGCCCGGACGAGCTTCTGCTCTTCATGCGCCATGTTCCCTACGACTACGTTCTGCACAGCGGCAAGACGATGATTCAGCATGTCTACGATTCGCACTACGAGGGCGCGGCCACTACTGCGAGTTACGCTCCGCGCTGGCAGAAGTTGCGTGGCCTTATCGATGACGAGCGCTATCAGCGGACACTCGCTCTCTTCCAATATCAGGCGGGGCATGCCATCGTCTGGCGCGATGCTGTTAGCGAGTGGTTCCTGCGTATGTCCGGTATCCCTGACGCTCCAGGGCGCGTGGGCCATTATCCTGACCGCATCGAGGCCGAAGCGATGCAGAGCGACGGCTACACGACCGTCGATGTCACTCCGTGGGAGACAGCCTCCGGCGGCAAGGCCGTGGTTTGCAATCGGGCCACTGCCTGCACGCTTACAGCAAAGCTCGACCGGCCAGCGGGTGTCTACAACATTTCTGTTCAGTACTTCGACATTCACCCCGGTGAAGCGCAATATGAACTTTTGCTCAACGGCAAGCCCATCGGCCACTGGGCAGCTGACAACATAGTTCCTCCGGCTGTCTCCGATAAAAAACTTGATGGCCACACCAGCACGCGATTCACCTTGACCGGGATACGCCTCGCGCCCGGCGATACACTGATGCTCAGCGGCCTTGCCAACGGCGCCGAGCTCGCACCTGTCGACTACATCGAGATCACAAGACCATGAAAATTACTGCTGCCCGCCTGATCGTCTGCTCCCCCGACCGCAACTTCGTTACGCTCAAGATTGAAACCGATGAAGGTCTCTACGGGCTGGGGGACGCGACGCTGAATGGCCGCGAACTCGCCGTCGCCAGCTATCTGTCGGAGCATGTTCTACCCTGTCTGATCGGTCGCGACCCGTTCCAGATCGAAGACATCTGGCAGTATCTCTATCGCGGAGCGTACTGGCGTCGCGGTCCGGTTACCATGGCCGCTATCGGCGCGGTTGACGTGGCGCTGTGGGACATCAAGGGCAAGGCGCTCAACACGCCGGTCTACAACCTGCTCGGCGGCAAAAGCCGAGACGGCGTGCTGGTCTACACTCACGCCAATGGCCGCGATATTCCGGAGGCTCTCGATTCTGTTCGCAAGCACATGGACGAAGGCTACCTCGCGGTGCGCGCCCAGTCCGGCGTGCCCGGTGTCGCCAGTAGTTACGGCGTGCCTAAGGTGGGGAAACCCTACGAGCCGGCTGAGCGCGGCCTGCCGTCGGAGAGCCTGTGGTCCACGGAGAAGTACCTCAACTTCGCTCCATCGCTCTTCGAAAAGCTGCGCGTTGAACTTGGCGCCGATGTTCACCTGCTGCACGACGTTCACCACCGGCTTACGCCCATTGAGGCGGCGCGGCTTGGCAAATCGCTCGAACCCTACCATCTCTTCTGGATGGAGGACCCGTGCCCCGCCGAGTTGCAGGAGGGCTTCGAGGTGATCCGCAAACACACCACAACGCCCATCGCCGTCGGCGAGGTCTTCAACTCCATCTGGGATGCGCATGACCTCATCCGTAACCAATGGATCGACTACCTCCGTATGGCGATCGTTCACGGTGGAGGCATCACTCCGCTGAAAAAGGCGGCGGACTTTGCCGCTCTCTACCACGTCCGTACCGGCTGTCATGGGGCGACGGACCTCTCTCCTGTTACGATGGCAGCCGCGCTGCACTTCGGTCTTGCCGTTCACAACTTCGGTATTCAGGAGCACATGCCCCACAGTGCGCTTACCGATGAGGTCTTTACCCACAACTACACCTTCGATGCCGGCTATATGTATCCCGGCGACGCGCCCGGACTTGGGGTCGATATCGCTGAGTCCCTTGCGGCAAAGTATCCGTACCAACGCGCCTATCTCCCCATCGCGCGCAAGCTTGACGGCACGCTTACGGATTGGTAGCTGCTGCTTAACTGTTATGTACAAGCTATTCGCCAACGGAGACCATAATGCGATCGATCCGTATGCCTTTGTTCTTCACCGCTGCTGCCGCTCTCCTCTTCATCTTGCCGGTTAAGGCTCATGCTCAGGGAGAAGCGCCGCAGCATAACGTGGCGGCTGCCGCCAACGATGGCTCCGGAGCGTACCATAGCGGCCACTATCGCGATCTCTTCGCCGAGCAGGGACACACTCCGCAGCAGAGTCGTGCCAAAATCGATGCAGCTTTCAACCAGCTTTTTCACGGCGACAAGAAGACCCAGGCGCTCTACTACGAGGTCGGCAGCAATGCGAACGGCCCGTTGGCCTATATTACCGATGTCGCGAATCGCGATGTGCGCACCGAGGGCATGTCCTACGGCATGATGATCGCGGTCCAGATGAACAAGAAGCACGAGTTCGATGCCATCTGGAACTGGACGAATACCTACATGCTCATCACCGATCCGGCCAACCCGTCGGTCGGCTATTTTTCATGGTCCATGCATACCGACGGCACGCCGCGGTCGGACTCGCCCGCTCCTGACGGCGAAGAGTATCTTGTGATGAGCCTCTATTTCGCTGCCAATCGCTGGGGCAATGGCACCGGCATCTACAACTACAAAGCGCAAGCCGACCGCATCCTCAGCCTCATGCGGCATCATCCTGTCCAGACTGGTATGCCGCCCTTTCGGTTGAAGCCCGGTGAGCCGCCTTACATCCCGACTGTGCGCTCAGGCTCTGCTCCGCGCACCAAGCCGCAGACGGTTGGACCGATGGTCAACGAGCAGTACAAGATGATCCTCTTTGTTCCGGGGCAGGACCGAAGCGGCTTCACCGACCCCTCTTATCATCTGCCTGCTTTCTATGAACTCTGGTCACGTTGGGGTGCTGCGGAAGACCGCCCTTTCTGGGCACAGGCTGCGAGCGCAAGCCGTGCCTTCTTTCAGAACACGACGAACCCCGACACCGGCCTTGCACCCAACTATGCTGACTTCGATGGCAAGCCGCACAGCATGTCCTATGACCCGACGACAGCCGATTTCTCCTATGACTCCTGGCGCACGGCCAGCAATTGGGCCGTTGATTACTCGTGGTGGCGTAAAGACCCGGAGGAGGTAGTGCTGAGCGACCGCATCCAGAAATTTCTCTTCGGTCAGGGGATCGGTACTTTCAGTGACCGCTACACGCTCGATGGCAAACCGCTCTCAGAGCGCCACTCTCTCGGAATGATGGCAACCACGGCCACTGCCGGACTCGCGGCCAGCAAAGGTCCGATCTCAAAAGCCTTCGTGGAGCAGCTCTGGAACGCGCCGATTCCATCTGGAGAGCAGCGCTATTATGACGGCATGCTCTACATGATGAGCCTGCTTCACGGCAGCGGAAACTTCCGCATCTGGGCTCCGAAGTAAGGAGCCCGAAGCTAACGAGATCTCACGGGAAGAATTAAGCTCCCAGTGCCGACAGCGATTCTTTTACCGTTGGAGTCTTTCCGGCTTCGACATCGAAGCGCCGAAGCTGATGGAATTTTGAAAGCACGGCATTGGCCCTTGTCAGCACTTCGATTCGCTCCGTATACTCCGCCAGCTTTGCTCCGGGAATGGCGAACAGGGCTATGTCATCGGTCAGGATGTCAAGGTAAGCGCGGGCTCCGCAGCAGCCGAGGCTCAGCGCCGCGCGGCCCGTGTTCATTACCTGCGGAACCACAGCGCAAGCGGGCCTGCCCATTGCCGGAGGCACCTGATTCTCGACCTGCTGCGTGGCCTCGGTCAGGATCAGTGACTGGCTGGCATTTACGAAGAGCATCACCACATCCGGCGGCAATGGGGTTTCAGCCAGCGGTGAGTAGACGACATATTTTGGCTGCGTGGCGAGAACAGGAATCGACGCGAGGTCTTCTTCGCGGACATAGCCAAGATCTCCGAGTACCTTCAGCGTGTCGCCTAAATCGACCTGTTGGCGCGGAGACGATTTCAGATTATGGGTATAGACGCCAATCGCGCACAGGCTATGGTCGACCGCCGAGGTAGCGAACGATGCAGCAGCGGCGTCTTCCCAAAAGCGGCATCCTGCGGAGACGCGACCGGCGTGTCCGCTGACTCCGTCGGGAACAGAGTCGGTGAAGCTGATCGCGATGGGCGGCTGGCGAAGATCGAGACACTGGTTCAGCGTCGCTGCAATTGAATAGTTGTTTTCAGTCATAGTTGTCCTGATTCGGCAGGCACAAAATAGCCGCGGATTAATGGATTTTAGGGAAGTTGTGAGTCGATCAGACGTGAAGCTCTGCCTTGAAGCCCATGCTGGAGATGTAGGTTCTGAGCGAGTCTTCGGTGACTTCCTTGGGATCGAACTTGATGACCACGTTGGCGTCCGGATAGCTCGCCTTGGCCCAGGAGACTCCCTTCTCCTGTCGCAGCATGACCTCAAGACCGACAGCGCAGGTGATGCAGGTGAATCCAGCGACGCGATAGGTGACGGTCTTCTTTTCGGTCGATTCAATTGCCCCGACCGCTCCGATTGTTGCCAGGCTGCCGGTGCCAAGAGTGATGAGTTGGATAAATCGTCGTCGAATCATTTTGTCTCTCTCCTTAGCTATTCGAGTGGCAACCGCTACCGAGCCACTCCACTGCCTGCCTGGTACTTCCATGCTGTTTGAATGCTTGCCTTGTCCGAGAAGCGAGTGTCGGTGTACTCGCTGAAGTCCAGCTTCTTATGCAGAATGCCGGTCTCGATCATCAGATCGCGAACCATGTCGAAGTCTGCCTTATGCGGTGCAAGTGGGCTGTAGGTGACCCGGTCCATCGGCTTGGTGAGCGCCCAGCGCAACAGGGCAGGTTTCTGCTTGAAGTAGAAACGGCCTACGAAGTCGGCAGCATCCTCGCGCTCCGGTTTGCCCTTATCGAGCCAGAGTCCGGAGCGCGCAATCCCATCGACCAGCACCTGGACTTCTTCGGGACGGCTGTCGATCAGGTCTTGCCGCACCACGAGAATGCAGGACATGTAATCCGGCCAGTAGTCCCGCGCCTGAAAGAGTACACGGCCATAGCCTGCCATCTCCGCTTGCGAGGGAAAAGGCTCGCCCATGGAGAAGGCATCGATCGCTCCGGCTGCCAACGCTCCCGATACGTCAGGTGGAGCCATCTCGACCATCTTGATGTCGCCCGGCTTCATGCCCCAGACCTTCATCGCGCGAAAGAGGATGAGACGCTCGTCGGAGAAGCGGCTCGGAATGGCAACCGTGCGTCCGCGCAGGTCGGCGACTGTCTTGATGGGACCATTCTTGCTGACAACGACGGCGCTGCCGTAGCGGTGTCCGAGGTAGACGACTTTGATGGGGACGCCTTGAGCCACGAGCGCAATTGCCATGGGCGCAACGATAAAGGCGGCCTGTACCTTATTCGAGATAAGGGCTTCTTTCATCTCGGGAAAGCCCTGAAACATGCGCGGCAAAAACAGCTCGCCGTTTTGCGAGAACTTGGAGATGTAATCGGTCACCGGGCAGGTGAGCTGGCAGGTGACGGGGAGATAGGCAACGATGACCTTCCGCTCTGACATGGGGCGGTAGTCGTTGAGAACGGCTGCCCAATTTACATTCAGATAGCTGTGGAGCACGGAGACCACAATAAGCCATCCGAACGCCCAGAGCAGGATTTTATTTCTAAGCTTCATTGCGGAATCCCCATCGAACCGATTTGATCCTTTCGAGCCTGCGGAAACCCAGGTCCAGCGCCAAGCCGATGACGCTGATCAGCAGCATGGCCGCGACGACGAGGTCGTATCGCTTTCCGGAGTTGCGTGAATCGATGACAAGATAGCCCAGGCCGGATTCGACCGCGATCATCTCGGCCGCAACCACGACCAGCCACGCGATGCCGAGCGCGATGCGCAAGCCCACGATGATCTGGGGAAGGGCAGCAGGGAAGACCACCTTCGTAAGCAGTTGCCCGGGAGCCAGGCCGAAGTTGCGGCCAGCCCTCCGGTATACCGACGGCACATTCGACACGCCATCGATGCACGCCACGACGATAGGGAAGAAGGCGCCGAGGAAGATGAGAAAAATTGCTGCGTTATCGCCGATACCGAAGAAGATGATTGCGACTGGAATCCATGCGATGGGACTGATGGGCCGAAGAATCTGCATCACTGGATTCACGACCTGGTCGGCTTCGGGGTACCAGCCGAGGATCAGGCCGAGGGGGATTCCGAGCACTGAGGCAGCACCGAATCCGATGGCTACGCGGCGCAGGGAATCGACGATGTCGGCCCAGAGGACATTCTCGTGGAGCAGCTCAGCCATTCCTCGCTCGACTTCGAGCGGAGAGGGAAAGATCTTCGTAGCCGTCCAGAGGACGCAATAGTGCCATGCTGCCAGCAGTAACGCAGATGTCAGCAGCGGCCAGAAGAGCTTCTCCCATTTCCTCGGTTCGGCGAGTGAGTTCATAGCTGGTGTGCCAGTCCGATCTGTTTGAAGATGCCGTCGCGAAGCTCCAGATAGCGAGGAGAGCTGATGTCGCGAGGATGCGGAATATCAATGGTTACGATCTGCTGAATCTTTGCGGGGCGCGCGCTCATAACGACGACCCGGTCCGCGAGTTGAACAGCCTCGTCGATATCGTGGGTTACGAAGATGATGGTCTTGCGCTCCGCCTCCCAGATCCGCAGCAGTTCGCCACGCATGATCAGCCGCGTGATCGAGTCCAGCGCGCCGAAGGGCTCATCGAGAAAGAGCATGTCCGGATTAACAGCCAAAGCGCGGGCGACTTCGAGCCGCTGCTTCATGCCGCCGGAGAGCTCTGGCGGATAGGCTTTTTCGAAGCCCTTCAGTCCAACCATCTGGATGTAGTGGGCGATGCGTCGCTCGCGCTCCTGGCGCGGCAATTTGAATAGGCCGAACCCTATATTCCCTTCGACAGTGAGCCATGGGAAGACCCCGCGTTCCTGGAAAACGAATATCCGGCGCGGATCCGGTCCCTGCACGACTTCGCCATCAACCTTGATCTCGCCGCTGGTGGGTGCGAGAAAGCCGGCCATGGTATTCAGCAGCGTCGATTTGCCGCAGCCGGAGGGACCAAGCAGGCATACGAATTCGCCATCTCCCACCTCGAGATTAATGTCGTCGAGGACGGGCGTGTTTTTGCCGTCGCGCTTGAACACCATATTGACGTGCTCGGCGCGCAGCTTCGTCTCTAAGGCTAGCGGTACTGCGAGAGCTTCCATTGATGACACGATCAATCCTCCGAGTAGCTCCAACGAGATGACTTTATATTTTCAAGGGAGCGTATTCCCATGTCCAACAGGAGACCAATGATCCCGATCAAGACCATTCCGGCGACGACCAGATCATAGCGATTGCCGGCGTTGCGCGCATCGACGATCAAGAAGCCGAGGCCTGAGCTTACGGCGATCATCTCTGCCGCTACGACCACCAGCCACGCGATGCCGAGAGTAATCCGCAAACCGATGATCAACTGTGGAGTGACAGCCGGATACAGGACGCGGTAGATGAGGTCGAATGGGCTCAGGCCAAAGTTGCGGCCAGCATTGATGTAGACCGCCGGAACACTTCGCACGGCATTGATTGCCGTCAGCAGCAAGGGGAGGAAGCAGCCCAGGAAGATAAGGAAGATGGCCGCAAGATCGCCTACGCCGAACCACAGAATCGCGATGGGAATCCAGGCCAGCGGAGAAATGGGGCGAAGGAGCTGGATGATGGGGTTGAACGCCATCTCAGCACGGCGATACCAGCCGATGGTAAGTCCCAGTGGAATAGCCAGAACGACGGCCAGAGCAAAGCCCCAGGTCACGCGAAACAGCGAAGCGACGACATACTTGAACAGAACACCGTGCTGGACCAGGTCGGCGATACCGCCGACGACTCCCCATGGACCAGGCAGGAGATGAACGGTGCTTCTGCTAACGGCGAACTGCCAGGCGGCCAACAGGACGGCGATGAACAGGATTGGACGGAGCCGAACGCGCAGGTTCAAAGTAGCCAACCTCTCCTTCTTCCAGTTCCAGTGCCAGGGGCCATGCTCACGTTCAGAGTCTCCGATATCGTTTGTCGCTTCAATGAGCTGCCTTCACCCCTACCGATACTAGCCCGAGAGGGATAACTTCTTCTATCGATCTTTAGATCGATAGAAATATCAATCTAAAGATCGGGAAAGATGGTCGAAGCGGGGTGCCATACGCTCATCGCGCTCCGATCCTCAACGCATAGAGTTTTAGATTTGAGTCTGACTATGGATACTATTGGAGTTCGGATGCTATATGTTCAGTACAGCCTCCTCAATCGAAGACCATATGCGAATCCCTGCATCCGATAGAACTATTTTGAACGACCAACCGCAACGACCTCATCGCTGCGTCCGGTTTCTGGCCGGCATGATGGTTGTGGCGGTGCTTTTCTCTGTCGGATGTCGCAGAGGAGCGCGGCTTCCGGATAAATCCTCACCAACATATTCCAATTTTGTTTCCGATTTTTATGTAGGGCTGGCGGCCCTCCAGGTTGGCGACGACGTCAGAGCCGACAGCAGTCTTGAGCAGGCTGCAAAGCTCGTTCCGGGAGAGCCCGCGGCGTGGGCCAATTGGGGCATACTGGCATTGCGTCAGCGAAGTTTTGACGCCGCTGCGCAAAGGCTCGACCGCGCTCGCGTGCTCGCTCCTAAAAATGATCGCATCTACTATTTGCTGGGGCTGCTGGAGAGCAATCGCGGCGACTCGGCGAAGGCGATTTCCAATCTGCGCGAGGCTATCAAACTCAACCCCGAAAATTTACGAGCGGCATATCAACTCGCTTCGGAGGTGGAGCGTCGGGGAGACGCGACGAGCGAGGCGGATTTTGAACGGTTGATCGAGCAGATTTTGGCAGCGCAGCCAAATAATCTTGCGGCACTCCTCGACCTGAGCCGAATCGCTGCCAAGCGTGGGGATGCAGCGACGCTGCGTTCAACTGTGAATAAAATCGCATCACAATCTGGCGCGTGGCCGGCAGATGTTCGGCAACAGCTTGACGCTTTGCAGGCTGCCGCTGCTGGCCCTGACCCGAAGGCGGCGGCTACGCGGTCCATCTTTCTGCGCAACGTACTCATGCAGGTGCCGGAGTTCCGCGCGAGTTTGTCTGCAATCAAGCCACAACCCGGCGAAGAGGCCGAGCCATTTACGCATTTCCTGCGGCTGGAGTCACCGACCTTCAAGCCCGCTGCTGCCGATGGGGGCATGACATTTGTTCCTCAGCCGGTGGCAAATATGCCATCAGGAAGTTGGGACTGGATTGGAGCCATTTCGCTGAATGGGACGGGAACGCCCGCTGTTGCGGTTGGGAATGGGCATGACGTTCGTTTGTCGACTGGGGCAACGCTCTCATTTTCGGGGGGCACTGCTGGAGTGGCTCCCGGCCCGGAGGGTATCTTGCCGGTTGATTTCAACTATGACTTCAAGACCGATCTCGTATTGGCGGGTGCTAGTGGATTGCGCTTCATGCGGCAGGATAAGCCGGAGACGTTTGTAGATGTCACCGCGCAAACGAAGCTGCCTCATGCTGTGACGAGCGGTAGTTATACCGGCGCGTGGGCCGTGGATATTGATGCCGATGGTGATCTGGATATTGTGGTGGGAACGAAGGACGAAGCGCCGTTGGTGCTTCGTAACAATGGCGATGGCACGTTCATGCCAGTACATCCCTTTGGTGGGATATCGGGAGTGCGGCAGTTTGTGTGGGCTGATCTGAACGGAGATGGCAATCCCGATGCCGCGCTGATCGACGGAGCGGGCCAACTGCATGTTTTTATCAATGACCGTCTGGGCAAGTTCCATGAGCAGCCAGTGCCGACTGGATTCTCTGTCGTCGATGCAATCGCAGTTGCCGATGTGAATCATGGAGGGACGCTCGGCTTGATTGCGGTGAGCAAAAGCGGTGCGATCACCAGCTTGTCCTTCGCAGATGATGGCAAGGGCTGGGTCACGACGGCGATTGCAACTGTCCCCGATGCAGCGAGCTATCTGGCTGGAGATGTTCGGCTGCACGTGGCTGATCTGGACAATAACGGCGCCTTCGATCTGTTGCTAGCGCCAGTCGGCTCTGCGCAAGGTCCACTGATCTGGTTGCAGGGGGAGGATGGAAAATTTCAATGGATGAAGAGCCAGCTTGCTCCTGCGCGAGTCTTTGGCGTAGCCGATTTAAAGGGTGATGGGCGGCTCGATCTGCTCGGATTGTCGCGTGCCGGTCAGCCCTTTGAGGCAATCAACCATGGAACGAAAAAATATCATTGGCAGACGATTCGCCCTCGCGCACACCAGGCAACAGGTGATCAGCGGATCAATTCCTTTGGCATCGGCGGAGAGATTGAAATACGTTCGGGGCTGCTGGTGCAGAAGCAATCGATGACCAGTCCGGAACTTCATTTTGGTCTGGGCGAGCAGAATGGCGCGGATGTAGCGCGAATCGTCTGGCCCAATGGATCGGTGCGTGCCGAGTTTGCTCTCAAGGCCGATCAGGAGATTTTGACGGAGCAGCGATTGAAAGGTTCCTGCCCCTTCCTCTTCGCTTACAACGGCAAAGAGATGACCTTCGTAAAGGATTCGGTTCCGTGGGGTTCGGCGATTGGTCTACGCATCAATTCGCTGGGGACGGCACGCATCGAGGCCACCGAGGAGTGGTACAAGATCGGGCGAGATGAACTGGTCCCGCGCAATGGTTTTTACGATCTGCGCGTTACCGGCGAGCTTTGGGAGACCTATTACTACGACTACCTTGCGCTGATGACGGTCGATCACCCGGTGGGAACGGAGATATTTACGGATGAACGTTTCGCTGTGCCTCCGGTGAAGTTGGCAATAACGGCGGTCGCCACGCCGCAGCCGATTGCTCGCGCCATCGACGACAACGGGCAGGACGCAACTACGATTTTGCGAACGCTTGACGGTAAATACCTCGATAATTTTGGTCGCGGCCAATATCAGGGAGTGACGCGCGATCACTATGTCGAAATCGACCTGGGTGACGATGTTCCCAAGACGGGTCCTCTCTGGCTGATTGCCAAAGGCTGGCTGCATCCATCCGATTCGTCGCTCAACGTGGCCATGAGCCAGGGGAGCCATGAGCGCCCGAAGCCTCTGAGCCTTGAAGTCCCGGATGGACATGGCGGCTGGAAGGTTGCGCGGCCAAACCTCGGCTTTCCCGCGGGCCGTAAAAAGATCTGCCTGATCGATCTGACGAACGTCTTTGTTCCGGGAACGCCGCGTCGTGTGCGGCTACGCACCAACCTGGAGATCTACTGGGACTCTATTGAGTGGGCCAAAGGACTGCCTGATACGCAGTTGAAGATCGAACGGCTGGCGCCCAGTATGGCGGACCTCCATTATCGCGGCTACTCCACGATCCATCAGGCTAATGCCTCGTCGCCCGAGATCCCCGATTACAACCGCCTTATGGCTACGACCCAGATCTGGCGCGACCTGGCGGGCTACTATACTCGCTACGGCGATGTGGGGAAACTGCTGACGGGCATCGACGATCGCTACGTCATCATGAACGCGGGAGACGAGATGTCGCTGCGCTTTGCCGCTCCGGCGTTGCCCCCCGCAGGTTGGGTGCGCGATTACGTTCTTGCGGGCGATGGTTGGATCAAGGATGGCGACTACAGTTCGACCAATTCACAAACCGTATTGCCCTATCCCCATCACTCCAGAAGAGACTATGACACTCCGTCCGGCAAACTGGAGGATGACTGGGAGTACCGGCATCATCCAGAGGATTGGCAGACCTATCAAACGCGCTACGTTACACCGGGAATTTTTGAGAATGCTTTGAGGAGTCGAGCAGGTAAATGAAGCGCGAACCCATTGCACGTATTTTGGTCAGCATCTTTTTTGTAGGATTGCTGCTTACTCCTCTTGCTGTTAGAAAACTAGCCGGGCGCAATGCTTCTTCTCAGACAAAGCTTGATGCCAGCGAGGCGTTGGCAAACCACGGGTTTTATCTTACTGAGGTCTCTCATGCGGCCGGTATCGATTTCGTTCATCAGGGACCTACGCTCGACTCGAAACTGGCGGATATTATGCCGGAGGTTGCTTCGATGGGAGCCTCCGTCTCCATCGTCGATTTCGATCGCGATGGCTGGCCCGATATCTATGTGACCAACAGCGCAGAAGGCAGCAAAAATCACCTCTATAGAAACATGCATGATGGCACCTTCAAAGATGTCGCGGAGGAGATGGGCATCGCGGATGTCAATCGGGTGGGCACGGGCGTCTCCATGGGGGCTGTCTGGGGAGACTACGACAACGATGGCTACGAAGATCTTTTTCTGATCAAGTGGGGAAGGCCCGAGCTATTTCATAATAATCAAGGTCACGGTTTCACGCGTGTCAGCGACGAAGCGACATTGCCGCCATGGATCAACGCGAATACTGCGGTCTGGTTTGACTATGACGGTGACGGGCTCCTCGATCTATTTGTTGGTGGCTATTATTCGGAAGACGTTGATCTCTGGCGTTTGAAATCGACCAAAATGATGCCGAACAGCTTTGAATATGCTGACAACGGCGGTCGAAAGTATCTCTTCCATAATCTGGGAAATGGAAAATTTGAAGAAGTAAGTGCGAAGGTCGGCATCAATAGCCGCCGTTGGGCTTTGGCTGCTGCAGCAGCTGATTTGCGGGGCACCGGACACCCCGATCTCTTTGTCGCGAACGACTATGGGGTTTCGGAGCTCTATCTCAACGATGGGCAACAGTTCCGTGAGGCTGGCGCACGGACTGGCGTTGGCTTTGCTCCAAAGAGCGGGATGAACGTTGCGTTCGGAGACATATTCAACCAGGGAAGGTACGCGGTCTACGTCTCGAATATCTCGGAAAATGGCGTACTGATTCAGGGAAATAATCTGTGGGTTCCCAGGGAAGGAACCACGGGAGATAGCATCAAGTACGAAAATCTTGCGCGCGATATGGGAGTGGAGCTTGGCGGATGGAGCTTTGGAGCGCAGTTCGGGGATTTGAATAACGACGGCACGCTGGACCTCTACCTTACAAATGGCTATGTCTCGCTCGATCGCAAGAAGAGTTACTGGTATGACTTCACTAAGATTTCTGGAGGAAACTCCACGATTATTGGCGACGCTAAAAACTGGCCGGCGATGGATGGGCGAAGTTTGTCAGGCTATCAGCAGAAGCATGTCTGGCTCAACGATGGCGCGGGAAAATTTGTCGATGTGGCGCAGGCGGTTGGCGTAACGGACACCTACGATGGTCGCGCTGTTGCGCTTGCCGATCTGTGGAATAGGGGTGTGCTTGATGTGATTGTGGCGAATCAGCGCGGCCCGCTGCTCCTCTACAAAAATACTGTTGCTCCGGACGAACAATGGATCGAGTTTCAATTGGAAGGCACGAAAAGTAATCGAAGTGCAATAGGTGCGCAGGTTGAGTTGTCGTGGAATGGACAGAAACAGATACAGGAGGTATCCGGGGGAAGCGGCTTTTCAGCGCAAAATGACCGTCGCTTGCACTTCGGACTGGGGAAAAATCTGGAGATCGAGAAGGCAGTAATTCATTGGCCTTCCGGAAAGATTCAAACTCTGCACGATTTCGCGCCGGGCAAACTCTATAAGCTCGAGGAGCCCAAATGAGCCATTCTGCGATTACAACTCCGGTGCCGCCAAACAACGGCGCGCAATGGAACTGGAAACGGATGCTGAGCATGGATAACCGGTTCATGCCTCCGCTCTTCATCACCCTCATCCTTCTGGCGGGGAATGTCTCATTCGGCATTCTTGAAAGCTATGAGAAGACGCTGTTAGCAATTGCGACAAGCATCGTTGCCGAGCTGATTCTAGGTCGTATCTTTCTGCATAAGTGGCCACACCTTGCCAGCGCTTACATTACTGGAATTAGCGTGGGTATCCTTCTACGCTCGCCACTCTTTTGGCCTTATGTGCTATGCAGTTTGCTTGCCATTACTTCAAAGTATGTACTCCGCGTCAACGGGCGTCATCTATGGAATCCATCCAACTTCGGCATCTCGGCGATGTTATTTCTGGCTGCGGAGTCGGTTGCCACCCTGAGCATTCAATGGGGCAATAATTTTGGAGCGATGCTGATCATCTGGATTCTAGGATCGGTCATTATCTGGCGTCTTCGCCGTTTTCATATTTGTGCCACCTATGTTGTTTCCTTTCTTGTGCTGGCCTTTCTACGCATGTGGATTACAGGTGATCCATTGCTGTCGGAGATCTCTCCTATTACCGGGCCGGAGTATCAACTCTTTATTTTCTTTATGATCACCGATCCTAAGACCACAGTGCGTTCGAAGAGTGGGCAATGCATTGTTGCCTTCGCGGTCGCGGCGGTGGAGATGCTTCTTCGCTTGGATCAAAATGTTTATGCGCCGTTCTATGCGCTCTTTAGCGTGGGCCCGATCGCGTTGTTCATCGAGATGTGGCTCAACTCACGCCGCTTACCTACGAGTGTTCCAGCAACGCTCAGCGCCAATACGGTGAATCCATAGCCGCATTTTTACTGTGGATTCAGTAAAGGAATGGAGATGCATTTACGATTGCGAGTTACTGCCTATCCTGCGCTCATCGCGCTTTTGCTCCTGTCCGGCTGTAAGCAGAGGCAGCCATCTATAGTATCTGAGGGTGGGTCTCCTTCGGTCAGCCGTCCCGCCGAGACCGTACCGGTCGAAAAAAATGCCGAGACTGCTTCAGCGCGACCCTCAGGGCCAATTCAATTGATAGATGTGACTGCGCAGTCCGGCATTCGCTTTAAACACAACAGTGGCGCTTTTGGAAAGAAGTATCTTCCCGAAACCATGGGTAGCGGGGTCTGCGCTATCGACTACGATAATGACGGCTGGCAGGACATCCTGTTCGTCAATTCTATGGGATGGCCCGGTCATAAGTCGTCAAAATCCTTCTCCGCTCTTTATCACAACAACCATAATGGAACGTTTACCGATGTAACTCGCCAGTCAGGGCTAGCGGTGGAGATGTATGGGCTTGGCTGCGCTGTTGCTGACTACAATAACGATGGCTTTGAGGATATCTACATCACTGCCCTCGATGGCAATCATCTCTTTCACAACCTCGGCAATGGAAGATTCTCCGATGTAACTGCCAGAGCTGGGGTACGCAATCCTGGCTTTGCCACAGGGGCGGTGTGGTTCGATTATGACAACGACGGGAAGTTGGATCTCTTCGTCTCGCACTACGTGGACTGGTCGATCGCGACCGATCAATTCTGCTCGCTGGATGGAAAGAATAAGTCGTACTGTACTCCCGAGGTATACAAAGGCCAGAGTGCAACCCTCTACCACAACAAGGGGAATGGCATATTTGAGGATGTAACAAAGAAGGCTGGTCTGTACGATCCCAGTAGTAAGTCACTTGGAATCGCATTGCTGGACTACGACAACGATGGCTGGCTCGACCTTTTTGTGACCAATGATACGCAGCCTAATAAGCTCTACCGCAATAACCATAACGGTACTTTTACGGACACAGCGTTTTCCGCGGGAGTCGCCTTCAGCGATGCAGGTAAGGCGCGCGCGGGTATGGGCACGGATGCTGCGGACTACGATGGGTCAGGGCGGCAAGGGTTGGTGATTGGGAACTTTACGAACGAAAGCATGTCGCTCTATCAGAACGATGTCTCCGGGCTCTTTACCGATAAGGCTGTAGATTCAGGCATAGCAGGAGCGTCTGCGAAATCGCTGACGTTCAGCACCTTCTTCTTCGACTACGATCTGGATGGCCGGCCGGATATCTTCGCTGCCAATGGCCATGTGGCCGACGATGTCAGTGTTGTGCAACCAACCATTCACTATGCGGAACCGCCGCTGCTATTTCGGAACCAAGGCAAAGGAAGATTTGAAAACGTATCGGCCAAAGTCGGTTCGGCGTTACGACAGGCCCTCGTAGGACGTGGGGCTGCTTATCTCGACTTTGACAATGACGGAGACCTCGATCTTGTGGTGACGACAAGCAACGGACCCGCAAAGCTGCTACGCAACGATAACGGCAATCAGAATGACATGTTGCGAATTAAGACCATTGGAACGCGATCGAACCGTGATGGCATCGGTGCCAAGGTTACCGTTAAAACGAATAAGGGGCTGCGGCTTTTTGAGATGGTAAAGACAGGCTCCAGCTATCTTTCGCAGAGCGAGTTGCCGTTGACCTTTGGCTTGGGGAAACCTGATGAAGGAAAAGTGGTGAACTTGGAAATTGTGTGGCCAAGCGGAAAGAAAGAGTCGATTTCAAACATCAAACCGAACCAGTTCATTACCCTCAAGGAGGGAAGTGGGATTACTTCCGCAGAACCAATCACCTTTTCGCACCCGCAAACGCAACCCACGTTGTCGCACTAAAGATACAGGTCCGTTGCGGTGGAGCGCCAGGTTATTGGTAAAATCCGCAACTCTGGAGTAGGTGCTCAATTTCATCGCGTGTTACTCCGACTTTATGAGCGGAGTTAAATAAATCTTCAGGATTGACGGGATACCAGTTGCGCCGCTGGCGATTGCAGAGGCCCGCTATGTCGATAGGCTCAATTGCGCGTAGAACATCTTCAATGAGTTGGACCGATTCCTGCTTCGTCCCTACATGATGGGCACGTTCAAATAGTTCTCTGCATGCAGGGCCAAAGGTCGCGTGGTCATGAAGAAGAAACGACGGAACCAGTTGTGGCTGTTTCAATCTTCGGGCTGTCTCCGCAAAACTGGCTGCTGCGAAGTAAAGCAGAGACAGGGCGGTGAAGACCGGGAAGTTATTCATGTTGGCATACAGGCTTGAGATCAGTCGTGAGGTTGCGAGTAGTTCCTCTGTAGTTTGTGTGGCGTATTGCTGTAGTCGTACATAGAAATGTGGCGATTCCCAATCATGCTCAAGTATGTCGGCGAGCCTGCTAACTCCCAGCAGCGTGAGTGGGAATCCAGTTGAGAGCAGAGGGTCCACGAATCCTGCTGCAGAGGGCAGCATCGCCCATCTCTCTCCGCAGATGGCTCCACTCAGAAACGAAAGACGTCGCACATGCGTGAATGGCCGCAGCGCTCTCGCATTCTCGAACTGCTCTTTGAGCGCGGGCATGGAGTCGACCAAGTGTTTCCATGCAGCGTCACAATCGGCCAGGTGCAAGCGGGCAGCAGCCTCATCTGTCGCGGCCACGCCGGCGCTGGTGATGCCATTGTTAAAGCGGAGAACCCATATCCAGCCACCATCGAACACGTGATGAACAGCCGCATCGTCGATCGGATAAGGGGGAGTGTCTCCGGTGCGATGTGCAGCCGCTTGATCAAGACGCTTTACGTCAGAAAAGTGACTATAGAGCGCTTGTGTTGCAGGATAGTTTGGCAGAGTAGTTTCTGGCAGATGTAATGCGTGGTGCAGAAAGCCTCGTGGGCCAGTAGCGTCCACCACAAACCTGGCACGAAACGTAATATCGCGGCCATCTTTTTTACCTTCGAGCGATATCTCATGACCGTGTTCGACAAGCCTATCGAGTTTGACCTCGTCGACATAGTCAACCCCGAGAGCTTGCGCTTCGTGAACGAATAATTCATCAAAGTCTGCACGGTACCAGTGCGTGTCCGCAATTCGATCATGAGGGCTGGCAGCTACAAGGAGTTGGTTCAAGCGATTTGGATCGGCTACCTCGGGATGGCCTGGCAAGCGATGGTAAAAAGTAAAACCACGCTTTAGTCCGCAGGCAGTCTTCGGATAGTGCTCCTGCCAGCTACCCCACTTTGCCAGAGGTCTGAGCCTCGGCAGGTTATAGCGAGTAGCTAGATCTTCGAGAAGTAGATTAGAAAGAGGAGTTGACGATTCGCCAATGACAACGCGTGGATGCTTGCCGCTTTCAAGCAGAATGACAGAACGTCCCATGCGATGCGCAATCATGGCAAGGAGAGATCCCGCAAAGCCGGATCCCACAACTGCAATATCGTAAGTGCGCATCAACTGCGTTCTCCGCAACGGTCGCAGTTAACAGGAGCCAAAACATGTTGCCGGAGATTCATCTCCTGTAGCCGCTCGATACGTGAGGCATGACAGGCCGGGCATGCGGTGGAAGCAGTGCGCAAATCCCAAAGATCAATAAATACGCGTCCTTTGTTGAGGCCGATGCCATAATTTGCAGCCGATTCCACAACGTCAAGACGTGGCGGGGAAAATTCGTCGAGTTGCGTCAATACTTCCATTGCTCCGTTACCCGCTCTCGTGGGAATCAAAGTTGCGGCGGTCGCTCCGCACTCAAATGCAAAGTCCAGAGAGCGCTCCGTCCAGTAGAGCGCCTCGTCCGCCTTCATGAAAGGAGGTTGAACGAGGATAAAGACGCGAAGATCGATTGCATTGCGTCGGAGATATTCAGCCGCCGCAGAAAATTGATCCAGCGTCATCCGCTTGTTCAGCCGATCTAATATTTCTAGATGAACTGTTTCAAGTCCCATTGCTACTTCCATCTGGTTTGGAAGCAGGTCACGGAACCGCAGGGAATTTTCTTTGAGCAGTGATGGATGACTTTCGACGATCGTCCGCTCAAAGGAACTTACTTGGGCAGCAATCGCCGGATAGTCTTCCACCGGGATTGCGTTGCGATCGAAGAAGCTGCCGCTGTTGTAGAGCTTAATCTGACGGGCAGATGGTAGTTGTGCCAGTGCATAGTCAATCTGCGCTGGAATTGCGCCAACCGGAACGGTCTCCGTCAAGGTATTGCGCCAGAGGTCGCACATTAAACAGCGCCATGGACATTCGCGGTTGGTTAGAAATACGGTAGCTACCGAGACCACTTCTTTTGCGGCGGAACACTCCTCTTCCGCGAGAAATGCATATGGGCGTCGAGGATCCAGATCTTTGCGTGCCGGGCGGTGCGCGAGAATCCACTGATCTCGTTCAGCGCCTCGGGACGGATACGTTGAAGTCAACGTGCTCCTCACAGGTAGAGCGACAAAAACTGTTTTCGATATTCCGCTTCTTTATACGGAAGCTTCTGGCGCATCGCGTCTTCCGGCAAAGCTCCATGCTGGAATCGACGTTTTGGAAAAGCAGTCATCTGCAATCCTGTCAGTTTCGCTATTCCACGGGAAACGATGTCGCCCTTGAGTTCATAAAGCTTCTCAATGCTGTAGTTCGTCAATTGGATGAAGGGAATGGCCTCCGCTACGGCGACAACGTTAGGACGCGTAAAGGGGCTGAAGCCGCTAAATCCATAATGATGCGCTGGAGCGTAGGTGCGAGTATACGACCGGCTCAGGCCACCGCTATAGGTCAGCGAATGCTTAATTTTTCCGACTCCCCAACCTTCCTGGTAGAGCATCTGGTTGTTGATGACGCTGCGAATGGTAAGTTCGGGATTCTCTTCGATGGGGTAGTCCTTCAGATTCTCATCGCCGCCGTCTCCATCCAATAGATAACGCCAATTCGGATAGCGTTCGCGGATGCCGCGGCAGAGGGCCAGCGACATGGTGGCCGACTCGATATCGAGTGGCTTGTAGTCTTCAACGATGCGAATCGTCTCCTGAGCATTGAGGGTAGAGGCATCTACCTCGATTGTTTCGAGAAAGAGACCCAGCCCAACGGCATCGAGAAACGCGCGCGACTGTTGCACGTCAGGGCCATTACCCAAGTCCAGAACAAAGGCCTTCAGGCGACTTAAACTCATCCCAAGTTTTTTCATCACATGGTAGGTCGTGAGAAAAACGCTGCCGCTGTCGACGCCGCCAGAGAAGCAGACGCCAATCGGTGCGTCGGCAGGAATACGGCTGAGCCACTCGGAAATTTCCTCGGCCAGAGCCGCGATATAGGCTCCACCAATCTGATCGAGATCGGGTGGAAGCGTTCCGAGTTCCGGCGTAAAGAAGCGCGTATAAACCGGATCTGGATCGGGACAGCCCACAAGCTGAATCTCGACCACGTAATGGGCGGGCACCATTCGGGTATAGCTGGGATGAAATTGCCCTTCGAGCCCTTCGCTCTTCAGCCAGTTATAGATAGCATCGATGCGGGAAGCCACAATCAGGACAGGGCCTTCTTTTCGCTTCGCCAGAAAATAGCGCATCGGCCTGTCGAGCGAGCGCGCCATCTTGACTGTCTTTCCCGATCGCGCCAGTAGAGTGAACGATCCCGAGATTTCACGCATCGCATCGGCCGGGCGTTCGAGAAGCAGCGTTCTGGCTTCTTCCGTCGTTCGATTGAAAATCTGGTTGGCTTCCGGCTCTGTTAGATCGACAACTCTTTCAATGTATTGGTGCACGGGCAGTCCTCAAAAGGGGCTTTCTTTTGAGATCAGTTTACGCTCTTCAGCCCACCCTGCAAAAAGAGAAGCGGATGGAGTTCAGGGCCGTGCTGAACCGGCTTTCCGGCACGATGACAACACCCTCACCGGCAGCGCGCAGGTGTTCTACAATGTGCCTGACAATGTTAGCGAAAATCATTCGATTCGGCAGCAGGTGGAGCATGGTGAAGGCTCGCCCGGCAAACGGGATGAGAGCTTGCACCTTGACCTCTCGCAACCTTCATCTTTTAACGCGCAGATACTTGGTGTGCCTGCTATTCGCTGGCTTGTCCTTTCACGCGCCTTTGCGTGGATGGGCCGCAGAGCAGCCGCATGACCTGGTTGCTGCCGCTGGACTGAATAATGTCGGCGTTGCCCTGATGGGGCAGCAGTTCACTGAGAAGGCGCTCGAAAAGTTCGAAGCAGCGCACAAGGCTGATCCAACCTCGGCTATTCCTTTATTGAATAAAGGAATAGCGCTGCTTTATCTGCGGAAGCTCCCCGAAGCGGAAGACGCCTTGAAGCAAGCGGCAATCGTCGATCCTAATGGAGTGCGGATCTGGTATTGCCTGGGGCTGACTCATTTAGCTGAGAGCAAATCCGATCTCGCCGTTGAGGATTTCAAACGGGCGATCAAGCTCAATCCTAATGAGGCAGATAGTCACTACTATCTGGGATCGCTCTACCGAAGCCTGAAGGACTACGACCAGGCAATTGGCGAATTTCAAGAGGCTTTGCGCCTGAACCCACTGCATGCCTCCGCTCAATTTGGATTAGCCAGCGCATTGCAGCGCTCCGGCAAAGCCGCTGAGGCGCGTGAGCATCTGAAGCGATTCCAGACCATCACGCAGACCAAGGTTGGCACGCCATTGGCGGTCACGTACAGCGAGCAAGGCGACTATGCTACCGTCCAGAATCTACGCGTTGCCGAGCAGCCGGTCGGTCCCATGATTCCAGTGAGCTTTGTCGCTCCGGCTGGGACCAGCAGCGCGCCCTCGTCGCCTGCCGTTGCAGCCGATCAGGCGGGTGGAGGAGCCTGCATTCTCGATGTCGATGGCCAGAAAAATATCGTTATCATGAGCGATGGCGATCCCGCTATTCGTGTCTATAAGAGCCTCCAGAGCGGTTCGCTTGAAGAGATTCCAGCGCAGCAGACCGGGCTCATCGCCAGCGGCCACGGAGTCGCTTGCGCCGTAGGCGATTACGACAATGACGGCCAACCGGATTTAGCTGTCGCGCTGAGCGACCGGGTTATTCTCTTCCATAATCTGGGTCACGGAAAGTTTGAGAATGTAACCAAGGCGGTAGGCATCGGGCAACTGAACCACCCGGCGGCTCTGACGTTCGTTGATTTCGACCACGACGGGGATTTGGACCTCTTTGTAACCGGCTCGACTCTCAGCTCCGGTACGGGCCCTGACGTTCTCTGGCGGAATAACGGGAACTCCACCTTTACCGAATGGACCGGTCCAACGGGGCTTGCGGGGAAGGGAGGCACAACGGGAGTTACCCTCTCTGACCTGAATAATGACCGCGCGGTCGATCTGCTTGTTACCGGCGATAGCAGTTCGCCAACCATCTTTGAAAATAGGCGGGAGGGAGCTTTCAAGGCGCTGCCGCTTTATTCCGATTCGAATCTTGCTCCGACGCGTGGCGTTGTTGTCTTCGATTTCAACAAAGATGGCTGGATGGATGTTGCGGTCACGCATGCGGGCGCTCCGGGCGTCAGCCTTTGGCGAAACGTGGATGGCGAGCATTTTGAGCGCGTCACCTTGCCTCTTATCGGAGCCAAAGCTGCGTGGGGACTGACCGCCATCGATATCGATAACGATGGCTGGATCGATCTTGCGGCAGTTGTCGAGACTGCGAATGGAGCTGAGCTGCGCGTCTGGCGCAATCGCGGCGCACAGGGATTTGAAGACGTAAGCGATGCGGTGGGTCTGAACAAACTCAAACTACAGAATCCGCGCTCGGTCATCGCCGCGGATATCGACGGAGATGGCGCGGCGGACCTGATCGTTACGCAGTTGAACGCTGCTCCAGTCGTGCTGCGCAACGTGGGCGGAAATCGCAATCACTCTCTGCGGCTCACTCTTGCTGGACTGGCTGACAACAAGACAGCGATCGGCACCAAGGTCGAGGTCTTCTCCAATGGCCGCTCGCAAAAATTCGAAGTAGCTGGCGGCTCCGGATATCTGAGCCAGGGGTCTACAGAGATACTCGTGGGCCTTGGCCACGCAGACCGTGCCGACGTGGTCCGCATGCTGTGGCCTACCGGCGTTCCTCAGGATGAGCTCGATGTCGCGGCGGGCAAGTCCGTGACGCTTACCGAGCTTGACCGCCGAGGAAGCTCGTGCCCGGTGCTGTTTGCGTGGGACGGAAGTGAGTATAAGTTCGTCGCGGACGTGATCGGAGCTGGTGTCGTCGGTCATTGGGTATCGCCGGTCGCGACCAACAAAGCCGACCCCGATGAGTGGATCAAGGTTGAGGGTTCGCAACTCAAGGCGCGCGACGATCTCTTCAGCCTGCGCTTTGGCGAGCCGATGGAGGAGATCAACTACATTGACCAGTTGCGCCTGGTAGCGATCGATCATCCCGAAGGAACCGAGGTCTATCCTGACGAGCGTTTCCTCAATGAACCTCCTTTCGCCTCCGGCGCGGCGGTTCTGGCTTCCTCTTCGACGCGCGTTCCTGCGGGAGCGTGGGACGAGAAGGGCCACGATGTTCTTCCTCTTCTGCGCGCGCGCGATCACGAGTTTGTTCACAACTTCACCAATCTGAGCTACGCGGGCTATGCGAATATGCATACGCTCACGCTCGACCTGGGCGACTGGTCTCAGAAGAATCCGCTTCGTCTTTTCATGAATGGATACATCGAATACTTCAGCGCCAGTTCGATGTATGCCGCGTGGCAAGCCGATCTGAAGCCCATCTCTCCTTTTGTCGAGGTGCAGATGCCGGACGGAAGCTGGAAGCGAGTGGTGGACGACATGGGTTTCCCCGCCGGGCTGCCAAGGACGATCGTTGTCGATCTCACCGGCAAGTTGCCGGCTGGCGCTCGCCGCATTCGCATCAGCACAAACCTGCAGATCTATTGGGACCAGGTTTTGGTCGATAACGGCGCTGAAGGTTCGAAAAAGGTGAGGCAGACGGAACTGCCTTTGGCTACGGCTCACCTCGCTTTCCGTGGATATCCGCAACAGGTTCAGGGAAAGACCTCCGGCGACCTGACCTATCGCTATGACCGTATCAGCGCGACCGGACCTTTCCATTGGCAGCGCGGAAGCTACACGAAGTACGGCGACGTGACTCCATTGCTCCATCAGATCGATAACCATTACGTCATCTTTGGCAGCGGAGAAGAGATTGACGCGGAGTTCAGCGATGCGCCGCTGCCGCCGCTGCCCGCTCACTGGAAGCGCGACTACTTTTTCTATGCGAACGGCTTCGTCAAGGACATGGACTTTTATGAGGCGTCGCCCTTTACCGTGGCACAGATGCCGTTTCACCAGATGTCCTCCTATCCGTATCCGGCGACGGAGCACTATCCGGAAAACCCCCATTCATTGCGGTACGAACTGGATTGGAACGATCGCTTCGAATCGGGCGACCGTACCCAGCGATTCCAGTTCGAGTACATGCCTACCGTGTCGAAGCCAGTTGTCGGCCAGCCGCTACACTAGTTCCTGATCCTTATGGCCAACTCAACGATCCAACTTCATCCCCCTGCCGAGAAGAAGACCCTCTGGGCGTGGGCCGTCGGCACCTTCTTCGGAGCGGGGCTGCTCAAGCCCGGCCCGGGAACTTATGGCTCCATCGCCGCTGTGCTGCTCTGGTTTATTGCCGCTCATGCCTTTCAGGTCACGGCGCTCACGCTGGCCATTGGAACATCGGTGGCCGCCATCGTCGTTACGCTGATTGGCATTCCAGCCGCTACCATCGTTGCCCGCGAGTCCGGGCGCGAAGACCCCGGCCACGTTGTCATCGACGAGGTTGCCGGACAGCTTATCGCACTGATCGCCATTCCCGCCGACTGGCAGCATGCCGTCCTTTCGCTGCTCCTCTTCCGCCTCTTCGACATCCTCAAGCCGCCGCCCATTCGCCAACTGGAGCGGTTGCCCGAAGGGACCGGCATCATGCTCGACGACGTGGCCGCAGGGTTGCTGGCTCTTCTCTGCTCGCAACTGGCGCATCTCTTCTTCTAGGGAAGGTCTGATTCAGTCTCCTGGAATTCCCTCAGCGGCTAAAGCCGCACTGCAAGCAAAGCGTTTACGGCTGAAGCCGTGCCCTTAAGCAAAACATGAGTTTTCTGCAGCCTGTGAAGCTGTGTCTTAGCAGAGCAGGACTTAACCAGAGGCTCCCTAGCCTTTGCCCCACCTTGCACTGGTCCTTTGCAACGCATACCCTGAGAATTAATAATGAGCCTCTTTCACCCCATCTCCGCTCCGCACCTCGACCGCGTGACACCACCCGCCGCCATGCCCGGCGGCGAAGCCGAAGTTCACGGGACGAATCTCGATCCGCTGGGGCATGTTCCCCCACACGCCACGATCGGCGACACCTCTGCTTTCGTCACTCTTAGCCGCTCTACTCGCGCCACGGTGCGCATCCCGGAAGGCGCGATCTCGGGCGATCTCGTTCTCTACCGCAACGGAACCTCGAGCAATCCGCTGAGCCTGCGCGTCGCTGTTCCCATGGCTGAGAATCTGCATCCTGTGGCGAACCCTGCTGTCGACGCTGACGGCAACGTCTATGCCACTCTCTCCGGCTCCAGGGGGCAGGCGATGCCGGTCTCCATCTTCCGCATCCAGCGCGACTTCCAGATGACGCCGTTCGTCCGCGACCTGCTCAACCCCACCGGTCTCGCCTTCTCGTCCGATGGATACCTCTATGCCAGCTCCCGTGCCGAGGGTACGGTCTACCGCATCTCTCCTGAAGGCGCTATCTCCACCTATGCCGAGGGCATGGGTATTGCCACCGGCATCGCGTTCGACCGCGACGGCAACCTCTTCGTCGGCGACCGCTCCGGCACGATCTTCAAGATCGCCCGGGGAGACGTCAACGGCAACAGCGGCGAGATCTTCGTCTTCGCCACGCTTGAGCCCAGCATCGCCGCCTACCACCTTGCCTTCAACGAAGCGGGCACACTCTTCGTCACCGGGCCTACGACCAGCAGCAATCAGGCCATCCACGCCATCGACCGCGACGGCAATACCACCGTCTTCTACCAGGGACTGGGCCGCGCTCAGGGCATGGCCTTCGACGTGGACGATAACCTCTACGTTGCCGCCAGCCTGCACGGCCAGCGGGGCATCATTCGCATCACCCCGGAACGGAATGCCGCCGTGGCCGTCTCCGGCCAGAACCTTGTTGGGCTCGCCTTCCTCGAAGACGGCTGCGCCGCGCTGGCCACCCGCGATGCGCTTTACCACGTAGCCCTCGACATCGAAGGCCGCCCGCTGATCTAGCGCCTACGAGGTGGGGTACCCCCCTACTTTTTTGTAAAGTATCTTGATTCAATACTTTACAAAGGTAATTATCCCTTGACAGTATGTAGATTTTCCTCTACACTTATTTCAGTGGCAGAGGTGACGGATGAAACACTTTACTTTCAAAGACTTCCAGCAGAAATTCCCTGACGACTCTTCGTGCCTTGAATGGCTAAAGAATCGCTTCTATCCAGATGGAATCCACTGCAAAAAGTGTGACAGAGTGACCAACCATTACCGCTCTGAAAGCCGCCCCTCATTCTGCTGTGCGAACTGTGGCAATCACGTTCACCCTACTGCCGACACCATCCTCCACAAGTCCAGTACATCTCTGACAACTTGGTTCTATGCAATGTATCTGATGGGTTCTACTCGCTGTGGCATCTCCGCCAAGCAAATCCAGCGTGAGACGGGTGTAACGTACAAAACTGCATGGCGCATGTTCCACCAGATTCGCAAGATGATGGATGAGGGTGGCAGTCTGTTTGGCTCGGTGGAGATGGACGAAACCTACGTGGGCGGCAAACTCATAAACAAGCACAGAAACAAACTGAAGCAAGGAACCCACAAAGACAAACAGCCTGTCTTTGGAATGGTAGAGCGGGGTGGCCGCGTGATCGTCAAGGTTACAAAGGATGCCAAAGTCAACACCCTCTTCCCAATCATTGCTGAGTATGTCCTACCTGCTACCACCGTCTACACAGACAGCTATACGACCTATGACCATCTTTCCTTAATGCGCCAAGGATACGACCACCAGCGCATCAATCACACGGCTAAGGTCTACGTGATGGGCAACATCCATACGAACACAATTGAGGGCTTCTGGAGCCTACTGAAGCGGGGCATTGGTGGCGTATACCACGCGGTTAGCGCGAAGCATCTCCAGAGCTACTGTGACGAGTACAGCTTCCGTTACAACCATCGTCGGGATGAACAGCCGATGTTCATTTCTTTGTTGAACCGGATTGAGAAGGCTCCGAAACCTTCCGAGTTACCTTTCTAAGAACAGCTTCAAAGTCCTCTTCAGTGAAAGGATCGTCTACCGCTCTTTCTGGTATTGGTCTCTTCTTTTTCAGTTGCTCATGTTGGCTCTTTTTGGCCGCTTTTGCTTTCTCGAATTTCTTAAATCCTTCTGAAGTTTTGGAAGTCACGCCACAACCTCCTTCGGAATAGACTGCGTCTCGATAGCCGTAGGAGTTGGAACAATTTCAATACCGCTGATACTGATACCGAGAGAACGTATCTCGGTAATGGTTCCGGTTATGGTGAGCTTAGATAGCCTAGGAAGCGGGAGAAATCTCTTAGCGGTCCACGGCGCAACCAACGCCGAAATGGATACATCTTCGCACTCAAAATGCAATATTTTTACAAAGAAAGCGACATCCGCTATGTCCATGAAATTTGCATTGAGCTTCAACCTCTTGCCGATGTAAGGCTTCAGTATCGTATCCGCATGTGGTGAAGTCTTATTTTTTCTCAAATGCATCAAAGCTGCGGGACCAATCTGAACAAAGTTGTTTTCGGCTTCTCTCCATTGCTTACGCCAAGAGAAAAATGCTGCCATTATTAGCGTCAGCCACAGAAAAATCCACCCGATGTGTAGTGGTGTAGATCTACCGCTGACAATGCTCCAGATAGAAAGAGCAGCGGCTAGCGCCCCGCCCGTCAAGAGCGTCCCCCATTCTTTAAACAGCGAGACGATGAAGGTAATGAACTCTCTGAACCAACTCGACATATTTCAGATGGTCGCAGAGCAAGAGCTATACAGTCAAAATTAAGATGCATTACGTCAAAAAACTCTTGTGATACCGTTTCTGCATCCCTATGAATAGGCTCTTTTTGTTCGCTATGTTGCTGCTGGTCACACAGGCACCTGTGCCAGTCCCAGGGCAGACAGCCAATAGCCCCACTGCCAGCAGCGGCCAAACCAATAGCCAAAGCAAGGGCCATAATGCCCCACCCGAGGCACCTATGGCCGTGGTACAGCCTGTCACAACCGCAGAAGGTCAGGATGCCAACAGAGACCATACCAAGGACAATGCAACCTACGCCGTAATCGTCCGCGAACTTCCCACCGTGACGATAGCGAAAGGTGGATTTGACTGGGCTACTCTGGCCAACTACCTCTTGGTAGTAGTTGGCTTCGGGGGTATTGGTGTTGCTTTGTGGACGCTTTGCTTTATACGCAAGCAAGTTGGGGAGATGACCCTGCAACGAGGCGTAATGCAACAAACTCTGTCGGCTATCAAGAGACAAGCCGAAATCGCGGACAAGACGATAGTTTTGCAGTTTCGCCCGAAGGTGATTGTTCGCGGTGGTTACGTTCAGAAATGGGGGGAAGGAGGTTTGGACACCCCTCCCGGAGGAGAAGTCGGATTTATCCTTGTTAACACGGGTGGAACTCCGGCCAAAATAACTGACAGTATAGCGGCAGTTAATTATGCAAAAACTAACCTTCTTGACGGGGGAGTATTCTTGGGCAACCCGACCCTTCAACCGGGAGAAGAGTGGCTTTGTCAAATTGAGCTGACTGAAGATGCTGCTTACGCTATTCAACTCACAAACGACCGCTACGCCGAATGGCGCGACGACCCATCCGAGGTAAGTACTACTTACAGGGATTTGGGCAACCCGTTGTACTTCGTCGGTTATGTCTCCTATACGGATGACTTGGGACTTAGTAGAAGTACCAAATTCCTGCGGAGGTACGCGCCCGAAAGTCATTCCTTCGTAACCGTGGATGATGCTGCACACGAATACGTTGACTAACATGAAAACGCAAAACCAAATTAGGGGTCTAGCTGATGTACTTAAGAGACAGCCCTTCTGTCCATTTTCTGGACGATTGCGCTTTTGAGTTTTGCTTGATTGGCTATTCACTCAGAGCCTCCAATCTGGGGACTGACGATTGGCTCTGAAATTGCCCTGAATTTATACATACCGTGAGGGTATAATTACCTTTACAAAACAACAGTATTGCAAAGTATTCATTCCAGATACTTTATAGGCAAAGTATTCTTTCTAAATGAGTTAGGCCCAGCTTCCACACTGGAGCCTTCATTTATTGTTCTGCTATCTCTATTGTAGCGAACCGGGCGAAACTAATGTGCAACCCTTATCCGGTTTATTTTGTTTGAGTTGAGTGAATAAGGGGCTTGACATGTGTTTTTGCTGGTGTTTTTGAGGGTCGATTTGAACAAAAAGCAAACGGCGCGGAGAAAGCAGATCCTCCGCCTGCGGCGAAGGATGACAACATCTTTGGTTATCGATGTTTGGAAGCACGTTAGTCGTCGTTGTGAGGGTTCTGGGCGTTGGAGCGGGCCAGCTCTTCGAGGTCGTCGGGGTCTTGAATGGGAGTAGAGACTTTGTAGTCTCCGCTGGCCCATTTGCCGAGGTCGAGAATGCGGCAGCGGTCGGAGCAGAAGGGGAAGTGCTCGCCGGTGGCGAGGACAACTTTGCGACAGATGGGACAGAAGAGAGCTTTTGGCATGACGTATTGATTGTAAATCCGGTCGTGGGTGTGTCGAGGTCTGGGGCTTGCGCGCGGGGGCTGGGTGGAAATTAGCGCCGTTGGGTTCGCTTCGCGAATGCCCACCTTAGCCGCGATGAGACTGCGGCGAAGATGGGGTACCCACCTTCGGGTCTTTAGACGATGGAACGCAGCAGGCCGCCCTCGGCACGCAGGGCTGCCCCGTTGGTCGCGGCGGAGAGTGGGCTGGCGAGGAAAGCCACGAGGTTGGCGATCTCCCGCGCTTCGATGAGGCGCTGGAGGAGAGAACTGGAGCGGTGCTTCTCGAAGAACTCGTGCTCGGCCTGCTCGGGGGTAGGGTTGGGGGCGGTGGAGAGCTTTTCGAGGAACTCGACGATGCCTTCGGAGCGGGTGGGACCGGGCATGACGGTGTTGACGGTGACGGCGGTCCCTTTGGTGAGCTCGGCGAGGCCGCGCGAGATGGCGAGTTGCGAGGATTTGGTGACGCCGTAGTGGATCATCTCGGGCGGCGTCATGACTCCGGATTCGCTGGAGATGAAGATGACGCGGCCGTCGTTGCGCTGCAACATGCCGGGGAAGTAGTGGCGGGAGAGGCGGACGCCGCTGAGGACATTAGTCTCGAAGATGCTCAGCCAGTCGGCGTCGGTGATGTCGGCGAAGGCTTTGGGCTCGTAGACGCCGAGGTTGTTGATGAGAATGTCGGTATTGGGAACCTGCTGGATGAGGGCTTGTGCGCCTTCGGCAGTGGCGACGTCGGCTGCAATGGCGCGGACGTTGCTGAGACTGGCGAGGGCCTTGTCAAGCTTTTCTTTGCTGCGGCCAGGGACCGTGACGGTCACGCCTTCGGCGGTGAGGGCTTCGACGATGGCGAGTCCGATGCCCGCGCTGCCTCCGGTGACGATGGCGGTCTTGCCTTTGAGCTTCAGGTCCATGGGTTCCTTTTGAAGGTATCTTCTGACAGCCTCGATTGGGCTTACTGAAGTAGATGTTTCGGCGGCAGGGAGGGATACTAATTCTTGCTGCTTGTTGCTGAGGGGATTGAGGTGAGCGTGCTGCGAAGGTCGGTGGTGGTCTTGTTGGGCGCGCTGGCGGCTGTGTCGACAGCGCTGGCGCAGGTGGACGCTTCTCCTGCCGAGAGGGCGCTGTTGCAGATGGCCAATCAGTTTCGAGCGCAGCATGGGATCGCTCCGCTGGCATGGAACGGCGCGTTGGCACGGGCAGCTCGGGGCCATGCGCAGAGTATGTTGTCGGAGCCGGGTGGATTGGAACACCAGTACCTGGGTGAGGCGGATGTGATCACGCGGGCATCCCGAGAGGGCGCTCTCTTTGCAGCGATCGCTGAGAATCTGGCGGGACGGGGACAGAATCCGGCTCAGTTGCATCAGGGGTGGATGAGCACGCCGGTGCATCGAGCGAACCTTCTGAATCCGAAGATGAATGCTGTGGGGATTGGGGTGATCGAGAGCAAAGGGCTGCTGTACGCGGTGGAGGATTTTGCGCAGAGCGTTCCGGTCCCGAGGCGGAAGGAGATCGAGAGTCAGGTGGCTACGGCTCTGCAAAAGGCCGGCATGGAATCTGTGAGGATGACTGTGGCGGCACGGTCGAATTGCGAGAGTCAGAGTGATACGGCGGCGGGCGCGCTGCTGGTCGTGCGCTGGGAAGGGCCGAATCCGGGGCAGCCTCCAGAGGTTGTGTTCCAGACCATATCGAAGGGGAGTTATCACTCGGCTGCGGTGGGTGCGTGCCCGAGTGCGCAGGGGCAGGGGTTCGCGACGTATCGGGTGGCCGTGCTGTTGTATTGAGGGGGCTCATTTCTTTCTTATCATTGTCATCCTTCGCCGTAGGCGGAGGACCTGCTTTGGTTTTTGGAACGGCAACAGCAGGTCCTCCCGCTTCGCGGAAGGATGACAAGTCAATAATGCGGAAGTATGACAAGGTTAGTGGCGGCGGCGGGGGAGAACAGGCTCACGAGATGGGCGGAAACGCAGGAAATAATTCGGCTGCGAGGTCTTCCCATGTGGGGTTATCGGATTCGATCAGTGCGACTTTTTCTTCACGTGTGAAGTGCTTCAGATGCTTCTCGCGGGCGATGGCGTTGTTGATGTACTGGAAGCGTTCAAAGTGGACGAGGCGATGGATTCGGTATTTGGCGGTAAAGCTATCTGCTTTTCCTTCCCGGTGCTCTGTGATGCGGCGGAGGAGGTGGTTGGTGACGCCAATATAGATGTTTCGAGAACGGCTGGCGATGATGTAGACGTAATACTCGTGGTCGTCACGGATCATGGGGAAGGGGAAAAGGTGAGAGGGGAGATGACAAGCGGAAAAGAAAAGCAGATCCTCCCGCTTCGCGGAAGGATGACAAGTTAAGGGGTGGAAGGATGACGAGGTCAGGGGGCAGAAGCAGAAGGATGACAAGCGTGGTAGGGCGTTATTTCGAGGATGCGGGCGACTGCATCGTAGTTCTGGGACTCGGTGGTCTCGGCGCGTAGAAAGCTATTTCTTGTTTTTTGTGGGCTTGGGCAAGATGTAGCCGCGACGCGCCTGTACCTGCACGTCGCTGCGATCCACTTTCACCTTCAAGCGGTGGTAGGCGCCGTTGGGCTTTATGTTGTCGAGCGGTAGTTCGAGGAGGTATACGTACTGCGGTGTCTGGGTCAGGCCCCTGAATCCCGCATCCAGATCGTTGCTGTTGTGAAAGAAGGTGCCGCCGGTTCCGTCGGCGAGCTCGGCCATCACGTTCTCGACAGACTTCATGGAGCTTGCGTGGTATTCCTCGTTTGACAGCAGAGGGATCCCGTGGACATCCTCACTGGCGGTCAGGGATGTCGTGTACAAGCCGCGCGCATCGAGCGCGCTCACGGTCACATCGGACTGTGCCGCGAAGTCGATAATCCGTGATTCGGCAGCCAGCGCTTCCGGCTCAACGGTAAGGAAGCCGGGCGATACCAGAATCAGGGTGCGTTGTCCGGGCAAGGTGGCCATCCTGCGCACGATCTCTCCGAGCGTAGCCAGAGATAGTTGAACATCCTGATGGCCAATCGTAAGAACTCGCCTGGCCGCGGACTCCGCCAGCCTTTCAGCGATAGGATAGTCGCGCCGAGGATCCAGGCCCGGGTCACAACTGAAGACCTGCGCTATCGCGGCCTGGGCTGCCACGGTGTCGTGTTTATTCTCCATCAGGTCGGCCTGATAGTAGTCGATGTTGGGGCAATCGGAGTTGCCGGACCGATAGAGAATCTGGGGTTGCAGGCTCGTGATCGCGTCCTGGAGCTTCGCTCGATCGCGGGTCAATCCGCTGTTGATCTTTCCGGAGAGAGAGACGACGGCAGCTGTATCCGAGTTGACCAGCGACCCCGAGAGTAAGGTGGCGCCGACCTTTTTTGCGCGCACAATGTCTTCGGCGCTCAAGTGCATATCGTCGAAGAGGAAGACGACGAAGCGTGGGTACGAGGTCGACGATTGCGGGGGAGTATTGGGAAGAGTGGGGGAGGAGGCGCTGTTTTCGGAGTTGTTTGCAGGGCGGCTTTCTGTTCCCATGCGCTCTTCAGCCATAAACGCGGAGAGAGGATGGGGCTTGCCGTTATCAAAGACCTGAAAGTCTTCTCTCTTTAAATCGCCACCGTTCGGCCCTGCTTGTCGCGAACGACAACCGGCACCAGCACCTTGCTGACGGTTACTTCAATCTTGTAAGGGGTGCCCTGAGGCGCTGCTGCCTGTTGAGCTGCAATGTATCCGCAAGAGGGCAACACCAGGCAGCACATGAGAAGAACCGGATGCAACGGCAGACTCACATACATATGCACTGCTTTTATGACTGCGAAGTTGGACATGCTCCATCCATTTACTGCGTCATACGTTCTGAAACGCCATTCTAGCCGAGACGAGGCAATTGGATATTGTGTGGTGAAGTCTAAAGCCGTTTTCACTTTTGTCGCACTGAGCGGCGACGCCTGTGGAAGCATGGAGCGGGCTTTCAGAGGCTGCTGAAGAACTCCGTTGCGGTGCGCAAGAGCCCTCAGCGGCTAAAGCCGCACTGCCAGCACAGCATTTACGGCACGGCTGAAGCCGTGCCCTTAACAAAACTGGACTTTTTCAGCAACCTCCTTTAGCCCTCTAAGGCCATCCTGGCCGCATACCCAGGGCGTTGCCCTGGGCTGGTATGGGTCGGACCTTCGGCGCTGGTATAGTGCGAGTTTTAGACTCGGGACGCTGGAGGTTGGAAGGATTAAGGTTGGTCGTGGGTATTAGTCGAGGATGCGGGCGACCACGTCGTAGTCGTGGGACTCGGTGATCTCGGCGCGGTAGAAGGTGCCGGGGACGAGGGCTTCGTGGGGGCCGAAGTCGTTGATGAAGACCTTGCCGTCGATCTCGGGTGCGTGCAGCGGCGTGCGCCCTTCCCATAGCAGGTCGGTCTCTTCGCTGGGGCCTTCGACCAGAAGGTCGATCTCGCGGCCTACCCATTGGGCTTTCGATTTGGCGCTGATCTTTTGCTGGAGCTTCATCAACTTGTTGCGGCGGGATTCGATGGTGCGCCGGGGGACTTTGAGTTCGGCGGGCAGATTGAAGGCCGCTGCGCCCTCTTCGTCGGAGTAGGTGAAGACGCCGAGCCAGTCGATGTCTGCTGCGCGGATAAAGTCTTCGAGCTGCTTGAAGTCGGCTTCGGTTTCGCCGGGAAAGCCGACGATGAACGTCGTTCGCAGGACGATGCCGGGGACGGTAGTGCGGGCCTTTTCGATGAGCTTGAGAAAGTGTTCGGGGGTGCCGCCGCGCTTCATCCGCTTGAGCACCGAAGGGCTGGCGTGCTGGAGGGGAACGTCGAGGTACTTGGCGATGTTGTCATGCTTGGCGATGGTCTCAAGCAGGCGCGTGGTGACCTTGTTGGGGTAGGCGTAGAGGAAGCGCAGCCAGCGCAGGCCGGGAAGGACGGCAACCGCGTCGAGCAGGGTGGCGAGGCCGTCGGGGATACCGAGGTCTTCGCCGTAGCAGGTGGTGTCCTGGCCAATGAGGGTGATCTCGCGGACGCCCTGGGCGATGAGGTTTTCGGCTTCCGTGATGATCGACGACATGCGCCGCGAGCGGAACTTGCCGCGTAGCTGCGGGATGATGCAGAAGCCGCAAGGGTGATCGCAGCCTTCGGCGATCTTGATGTAGGCGCTGGCGCGCGGCGTGGTGAGGATGCGCGGGGTGGTGTCGGAGTAGAGGTACTCGGGCAGCGCGGCGGTGGCTCCGTCCCAGGTGGCGCGGGAGAAGCGGCCGGCGCGTTCGCGGGCGTCGCCTTCGGGGCGGGAGGCGATGGCGCTCCCTACCCACATCTCAGAATCGAGATGTGGGGCACCCAGCTTTGTGGTGTCCGGTTCAGTGGCTTGTTCGATCTGGAGTTGGGCGCCGTCGCTCTCGGGGCGGCTGTGCTGGTTGACGGCGCTGGGGGCGCGGTCGATCTGGGACTGCGTGAGGATCTGGAAGGGCGAGTTGTTGGCGTGGCCGGTAGGGGTGAGCCCGGCGGCAGCGAGGATGGCTTCGAGTTCGCCGGTGCCGACGACGGCATCGACTTCGGGGATGTTCTTCTGGATCTCGTCGCGGTAGCGCTCGACCAGACAGCCGGCGACGATGAGGCGCTGGGCTTTGCCGCCGTGAGCTTTTTTATGCTGGACCATCTCGAGGATGGTATTGACGGACTCCTGCTTGGCGGAGTCGATGAAGCTGCAGGTATTGACGACGAGGATCTCGGCATCGTCGGCGCTGGAGGTGATGTCGCCGCCCGCCTGATGGAGCATGCCCATCATGACCTCGGAGTCGACCAGGTTTTTGGGACAGCCGAGGGAGACGAAGCCGATCTTGGGGCGGGGTTTGGCCAAGGGCTGGGCAGGGGTTGTCGTCGACAGCTCTTCGAGAGTGTTAGGGGGAGTCACAGAGTTCTATTATAGCGATTTATGCGTGATTTCCGGCTGGCTGGCTTCTGCGCGGGCTGTCTTCGAGCAAGAAGGGATGACGGTTAAAACCGTGGACGCGCTGAACAGGTCGGTCTTCAGCCTGTTCAGCGCGCCCGGGATGCAGCGTGGTCGTGGGACCACGGGTTGGAATGCCTATGCCATGCGGCGCTTGATGATTCCAGCCAGACCGGCCAGGCCGGTGCCGAGGAGAGCCAGCGTGGATGGCTCTGGAACCGGGGAGTTCGCTGCGGTGGTCGCTGAGAACGTCACCGTTCCGTTGCCCTGAGTCGAGAACAGCAAGGTGCCGTCGGTGGCCTCGTAGCCGGCCGCGTTGGTGGAGAGGATGCCGCTGCCCGTGAAGAGCGTGTAACTGCCGAGGGTCTGCTGGGTGAGAGTGTTGAGGGTGTAGATGACGATCGTTCCATCGGTGTTCGTCAGTGTAATGACACCGCTGCCGGCGACGTAAGGATCGTAGCTGAAGTTCGGGGTGATGGTGCCGGTTTCGTATGCTGAGAGCAGGGTGCTGAACGATCCGGTGAGGGTGTTGGCCGCGCCTACAGTGATTGCGTCGGGAACGAAGGTCAGAGAGCTGCCGTCATCTGTAACCGATGCGCCGGTGATGGAAAACTGGCCGGTGATCGGGGTGGCGTGAAGAGCGGAAGGAACCGCTACAAGGGCGGCCATGACTACGAGTGAAGAAAAAAGCTTACGCACGGGTTGAATCTCCTAAATGAATATCTGTCAATAGATGCAGATACTACAGGGATTGTTTTCGTGAAATATTTTGCCGCTCTCGACGCAAAATTATGCATATTTGCCAGATGTTGCGAATGGCATGCAGGGAGTTGCTTTTATCGATTTCAGGAGATTGGGTCTATATTTTTTTGCACAAAATCAAAGTGCAATATGTTGCAACTTCGCAGAGTTTTTCCGGAGGCTTTTAGCACCATTTTGCGATGCCTCATTTACCTGCCAAGTGACGTGCAAGCATCACTTCCAATGTTTAAACCTTCGCGTGATGAAGGCTTCATTGCCGAACAGAAAGGGATTCAGGTCGCCGATGGCGCGGGGCTTTGGCGTTCTCGAAAGCGGCGGAGGGTGTCGAGATGGATGACCAGAGCGATGACGCCCCCTGCAATGGTGCAGAGAGCACGACGGTGCGCCATGACCGGGCCGGGAAGGGCGTTGAGTGAGAGCAGGAAGACGATGTAGGAGGTAAGAAAGAGGGTGAAGAGACCGTAGTTGACGGTGTTGGTCGCGTACGACCAGAGAGCGAAGAAGGTAGTCAGGGCGGCGAGGTAATAAGGGTTGGGTTGGATATGGATGAGAAAGACGGTGGAGAGAACGGCCCCGGCGAGGGTTCCGCCGACGCGGAGAAAGGCGCGGGAGAAGGTCTCGGAGAAGACGGGTTTCTGGACGAGCAGGGCGGTCATGGGAATCCAGTAGCCGCTCTGGACGCCGAGGTGGCGGTAGATTTCGGCGGCGATAGCGACGGTGATCGACATGCGAACGGCGTAAGGGAAGGTGGGGATGTTCAGGAGGCCGTAGGAGAGGGTGCGGAGCCTCTGGAGGGAGAAACTGCGGGCTGGATCGGTGAGCAGCAGGATCAGCTCTTCGCGGCTGGCGCGGAGGTTGGCGGCGAGTTCGGGAAGCAGGCGCAGGCAGAGGCTGGTAATCAGGATTTGCAGGGCTCCGCCGCCGAGGATGAGCAGGGCCCGTAGCAGAGTGGCGCGGGGTCCGGCAGGAAAGGCCGAGGCGACGAACAGGGTGATGGCGGCCTGCTGGCCGACCCAACTGGTTCCGGCGGCGCGCGCGGTGAGGATGCCGTAGACGAATCCCCAAACGGACGCGGCCAGCACCAGGGTGAGGCCGCGGTGTCCGACGAGCATGCCGATAAGGGTGGAGAGGAACATGGCGCCGGTGGCGGCGAGCATGGGCCAGATGCGGGAGTCGGCGATTCGCTGGTTGACGCCGAAGCCGATGGTGAAGGCTCCGCCACCGGCGATCAGGCCGGCAGAGGGATGGCCGACGATGACTCCGGCGAAGAGGCAGAGGCCGATGGCAATGATGCCGATCAGGGGAACGCGGAAGGAGAACTGCTTCCAGTCGAAGGTGTAGATGTCGGCGAGATAGCCGTGTGGTGCGGGCACGGGCGGGTTGGTGGCCGTCGGCATTCTTGTCATTTTAGGATGCCGTGTGGGGCGGAATGTCAGTGAGCAGAATGTTAGTTCATGGAGTTGCGGAGATCGATCAGGACCTGGTCGAGATAAGTGACGCGAATAAGGCCCTGACGCGGAAATTCGATCTCGAGGGTGGCATAGATGGTGAGGGTGACAGCGGCGGCGAGGGCAACGATATAAAGCCAGTTTCGGGGGACCGCGCTCATGCCGAAGCCGGCCAGAAAGGCGCAGCCAAGGCTGAAGACGAACAGGAGCATGAAGACCACGATGGGAGGATGCATGTTAAAGGCGCTCCGGCGCGTGGCGGTGATGTCGATCATGGTGTTGAGGGTAGGGAGGAGCAGTTTGGCGGCGTCCGCACTGGCTCCGGGAGCAGCTACGGCGGCGATGGATTGACGCCATATCGCGCGCTGGATGCGTTCGGTCTCGGGCGAGACCTCTATCCCGACCTTGTCGAAGAGGTGGAGGCGCGAGGTGGTGTAGTCGCGGAAGAGTTGGCGGAGAGCGGGCTGCGCCGGTGCGGGAAGAAGGTCGAGGCGGAGGTAGGCGGTGCCGATGTCGTTGGTCTCTTCGACCAGCAACTGACGGTGAATGTCATAGCGGGTGATGGCTCCGGAGAAGGTGAAGGCCAGCAGCAGGCCGAAGAGAGCGAAGACTGCGCCTTCGATGGCGGTGCTTTCGGAGGAGCGCTTCCTGCTAAGGCGCAAGCGGCGGCCAAGCTCAAGAAAAAGGAGCATGGCAGGGAAGAGGAGCAAGGAGAAGAGCGGCGGAAAGATCATAAGGTTGTCATGGAGACAATATCATCGGCGGCGCTGCGGGTAGAGGGAAAATGGCTGCTACGGTCTCCGGCATCCCAGGTTTCTGCGATGAGGCTATAAGGCTGGGATGCCGGACTGGGTTGCGCTTCGATTGGATCGACTGCGGCTATTACCGGTCCATGTGTTCGAGGATCGGAGCCAGCAGGTAGGCGACAAAGAAGCCTCCGCTCCAGATCACGACTGAGATCCAAAGCAGGACCTTGCTCATCCTGGTTGCCGCGCCGCAGGCGGTGGGGTCGTCCGCGGCGCAGGTTTCTCCTTGTTGCAGGCGCGGGGCTATCCAGTAGGTCACGACAAAGCTGGCCGCGATCAGTGCGCCGGAGATGCTGAAGGTCCAGACCTTGTGGCGTGAAAGACTGACCAGCCAGGGAGCAACGGATAAGAGCGAAGCGACGGTCGCTCCCATTCCCAGCAGCACCAGCACGGAAGGCAATGCGCAGCACAGCAGGATGCTGAAGGAGCTGAAGAGCGAGAAGTAGTTGAGCAGCGTGGCGCGGCGGCTGCGCTGCTCGGGGGCATTTGGCAGTGCAAGGGCTGTCATTGTGCCTCCGTGATGGTGTTGTAGTGCAACGTGTCGGGCAGCATGCCCTTTTTGGCTTGCGGCAGGAGCCCGTTGACTTCCACCGGTTTGCCCATCAGTGCTGCGATGTCTGGCGGTTGAGCGGAAGGCGAGAGGGCGTAGTGGTCGCTGGTCCCGGCTACTTCGAGGATGGGTGCGGTTGCCGTGCCCGTGAGTTTGCCGCGCACGACCACGGTCGCATCTTTATGGGTGAAGCCGTTCCTTTCGACAGCTTCTTCGAACTGGCGCATCCCGGCAGCGTTCCGGGAGTGAGGGAGATTGTTACCAGGCCGGTGTTCAGGTCGACATCAACTGTGTCGACGCCTTTGATGCCCTTCATCGAGACATGAATAGCATGGGCGCAGGGTGCGCAGTCCATGCCGAAGACGGTCATGTTGACGTGCCGGTATTCGGCGTTGGCTGCGGAGCTGAGGAGCGTAATCAATGCGAGAGCGAAGATTTTTTTCATGGCGATGTCCTTTCAGTGGGCGTGCGAGGAGTATTTGAGGTAGCTGAAGTTGATGGCGAAGCGAATGCTCTCGCGGCCATAGATCGATGCGGAGGCATCTCGATAAAGCGGAGCCTGGATGCCGCCCTCGATGGCAACGTCCTTGAGGATGGCGAGGATCGAGGGGCCGAGCCATAGGCTCGTGGTTTCGCTATGAGGTACCAGGGCTCCCTGGCTTCGCAGGCCGCCGGTGTGTTCGCCGGTTAGCTCGGCGAAGCCGCGGTAGTCCCAGTGATTGACGTCGCGGCGCAGGCGAGGCGGGCGATAGCCGTAGACCGCGCTCCAGGAGATGGTGTCGGGGCGGCGGTCGGAGTGGGCTTCGGCGAAGCGGGTGTAGCCGCCGCCGAACCAGAGGTATTGGCTGCGCGAGGCCAGCCCGGAGGCGAGGGTTGCGGCTACTCCCGGTGCGCGATGCAGGCTGGCGCGGACGCCGCTATCCTGCTGCGGACCGGGAACGACAAGGCCAAGCGAGGCGGTGGATTCGACCCGGCGCCCGACCGAGGTGACGGAGTGCTGGAACCGCCAGGCGACAGAGCTTGCCCATTCGCCTCCCCCGGCCATGCGGGTTTCGGGTAGAGCGGCGTTGCCGAAGGTGGCGGGCAGAACCGCGGTGAGGGTGATGTGCGGGGTGATGCCGTAGCCGATCTGCGAACTCTCGGTCAGCGCGGTTCCTTGTGAACTGTGGCGGCCGATGAGGCCGGTATCGAAGCTGAACTCGCCCTGTGAATTTACAGGGGTGGCATAGCCGAATACAGGCCCGTGTCCAGCGGCGAGCGCGGGGCTGGCCAGCGCAAGCGCACAGGCCAGCCAGAATAATTTTCATGGAGTGCTTCCTTTGTCATGAACTAACAGGATTAATTAACAGATGTTCAGGCACACGTCCGTGTGTGCCGCCTGTCAGGACCGGAAGCGGTGATCAGATTCGTAGAACGGTGGTTTGAGCGATGAGCAGGCCGAGTGGGGAGTGCTCGGCCAGGAATATCTGCCGGGTTGGACGATCCAGCGTCACCGGACTTATAAGGCTCTCTACTACCTGAGTGACGATGGTCCAATGGACCGCCAGCGTTGCGACCTCGGTCGCGAACTGAGGCGAGTCGTTATGGACGACCGTCTGGCAGCAGCCTTGTTTTGCCATCTCGCCGCATTGCCCGTGCATGGCGCGGCAACAGGCGCTCTCGGTGTGGCTCATCGCGAGGCCTGTCACGCAGGCCATCACCGGCGCAGCCGAGGCCAACAGAAGTAAGACAGCAACGAAGCTGATGAGACGACGCATGTCTGGTCTCAATTATAGGGTTTGTAAGTTAAAAAGGCCGATTATTGGGGTCAGGGAAGCTTCTTTGCTTCGGTCTCGGGATTCCAGCGGTCTTTGCCGCGGAGGAAGTTGGTGGGAAGAAATGGCTGGGCCTGGGCTGGGGTGAGTTGATGCGACCAGGGGGCGCGGGCGGAGGGGTTGGCACCGGGACCGGTGCTGTTGGATTCGGCGTAATAAGCGGTCTGCTCGTTCGCGATCTTGCCCCAGTTGTTCCAGCCTGCAGGGCGGACGTCGGCGGGCAGCTCGGTGTTGATATAGACGACCCGCGAGAAGGGACGCCAGGGGCGACCGAGAAAGAAGCCTTTCTCGCCTGTGTTTTCGCTGGTGACCTTGCTATTAAGGATGACGTAGCCGGTGGTCTGGTCGGCGGAGGTGCGGGACTGGGCGGTGAGATAGCCGGGGCTTAGCTCGTGAATATGGGTGCGGTCGAAGACGGCGGCGGCGTTGCCGAAGATGAAGTCGACGGTGCCCTCGATGTAGGAGTCGACATAATACTGGCGGCCGTAGTCGGCGAAGAGGGTGTCCTGATGGCCGATGAAGCGGCAGTTCTTGAAGATGGCGCGGTCGCTGCGGACGGCGGCGGCGACGGCCTGGCCGGTGTTCCCGGCGGTGTTCTCGAAGGTGAGGTTGTCGGCCTGAAAGCCGGGGCCGTTGATCTCGGCAGTCTCGGTGAAGAAGGTGCCGCCGGCTTGTTTGGCGTTGAGTGAGCTAGTGATGACGACGTCCTGGGGAGATTTGCCCATGCCGATGAGGGTGATGTTGGCGTGGTTCTGAGTGACAATGATGCGCTCGCGATAGGTGCCGGGAGCGATGCGGATGAAGACGCGGCCGGGGGTGCCGTCGGGGTTGGGCGTGGCGAAGGGATGATGGTCGAGGGCCATCTGGATGGTGGGGAACTCGTTGGTGCCTTCGATGCCGGTTTTGACGGTGGGGGAGACGGTGACGGTGACGTCTGCCGCATGGGCGCTGAGAGCGAGGGCGAGCAAAATTGGTAGGACAAGTCGCATGATGGATAAGCGTATGGGGTGGAGGGGGTTGGTGGCAATTCTTTTGTAATTTGACGCTCTGGACGACGAGTTTTGGCGTTAGGCCCGGCGATGTTAGGATAGTGCTGTGCCGGGTCCTACGCGACGTAATCCCGCCAACCCCGCCAGGTCCGGAAGGAAGCAACGGTAACGGGCTAGTATGGGCGCAGTGGGTCGCCCGGTACACTTTTTTCTCCACCTCTGTTCTGCCAATTCTGTACTGACAATCCCGACAATTTGAAGCGGTTCGATGCCATGGGCGGGTGCATGCATTCATTTTTATTGCCTGGACAATAGGTTGAGGATTCTGGAGAGTAGATTTCCGCACTGGGAAGCGTGGTTGATTTGTAATAGTTTTGTATTCTGGTTGTGATCGTTGATGAGGTGATGAGTTTGAGTTTGACCGTAAAGCCGCAGGTGAGAGCAAGAGCAAAGATCAGTTCGGTGGGAGCATATGTTCCGCCTCGGTTGTTGACCAATGCCGACCTCGAAAAGATGGTGGAGACGAACGACCAGTGGATTGTGGAGCGCACGGGAATCCACCAGCGGCACATCGCCGAAAAAGGCGTAGCTACCAGCGACCTTGCGGTGGAGGCGGCGAAGCGATGCCTGGCGGCCCGAGGGATCGAGGCCAACGAAGTTGAGGCGATCATTGTCGCGACCGTGACTCCGGATATGTTTTTCCCGGCGACGGCCTGCCTGGTACAGGACAAACTGGGCGCGAAGGGCGCCTGGGGGTTCGACCTCTCAGCGGCGTGTTCAGGCTTTCCTTACGCGTTGCAGGTGGGGGCGAAGTTGGTGGAGAGCGGCGTCCACAAGAAGGTGATGGTGATCGGCGCGGATGTGATGAGCTCGATTCTGGACTATACGGACCGGTCTACCTGCATCCTGTTCGGCGACGGCGCGGGTGCGGTGCTGCTGGAACCGACTGAAGAGGGCGAGATCGGCATGGTGGATTTTGTGCACGAGATCGATGGATCAGGTGCCTCGTCGCTCTATATGCCGGGCGGCGGCAGCCTGCATCCTTCAACCGCGGAGACGGTAGCCAACAAGATGCACTTTGTCCATCAGGCCGGAGGCGCGGTCTTCAAGGTGGCGGTGCGCAAGATGGCAGAGTTGAGCGAGACGCTGTTGAAGCGGAACGAACTGACTGCTGAAGATGTGGACTGCTTTATCCCTCACCAGGCAAATCAGCGCATCATCATGGCGACAGCGGAACGGCTGGGCATGCCAGAGGAGCGGGTGATTATCAATATCGGCGAGTACGGCAATACGACGGCAGGGACGATTCCGCTGGCGATGCACACCGCGCTGGAGGAGGGACGCTTGAAAAAGGGAGACACCGTGCTGCTGGCTTCCTTTGGCGGTGGATATACGGTGGGCGCGACGTTGTTGCGGTGGGAGATGTAGAGCCGGCACGGGTGCCTGGTCAAGTGGCGTCAGAGCGCTTCCATATAGGATGTGCCCCAAGAGAAAAGCAGGTCCTCCGCCAGCCCACCCCAGCGAGCAAAAAGACGCTCGCCGGGGACCCCGGCGTGGCGAAGGATGACAATATCTTTGGGTATAGTTGCTTTGGAACCGCTCTATAGCGGACGGTCAGGCATGCGAGTCAGGCGCGCGGGGTGTGCGCCGACGGTTCTGGAGGTCTTGTAGATCTTCCAGAATGCGATCGCGCAACTGATCAGGATGGCGGTCCACATCACGATCAGGATGGTGGTGGCCCATCTCGCGGAGAAGCGGTTCCAAAGATGGAGGACGTGCCTGCCGTAGTAGATGCCGAGCCAGGCCGCGAAGGCGTGGCGCGCGCCGCGGCTCAGGGTGAAGGTCACAAGGAATTTCTTCTTCGACATCTTGAGCGCTCCCGCGGCCAGGACAAAGGGCGAGAGCGGCATGGGCGGCGGAAGAATCGCGGGCAGAGCGACGGCGAGGATGGCGTGATCTTCCATCCACTCGCAGACGTTTTTAAAGATGCGCGCGGGGACATGCTTTTCGAGAAACTGCATTCCGCCGGCGTGGCCGACCTGATAGCTGAAGTATCCGCCGAGCGCGGAGCCGGCGGTGGCGGCGAGGATGAGCAGAATCCAATTGGCCTTCTGGGCGGCGAAGAGGACGACCATGATATCGGTGATGCCGGGGACGGGCAGAGGGACGAACGACGCATCGACGATGGAGACTAGAAATACCCCGAAGATTCCGAAGCCGAAGAGCAGGTGAAGAATGTTGCTGGAGTGGCGATGAGGCGCGGCTGCGAAGAGCATGGCTCGCAGGGGAGATGAGGCAGCGGTGGACTCTGCCGGTTCTGTTGCGGCTGCGGTGAGGACTGCGGTGCCGACAGGGAGCTTCATGGTCAATATGACGCTAACAGAAGTGGGGAAGACTCAGCGTCAAATGTTGGCGAAGTGGTGATGGAGTTACAGAAAGCGGAGGGTGGGCAGCGGCGGAAGCGCGCCGGTTTCTTCGGCGTACCGGCGAAAGAGTTCGATGGCTCGAATGCAGTCGCGGTCGAGCGTGTAGTGGATGTTCTGGGTGAGATAGTGGCGGATGGTCTCGGCCGGGACGGCGATGCGGGGCGTCCACTGCCGGACGAGGTCGTCGATGTGGGCAAGGCCGTGGTCGCGCGAGAGGGTGAGATCATCCGTAAGCTGGTCTGAGGTGATGTGTCCCAGGCTCAGCGCTTCGGGGCGGACGGCCCAGACGGCGGCGACCCAGGGCAGGCCGGTGCGGGCGGTCCACTCGTGGGCGAGGTCGATCCATTGGCAGGGGCCGACGGCTTGTTCGATCTGATCGCGCGATTCGAGCGCCAGCAGAGCAGGATCGCCGATAAGGAGAGCGGCGTCGGCTTGCTGGAGCATGGCGATGGGGTCGGCGGGCTGCTGGATGAAGCTGGGCTCGGTGCCGAGGAACTTGCGGAAGAGGATTTCGGCGTAGGCGAGGGAGCTGCGCGAGGCGGTGTCGGCGGCGATGGTGCGGACGGCTTCGAGGCTGCGGGCTTCTTTAATTTTGACGATGAGCTGGATGGAGCGGACGCGGTCGAGCGAGGCGATGGTGCAGCCGGGAACGATGGCGAGATCAGGCGTGAGCGAGGCGATGGGAATGAGTCCGAGGTCGGCGCGATCGGCGAGCAGTTCGTCGGCGCAGAGGGCGGGCCGGGTGTAGTGGAGGCTGTAGCGATCGGCGAGTTTTGCTGCCAGCGGCGGGTGTTCGAAGTCCCACATGAGCGGGGCGGGGTTGAGGAAGTTGATAGCGGCGACGCGGACGGGATGGGATGATTTAGACAATCAGGATTAGTTTAATAGATGTGGACGGGAGGGGTTCGATGCAGCGAGCCGTGGTTGGGTTCTATCAGGATGAAGAAGGGCATTGGGCGGCGAAGCTGGAGTGCGGCCATGGGCAGCATGTGCGCCACGATCCGCCGTGGATGGTGCGGGAGTGGGTCTTGCGTGAAGAGACCAGGGCAGAGCGGATTGGGCGGCTGATGGAGTGCAAGAAGTGCGATGAAGAATTAAGCCAGTCGCCGGAAGATTCTTAGGGTAGGATTCTTCTCGGTCGCAGAACCGCCGCGATCCGATGTCTGGAGGTTCCACCGTGGACGGATTGAGCAGGATTGGTCGTATCTTATTTGGCTTGGCGATGGCGCTCTTTGGATTTCAGTATCTCTTCCATGCGCGGGCGGCGGGACCGGCTCCGGGGCCTCCGTGGACGGCTGAGACCGGGGTTTTAGCGGGGCTGATTGGGGCAGGATTCGTTGTAGCCGGCGTGTGCATTGGATTGAAGATGTGGGCGCGGCTGGCAGAGGCTTTGCTGGGAGCTGTTCTTCTGTTGCGGGTGCTGGTGGTGTATGCGCCGCGATTGTTCGAGCATCTGCACGATCCGGGACCGTGGACGAGCGGATTTGAACTTCTGGCTCTGAGCGCGATTACGCTGGTGCTGGCTGGCGAACTGGAGGTGCCCAATGCCCGGTTGTGGGAAGGCCTGGTGGTGGGACGGCTTCTCTTTGCGGCTGCGCTGGTGGTCTTTGGAGTTCAGCACTTCCTGTATGCGAGGTTCATCGCGACCCTGATCCCTCGGTGGATTCCGGGGCATCTGTTCTGGGCTTATTTTGTGGGTGCGGCGTTTTTTGCTGCTGCGGTCAGCATCGCGACGAAGATACAGGGGCATCTGGCCGCGGCTTCGCTGGGGCTGATGTTTTTGCTGTGGGTCGTGGTGCTGCATGTACCTAGGGTTGCGGCGGCGGCGCACGAGGGAAATGAATGGACCAGCGCGTTTATGGCTCTGGCGATGAGTGGTGGGTCGTTTGTGCTGGCAGGAGCTTTGCAAAGCGGGGAGTAGAAATGCGATGCGGAGACGCAGAGTATCGGCGCATGAGTGCGGCATGATACTTTTTTAGCCTATGAATCGACGTGAGTTTATCTCTTCCTCTGGTGTCGCAGCGGTTACGCTTGGGCGCGGGTCGGATGTTTCCGCGGCTACGACCTCGTCCAATCGCAAGCCTGTGCTGATGAAGCTTGGTTGCCAGAGCGCACCGACGAGCGATACGCATCTGAAGTTTCTGGCGCGATATGGCGTGAAGAATATCTGCGGCTATCCGGAGATTGCGGACGGGCGCATCTACGCGACGGTGGACGAGCTTGGCCGGATGAAAGATCTGGCAGAGAAGAATGGCATCGCGATCGATTGTGTGGCGCCGCCCGTGTTGTCGTCGAGCTATATCGACAGGGAGAAGCATCCCGCCATCATGCTGGCCAAGAGCCCGGAGCGCGACCGCGACATCGAGTCGGTCCAGACGATGATCCGGAACTGCGCACAGGCAGGACTGCCTTCCATCAAGTACAACATGAGCATTCTTGGCGTGCTGCGTTCGGGCAGGACGCCGGGGCGGGGAGACGCCAGCTACAGCCAATGGAAGCTTGCGGAGGCTCATCCAAAGACACCGCTGACGATTGCCGGGACGGTCGATGCGGATCAGTTCTGGGAGCGGATTACCTATTTTCTCGATCGCATCATTCCGGTGGCGAATGAATACAAGATTCGGATGGCGTGTCATCCGCAGGACCCCGGCGTACCGCCGGAGGGGTATCAGGGAGTGAACCGCGTGCTGGGGACGGTCGATGGACTGAAGAAGTTTATTGCCATCCGCGAGAGCCCCTATCACGGGTTGAACTTCTGTCAGGGAACGGTGTCGGAGATGCTGGCCGATCCGGGCAAGGAGATCTATGACGTGATCCGGTACTTCGGATCGCGCAAGAAGATCTTCAATGTCCACTTCCGGAACATTCGCGGACATCGGAACGATTTTGTGGAGGTCTATCCGGATGAGGGAGACGTGGATATGGTGAAGGCAATCCAGGTCTATCGGGAGGTTGGATATCCGTACATGCTGATGCCCGACCATGTGCCGGTAGCCGAGAGCGACCCGAATGGATTGCAGTCGTTCGCGTTCTGCTATGGGTATATTCGCGGGCTGATCCAGTCACAGGAGCGGATGGGATGAAGACAGGAATCTGGATGCCTTGGTCGGTTGTGACGAAGGCATCCTGATTTCGCCTCTTTGTTAGAGGATTGTCTTTGCTCGTCGGCGGAGCGTCTCTACGAGACCGACCAACCCTGTGCCAAGCAGGAGGAGGCTGCCGGGCTCCGGGGTTGCTGCGATCTGGCCTCGAATCTCGCCGCCAGGGAACTCGGAGGTGTGAAGGTTGGCATAGGTCAGCCCCGAATTGAGGGCGGCGATGAGGGCTGTTTCAGCACCTGTGGTAGTGCCTCCGGATGCGGTGATGAAGGCGGAGGTATAGGTGGAGGCAAGGGTCAGATCGACGGTGTTGGTGTACGTGCCCGAGGTTCCGCCAGGGAGGCCCACGAATGGAACTGCAACGGGAGCGTTCGTGCCGGTTGCCGCGCAGCAGTGAATGTGTCCGGCGGCGGGAGGACTGGTGAGCCCGGTAAAGCTCAGATCGATGAAGAGGCTGTCGCCGGTAAGGATAAAGGTGGCGAAGCCGCTTCCGGCGACCGCGTGGGGTGGAACTTCGTTGGCTCCGCTAAGGATCGCGGTGTAGGTGATGGAGCTTGCATGTGCGGGCAAAGTGATACCCAGGGCGAGGACAAGGGACCCGGCAAGAAAGATGCGTTTGAGCATGATCTTCTCCAATAGCGAGGATGGGCGTGCGGGTAGTCAAGCGCAATTCGAGGGCCAAGCGGAGTGGGGCCACGAGAGACCTTAGCGGGAGAAAGTGAGATCAAGTCGCATTTTTTTGCGTGTTTTTTGGAAAGATCGTTCTGTCAGCAATCGTTAGCGTGCTTATATTGGTGGGTGGTAAATGCGAGGGATATGAGCTTGGTGCATGGATTAGAGCAGCAGAGGGCTGGGGAGCAGGCGCGATTGGCATGGATGGCGTTGACGTTGACGCCGGGCATGGGGCCTACACGGATCGCCAAGGTAGTAAAAGTTCTGGGGGCGGCGGAGAGGCTGTTCAGGGCTTCGCTGACGGAACTGGAGGCGACGGGGATGCCCGCGCAGTCGGCCCAGTTCATCTTCGAGGGCAAGGCGCAAGAGGCTGCCGAGGATGAGATCAAGCGGGTGATGGAGGTGGGTGGGAGTATTTTGACGCAGGAGGATAAAGCGTATCCGGAGCGGCTGCGGGAGATCTATGATCCGCCGGCGGTGCTTTGGATTCGCGGGAACGCAGATCTGCTGGCGCGGCCGGGAATTGCTGTGGTGGGGACGCGGCATCCTTCGCCCTATGGTGCGGGGATGGCGGAGTTGTTATCGCGCGACCTGGCGAACCGGCGGCTGGTGATCTTTAGCGGTATGGCTCGCGGAGTGGACACGGCGGCGCATAAGGGAGCGCTTGAGGCAGGCGGAAAGACGGTGGCGGTCTGGGGGACGGGGATCGACGTCATCTATCCGAAGGAGAACAAGAAGTTGGCCGAAAGCATCGTTGCCAAGGGTGGGACGATTGTGAGCGAGTATCCGCTGGGGACATTCCCGGCTCCGCAGAACTTTCCGATCCGGAACCGGATCTTGAGCGGGATGAGCGTGGGCGTGCTGGTGATCGAGGCGGCCGAGTATAGCGGCACCCGCATTACGGCCCGGTGCGCGATGGAGCAGAACCGCGACGTCTACGCCGTGCCGGGGAATGTGACCAACAAGAACGCGTGGGGGCCGAACACATTGATAAAGCAAGGGGCTAAGCTTACGGCGACGTGGGAGGATGTGTGGGAAGACCTGCCTTCCGAGATACGGTTGCAGTTGGAAGAGGAACTGGGCGCCGCGGTGCCGGGTGAATCGAAACTGGCGGGGGCTGCATCTCTATTTAACGAAACGCCGCTACCGCAGCATGAGCAGATGGTTCTGGACAGGCTGAGGCATGATGAATCGGTGCAACTGGATGATTTGATTGAACAGTTGGAGGCGGAGTTGGGGTCTGCTGAGATTTTTACAGCGTTGTTCGAGCTGGAGATTGCAGGCCGGGTGAGGCAGTTGCCGGGCAAAAACTATGTGCGGTCGTTCTAGAGGGTGAACCCTGAGCAAGGGTATTCAGCCGACTGAAGCAAATTGCCGAAGATGTAGACGGAATTGAACTTAGACAGTCTATCGGTATAGCTTTCCTGAGCCGTCTCTGGAGTTTTGCAGAGAGGCCGGGTTCGCATATTTCTGGCAACTCGTGTTAGGTTCGCATTGGAATCCTGCGCAATGGAACATTTTGTCAAGACAATGCGTTTTTGGTGGATGAAGGGAACGAATGGCTAAATCACTTGTGATCGTTGAATCGCCGGCAAAGGCGAAGACGATCGGAAAATATCTCGGCAGCGACTACGTGGTGGAGGCCTCAATCGGCCACATCATGGACCTGCCGAAGAACGACATTGGCGTGGAACTGAAGAGGCGGACGTTTGAGCCGACGCTGATTGTGTCCCCGGGGAAAGAGAAGGTCGTTGAACGGCTGAAGAAACTGGCGGCAAAGGCGGACATGGTTTACCTGGCGCCTGACCCTGACCGCGAAGGCGAGGCGATTGCGGCGCATCTGGCGATCCAGTTACTGCCGGTGGTCAAGGACAAATCCAAGGTCCGGCGGGTAACATTCAACGAAATTACGAAGAAGGCCGTAAAAGAGGCGTTTGCCCATGCTCGTGACATTGACGAGAATCTGGTCGATGCGCAGCAGACGCGGCGCGTGCTGGATAGGCTGGTGGGGTATCAGGTCTCTCCGCTGCTATGGGACAAGGTGCGCCGCGGATTGAGCGCGGGCCGTGTGCAGACGGTGGCGCTGCGCCTGATTGTGGAACGCGAACTGGAGATCAACAACTTCGTTCCGGTCGAGTACTGGACCATTGGGGCAACGCTGAAATCTTCTCCCCAGGAGGAGTTTGTCGCCCGGTTTACCGGTATCGACGGCGTTCCGGCACGGGTGGCGAACGGCAAGGATAAAGAAGGCAAAGATCTGTTCGTCTCGGGCGCGCTTCCGAATGAGGAAGAGACAAACCGGGTGGTCGCGGAGCTTAAGAAAGCTGCGTGGTCGGTAAACCAGGTCGAACGAAAAGAGCGCAAGCGCAATCCGCTGGCTCCTTACATCACCAGTAAGCTGCAACAGGATGCCTCCTCGCGGCTGGGATTCAACGTGCGGCGGACGATGGGCGTCGCCCAGCGTTTGTATGAAGGCGTCGAGATCGGCACGGACGGCACCGTCGGTCTGATTACCTACATGCGTACCGATTCAACGAGGGTCTCGCCCGACTCGATCGTAGAGGCGCGGGATTACGTTCAGAAAAAACTGGGAGCGAAGTATCTCCCTGAGAAGCCGATCGATTACAAGGGCAAGAAGGACGCGCAGGATGCGCACGAAGCCATCCGGCCGACGCGCGTGGAGTACACGCCCGAGTCCATTAAGAAGTGGCTCAGCGACGAGCAGTACCGGCTCTACAAGATGATCTGGCAGCGGTTTGTCTCGTCGCAGATGATGCCGGCGATCTTCGATCAGACCACGATTGAGATTGCGGCCAAGGCGGGCAAGACTTACGACTTCCGCGTGAGCGGATCGGTGTTGAAGTTCGATGGCTTCCTCGCAGTATGGGAGGGCGGGTCGGAGGACACGATCCTGCCGGAGGTCAAGGACGGTCAATCGCTGGCGATGCAGTCGATCGACCCGGAGCAGAAGTTTACCGAGCCCCCTCCGCGATACAACGAAGCCAGTCTGGTGAAGACGCTCGAAGAGCAGGGAATTGGACGGCCTTCCACCTATGCTTCGATCATCAATACGATTCAGGATCGCGATTATGTGAAGAAGATCCAGTCGAAGTTTGTGCCGACCGAGATTGGAACGGTTGTGACAGGGCTGCTGGTCAAGAACTTTCCTTACATCTTCGACACGCAGTACACGGCGAAGCTCGAAGGCGAACTGGACGCGGTGGAAGAAGGCCAGGAGCGGTGGACCGATCTGCTGACCAGCTTCTACGACCACTTCGAAGGAGAGCTGAAGGTCGCCGGTACGCAGATGGAAGACATCAAGCGGATGGAGCACGCGACCGACGAGATCTGCGACAAATGCGGAAGCCCGCTGATCCTGAAGTGGGGCAAGTTCGGCAGCTTCTATTCGTGTAGCAACTTCACCAAGGTAAAGCCGGTAACGGTGGCACTGGGGCCGTGGAAGAAGGATGCCAAGGCCGTAACCAAAAAGGTGACTTTGGCGTTTCAGTTCCCCATGATCGTGAAGGCGACGACGGAGGACGTGACTGACTTCTCGAAGGAGGTTGCGGACGCGAAAGGATTGGGAGTTGCGATCAACGAGGCGGTTGGCCAGGGAAAGAAGATTACGGTCGAGCCGGTGAGCTGCGACTTCACCAAGGAGAACTTTGCCGCCAAGCCGGACCTCAGCGCTCCGGGCGCGGACGATGTCCCCGAGGAAGAGTTCTGCGACAACTGCGGGCGTGTGATGGTGCTGCGCAATGGCCCGTGGGGGCCGTTCATGGCCTGCCCTGGATACAACGAGGACCCACCCTGCAAGACGATCCGCAAGCTGACCCAGAAGGTGCAGCAGAAGCCGCCGGTGCAGTTGGAAGAGATGTGTCCGAAGTGCGGCAAGCCGTTGCTGCTGCGGAACGGGCAGTATGGCGAGTTCATCAGTTGCAGCGGTTATCCGAAGTGCAAGTACATCAAGCAGGAGCTGCTCGACGTTCCGTGCCCGAAGTGCGGCGGCGATATTGCCGTGCGCAAGACCAAGCGCGGCGACACGTTCTATGGATGCGTCAAGTATCCGAAGTGCGACTTTGCTTCGAACCTGAAGCTGGTCAATCAGGCTTGCCCCAAGGGCGATAGTCCGTATCTTCTCGAAGTAACCAACGAGAAAGGCACGTATCTGGTATGCCCGAACAATCGTGAGGCATTGCCGAAGCGGCGGAAGAAAAAAGGCGCTCCGGAAGAGGTGCCAACTACCCCCGAGTGCAGCTACGAGAAGAAGATCGCCGGTCCTGCGCCTGCTCCTGTGCTGGAGAGGCCGGACCCGGAGAAGACTCGGCCGATGGTTGAGAGCGTTGCATAATGAATAAGGACAAGGGAGAACAGATGGCGACGGCAGCAGATGCGGAACTGGTATTGCGGCTTTACGAACTGCGGCGGGAAGAGACGTTGCGCAAGGCGAGGCGATTTATGGTCTTCGAGTTTCAGCCGAAGACGCTCGAAGAGCTACGGGCGGTGTCGCGAGACACACAATCGGAGCATAACGCCGCCTGGCGGCAGGTATTGAGCTATTGGGAGATGACCTCTTCGCTGGTTCTGCGCGGTGCGCTCGATGCAGACCTGTTTCTGGATACCAATGGCGAAGGAATTCTGGTGTATGCCAAGTTCCACCACTTCCATGCCGAGACGGAGAAGCAGTCAGGCAATCCGTTTATGAAGCAGACCGCCATGCTGATCGAAAAATACCCGGTCGCGAAGGCAAGGTACGAAGGATTTTTGAAGATGCTTGGCCCTGTCGCCACGCCTGCATAGAGCTGGAGGGAGGCTGCGTCTACAGGGCTTCAGCCTTCCTTTTAAGCATCGTTTCTGTTACAAATAGGGTGTGGACTTCAGGGTTCAGAACTCCGCCGCTTAGGCCGCCTAGGCGGCTTTTCGGCTGCAACCTATTGAAAAGAATACAGGTAGCGAATTATGGCAAAGGCAGTATGGAACGGCCAGACGCTGGCCGAAAGTGAGACATTTGAGACCGTTGAGGGAAATATCTATTTCCCGGAAGAATCGGTCAAACGCGAGTTTTTGAAGGCAAGTTCGACCACCTCCAGTTGCCCGTGGAAGGGGCAGGCGCGGTACTACACGATCATCGTGGATGGGCAGGAGAACCAGGATGCGGCGTGGTACTACCCCGATCCGAAGCCCGCGGCACGGAATGTGAAGCACCATGTGGCGTTCTGGCGGGGCGTAGAAGTTACGAAATAAATCAATCACCGACGTTGATTTCAAACGGGAGAGGCTGTGGCCTCTCCCGTTTTCACGTTAATAAGCTTGTGCCTGATCGAGGGGAAGCCGAACCTGGAAGCAGGTAGCGCCGGGTCTGGACTCAACGGTAAGGAAGCCGGAGTGACGGCTGACGATGCGCTGAGCGGTATCGAGGCCGAGGCCCAGCCCGTGCCCGGGAGCCTTGGTGGTGAAGAAGGGCTCGAAGATGCGGGACTGGATAGCGGGATCGACGCCGGGGCCATTGTCCCAGACCTCGACGCTGACCATGGTGCCGGTGAGGCAGGTACGGAGGCGCAGGATGCCGGGAACGCCGCTGGCATGCATGACGTCAATCGCGTTTTCGATCAGTGCGGTCCAGACCTGGCTGAGTTCGCTGCCATAGGCACTGATGGCGGGCAGCGCGGGATCGAAGTCGCGCTCGATGGTGACGCCCTGTAAGCGGGAGGCGAACATGGCCAGGGTAGCTTCGAGCGATTGCGCGAGATCAATGTCCTGGATCGGCGCCTGGTCCATATAGGAGTAGTCCTTGATGGCGCTGATGAGGTCGAAGATGCGGACGGTCGAGTCGATGATGGCCTCGGTCATGCGCTCGACGCGCAACGAGGTGGCGAAGGCGCTGATAGCGATGGGGAGCAGTTCCGGTGAAGCGTCGCGCGCCAGATCGTCGAGATGTTCGACGGTGAGGCGAGTCTCGGAGAGCGAGGGTGCGATCTTCCACGGTTCGGCAACGCCATGAGCGGTCAGCCAAGTGGTGAGCTGCGCTTCGCGGTCGGTGGTGGCGAGCGGATTCTGCGAAGCGCTAACCACGTTTGAGAAATCGGCCATATTAGAGCGGGTGCGAACGACCCAACTCTTATAAATGGCGGACTGTTCCGCGGCGAGGCAGAGCGCACCCAGGCGATACTTCTGGTCACCGTAGCGGCGGAGTTCACCGAAGAGGCTGGCGGCGGAGCGCTGGGCCGCGGAGGCGGGATTGTTGAGCTCGTGCGAGAGATTACCTGCAAGCTTGCCCAGAGCGGAGAGCTTCTCTGCTTGTTGCTCCATGCGTGTCACTTCGCGCACGCGGTCCAGCAGCACTGAGACGCAGCGTTGGGCCATCGAGGGAATCGCGGCAAGCATCTCCGGAAAGAGCGACTGGTGGATGTCCAGCACCCAGGTCGGGCCGATGGTGTAGCCGTCTCCGCCGTAGGTCTTCATGCGCGAGAAGGGCAGCTTGCCGGTCATCTGTCCGGCACGGCCAATCCACAGTGCCATGGGGCCGGAGTGGCGGCGGCGGACGTGGATCTCTCCGCGCAGGATGAAGATGAGATGCGTGGCCGGTTCGCCTTCGTTGAAGACGAGCGCATCGTCGTCGCTGATACGCTCAGTTCCGTGACTGGCCAGCCAGGCGTATTCCTGCTCCGGGAGATCATGGAGCGGCGCAATGGTGCGCAGCGCATCGATAATCTCAGGCAGCGGTGTGGGTGTCGCAGGCGTGATAGGAACAAGAGATGGCTCGGCTTGGAGAGACGTTGTTTCCATAGGTCTGGGTTCCGATGCTGTTGTCATGGTAGACGATATTGAGGTGTACGGAGATTTTTGCGCGAAGGTTCCCTTGATAAATATAAAGCTATCAAAGGAAATTGGTGATACCGATTCACCGTGTTGTTGTATAAAAACCAACCAGATGCCGCTGCTTTGAATCCAATGAAACAGAAAGAGATTAAATGGAAGAGGGGTTGCGCATGAGTGCAAAAAATTATTGGTTAGCCTTTGGCATCGGCGTTAGCGCAGGAGCTGCAGTTGCCCTGCTTTATGCGCCACAAACCGGAGTCAAGACACGCAAGCGTCTTCGCAAAGGCGTTGAAGATGCAGGAGATTACCTCTTTGACGCGGGAGAGTATCTCAAAGAGCAGGCGGAGCGGTTCAGCGAGGAAAGCCATAAGGCGATGAAGCGTACCAAGGGAAAGGTCGGGTCTGCCGTAGACGCTGCCGTAGACAAGGCAGGCGATGCGGTCCACAGTGTCGTCAAGACCGCGCAGTCTCTCGTATAGTTTCAAGCTGGCCGATTCAAAACGCAAACGACATCCCGGACATTCGCCGGGATGTCGTTCGTTAGCGGCTCCTATTCGGGTGGCCCAACTGTCACGACGAAATATGTTGCGGGCGTGTCGCCGACATTCTTGATGAAGTGCTTGTCGCCTGCAACACAGATGCCCACGTCGCCTGCAACCATCTTTTTGCTCACACCATTCGTCATCAGCTCCACGGTACCCTCACGCACGAGCCACAGCTCGTTGTGCAGATGGGTTCCGATGGGTTCATGGGGAGCGCCTACGGCCTGCGTCGTCTCGTGCATCTCCAGACGGACATTGCCGGCCTTCAGCATCCCGGTAACGTAATGGCGGGACACCCGTTCCTTTACGCTGCCCGACTTTGGCGGCGCGGGAGGAAATACGCCGGACTCGATAGCAGCCAGATTGCTCTGGGCCTGCGCTACTTCGGGCACAACTGCTGCGCATGCCAGCAATGCAGGCAGCAAGGTTGCAAATTCACGACGATCCATGGGTTCCGATTCCTCTTCCGTAAATGATAAGCCCCGGCAAATTCTGCCGGGGCTTATCGTTCCTTCTTATTTGGGCTAAACGGTGGTCAGTGCAAGTCCTGCCATCTTCTCTTCGCCGTCCGATGCAATGGGCCGATAGAACAGCGAGTTGTTTTCCATGTAGACCTCAAGGAACGCTGGCCGCTGCACAATTCCGCCGCCGATCAGCGCCTCCGACAGAGGATCTTCGACATAGCGCTGGAGAGCGCGACGCAGCGGACGAGCGCCATAGGTGCGGTCAGAGGCCGTCTTGGCCAGGATCCAGCGCTTGGCTTCATCGGTCACCGAGATCGTGATCGACTTATGCACCAGGTTCACGTTGAGCTGCTGCACCAGCAGTTCGAGAATCTGCATCAGGTCCGCCTCCGACAGCGATGTGAAGATGATGATCTCGTCCAACCGGTTCAGAAACTCCGGATTGAAGGTGCGCTTGACCTCGCCCTTCACCAGCTCTTCCATCTTGTCCATCACCATGTCTTCCTTCTCACTCTGGAAGCCCAGCCCCTGCCGTTTCTGCAGGTGCTTCGCTCCAATGTTCGAAGTCATGATGATGATGCAGTTCTTGTAGTCGACCGTGTTGCCGAGTCCGTCGGTCAACTGCCCATCTTCAAAGACCTGAAGCAGCAGGTTGAACACATCCGGGTGCGCCTTCTCGATCTCGTCCAGCAGCACGACGCAGTACGGATTGCGCTTCACGCGCTCCGTCAACTGGCCGCCCTCTTCGTAGCCGACATATCCCGGGGGCGAGCCGATCAGCTTGCTCACGGAGTGCTTCTCCATGAACTCCGACATATCGAACCGGATCAGCGACTTCTCCGAGCCGAACAGGAACTGTGCGAGCGTCCGCGCCATCTCCGTCTTGCCGACGCCCGTAGGCCCGAGGAACAGGAAGCTGCCGATCGGCCGCGCCGGATTTTTGAGGCCCGCGCGAGACCGCCGAATCGCCCGCGCCAGCGCCGAGATCGCCTTGTCCTGCGAGATCACGCGCTTGTGCAGCTCTTCTTCGACGCGCAGCAACCGCTGCGTCTCTTCTTCCTTCAGCGAAGTAATCGGAACGCCGGTCCAGCGGCTCACGACATCCTCGATGTCCTCGCGCGTCACAATGCCCGCCGATGAATCGTCGAGGTGATACTTGTCACGCAGCGTCCGCAGGTTCTCCCGCTCCTTGCGCTCCTCGTCCGAGTAGAACCGGGCCTTCTCGAACTCGTGGTTCGCAATCGCGTTCTCCATGCGGTGCACGATGAACTTGATCCGCTTCTGAACCTCGGTCAACTCTTCGGGCAGGGAAGTCTGGCGCAGCTTCACCCGCGCTCCTGCCTCGTCGATCAGGTCGATGGCCTTGTCCGGCAGAAAACGATCCGGAATATAACGGCTGGAATGAGAGACGGAGAAAGTAATCGCATCATCGGTGTAACTCACCGCATGAAACTTCTCATACTTCTCTTTGATCCCCATGATGATCTTGATCGCGTCTTCTTCATTCGGCGGAGGCACCTTGACTGCCTGGAAGCGCCGCTCCAGTGACCTGTCCTTCTCAATCGATTTGCGATACTCCGCCGGGGTTGTCGCTCCAATGCATTGAATTTCGCCGCGGCTCAAGGCAGGCTTCAGGATGTTCGCCGCATCGAGCGAACCCTCAGCCGAACCCGCGCCGACCAGCGTATGCAACTCGTCGATGAACACGATGGAGTTCTGGTTCTCCATCAACTCCTTCATGATCGTCTTGAGCCGCTCTTCAAACTGCCCGCGGTACTTCGTGCCCGCAACGATCAGCGAAAGATCGAGCGCCAGCACGCGCTTGTCCGCGAGAAAGCTGGGCACCTCGCCGTCGGCGATCTTCTGCGCTAGCCCTTCGACGATAGCTGTTTTGCCAACGCCGGGCTCGCCGATCAGCACCGGATTGTTCTTCGTCCGGCGGCACAGGATCTGGATGACGCGATCGACCTCGGCGTCCCGTCCGACCAGCGGATCAAGTTGTTGATCGAGAGCGCTCTGAGTCAGGTCGCGCGAGAACTCTGCCAGCATGCTCTGCTCGCCGCGCTGGCTCTTGCTCCCACTCTGCGAGGTGGGCACCTTCTCCTGCGTCGTCCGCTGCAACTCTTCACGAATCGCCGGCAGCCTCAGACCGCGCTCGGTCAGAATCTCCGCAGCGAAGCACTTCTCCTCGCGCAGCAGGCCCAGTAATAGGTGTTCGGTCCCGATATGCTTGTGCGACAACCGCTCGGCCTCTTCCGCCGCATAGGCCAGCACGCGCTTGCACTCGTTTGACAACGGCAGATCGACCGAGGTCGAAACCTTCTCCCGGATCGTCGTATGTCCCTCAATTTGCTTGCGTATTGATTCCACCGAAGCGTGCGACCGTAAAAAGCGGTTCGTCAACGCCTTGTCCTCACGCAGCAACCCCAGCAACAGGTGCTCTGTCTCGATGTAAGGCGATCCGAACTGGCTGGCCTCATACCGAGCAAAGAAGATCACCCTCCGCGCCTTCTCCGTATAGCGTTCGAACATGTTCTCCCCTTCAAGCCGGCCACCACCCAGCCCGAAGGCCGCATAGCGCCGTTGGTACCGTACCCGTCCCTGTGCCGACCGCTCACCGGAACCATCAGGCTACTTCGAACTGCGAAGCATCCATTCACTTCTATCAGTGTAGTCGCCTGCACAACTTATCCGAAAATCCCTCGAAAGTTATGCAATACCCTAGCACTGTCTATTAGATGAAGTCTGTGCAAAAAAGGCACTAAATCGGGAGCATCATGCCCCGGCCTCCACAAGACGCCCTTCCCGCAATCGCAAGACCCGCCCGCAACGCCCTGCAAATTCAAGACTATGCGTGACAATCACGCTGGTCAGCCCATGCGCCGAGTGGAGCCGCTGAATCAGTCCAAACACTGTCTCTGCCGTCTTTCCGTCAAGGTCCCCGGTCGGCTCATCGGCCAGCAGCAGCTTCGGCTCCGTCACCAGCGCCCGCGCCAGCGACACCCTCTGCTGCTCGCCCCCGCTCAACTCTCCGCTGCGATGTTCAGCCCGATCCGACAGCCCGACCTCATCCAGCCACGTCCGTGCCCGCTCCAAAGCCACCGGGCGAGCTATCCCTCGCGCCAGCAAGGGCATAGCGATATTTTCCAGCGCCGTAAACTCGGGCAGCAGGTAATGAAACTGCCACACGTACCCTACATCCCGGTTGCGAAAATCTGATGCCTGCGCCGACGTAAAGGTGCTCAACCGGCTCTCTCCGCACCAGACCTCTCCCGCCGTCGGCGTGTCGAGCGTTGCCAGCAGATGCAGCAGGGAACTCTTGCCTGCTCCGCTCTCCCCAACGATCGCTACCATCTCCCCGGCATACACCGCCAGGTCCAGGCCGCGAAAAAGCTCCAGCTCGCCGCGCCCCGTCGCGCCCCCCTGCCCACCACTGACAGCGGCATAGGTCTTCGTCAGCCCCTCGGCCCTCAGCACGGCGACCCGCTCTGTTGCCCCCGGCAACGGTTGCAGCCCCTCGGCCTCCCAGAGTGAGCGGTCATCCCGAACAGGAGTGATATGTTTGGCTCCGAAGCGGAGAGACTTCCGTATTTTGTCTACTGGTCCCGACACTTAATTCTCCGTCTTCGTTGCCCTGGCATGGCCGGGATAAGCGCCCAGCGAAATCGCCAGCCGGTTCCATGCATTGATCGTTGTAATCACCAGCGTAAGATTCACAGTCTCCACATTGGAGAAGTGCGCCCGGACCTCGTCGTACACCGCATCCGGCGCATGGCCCTCCTGAATATTTGTCACCGCCTCGGCCCACGCCAGCGCCGCCCGCTCCCGCTGCGTGTAGCTGTTCGAGCTCCGCCACTCGGTCAAGCCGTCAATTCGCTCTCCCTGCTCATTCAGCTTCCGCAACTCTGCCGTGTGGACATGGATACAATACTCGCAGCCGTTTATCAGCGAAGCCCGCAGCCTCACCATCCCCAGCAGCGCCGCCTCCAGCCCTGTCCCGGTATTCAGATAGTGTTCAAGGTCCTGCATCTTCGCCAGACCCTCTGGGGACAACCGGCCATACTTCAATCTCGGTTCACTCATAGCGCAAAGCCTCCGCAGGCAACACCCTCGCCGCCGATCCACTCGGATACAGCGTAGCAACCAAACTAACTCCCAGGCTCACCGCCGCTACAATCACCGCATCCCGAATCCGTGGGGCAAACGGTAGATAGTCGATCGAATAGACCGAGGCATCCAGATGAATAAACCGGTAGTGCCCACCCAGCCAGCTCAACCCATAGCCAAGTGCGAGCCCGATCACTGTGCCGATCACTGAGATCAGCAGCCCTTGCAGCAGAAAGATTCGCCGCACCTGCTCCGCCCGCACGCCAAAGCTCATCAGCACGGCGATGTCCCTGGTCTTCTCCATCACCATCATGGTCAGCGCGATCAGGATATTCAGCGCGGCCACGCAGACGATCAGCGCGAGCACGATAAACGTCACCACCTGTTCCAGCTTCAGTGCGCGGAACAGCTCGCGATTCTGCTCCATCCAGTTGGTCGTCTCGTAGCCTTCTCCCGCCGCCTGTTCAATCGTCCTGCCGATCTTGTCCGCCCGATAAAGATCGTCGACCTTGAAGCTGATGACCGAGATCAGGTCCGGCTCGCTGAAGAGCCTCTGCGCATCGGCCAGTCGCACAAACGTATAGCTCGAATCGTACTGATAGAACCCGGACTTGAAGATTCCCGCCACTCGAAACCGCTGGTATCGCGGCACCAGTCCCAGCGGTGTCAACTCCCCTTGCGGACTCGTCACCAGAACTTCATCTCCGGCACTCGCGCCAATCGTCTCCGCCAGATCTTTCCCAATCACAATTGGCGGCACCGTCCGAATCGGCACCGAACCGGGTGTGTGGATTTCCTCCACCGGCTCCAGATCCTTGGCCGACCCCTCCACCACCGACTGCAACAGATCCCCCACCGTCTTCTCATCCTGCGGCAGGATGCCCTTAATCAACGCGCCGCCGCTCCGTGCCCCATGCGAGATTAAAACCTGCCCATAGAGCCCCGGAGCAGCCGACTTTACATGCGGGACCTTCCGCAGCTTCTCTAGCAGCGGCCTCCAGTCGCGAATGCCATCCGCCTTCACCCGCATCAGTTCGACATGCGCGGTCGAGCCCACCAGCCGCGCCTGCAGGTCGCGCTGCATGCCATTGGTAATCGCCAGCGCAATAATCAGAGACGCCACCCCCGCGGCCACGCCAATAACGGAGATCGCAGTGATGACTCCCACCACTGCCTGCCGCCGCTTGGCCCGCAGGTATCGCGCCGCAATAAACAATTCAAATCGCATTAACCCTCAGCATTGCCCTTCAGCTTAGAACCTCAGCTTACTATCCGGCGAAGCTTGCTCCTCAAATTTGCTCTCGCCCGCACCGAAAAAGAAAGGCGAAGGCCGAAGCCCCCGCCTTCTCATTGTTCGCAGTATCGAGTCCTGCTAATTGGCCAGAACCGCGCGATAACGTGCCTGGTTCTTCTTCACCCTGGCCACCGCATCGTTCGCCTTGCTCATCGGGAAGCGCTCGGTAATGGCCTTCACGCCATGCCGTGCCGCTACGTCCAGCATCTCGTGAAGATCGCGCGGGCTGCCCGTCGGACTTCCCGAAATAGCCCTCTGCGCTCCAATCAGCGAGAACGCCTGTATCTGGATCGGCGACGGAGGAACGCCCACTACGCAGAGCATTCCCTTGGGCCGGAGCGCATTCATATAGCCCTGCCAGTCCTGGTCGGCGCTGACCGTCGAAAGCAAAAAGTCGAACGATCCCCCGACCTTCTTCAGCGCGCCCGTGTCCTGCGTGTTCAAAAAATGATCTGCGCCCAGCTCCCGCGCCTCCGCTTCTTTATCCTTCGAGGTCGAAAACGCCGTTACCTCCGCGCCAAAAGCCTTCGCAAACTGCAAGCCCAGATGCCCCAACCCGCCAATTCCGATCACGCCCACGCGCGACGAGGGACGAATCCCATGATTCCGCAGCGGGCTGTAGACGGTGATCCCCGCGCAAAGCAGCGGCGCCACATTCTCGCTCTCCAGCACCGCAGGCACCGGAATTGCAAAGCGCGAGTTCACGCGAATCCGGTCCGCATATCCGCCGTTCCGTCCTACGCAGGTCGGCTGCGCCTTCGCGCACAGATGCTCATCGCCCTGCCGGCACCACTCGCAGATGCCGCAACTATCAGCTTGCCAGCCTACGCCCACCCGCTCGCCCACCTTGCGATCGAGCACGCCGCTGCCAACGGCCACCACTGCGCCGACAATCTCGTGACCGGGGATAAACGGATACTTGCTGAATCCCCAATCATTGTCGATCAGATGAACATCGCTGTGGCACACCCCGCAGTGCGAGATTTTGATCTCCACCTCGTTCGCCTGCAACTCACCCGGATCGTACTTATAAGGCAGTAAATGTGCACCGGCCGCATGCACCGCCAGACCATGTATTTCACTCATTTGAAATCTTTTCCTTTAAGTGCCTAGCGTACTTCGCCCGCACCTGCTGTTTGATGCTACAACATCGACACGAGCAAAATAATTCTGCGTCGTTCATCGACCATCCGTGTAGCATGCAACGCATTGCAACATAAACTCTTTGAGTATCTTTATATTGACCAGGGACGAGGCGCATGCAGCCGTTCTCTCACAAGTGCCGCTCAACACCGTCAAATAGTACGGAGTAAAGTTTTCCATGATGACCAATCCCGCGAACCGACTTCATTGGCTGGCTTCCATCCTCATCCTCGCGGCTTTTGGATTCACTCCTCCCTCCGCCCGCGCCCAAGGCTCATCTGCTTCGCCAGCCCCTTCCCAGACTGCGCCCCAGCAGCCGCCCAAAACCGACGAGACCCCCGATTCCGCCGGTCCCCAGACCGACACCGGCCCCATCATCATCAGAAAAAAGCAGGATGCTGAAGAGCCGCCGCCTCCACCGCCCGCGCCGGCCGACCCCGTAGTCAAGAATCCCAATAACGAGACCTTCTCGCTCCGCGTCGACGTCCCCATCGTCAACCTCGACGTCAACGTGATCCTCGACAAGACCCACCAGTTCGTCCCCGGCCTCAAATCCGGCAACTTCCTTGTCCTTGAAGACGGCGTTCCCCAGACCATCACCAGCGTCCGCGTCGCGCAGACACCCATCACCGCGGTCATGCTGCTGGAGTTTGCGGCCAACAGCTACTACCTCATCAACGACATGCGGAACGCCTCCTACAGCTTCTTTCGCACGCTGCGTCCAGAGGACTATATCGCTGTTGTCACCTACGACCTCCGCACCCACATCCTCACCGACTTCACCAACAACAAGGATACCGTCGCCCAGGCTCTGCAATCGCTCGTCATCCCAGGCTTCTCCGACACCAACGTCTTCGACGCGCTCTACGAGACGCTCGACCGCATCAGCCGAGTCGAAGGCCGCAAGTACGTTATCCTCATCGGCAGCGGCCGCGACACCTTCTCCAAGCTCACCCTCGACAAGATTCTCGCCAAGGTCAAGGCGACGCCCAACGTCACCATCTTCACCATCGGTACCGGCGCGTTGCTCAACGAGATGTACGGCGGCCGCGGCGGCATGGGTGGCGGCATGGCCGACCTGAACTATCTCCAGGCGCAAAATCAGTTGAAGACCTTCGCGGCCATGACCGGCGGCCTCAGCTTCAGCCCGCTCTTTCAGGGCGCGCTGCCCGACATCTTCTCCCAGATCAATGACTCCATCCGCAACCAGTACGTCATTACCTACCGCCCCACCAACAGCAAGGACGACGGCTCCTACCGCAAGATCAAGGTTCTCCTTGTAGACAACGAAGGCCATCCGCTGCGCATGCAGGATGAAAAGGGCAAGCCCCTGAAGTACTCCATCATTGCCCGCGACGGCTACAACGCCAAACTCCCCGTCGAATAGCCGCCCTCAATCAGGCATTAAGTCACTCAATCAAGCGTTGTCATCCTTCAAGCATTATCATCCTTCGCCGAAGGCGGAGGACCTGCTTTCGCCGTTACGGTTGCTGCCACCGTTGCCGTTGCTGTTGCCTTTGCATCCAGGTACAGCGAGGCTTCAGCCTCGCGTCTCAACGCCGCCGCGCAGTGGCTTCCGCTCTGCCGACGGCCGGAGTGAAGGCGCAGCCGGAACGACTGATCTATTGCCGTCGCCTGTTCTCGCTGCGAGCCGCAACAAAAATCCAGACGCTGCTACGGAATTTCACCGAGGCCGAGGCACCGTCAAATCCAAATCCGCCGCGATCATCTGCTTGGTCACCAGAATCACTTGACCGACATGCTCATGCGCGTGGGCTACCACTAGATAGATCGCCTCCAGTACGCTCACTTCGGGACGCCCCGGCTGCGGGCTGGTCCGCTCGGTCAGCCGTTCGGCGGGAAGGGAAGCGATCACTCCTTGCGCCTCCGCCACCGTCGCGGCAAACATCTCCGCGAGTGCCGCACCCGTCAACCCGTCGTCGGTGGCGAACTCCGCCTCGCGTACGCGTACATCCTTCGCCTGGCCAACGCCGTGCATCACCCATTGCCGCATGTTTCCGCAGAGATGCAGCACCAGGTTTCCCACGGTATTCTCATGCGCCCCGCCCCGAGCCCAGATCTGTTCGTCGGTCAATTTATCCAGACAGGTTTTCATGTTTGCCGCCGCCATATCCAGCCTGCGGCACGAAAAATCCAGAAATAATCCAGCGATCTCGTTTTCCATTTCCGCATTCTAGCTCATGGGCGTTGACCAGAATCGACCTGCCCCGTACACTCTAGAAGGCAGTCAGCGAGCAGTACTTCGCGACGCCCGCATCATCCGTTGCCCCCTCGTTCAATGGTAGGACTGCCGACTCTGACTCGGCCAATCGGGGTTCGAATCCCTGGGGGGCAACCAAAATCATCTACGCGCGCCTTCGGCGCGCGTTTTTCTTTGCCCTCCGGCGCACCTCCTCGCACTCCATCGAACTCATGTAAGCCTATACAAATGAGTATTTTATGAGAGTTAAACCTCGGTATTTTCCAAAGATTATCGTCCGAGGAGGTGCGAGTTGGTGCGAGGACAGCCACAGATATTGTTGGGGAATGGTTTGGGGTACGATGAACCAAAGGTTGGGGAATGAGAATTCCCCATTTTTGGAGGCTCATCATGGCACTGACCGTCAAGGAACTCGAAAACGCTAAGCCGAAGGCCAAGAAGTACAAGATGCTCGACGGAGGCGGCCTCAGTTTGCTCGTCTTGCCGACAGGAACCAAGCTCTGGCTCTGGCGCTATCAATTCAATGCTGGCGAAAAGAACATGACATTCGGGGAGTACCCGGTTGTTGGCCCGAAAGAAGCTCGCCAACTTCACTTCGCCGCGAAAAAGCTATTGGCGACCGGCATCAACCCGATGGCTGAACGCAAGGCAGAGGCCGAAGCGAAGCACGAGGAAGCTAAGGCAGTTCATCGCGAGACAGAGAATAGCTTTGAGAAGGTGGCCCGCAAGTGGTGGGCATGGTGGTCGATTGGTAAGTCTCCAAGGCACGCAGAGACCTTGATGAATCGGCTTGAGGCTGATGTTCCCGATCATCGGTCACTTGCCCATTGATACCGTACTCACAACCCATATTCGGGGCATCATGCTTACGGTTGAGACGCGAGGCGCGAGCGATGTCGCCAAGAGAGCACATCAGTCCATCGGGCAGATTTTCCGCTTTGCAATCGCGCGGGAACTTGCAAGTCGAAACCCTGCGGCTGACTTCAGGCCGCGAGACGTATTGGCGGCAACCGAATCAGAAAACTTCGCCCATGTAGATGAGAAGGATTTTCCCGAATTGCTGGTGAAGATGGATGGCTACAACGGAGACGCCCTCACACGCTTTGGGCTCAGGCTTCTGGCCTACTGTTTTCCTCGTACCAGCGAGCTGATCGAAGCGCCATGGACAGAGTTCGACCTGGACAGAGCACGATGGGACATTCCGAAGGAACGCATGAAGATGAAGACCCCTCACATCGTTCCTCTGTCACGCCAAGCCGTCGAGGTCCTTCGAGCGCTCAAGTTGCTAACCGGGAATGGCAAGCTGGTATTCCCAGGGGCCTTGAATAAGGAGAAGCCCATGAGCAATAACACGCTACTGTATGCGCTATACCGGCTTGGATATCAAGGCCGCATGACGGGACACGGATTCCGTGGATTGGCCTCGACGATCCTCAATGAGAATGACTTCGACGACGAGCATGTAGATTTGCAACTTGCCCACATGAAGCGGAACAAGGTATCTGCGGCCTACAATCACGCGAAGTATTTGAAGCAGCGCACCGTAATGATGCAGTGGTGGGCCGACTATCTGGATGCACAGCTTGCTAAGGGCAGGAAGAAATTAGCGGCCTAAGCATACTTCTTCGATGTTGCCCATGATTCCCCGAGCGTGCGTTGTGGTGTCCGTCGGTCCCCGGTGTGTGGCGACGCGGATCGTGAATTGGATATGCGCTCCGCAGCCCATTGTCTGACTTCAGATCTTACCCAAGGGACCGTTCGCGGTCCGAGTTGAACCGGCGAAGGAAAACTCTTCGCCCGGATCAATGCGTAGAGACTGGACTTCGACAGACCCGTCACCGACTTTAATTCTGGTAGACGCAAGAAACTAACTTCATCTTGAAGGTTCGGTCGCGTGGTGAGTTGCTTTGTCGCCATAAGTTCATCAACGGCTCTTCGGCTGATGGAAAGCATTTCAGTGGCCTCCTCCCTTCCACCCGGCAGCTTTTTATTGGCAGGCCTGATGGAACGACTAGGTCTCTTTCGCTCGGTTCCGTTTATTTCTGCCATTGGCGGGACTCCAGGGTCTCCTGCGGTATCGAGTAGTGCGATACCCAGTGAAGGATGTCTCAAGGATGGGGCCGTGCATGGCTGCCGTCCAATACATATATCCAATAGCAAAATCCGAGTTGCTATTGGCTTTTCCGATGACAGATTTTGAGGTCAAATTGAGTCGTTGCGGAACTGCACCACGTTGACTTCACTGGTACATGCGCCCACAATTAGGTTGACTTCGGGCCTGACTTATATTGCACGGTGAGCCGCTCTCCGAATCGCGCACGGCGCTATCAGAGAGGGACTCCCGCTATGCCAAACCTGATAGAACTCCGTCATCTCAAGAACCTCACCGTGGTCGCTGAAGAAGGCAACATCAGCAAGGCCGCTCTCCGCCTGTTCATTTCGCAGTCTTCCCTCAGCCAGCAGATGAAGCAGCTCGAAGAATCTGCTCAGGCATGTTTGTTAGTCCGGCATCACGGCGGAGTTCGAGCGACCCCTGCCGCAGAGATTCTGATTGCCGGAAACAAGCAGATCGTCAAGCTCTATAACGAATTGCTGATTGCGGCGCGCTCTACCAATACCGCACCGTTTCGACCTTTGCGCCTGGGCTTCTCCTCATTCGTAGACCATGACCTGTACGAGACGGTTTGCTCCATGCACAAAGCGCTCTTTCCAGCGTGCGAGATCATGTCGCAGAGTGGCGATCCAGTGGATCTCTTCCGTATGCTCGAAGAAGGAGAGATTGACGCAGCATTGGTGACGCTTCCCGCCAGTGGCGCGGGACTTACGGCACATCAATTTACGCAAAGCCGCCTCGTAGTGTGCATGAAATCTAATGACCCGTTATCCAAGCTGAAGGAGCTTACTCCGGCAGACCTTGGCTCCAAGCTGACCATATTCCGTGAACCCAAACAGCATCCCGAAGCTCATGAACGCTTGATGGAAATGCTAGATGTTGCTGGAATCAGCAGCGACATCGTGAGTGTGAACAAGACCCCGACTGATCTTCAATGGATGGTCGAATCGGGTCGCGGGTACGCGCTCATCCCCGAAGGTTCACCTCTACAGGAGGGACTCGTCACACGCCCCATCGCTGGCGTGACCTGGACAGTCGATAGCGCGCTGATCGTTGGGCGATCAAAATCGCATAAGACTTTGCCGCGGCTTGTGAAGGAATTGCGAAGGAGATTCCGCTGCCTGTCGAAGCTGCCACCGGCCAAACAAGTTCGGTCCGAGCGGCCATCCATCAGCGACGAAAGCGACTGGAACGAGCCGCCGATGTCGAAGATGTAGGTCTGCGGCCGATATTTCTGCGCGTTTGTGAGCAGAAAATTACATAAAAAACTTTTACCACTGCCCGTCATTCCGAGGATCAAAGTGTGCGCAACCTCGCCGTTATGCAGGTTGAGATAGTAGGGCGTGGCGTTGTCCGTCTCCAGAACTGCAAGATACTCAGAGGAAAGATGTGGGTTCGTCTTCTCGCCTGGGTGAATGGTGAAAAGAAACGACAGGTCGGCATAGTTGGAGTTGAGCAGGTACATCTTGCGAAGGTTCTGGGCGTAGTTGCCCGGAACGGTCGCAAACAAGGCATTGAGCTGGTTATAGGTCTCTGTAAAGAGCGCACCGTCGGCGTTCGTGAACACGCTGGTAAACTCGCCCATCTCCTGATTGATCGTCTGGAGGTCGGTACTTTACAGCAGGACCGTCAGTGAAAAGTCACCCAATGTCTGGCCGTCACCAAGAGCCCGCAGACACTCGCCAAGGTTCTCGATGTCAGCCTGCTTTGACTCGTCAATCAGCACGTCCCGCTGGTTCGTCTTCGCTGGGTCGCTGCCAATCTGCGATACGAAACCCGACTTGCTCATGTTGAAGTGGCGGCGGCGCTTGTCCACCTCCTTCCGGGCCTTCGCCATCGAAAGCGGAGTCCATTCGGTGACGACGTAGAAGTTGCCCTCGATCTTGAAGAGCCGGTCAAGTACCAGAGGCCGCGTCTCCGCGATGGCCTCTTTCATCGTAAGGATACGGACAAAGTGATCGCCGACGCGGAGGTGGTCGCGCTCTGCTTCGATATTGGAGTTCACCACTTGGAAGTCGAGGTACTGGGTCGATTGGGATTTACCCGCGATCCGCCAGTCATCGAAGTTGAGTAGCCGGCGAAAGAAGCTGAACTGCGCCTGCTGACCCTGGACCTCGATGGGCATGAGGTCTGCGAGGTGCCGGGTGAAGTTCTGGACGCACTGCTCAAGCCGCATCATGTCGGGGTCGATCTGCTTGCGGAGCAAGACTTTCATGTTGTCGTTGGTGAACTGCGCTTTGAGTTCGCGGATAGCGCCCTGGGGATCGCGCGGCATCCGTCCGAGTGCGGAGAGAATGCCGGTCTTCGACCTCGCACCCTCTAGCACGATCACATAGAAGAGTCCCACTTCGTACAGCCGGTCACGCTTGGACTCGAAGTATTGCCGCCGCTGGTCGATGGCTGCGTCGATCAGCTCGTCGTCGTAGCGTGCGAACGGAATCTCGGGTCGGTTGGTCTTGAAGAGGTATTGATAGACATGGAAGCCTTCGCCGAAGGACCTGAGTGCGGATTCGAGCCGCTTTACCGCATACTGTTGTTCGTCGTTGTCTAGGCTTTCGTAGTCAACACCCGTAACGCTCAGAATCATCCCAAGGTCGCCGCTCTTGGTCAAGAAAGCAGTCTCGGTCCAGAACCCATACAGGTTGACGTGGGCGCTGAGGGCGTCGGCTTACCGAGATCTTCGGTGGAACGTATCTGAACGTTAGCCAGGAGAGCCGGGACTTCACTATCAACCCGTTCAGTCTGCCTGAGAGCAAGGAAAACCTGCAATTTCTGTTTTCGTTCTTTCGGGTACTCATCGAGGGCAACGACAAGCGGTACAAGCTCGACTTCAAAGAAGAGCGCAAGTTGTGGGAGGCCATCGAGCGGATGTACGTCGTTGCGCCGGAGCAGCGGACACTCTCCACCTTCAGCCAGATCATCGGGGAGCTGAAGGAACGGCTGCACCGTTGGACTAAGGAAGGCCAGCACGGATTCCTCTTCGATAACGTCGAGGACACACTCAGCTTCTCCAAGTTCCAGACGTTCAACTTCGCCGGCTGGGGGGATGCTCCCGAAGTTTTAGAGCCTCTGCTCTTTTACGTCCTGCACCGGGCCAGCAACGAGATTGCGAACCCTGAGAAACTGGCGACCTTCAAGACATTCCTGCTCGATGAGGCTTGGCTCTTCATCAAGAACGAAACCATCCGCACCTACATTGTGGCTGCTCAGAAGACCTGGCGGAAGCACAACGCAGCCATGATTCTCGCCACGCAGTCCATCAAGGAACTTGAGGAATCGGGGATGCTGGCGATTGTGGCCGAGAGCTGCCCAACCAAGATTTTCCTCGCCAACCCTGAGATGAACCGCCAGGTGTACCGCGAAGCGTTCCATCTCAACGACACCGAAATCGACATTATCGCCGACCTCATTCCACCCGGTGAGATGCTGATTCGCAAAGCACAGTCCAGCAAGAAGGTTCGGCTCAACGTCGATTCCGTCTCCTACTGGATTGCGACCAACAATGCCCGCGACAACCTGCTCAAGAGAGAAGCCTTTGCTCAGTACGGCATCGCCGAAGGCGTTCGCCAACTCGCTACTAGCCGTCCTTACCGAGTCCACCACCAACCCGCGCCATATTTTCGAGGATGCAGCCTTGAAGGAACTTGCAGAGAGCATCCGCACTCAGGGGATTCTTTCGCCCTTGCTTGTTCGGCCAATCACCGGCCAGGGCTTCGAGATCGTAGCCGGAGCAAGGCGTTACCGCGCCGCGCAGATGGCTGAGGCTACAACCGTCCCCGTCCGCATCGTCAACCTTACCGATGCCGAAGCAATGGAAGCCGCTATGGTCGAGAACCTGATTCGGGCGGATGTTCACCCGCTGGAGGAGGCGCAGGGCTTTCACGCTTTGCTGATGCTGGAGGAGCCGAAATACAGCATCGAGCAGATCGGAGCCAAGGTTGGCAAACCACCCGCCTATATCGCCGCCCGTACCCGCTTGACCGAGCTAACTGCTCTTGCGGTCACGGCGTTCTATGCCGAGGAGATCGGCGTTGGACACGCCCTGTTACTGGCAAAGCTACAGCCAGCCCAGCAGGAGCAAGCCCTTACCAACTGCTTCCGTGAGGAGTGGAACGGCGGGGCAGGTCGCAAGGCCAAGCGCATCCTGCTTCCAATGCGGCATCTTCACCAGTGGATAGAGCAGAATGTCCTCCTGTTTCTCAAACAGGCACCGTTCAACAAGCGCGATGCCCAACTGGTTCCCGCCGCCGGAACCTGCGTCGAGTGCCCGAAGCGGACAGGAAATAACAACTCCTGTTTGCCGAGCTTTCAGAGAGCGAGGCGCAATGCACCGATCCAACCTGCTACGCCGTCAAGCTGGAGGCGCACGTACAAAAGCTACTCACCTCGAAACCGGGACTGGTACAGATCAGCACCGCCTACGGTGGACAAGCGGAGGGCAGCAAGATCGTTACCCGCAATAAGTACGTTGAGATTCGGCAGGACAAAGCCGAGTCTCCCGAACAGGCGAAGCGGCCTGAGTTCAAGACGTGCAAGTACACCAAGGAAGCCATCATTGCCGAAGGGTTGGAGAAGGGCGAAGTTCGACAGGTTCCCTGTTGCTTGTGGACATCCATCGAGCTGATTTATCGCGTTCGGAGATGTTCTGTATCTAGCCTGCGGGATAGGTTCCCGAACCTGACAACTGTCTATTTCAAAAGAAACGACAGAAGATCCGCGTTGACCTGGTCCTGGTGCGTAGCCGTCAGGCCGTGTGGTGCCCCTGGGTAGTAGAGTTCTTTCGCGTTCTTGATAATTCTCGCGGACTTGTGAGCCGAATCTGCGATCGGAACAATCTGATCATCCTCACCGTGTAAGACCAAAGCTGGAACGTCGATCTTTTTGAGATCTTCGGTGAAGTCGGTTTCAGAAAACGCTTTGATCGATTCGTAAGCGCTCTTCAGTCCAGCCTGCATACTCCAAAGCCAGAACTGATCGAGCAGGCTCTGGGAAACTTTGGCGCCGGGCCGATTCGCGCCGTAAAAAGGAATTGCGAAATCTTTGTAAAATTGCGAACGATCCTTGGTCAGGTTGGTGCGCAAACCGTCGAAAATTTCCAACGGAAGACCTTCTGGATTAGTTTCCGTTTTGAGCATGATCGGCGGTACAGCCGCAATCAGAACAACTTTGGCAATTCGTTTCGACCCGTGACGGCTGAGGTAGCGCACAACCTCACCTCCGCCAGTGGAATGCCCAACCAGTACGGCGTCCCTTAGATCAAGTGCATCGAGGAGTGCGGCAAGATCATCCGCGTAGCCATTCATATCGTTATGGGACGAACTCTGGCTTGAGCGTCCGTGACCCCGGCGGTCATGGGCGATAGCGCGATACCCATGCTGTGAAAGGAAAAGCAATTGTCCGTCCCACGCATTGGAAGAGAGCGGCCAACCGTGGCTGAAAACAACTGGCTGTCCCGTTCCCCAATCTTTGTAATAGATCTGAGTTCCATCTGTTGTCGTGATCGTGCTCATTTAAGTGTTTCCTTTCCTGTTTCGCTAGAGAATCAACGCGGGTCGCCAAAGGCGTTCTGTCTGGCCCAACCGCAGTCAAGTCCGGCACGCGTGGCTACTTCTTAGCCATGCGTGCCGAATCTGTGTGTGCACGCGCGACTTACTTTCTCAAATTCCCCTTGGCGATCCAGTCTTCGAACCGGATCTCTCCGAGCTTGGCGTCGTCTTCGGGAACAAGCGTGCGCTCGCTCAAACGCGCACCGGAGTAGAGAGCATTTGGATCGATGACGATCTCACGCGAGTCACCGAGTGCGTTCAGGCAAAGACGAATGAGTTCATTGAGGCGAAACTTCTCCGGCCCGCCTACCTCAACAATGCCGTTCACCGGCTTTCCGAGTGAGACTCTGCCGACCGCCGTGGCAACGTCGTCTGCTGCCATGGGCTGGATCAGTACCGGCGCCAGATAGACCTCATTTCCCTTGGTAGACATGTCTGCGATGCCTTTGACGAACTCGAAGAACTGCGGCGCGTGAACGATCGTGTATGGCAGGTTCGATTCCCGTATGAGTTTTTCCTGCGCGATCTTTGCGCGAAAAAATCCACTCTCGGAGAGACGGTCGGTACCGACGACGGACAGCGCCACGAGATGCCCCACACCGGCATCAGCACCATGCTTGAGAAGGTTTTTAGTCGATGTCGTGAAGAAATCCAGCACCGCTTTATCCTCCCACGAAGGCGAGTTCGTTACATCGACAATCACCTGTGCACCCTGCAGCGCTTTCGCAAGCCCCTCACCGGTAATAGTGTTGACGCTTGTGCTCGGCGATGCCGCTACGACTTCGTGGCCAGCCTCCTTCAGTTTGGGCGTGAGTTTCGATCCGATGAGACCAGTTCCACCAACAATGACGATTTTCATGATGATCCTTTCGTTACGCTCGCAATCGAGCTGGTTGAGTCCGAGCATGTCTCGGAGCTGAGTGATTGACATCTGAAGAGATCTCTGCCGATAAAGTCGCCGAAGCTACTGCACCGGAATCAGAACAGGCGCGCCCTGGTCTTTGAGCAAGATGGCGATGAACTTTGCAGGCTTGGTCTTACTCGCGTTGCGACCAATGGTGTGAATATCGTGGGGGCCTTCGTAAAACGTCTGCCCAGCCGTCAGGGTTACCGTCTTTCCGCCCTTCACCCCCATGATGATGCTGCCTTCGAGCACATAGACGAAGCTGTACGCGTTGTGCCGATGAACCGGATCAACAGCGCCGGGAGGATAGACGACCGTGATCATCTGAACCTCTTTGCCGGGATAATCTGGCAATGGCTTCACCATCAACGAACGGACCTGTGCCTGCTGCGCGATCAGCGGACTGCAGACGAGGAACAATAAAAGAAGTTTCTTCATCACTGGTTTCCTCCTGTCTTGTGTGCTCCCGGCTGATACTCCCCCGCCACCGCCCGGAACGCGATGGACAGGCGATTCCAACCGTTGATGGCAATCACTGCCCAAGTGAGATTAACCAACTCTTCTTCGCTGAATTGCAGCTTTGCAGCCTCGTAAGCGTGGTCGGAGACGTGGTTCTTGGTGAGCAGAGTAACGTCCTCGGCCCACGCAAGAGCAGCCCGCTCCCGTTCTGTAAAGAAGGGCGCTTCCTCCCACGCGGAAAGCGCGTAAAGTCTTTGTTCGCTTTCTCCTTCTGCCCGCGCATCTTTCGAGTGCATGTCGAGGCAGAAGGCGCAGCCATTGATTTGCGAAACCCGCATCTTGATCAACTCAATCAACGCAGGCTCAAGCTTCGATGATGTCCGGAGGGCAACCTCCAGCCCGAACATGGCCCTGTAAGGTGCGGGCGATATCTTTTGTGCGTCCAATCTTGCTTTCATGTTGATCCTCTCTTGATCCGTCGTGTGACTTCTCATTCCGTACGCCTGTAAATAATGCACACGGGTTGCCAAAGTGCGCGCCTCCCCAGCCTTTAGCAGGCCGTTGATAATAAATGGAATGGCGGCAGGCCTTATTTGAGTTTTTGTCGCCAGCTCCTGACTCTTCGTGACCCAGCTATTGTGACGCCTTAGATCTCACGACATATCGTGCTTCGATGACAGGCGCGCTGCCGGTACGGCCGGCGCGGCATCGCGATCACCTCATCATTGAGGCGAACATGTCGAGAAGTTTTGAGACTGCATGGGTGGCGTACCGATTGCCAGTTCAGCTCCGAGCCCGAAACGCACTCCAAACATCGGTCCGTTTCGATGCTCGACGGGCTTGCGGAATGCGGAGCTATGGGCAGAAGAACTGCCTAAAGATGTTGGGCAATGGAGTCCGTCTAAATGTGCTTACCGCTCGAGTTTAAGCATCCGCATGGCTCGGCCGTTGAATGCCGAGCCGCTTCATGATGCTATGAAGCGTATTGGGATGGACATCGAGTATTGCTCCGGCGCCGTTCGGTCCACTCATTACCCATTCAACTTGATCCAGTACCCGCAGGATATGTTGCCGCTGAATACTTTCAAGCGTAGCCGTAGACTCTGGTTCAGCCGCCACTTCATGATCGGTGCCACTTTGAGTTGTTTCAACCGGCAGCAGATCGGTTCCAAGTTTAAGAACTGGCCCCTTCGAAAGAACGACGCCTCGCTCAATAACGTTTTGCAGCTCTCGTATGTTTCCGGGCCACGAGTAATCAACCAACAGATCCATCGTCTTCTGAGAAACCGATCCGACTGCCTTTCCCGTTCGCTTCGCAGTCTGTTCGAGAAACAGAAGTACCAGTTGTGGAATATCGGATCGCCGTTCCCGCAGCGCCGGCACGCGCAGCGGTATTACGTTGAGGCGGTAATACAGATCGGAACGGAAGGTCCCTGACTTGACAGCCTGCTCGAGGTCACGGTTCGTTGCGGCGATGATCCGGACGTTCACTTTGATAGTCCGGCTGCTGCCGACAGGTTCAAACTCCTGCTCCTGTAAAACTCGGAGCAGCTTGACCTGCGTGTCGAGAGGCAGTTCTCCCACTTCGTCGAGAAAGAGTGTGCCTCCATTGGCTAACTCAAAGCGCCCCACTCTACGTTCGGAGGCGCTTGTGAAAGCTCCCTTCACGTGGCCGAACAACTCGCTCTCGACCAACCCGGCCGGAATCGCACCGCAATTTAGCTTCACCAGTGGACTTTTCTCGCGAGCGCTTCGATTATGGATCGCCCGCGCAATCAGCTCTTTCCCGCTCCCGGTTTCACCTGTGATCAAAACGTTGGCATCGGTTGGGGCAACCGCTTCAACGCGATCAAGCAATTTCAATAATTCTGAACTGCTGCCAAGAATCTCTTTGAAGTTATGCGTTGTACGAATTTCATCCTAGAGGTAAATATTTTCTATCTCTAATTTCGCTTTCAGAGACGCGATCTCGTCGTATGCCTTCAGGTTCGCAACGATGAGAGATATTTGCTTTGACACCTCTACAAGGAACTCCTCATCCTGCTCGCTGTATCGCTGCGGTGTCTTGCTCGCAATTCTCAGCACTCCAGTACACTTTTCGTCAATCAGCAGAGGCAGAACCGCATAGGATCCCATTCCTTCAACGGCCAATCGGCGCTCGTCCACATAGTGCTGTTCCAGTTGAAGATCAGTTCGAAAAAGAGGCTGGCAGGAATCGAAGACGCAACCAGGACTGGTGCCTTCCCGTCCGAGTTCAGGTTCTGGCTCGCGAGCGTCTTCGTTCCGCTCGCCCACCGTCACCAGCACTTCAAACAACTCTTTTTCGGACTCGTACAAAGCGATCTCTGCCCAATCGAGCACGATTACTCTGCGTATTGCCTTACAAACGCAGAGAATACCCCAAGAGCATGAGAAGACGAAAAATGTGCGCGGAGAGGCCGATAGGCCAAGGCGCCGTTCAGGGCACTGATCACTTCAAGTAGCGCCTTGTTCTTCTCTTCCGCTTGTTTGAATTCATCGATAACAGCGCAGGTACCGACGAATCTGAGGAGTTCTCCGTCTGTTCCGTAGACGGGAACTGCACGATCCTGATGCCAATGATACTTTCCGTCGCTGTGATGGAACGGAGCCTCAAAGACCCATCCGTGACCCGAACGAATCCCGTCCCAGAAGATCTTTCTCACACGCTCCTTATGGTCAGGATGCAAACCGGCGAGAAACGGTGGCAGATCGCTGCCGCGCGCGTTCCAGACGGTGCGGGGTACGGTGCAAGCTTCCAGCGTCTGTCCCGTTACATCCAGAAAAAATTGATTGATGAAGTCTAATTGACCATCTGGGGTTACGGTCCACGCTGTTGCCGGGATGTTCTGCAGAATATCGATTTGGAGCTGCACGGCACCGCTGCTCTGTTGGCACTCCTGGGCGGGAATCGCGGGCGTAGATTTCATAATGTTCTCTCGTCTCGCTACCGCCCCGGACAATATCCCCTGGGGTCGTGATTGCCATTAGCCATTTGATGTTGTTTTCAGAGTAAATTGAACCCCGTCGTAAATTCCAATTTTACGTGCTTTCAATGGACAGACCAGGCTGGACCAGACGGTCACAATAAGCGGCAACGAAGCTGTTGTCATAGGAGCTCTGTTGGCTTCCACGCAAAGGAACTCCGCTATTTTGACATTTTCGCTGCAACAGGTCGGCGCTTGGCTATGGGAGATACATCGGAGGACCAAATCTACGCATCGACGATCCGGCAGTAAAGGCATATCGCGATGGAACTCTTCCATTTCCAGACGGCACAATCATTGCGCGGCTAGCCTGGGCCTATACTCCATCGGAAGAAAATGACAAAGCTTTCGGCCGCAACTAATCTTTTGCCGCCAGTGCTCCCACAAACATTCAGTTGATGGTCAAGGACTCGAACGAGTATGCCGTGACAGGCGGCTGGGGATTCGCTCAATTTACTAACGGCAAGCCTGCGAACGGAGCGATAGTCAAGACCTGCTTCTCTTGTCATGCCCCTGCCAAAGCCTATGATTATGTGTTCACTCGTTATGCGCCATGAAGTTCGCACGCCGCACTGCGAACTTGAAGAACAGGCCCATTGAATGAGCGTAGGCAAAGTAGGGACAAGCCGACCATTTTCGAGTCGCGACAACATAGCTGCGGACAACCCAGTGTGTTCTGCAAGCTGTTTGAGCCCCATACTGCGGCGCAGACGCAAGGTGCGCAGCGTCTCAGCGATCGCGTAAGGCCGAATCGACTCTGCCACTGCGGCAGATTCGATGAGAGTCGGGGTCGATTTCTTTTGTTTCACGGGTTGCCTCCGATTCCCAACGAGAATTACTACAAGTCGGGCGAACCGCGAGTAGCATAAATATTGAATGTGCTGCGGAGAGCTAATGTCTCAAACGATTCAGTTCGGCGTGGAGGAGCAGTGGTACCAGCAATGAGTGGCCATGCTCGGACTCGTGTCGGGGCGCTCCAGTCAGTTCGGTACCCGTATCAGCCCTGTAAATGGGATGAGCAGGTCCTCCACAGGAGGAGCAGGCTGTTCCCATGAAGAATCCAGCGCAGCACCTCATCGCTGAAGTTCCACGCAGACAAGCCAAGGTTGAGATCACGATCGGGATCGACCTTGGCGATGTCTGGAGCCATTACTGCACCCTCAACCAGG
>JBEPUJ010000008.1:0-163813 GCA_041691575.1 Terriglobales bacterium
ATCTGGTCGTCGCGGCGCCAGTTGTCGTACTTGGCCCAGGCGTTGAACTTCCAGTCGGTGATGGCGATTTCGCCTGCGGGATTTTTTACGGAGCCTTCAGCTTTAACAAAGATGGGGCCGGAGTCGCGGAGCCAGACGCGGTCGGTGGGCCAGTGGTGGAAGTGGAGGCGGGCGAGATTGGCTCCCGCGCGCTGGAGCAGGCCGGTGGCGCGGCGCTCGGCGGCGAGGTCGTTGACGAGAATGTGCACATCCTCGACTGCGGACAGGTGGCGGACGATCTCGGCATAGACCCAGGGGATGGGCTGGAACTTTCCCGGCCAGTCTTCGGCGTTATGGGGCCAGGCGATCCAGGTGGCGGCGTGAAGAGCCCACTCGGCGGGCATGCGGTAGTTTTGGTCGCGTGGTGTCGTCATTTTGGTTGTCTGGACTTGCAGCTCGGACTCTGGCAAGAAACTGCGCTCGGAAGGCTGAAACTGCCTCCGGGAGCGATCTTCCGTGTCAAGTATAGACGGTTGGATTGAGAGGTTGGGGGCCTAAAACACGGAGCGCAAGGACCAGACGACGATCATTCCGAAGACGATGTAGACCGCGCCAATAAACTTCCAGTTAGCAGGGGTGATCTGCTCGAAGCGAGAGGCGGTCTTCTCGAAGAGACAGCGGCCGAGGAGGCGGCGGTAGATGGGTAGAACTTTGGTGGGGGCTGCGAGGTGAATGGCTCCCAGGATGATGTAAGCGGCGGCGAGAACGAGGATGAGGAGGGGAAACAGGGCGGTCATTTTCGGAGCGGTCGGGTCACAAGAGAGCATACCTGACGCCGGGGTATGCATCCCACCCTTCACAAAGGGCGCGAAGGATGGGGCACCCGAGCTTTGGAGGCTAGTCGAAGTGCGGTTCGCGTAGATTTGGGGTTCGTCGAGGGAGTTCGGCTCGCGCTAGGCGCAAATGCCCACCTTAGCGACGATAAGGCCATCGCGAAGATGGGGCACCCGGGTTTGGACTGGTTTAAGTGGTGGTGCTGCGCTTCGTCAGCTTCGACGCAGACGGGCCATCCCAAAGGTGAAGAGGCCGCTGGCTACGAGATAAATGGAGGACAACTCGGGAACCGGGGTCATGACCTTCATATTCGGTCCGAAATCTCCTGGGGAGGTAGCCGACGTAGAGCCGAGGGGAAAAAATGGCGTGGCAGGGGTACCCGAGTAACTGTAGACACCGTTGCCCATCGTCAGGCCATTCTGGGAGGTCAATCCGATGGCATTCGAGAAGTAGTGCTCGCCCGCAAAGAACTGGGAGACGAGTACATACTGGGTATTGGCTGCGAGGGTGACAGGATCGGCGAGATCTGTGTAGGTGAAGGTGGTGCTGGTTGCGCCTCCGCCGACCGTCGTAACGGTAGCCATTGCGTTGGCTACAATCGTTCGCGTCGCAAGGTCAAAGATCGCCACAGTGTGAGTGCCGTCGAATCCATCGTTGATGTATCCCAGAGCTGTAACAATCACGTCATTGCTTCCGGTGGAGAAGTCGAAGCCGAGTTCTCCCGCAAATGGATCGTCAGTGCGGTAGGCGGCGGAGGAGAAGCTGAATGCCTGGATTCCGTCAGCACGAGCCGGGATTGCGGCCAAGGCGGAAAAGAGACAGACAGCGGTTAATGCGCGAAGCAAGTAAGTCATGGAACACTCCAATTCTCAGGGTTTACGTTCTACAGGACAATATGAACCTGCAGTGGAAGTCGCGAGGGGAGGAGCGGGACCGTTCCAACGATAGCGGAGCATCTAGTCCGAGTCAATATAATTTATTGAAATAAATAGCTTTACTTCTCATTCGCGAGATTGCTGTATAGCGTCTGCCACATCTTCCGTAGCCTCGCACTTTACGGTCGAATTAGTGAAGGGGGCAATGCGAATTTAGGCGATGAGAGAGTAGTTTGCGCTCACGCTTGCCCGCTCGACTGCTATGACTACGCTGTAGAGATGCGGCTGCTACTATACTTTTTCGTGACTATTCCATTTTTTTCGTAATCCACGAGAAAGCTGTTCCGTAAATATGGCAATCGGCGTCGGCGTACCCTCCAATTCTCAAGCGTTCAGCGGTCAGAAGACGGATATTCGAGCGATGAGCATCGCCACGATGCTCTTCTTCATGTGGGGCTTTCTGACCTGCCTCAACGACATCCTTATTCCGCACCTCAAGGCGATCTTCGACCTGAACTATGCGCAGGCGATGATGGTGCAGTTCTGCTTCTTCTCGTCGTACTTCATCTTCGCGCTGCCCTCGGGCAAGCTGGTGGAGTGGGTTGGGTATAAGCGGACGATGGTGGTCGGGCTGCTGGTGATGGCGGTGGGCGCGTTTCTCTTTCTTCCGGCAGCGACCGCGGCATCGTTTGGGCTGTTCTTGTCGGCGCTGGTGATTCTGGCGGCGGGGATTACAAGCTTGCAGGTGGCGGCGAATCCTTATGTCGCGCATCTGGGGCCACCGGAGACGGCCTCTGCGCGGCTGAATCTTGCGCAGGCATTCAACTCGTTTGGGACCTTTATTGCGCCGTTTTTCGGGGCCGCGCTGATTTTGACCGCGACGCAGGTCTCTCCGGAGAAGATGAAGACCTTTTCGGCGGCGGCTCTGCAACAGTACCGGATGGTTCAGGCTTCGTCGGTGCGGCTGCCTTATCTGGGGATTGGGGTGGCGCTGGTGCTGCTGGCGTGCGCGTTTGCGGTGTTGAAGATGCCGGCGATGGACTTTACGCAGGATATTCGGCCGGGCGAGCTGGCCGGGGACGCGGGAGGCGACAGCATCTGGCGGCATCCCGTGCTGCTGGCGGGGACCGTGGGGATCTTCGTGTATGTGGGAGCGGAGGTTTCGATTGGGAGCTTCCTGGTAAATTACTTTGCGCTGCCGGAGATTGCGCACCTGACGGAGCAGGTGGCTGCGAGGTATGTGGCGCTGTACTGGGGCGGCGCGATGGTGGGGCGGTTTATCGGCTCGTGGCTGCTGACGAAGATGAAGACGAGCACGGTGCTGGGGTGTGCGGCTATCGTGGCGGGCGGGCTGGTGGTGATGTCGATCCTGACGCATGGGCATACGGCAATGTGGGCCATTCTTGCGGTGGGACTGTTCAACTCGGTGATGTTCCCGAGCATCTTTACGGTGGGGCTGTCGGGGCTGGGGGCGCTGACCAGCAAGGGCTCGAGCCTGATGGTGGCGGCGATTGTGGGCGGCGCGCTGATTCCGCTGGCCGAAGGGCATCTGGCGGATCTGATTGGGGTGCACCACGCGTTCGTGATTCCGGTGGTGTGCTATGTGTACATCGCGGCGTTTGGATTCCTGGGCGGACGAAGGGCGGAGCGAGAGGTTCGGGAGATTGAGGTGGCTCGGGGGATTGCGTAGAGCCTGTCCAAAAACTGGATTTGCGTTGGGTTGAGGAACAGGCGATGACAAAGAGCAAAGACGAGATACAGGGATCTCTCCACTTTGCCACGCGATGAAACTGCGCGGCTCCGGTCGAGATGACGTGAGCTTTTAGTTTGATGACGTGATCTTCAGTTTTGGACAAATTCTTAACGATGGAAAGAGGAGCATGCATCGCATGGCTATGCGGGTTGTTGCTTCTGGGTACGCCAAGCCTTCAGGCTTGGCCTCTCTCGCCCCGCCACAAAACCGGGCTTTAGCCCCTGGGGCGTGCTTTGGCGCGGCTAGAGAAGCAGCTCGTTTGGCATTGGGTCGATGCGGTCGGAGTGTCTGGTGTGGGTGTGGGGTAGTCTTCGTACTGCTTGCGTGACGGGTTGTTTGCGATGTAGAGAAGCTGATTGTTGAAGTCGTCGGCATCTCTGATGCGGTGGTCGTGATATCCGCTGTGCCAGATCTCTCTGGGGGATTGTTGGCGTATGGCGAAGGAGTATGCGCCTTTGATGTACTGCACGCACTTTGCTGTCGATTGGTCTATTGCCGGCGTTATGAGGACGTGGACGTGGTCGGGCATGACGACGAAGCCATGGAGTTGAAAGCGATCTTTGTCACGATGCTGGAAGAGCGTTGCGATGAAAAGTTCGGCGTTGGCTATGCGCTGGAAGTGGCGATGTTGCTGGAAGGTCGAGATGGTGATCGCGTAGGTGCTCTGCGTTTGGCGAATCGTGGCCATGGAAGGAAAGTATACCCCAGGGGCTAAAGCCCCGGTCTTCTGGCTGGGCGAGAGAGGGCCAAGCCTGAAGGCTTGGCGTACCTAGAAGCGGTTCGCGCTTTCGCGCGAATGGCCACTCATGCGATGAGACTGCATGAATGGGGCTGCCGCATCACATCTGCCGATTAGCTAATCGCAAATCTAGTTCACGACCGAACCGCCAGCCCCCTTCATGATCGTACAGATGGAACGTGAAATAGCCCTCTCATCTGCTTCGCCGGATGAATAATTCGTATAGCCAGGCTCATGGGTTAGAGACCAGTTTGAATGTTCTTGTTGGGATTGAAGTCGACTATCAAACTCCAGTGTGGTTGAGCCATCACTTTGGAAATTGATGAGAGCTCGTGTTTGAGAGTGTTGTTTGATCCCTTGAAAATCATCATTCGAAGCCCCGAGCACTGCGGATCAGACTGAAATGCAGTAGATAACCTTCCTAAGAATTCTGCTTCATCCCTACGCCCAGAGTCCCCATAATTAGCTGCAAAGTCACTCGACCACCATTGGTCATAAATGACAGTTTGTCCCGATAATTTGTCATCCCGGCAAGACAACAGCAACGACGTAACGCAACCCAAAAGGAAGCAACGCGCAATAACTGTTTTTGTAATCCGTGAACCTAGCATCCTATGCACTATACGGGATGTGGTCTAATCCAAAAATCTTTTGGCAATGCCTTCGTAGGCGTCGATGCGGCGGTCGCGGAGGAAGGGCCAGTGCTGGCGGGTGACTTCGACTAGTTTGGGGTCGAGGTCGGCGTAGAGGATCTCTTCTTTGTCGTGGCTGGCCTGGGCGAGGATGCGACCGAAGGGATCGGCGATGAAGCTGCCGCCCCAGAACTCGATGCCGGAGGCTGGTGTGTGGTCGCCGGGGCCGTGGAGCTCGACGGTGGCGGGGTTGCCGTCGGCGGCGGGTGCTTTAAATTTGACGTCGCCGTGCTCGTGGCCGACGCGGTTGACGGCGCAGACGAAGACTCCGTTGGCGATGGCGTGGGCGCGCTGGGCGGTCTGCCAGGCTTCGTACTGGGCGGTGCCGAACTCCTCTTTTTCAGAGGGGTGCCAGCCGATGGCGGTGGGGAAGAAGAGGGTTTCGGCTCCGCGGAGGGCGGTGAGGCGGGCGCCTTCGGGGTACCACTGGTCCCAGCAGACTAAAGTTCCTATTTTCCCGGCTGATGTGGTGGTGGCCTTGAAGCCGAGGTCGCCGGGGGTGAAGTAGAACTTCTCGTAGTAGAGAGGGTCGTCGGGGATGTGCATCTTGCGGTAGAGATCGGCGATGCGTCCGTCGCGCTCGATGGTGACGGCGGTGTTGTGATACAGGCCCGGCGCTCGACGTTCAAAAAGACTGGCGATTAGGACGACGCCGGTTTCGCGGCAGACGCGGGTAAGGATGTCGGTGGAGGGGCCGGGGATGGACTCGGCGAGGCTGAAGAGGGCGTGGTCTTCGCGCTGGCAGAAGTACTGGGCGCGGAAGAGCTCGGGCAGGCAGACCAGGGCGGCTCCCTGACGGGCGGCTTCGTAGACGCGCTCGGCGGCGCGGTCGAGGTTGAGCTGGGTGTCCGGGGAGCAGGACATCTGGATGAGGGCGACGCGCGTGTTTTGGGCAGGGCCTGGCATTTTTTTGAACTCCTCGTCCCAGTAAGCTGGACCGTTTTCGTCGTAATGGTCAAGCATGATTTTACGGTATTGGATCAAGTGACCAATCAGTCCGGAGCTTTGATCCGGTAAGAGAGCGGCAAGGGACAATTTCGATCTTTTTTTAGGCGGGGATATCTGATACCGTTGAAGGTGCCGGAGAATCCACGCCGATTCTGCGACACAGGATCCCTGCCGATTCTGCGTCAATCCCACACAGTCTTTGTTCAGTCGCTGCCTCGGATGCGGCAGCACGGCAGTCGTGTGTATTCCATTGCAGAAGGAGTGTCATTTTGACCCAATTACGTGATTTTCTGGAACTTCCGTACGATGAACTCGAGGATCTGAACCTGCAGGCGAAAGAGCAGCGCAAGAAGCGCGTTGCCGCCGACGTCATTCAGGAAGAGCGCCTGAAGTATCTTACGGATGAACGCCGGATCAAGGCTGTTACTGTCCTGTTCAGCGACCTCGAAGGCCGGCTGCACATGCTGGACTACGACAAGAAGTTTCTGGTCAAGAGCTGGGACAACCTGACTTTTGACGGCTCGTCGATCCGCGGATTTACGGCGCAGCGCGAGAGCGATCTGCGGCTCGCGATCGACTGGAGCGCGTTTTACTGGGCGCCTGCCGATGTGTTTGGCGGCGGCAAAGTTCTCGTCTTCAGTGAAGTGGTGGACAAGAATGGCGGCCTTTACAGCGGCGATATTCGCAGCGTCCTCAAGCAGTTTTCGCAGGAGTGCTACGACAAGCAGGGCTACACGCTGAACGCGGCCAACGAGATTGAAGGATTTCTGTTCGAGGGTATTGACGCCGAGCGGAGCTACCACGAGACGGGTCGGTTCGAGTACGTCAACAAGGGCGGCTACTACCACTCGCTGCCCGGCGATCCGCTGCGCGAGTTTATCGACACCACGGCGGAGGTGCAGCGCGCCATGGGATTCGAGAACGAGAAGGACCACCCCGAGGTTGCGCCGTCGCAGTTCGAGATCAACTACACCTACGGCGAGGTCGTCGCCGCCGCGGACCAGATTCAGATCTACAAGCTGATCTGCCGCCAGGTGGCAACGCAGATGGGCATGACCGCGAGCTTTCTGCCGAAGCCGGTGGTCGGTGTCAACGGAAGCGGAATGCATACCAACGTTTCGATTACCAAGGGCGGCAAGAACCTGTTCTGGGATCCGAAGGGCGAGGAGAAGATCTCCAAGCTGGCGTGGCAGTTCACGGACCGCATTCTGACGCATGGCAACGATATTTGCCTGGCGCTGAATGCCAGCGTGAATGCCTATCGGCGGCTGGACCCTCACTTCGAGGCTCCGAACCAGATTAAGGCGTCGGCGACGGACCGGGGGTCGATGGTTCGCATCCCAATCGGCAACGAGAAGTCTTCGCGCGTCGAGGTCCGCTCGGTCGGTCCGGATGCAAATCCATACCTTGTGCTGTATTCCATCTTCCGCAGCGGCCTGCAGGGCAATACGGCGAAGATCAAGAACCTTCGCCAGGCGCAGCGCTATCTGCCGGACAATATCTACGTCGCACTGGATAACTTCCGCAACTCGGAGTGGACCACGACGTTGCTGGGCGAAGATGTGAAGGCGCGCTATGCCGATCTCAAAGAGGCTTCGGCGGATCGTTGCGCTCATCTGCTGGGCACGATCGTCAAGGCACCCGAGGTCCAGTACCACCACGACGTTTACAACCAGTTGCTTTGGAATCAGTTCTAGACCAGACGTAATTTCGTATTTCGTATGAGAGGACCCCGGCATATGGCCGGGGTTTCTTTTTGTGAGATTGACAGGTGAGGCAGCCTGGGGCATTCTGCTCGTGTTGCTGTGAGGGAGGTTTTTCCTTGGATACAGAGCGATCTGCTGGGCCGCTTACCCCTGCCGTTGTCCTCGGCGTTTGCCTGCTGCTGGGCCTGGTGCTGGGCGGATGGGTGCTGGGATCGCAGATCAAGGCGATCCGGCTGGCGGACCGGTATGTCACGGTCAAGGGTCTGGTCGAGCGGACGGTGAAGTCCGACAGCGCGATCTGGCCGGTGACGTTCAAGGAAGCGGGCAATGAGCTGCCGCAGGTCTTTGCCAAGAGCGAGGCGGACAAGGCGGCGGTGCTGAAGTTTTTCGCCGAACAGGGGATTACGCCGCAGGAGATCACCGTTGGCCAGATCCAGGTGACGGACAAGCTGGCGAATGAGTACAGCGGCAACCAGTCGGGCAGCCGCTATATCGTGCAGCAGACGGTAACGGTGCACTCGTCCGATGTGGACAGGATCGCCAAAGCGGGGCAGAAGACGGCGGAGCTGGTGCAGGCCGGGATCGTCGTGGGCGGGGGATATGGGCAGGGCATCAGCTATAAATTCGGCGGGCTGAATGCGCTGAAGCCGGACATGATTACCGAGGCGACGCGGAATGCGCGGGCTTCGGCGGACCGGTTTGCGGCGGACTCGGGGAGCCAGGTGGGGTCGATCCGCTCAGCGAACCAGGGGGTGTTTTCCATCTCGGCTGCCGATGCCGGGGTGGGTGGGGAAGATGGCGGCGGAGGCGGTGGCGCGTCGCCGGATTCGAGCATTATGAAGAAGGTTCGCGTGGTGGCGACGGTGGACTACTACCTCGTTCGATAAGCGCACTTCTATTGCAACTCGTATCTCGCGGGTGGTAGCCTTTCGGTTAATCTCTCGTGGAGCCAAACATACATGCAGGCAAGTTATAACGGTATCGCTGTCCCGACGGACGGTCAGGCAATTCAGTACGCCAACGGCACTTATACGGTCCCGGATCATCCGATTATTCCCTTTATCGAAGGCGACGGCACGGGCCGGGACATCTGGAAGGCGTCGCAGCGCGTCTTCGACGCCGCGGTTGCGAAGGCGTACGGCGGCAAGCGCGCTGTGAAGTGGTATGAAGTGCTGGCCGGGGAGAAGGCGTATCGCCAGACGCAGAACTGGCTGCCGGATGACACGGTCAAGGCTACGATGGATTTTCGCGTCTCTATCAAGGGACCGCTGACGACGCCGGTGGGCGGTGGCATTCGCTCGCTGAACGTGGCGCTGCGCCAGTTGATGGACCTCTACCAGTGTGTGCGTCCGGTGAAGTACTATGCCGGCGTGCCCAGCCCGGTGAAGCATCCGGAGAAGCTCGACGTCGTGATCTTCCGTGAAAATACGGAGGACATCTACGCTGGGATCGAGTTCCGCGAAGGAACACCCGAGGCGCAGAAGTTTATCGACTTCGTGAACGACGAGATGTTGAAGGGCACCAAGAAGAAGATTCGGCAGGACTCGGGCGTGGGCGTGAAGCCGATCTCGATTACCGGCTCGAAGCGGCTGGTGCGGGCGGCGATTCAGTATGCGCTCGACAACAATCGCAAGACGGTGACGCTGGTCCACAAGGGTAATATTCAGAAGTTCACCGAGGGCGCATTCCGCGAGTGGGGTTATGAAGTCGCATCGCAGGAGTTCCGCGAGCAGACGGTGACCGAGCGTGAGAGCTGGATTCTGGGGAACCTGGAGGCGAATCCGAAGCTGACCGCAGAAGAGAATGCCGCGCTGATCGAACCGGGCATTGAGTTTGCCGCGAAGGAGTTTGGCGAAGGTGTGGTGGCCGAGGTCAAGCAGGTGATCGCTTCGATCGGCGCTTCGCACGGCGACGGCAAGTGGAAGAGCAAGATCCTGATCAACGACCGCATCGCCGACTCGATCTTTCAGCAGATCATTCTGCGGCCTGAGGACTATAGCGTTCTGGCGACGACGAACCTGAACGGCGACTACATCTCGGATGCAGCGGCGGCGCAGGTCGGCGGACTGGGGATTGCGCCGGGCGGGAACATCGGCGATGGCTACGCCGTATTCGAGGCGACCCATGGCACAGCTCCGAAGTATGCCGACAAGGACGTTATTAATCCGGGATCGGTAATCCTGTCGGGCGTGATGCTGTTCGACTTCCTCGGCTGGACGGAAGCGGCACGGTTGATCGAGAGCTCGATCGAGAAGACGATTGGGCAGAAGTTTGTGACCTACGACTTCGAACGCGGGATGCAGGGCGCGACCAAGGCGAAGACCAGCGAGTTTGCCAGCCGTATGATTGAGAACATGGGGTAAAGAAAAAAACAGGTCCTCCCGCTGCGCGGAAGGATGACAATGTTTGTGATTTTGAGAATGGCTAAGGAGAAAAGATGCGGAAGAAGGTAACGATCGTTGGTGCAGGGAATGTTGGAGCGACTACGGCACATTGGATTGCAGCGAAGGAGTTGGCCGATGTCGTTTTGCTGGATGTTGCCGAGGGAACGCCGCAGGGCAAGGCGCTGGATCTGCTCGAAGCCATGCCGATTGAGAAGCGCGACAGCAATATCATAGGCACCAATGATTACGCGGACACCGCGAACTCCGACATCGTCGTGATTACGGCGGGGATTCCACGCAAGCCGGGGATGAGCCGTGACGACCTGCTCAATACCAACTACAAGATCATGTCCGACGTGGTGAGCAAGGTGACGGCGCATTCGCCGAACTGCATCATCATCGTGGTTTCGAATCCGCTGGATGCGATGGCGCAGGCGGCGTTTCATCAAGCGAAGTTTCCGCGTGAGCGCGTCATCGGCATGGCAGGCGTGCTGGATTCGGCGCGGTTTCGGACCTTTATCGCGCAGGAGCTGAATGTCTCGGTCGAAAATGTCACGGCGTTTGTGCTGGGCGGGCATGGCGACACCATGGTTCCACTACCGCGCTACTCGACCGTCGCCGGGATTCCGATAACGGAGCTGATCAAGCCAGAGCGGCTCGCCGAACTGGTGCAGCGGACTCGCGATGGCGGGGCCGAGATTGTGAAGTACCTGAAGACCGGCAGCGCGTTCTATGCGCCGTCGGCTGCTGCAACCGAGATGGTCGAGGCGATTCTGAAGGACAAGAAGAAGATTCTCCCCTGCGCTGCCTATCTTCAGGGCGAGTATGGGATTTCGGGTCTGTTCGTTGGCGTGCCCTGCAAGCTGGGCGCGAAGGGGCTGGAACAGATCATCGAGATCAAGCTCACCGCCGAGGAGCAGGCAGGATTGCAGAAGAGCGCGGATTCGGTGAAGGAACTGTGCACCGTGATTGGCGTGGCGTAAAGAAGGACCGACCGCGGATTTCGCGGATTGAAACACAAGAGGCCCGCTCGATTGAGCGGGCCTCTTTTTGTGGGACGAATAGATATGGTAATATGGTGATATGGCGATGCGAAAGATGACATTTACGATTCCCGAGGAGGTTGTAGGCCCTCTTCTACGGGCGGTCCCGGCTACGCGGCGGTCGAAGTTTGTCGCCGATTCCTTGCGAAAGACGCTGAAGGAGCGGGAAGATGCCCTCGTTGCCGCGTGCGATGCGGTGAATGCCGATCCCCAGTTGAATGCCTTGATGGACGAGTGGCAAGCAGTGGATGATCCGATTGAGGAGCCGTGGGATGAACCTGCTGCGCGGTGAGGTGTGGTGGGTGGATTTGAATCCAACCAAAGGCGGAGAGATCAACAAAAAGAGACCGTGCGTGATCCTTTCAGCGGATGCGCTGAATCGGCGCCGTAAGACTGTGGTGGTGGTCCCGCTGTCTACGTCCCCGACGGTTCGCCCGCCACTGACGATTGCCGTCTTTGCCGGGCGTCCGGCAGTCGCTGTGATAGACCAGATTCGGGCGACGGCGAAGGAGCGATTCGGGAAGAGGATCGCAGCACTGACTTCGGCTGAGATGGAAGAGATCGAAGAGGGATTGAAACAAGTTCTCGGAATGAGTTGACGTTGGATATGGCGAAAGAGGCCCGCTCGATTGAGCGGGCCTCTTTCCTTGCTGGTTGATCCGATTACGCGATGCGCTCGATGGTGACGGTTTCGAGAACAACCGGGGTCTTGGGGCGGTCCATGCCGTCGCGGCTTAGCTTGGAGATTTTTTCGACGACATCATAGCCTTCGACGACTTCGCCGAAGATGGTGTGCTTGCCGGTGAGCCAGCTGGTATCGGTGGTGGTGATGAAGAATTGGCTGCCGTTGGTGTTGGGGCCGGAGTTGGCCATGGCGAGCTTGCCGGGCTGCTGGAAGCCGTGCTTGGAGCCCTGGGTCTCGTCGGCGAACTTGTAGCCGGGGCCGCCCATGCCGGTGCCTTCGGGGTCGCCGCCCTGGATCATGAACTGGGGGATGACGCGATGGAAGACGGTTCCGTCGTAAAGCTTGTCGCCCTTCTTGCTGCGGCTGTTCCACTCCTTGGTGCCTTCGGCGAGGCCGATAAAATTTGCTACCGTCTGCGGCGCGTCTTTCTCGAACAACTCGCAGACGACTGTTCCTTCGCTGGTTTTGAATGTGGCATAGGTACCGGGCTTCGTTGGCATTTCAGCACTCTCCTTGATTCGCTTGCAGGTTGGTAAAAAAAGCGGGAACGCATCTCCGCCAAGATCGCGGAGAGCAGAAGATTTATTTGGTCTCCGCAACTGGTGGTGCGGCGGCTGGCGGTGCGGCTGCCGGCGTTGGTGTTGCGGCTGGAGCGGCGGGAAGAGCAGGCTCCGGAGGCATCGGCTGACCCTCGCGCACAATGGTCACACGGGTGATGACGACAGGGGTAAGCGGCTTATCGCTCTGGTCCCGAGGCATACGCGCGATCGATGCCTCCAGCAGCACGCTATGCGCGTCGCACTGGCCGAAGATGGTGTGCTTGCCGTCCAACTGAGGCACGGCGTCTTCGGTAATGAAGAACTGGGAGCCGTTGGTGCTGGGGCCGGAGTTTGCCATGGCGAGGCGGCCCGGCTCGTCGAAGGTGAGCGAAGGGACGATCTCATCCTGGAAGAAGTAGCCGGGGTCGCCCATGCCGGTGCCGGTGCGGTCGCCGCCCTGGATCATGAAGCCGGGAATGACGCGGTGGAAGATGGTGCCGTTGTAGTAGGGCTGATGGTGCACCTTCTGCAAGGTCTTTGGGTCGGTCCAGTCCTTGGAGCCCTCTGCGAGGCCGATGAAGTTGGCCACGGTGACAGGGGCCTGTTGGTCGTAGAGCTTGCAGGTCAAACGCCCCATCGTGGTGTCGATGACTGCCGTGGGTCCGGTGGGCACAACGGGAGGTTTTGCCTGGCTGGTGGTGCTGGGAGCGTCAGGGAGAGAGTCCGCGCTTTGCGCCAGCGCGGGCAGGCTGAACGCCAGGGCAAATGCGAGATAGTGAAGCTTCATGCGGTGTAAGACTCCAAGCATCAGGCTATCGCAGACGAGGGGTTCGGGCAATCTTCGGGATCCATGCGAGACGGCTACATGAGTCGCGTGATCAGATTGCGGACCAGTTCGAGCGATCCTCCATAGACGACGTGAGCGGCCCAGTGCTGGAGGTGATCGAAGGTGGGCGTACCCGCCCCTGAGGGCGAGAGCTGGAACGCGGGAACGGCGACCTCGTCGGCGGCGAGAAACAATAGCGTCCCGAAGGCGGTGCCCGCCCCGGTGGTGGCCTCGGGCACGAGTTCGGCGGTGACGGCGTAGACCACGCCCATCAGGGTTCCGAAGGTGTAGTGCACGGCGCGGCCAGCCTTCTTTTTGTCCTCTTTGGGAAGAGAGGTTCCGGCTGCCTCGGCGATTTTGCGGGCGACGATTTCAGTGGAGTCTTCCTGCTCGGCTTGTTGCTGCTCTGCGAGCGCCTGTTCGCGGGCGATCTGCCACGGGGATTCATGTTCGGCCAGCTTCCTGCGCTTCTCGGCGGCCCTATGGGTTGCGGTTGCCAGCTTCTGAAACTGGTCCATGACCAGGGTGGCGGCGATGCCCGCAGCAATGCCGGCGGCGATGCCTCGCAGGATCGATGGTCTGGATTTGCGCATAAGCGCCTCAGAATCTGTTTAAAAACTCTCCCGCTACGTCATCTCGACCGGAGTCGCGCAGTTTTATCGCGCGGCGTAGTGGAGAGATCCCTGTATTTTCGTCCTGGTTCTTGCTCTTTCCTGTTCCTTACCGGTGCAATTCGCTCTAAGCTCTCAGTTTTTAAACAGATTCTCCGTGAAGTTGGATGCGATTTCGCAGGTCGAGAATGGAATGCCTGCGGGTTTTTAGCATCGAATGAATAAGAGAATTACGAGTAATTTATGAGGAGGATTTTAGCGATGGCAAAGTTTGCGCTTTACGTTCCACTGAAGTCGAAGCCGGGGAAAGAAGCTGAGGTAGAAGCATTTCTAAAACAGGGCGCGGAGCTGGCCAGGAAAGAACAGGGGACCATAACGTGGTATGCCTTCAAGGAAGATGAAGGCAGGTATGCCATCTTCGATACGTTTGACGACGAAGCAGGCCGCGATGCCCATTTGAACGGAGAGATCGCCAAGGCACTGATGGCAAAGGCCGGGGAGCTGCTTTCGGAGCCGCCGCAGATTCATCGGATCGAAATTCTGGCCAATAAGTAGTGTCTTTTCTTACGCCTTCTCTGCGATGGTTTTCCAGAGCAACCTGAGGGCTTGTTGTCCCATCTGTCTTTGTAGAGGTGATGTATGGCACAAGGTCTGGACTCAACGAAAACCGGAGCACGTCCTTCTCATGAAGCGATTGAAGAAGAGACGTCTGCCACCGAGGTAGGGAAGAGCGACGAGGAAAAGTTGAACCATCTCGGGATGGAGAGCGCCAAGCGCGCGCAGAACCGGATTCACTCGAACGAAGAGACGACTCCGGGTAACTCCATCTTCTCGAAATAAAGCTTTTATAAACTGAAGTCAAAAGGCCCGCCGAGAAATCCGGCGGGCCTTTTTGGGTAAAAGGGCGGAAAATCAGCCGGCTTTGCCGAGGAGTCCGTGAGGATCGAGGACGAATTTCTTGGCCGCTCCAGAATCGAATTCCTTGTATCCGTTCGCTGCTTCGCTGAGTGGGATTACCGTCGCATTGACGATCTTCGCAATGGGCAGCCGGTCGTGCAGGATCGCCTGCATGAGCTGGCGGTTGTATTTGAGCACTGGAGTCTGGCCGGTGTAGAAGCGATGGGACTTGGCCCATCCCAGTCCGAAGCGCATCTTGAGATTGCCTTGCTTGGCCGCTTCGTCCTTCGAGCCTGGATCTTCGGTCACGTACAGGCCCGGGATGCCGATGCCGCCTGCGGCGCGGACGATAGACATGAGCGAGTTGAGGACCGTTGCGGGAGCTTCTTCACCCTTCTTGCCTTGCGCCCTGGCTTCGAAGCCTACGGCATCCACGGCGGCATCGACCTCGGGCTTGCCGACGACGGCTTCGATCAGGTCGCCGAGGTTGTCGCTTTTAGTGAGATCGATGGGAGTGAAGCCGACCTTCTTCGCATGCTCCAGGCGATCGGGGTTCATGTCGCCGATCATGACCAGGGCAGCGCCGAGGATCTGTGCCGAGGCAGCCGCTGCGAGGCCAACCGGGCCTGCGCCCGCGATGTAGACGATCGAGCCGACACCGACGCCTGCCGAGACGGCTCCGTGGAAGCCGGTGGGGAGGATGTCGGAGAGCATGGTCAGATCCTTGATCTTTGCCATTGCCTGATCTTTGTCGGGGAATTTGATCAGGTTGAAGTCGGCGTAGGGGACCATGACATACTCGGCCTGGCCGCCGACCCATCCGCCCATATCGACGTAGCCGTAAGCGCCACCGGCGCGGCCGGGATTGACGTTGAGGCAGACGCCGGTCTGCTGCTCGCGACAGGTGCGGCAGCGGCCGCAGGCAACGTTGAAAGGAACGGTGACCAGGTCGCCGACCTTGAGGTATTCCACATCGGAGCCGGTTTCAATAATCTCGCCGGTGATCTCATGTCCGAGGACCATGCCGGAGGGAGCGGTGGTGCGGCCACGAACCATGTGCTGGTCTGAGCCGCAGATGTTGGTGGCTACGGTCTTCAGAATCACGCCATGATTGATCTTTTTGCCGGCGGGGTTCTGCATCTTTGGGAAGTCGATCGATTGGACTTCCACTTTGTTTTGCCCTAGAAAGACGACTCCGTGATTCTCTGCCATGCCGATTACCTCTGCATGGTAGGACTCCTTTTCTTCGCGGCACGTTGCAGCGGAAAGGGAGCGCATGAGCGCTCCCTTTGGAGATTTTTAGAAGGCCGCTGCGCCCGCTTCGGCAACGGCGTGGTCCTGCCCGCCGGAGCCTCCGCTAACTCCAATGGCTCCCACGACCTTACCGTCCTTTTTGATGGGAATGCCACCGGCGAAGATCATCACCTTGCCGTTGTTCGACGCATGAATTCCGAAGAACTGATCGCCCGACTGCGAGTTTGTGCCGAGGTCCTTGGTGGTGATGTCGAAGGCGCGCGAGGTCCAGGCCTTCTTCTGTGCGATGTCGATGGAGCCGAGCCAGGCGTTGGCCATGCGCTCAAAGGCGATGAGGTTGCCACCTTCGTCGACGACGGCAACGTTCATGGGCTGGCCGAGCTCTTCGGCCTTCTTTTCGGCTGCGGCGATGATGCGTCGGGCGTCTGCGAGTTGGATCATGGAGTTCTCCTGGTAGATATTAGGGGTTAGATGCTTAAACTTGTAATGGTACAAAATGTATAGTACATATGATTATGGGGTATTTTATGGCGACAATAAATTATGCAAAGCATCATGTGAAGGTCGCGGATGAACTTTTTCTTATTGTGGCGCTTTTACATCGCGAAAATCCACATGCCGAGTCTTTCACAATCGCGGAGATTCTGGAGCGAGCAGAACAGGAAGGACTGGGTACGGCCCGAGCTGACCAGCGAAGCCTGCGTCAACACGCCTATGAGCATGCGGCTGCAAATATTGCACCGGGGAAACAGGGAGGACGGTACCGAATGGTCTTTCGCGAAGAGAATAACCATATTCGTCTGTTGAGAGGGTCGGACTATGTGCATCCTGACAGGCATCAGAAGTTTCGTCCCAACCTGGAGGAGATTCCAGAGCGATACCACGAACTGGTTCGGTGGGCGGAACGTTGGCAGAAGAAGGAAAGTTTGCAAAAACATGGGCCCAAGTGGCTGGCTGGACTGCATGAGCTGCGTGGACTTGGACAAGAGCTGTGGCAGGGAGTTGATCCAGACAAATATGTCAGGAACCTTCGGGAAGGATGGGAATGAGCAAGGTCTTTCTCGACACGAACATCTTTATCTATTTGATTGAAGATCGCGGTGTGAATGGCCGGAGGTCGGTTGAATTGCTGGAGCGCATGAGCGAACGGCGCGATTCCGTCTATACCTCTACCTTGACACTGGGTGAGGTGCTGACGCTACCTTTGCAGAAGGGTGATGTGAGGCTTGCGGACCAGTATGAGAGAGCCCTGAACTCACCGGGAGTACATCTGCTTGACTTCGATCGAGTCGCGGCGCGCATCTATGCCAAGGTTCGGCTCGATAAGTCGATCAAGGCTCCGGACGCCATGCAGCTTTCCATTGCGGCTGCGGCTCAGTGCGATCTGTTCGTTACAAATGACGAACGGCTGAGTCGCAAGATCGTTCCGGGAGTACACTTCGTCTCCGGATTGGATCGAGTTCCGCTCTAACCGGGTTTTGATTTAGCGGACGAAGAAGTCCTTGACCTGCTGGACGAGGACGTCGCGGTTGATGTCGGAGATGGCCTCGGTGAGCGGAAGCTCCTTGGGGCAGGCGTTGACGCAGTTCTGGGCGTAGGCGCAGTCCGCGATGCCGCCGTCGCCGGCCAGCGCGCGCAGGCGGTCTTCCTTGAGGACGGCTCCGGTGGGGTTGTTGTTGAAGAGCTTGGTCTGGGCGATGGTGGCCGCTCCGACAAAGCCGGTCGCAACGTTGAACTGGGGGCAGACCTCCATGCAGATGCAGCAGGAGATACAGTTCGACAGCGGATAAAGGGTCTCCTGAAGCTGAGGAAACTGGCGGGGGCCTTCGCCGAGGTCATAGGTGCCGTCGATGGGGACCCAGGCCTGGACCTTCTTGAGGTTCTCGAAGAGGACGCTACGGTCGACGGAGAGGTCGCGGACGACGGGGAACTTGGACAGAGGGGCAAGGGTAATAGGCTGGTCGTTATTCGGCCCACGGAGTTTGTCGACGAGCGCGGAGCAGGCCATGCGGGCCTTGCCGTTGATCAACATCGCACAGGAGCCGCAGATCTCTTCGAGGCAGTTGGAGTCGTAGGTGACAGGCGTGGTCTGCTTGCCGCTGACGTCGACCGGGTTGAGCGCGATCTCGCCGAGCAGCGAGGTGATGTTCATGCCCGGGCGGTAAGGAATCTCGAACTTCTCGGTGACCACGGGTGCGTCCGGGTTGGGCTGGCGCTTGATCTCGACTTTGATGGTGCTCTGTGCCATGCAAATGCTCCTGTGAGGCCTGCAAATCTCCTATGCCTTCGAACGCTGGAGAGTGTGGAGGCCTTTCTTGCTATAGATTTCATTCGCCGTCAGGCGCCTTCTTATCTGGCGGCTGGCGGATGGTGTTTCAGAGCCATCCGCTTTTCCCGGTTTTTGAGCCGGATGTTGTAGACAAACATATACGTGATGAAGCTCGCGAATATGACCGACAGCAGGACGTAGACCGCATTGATGGTAGTCATGACCGGTTAGATGGCGGGAACGGGTTTTAAGGCGATTCGTTCTGTGCATCTTGTCCGGGGGTCCTTTCCTGTCGATATGGTTGATATACCGCAATTTCGGCTTCTGGAGCGATAAGGTCAGCCTGCGGTGTAGTTACGCAGGCGCGGTTTGATGTGGCTGATATCGACGTCTTCGAACTCGAACTTCGGCGCGTTGCCGACGAAACTGGCCTTGGTGGTCTTGAGGAACTTTTCGTCGTTGCGGTCGGGGAAGTCGGGCTTGTAGTGCGCGCCGCGGGACTCGTCGCGGAGCTGCGCGCCAAGAACGATGACGCGGGCGAGCTCGAGCATGTTGTAGAGCTGGCGGCCGAAGGCGAAGCTGGTGTTGGCCCACTGGCTCTTGTCGGAGAGGTTGATGTTCTTGTAGCGGTCGAGCAGCTCGACGATCTTGGCGTCGGCCTCGGCCAGGCCGCTGTTGTAACGGATGATGGTGGCGTGGCGGGTCATGGTGTCGCCCAGTTCGCGCCAGATCTTGAAGGGGTTCTCGGTGCCGGTGGAAGACAAAAGCGCCTGATTCTTTTCTTTTTGACGCTGGAGTTCGGCGGCGTGGCCACCATCGCCTTCCTGAGCGGGGGCGGCTTTCGCGTACGCAATGGCCTGCGGACCGGCGATGAAGCCGCCGTTGATGCAGGAGAGCAGCGAGTTTGCGCCGAGCCGGTTGGCTCCGTGGATGGAGCAGTCGGCCTCGCCGGCGGCGAAGATGCCTGGAACGTTGGTGCCCTGATTGTCGTCGACCCAGAGACCGCCCATGGTGTAGTGCATGCCCGGGAAGATCTTCATGGGAACGTCGCGGGGATCGTCGCCGACGAACTTCTCGTAGATCTCCAGGATGCCTTCGAGCTTGCGGTTGAGGGTCTCGCGGTCGATGTGGGTGAGGTCGAGGTAGACCATGGGCTGCCCGTCGATGCCCATGCCGTGCTCGTAGACGACCTTATGGATGGCGCGGGTGGCTACGTCGCGGGGCACGAGGTTGCCGTACTTGGGATACCACTCTTCGAGGAAGTACCAGCGTTCGCCTTCGGGGATGGATTTGCCGGGGCGCTTGTCGTTCTTGTCCTTGGGGACCCAGACACGGCCGCCTTCGCCGCGGGCCGACTCGGACATGAGCCTGAGTTTGTCTTCGCCGGGGATGGCGGTGGGGTGGACCTGGATGAACTCGCCGTTGGCGTAGTAGGCACCCTGCTGGTAGAGAGCGGACTGCGCGGAGCCGGTGCAAACCACGGAGTTAGTGGACTTGCCGAAGATGGCTCCGATGCCGCCGGTACACACGATGATCGCGTCTGCCGGGAACGTCCGAACTTCCATGGTGCGGAGATCCATGGCGCAGATGCCGCGCGCGGCTCCCTTGGAGTCGAGGACGGAGGAGAGAAACTCCCAGCCTTCGTATTTGGTGACCTTGCCCTCGGACTCGTAGCGGCGGACCTGCTCGTCGAGCGCGTAGAGGAGCTGTTGGCCGGTGGTTGCACCCGCGAACGCAGTTCGGTGATACATCGTCCCGCCGAAGCGGCGGAAGTCGAGCAGGCCTTCGGGGGTGCGGTTGAAGGGGACGCCCATGCGGTCGAGCAGATCGATGATGGCAGGGCCGCGCTCGGCCATGATTTTGACGGGGGTCTGGTTGGCGAGGAAGTCGCCGCTGTAGACCGTGTCGTCGAAGTGCTTCCAGGTGGTATCGCCTTCGCCCTTGAGGTTCTTGGCGGCGTTGATGCCGCCCTGGGCGCAGACGGAGTGCGAGCGCTTGACGGGGACGATGGAGAAGAGATCGACCTTGCCGCCCGCTTCGACGATCTTGATGACGGAGGAGAGACCTGCGAGGCCGCCGCCTACGACGATGATTCTTGGGGTTGCTGCTGCCATTCCGTTGCCCTCAGGGGCTAAAGCCCCGTTGAATCTCTGGTATTGCATGGCACGGCTGAAGCCGTGCCCTTAACAAAACGATTGACTCCGTAAACTATTGCTACCCAGAACTATTCTTACCCGGAACTATTGCTGCCCCAGCTATTGCTGCATAGCCGTCGGATCGGTCGCACCGGACGGCGGTGTTACCGGCGCGGGCATGGTGATTGCCGGCGGCTGGGCGGGCATGACGTCTGCCGGGGCGTTCTGATACTTCGGCCCGACGAAGGCGTAGATGCTGACGAGGCCCATGATGCAGAGCGCGGAGCCAGCCGCGGCGCAGACGTAGCCGAAGCGCTTGCGGGCGCGGTCGCCGGGGGTGATGCCCCACTTGGCGGCGAAGAGCCAGACGCCGTAGGAGAAGTGCCAGCAGGTGGCGATCATCGCGATGACGTAGATGGCCAGCATCCAGGGGTTGTGCAGCTCCTGCTGAACCTTGGCGAAGGCCGCGCCGGGGTGCTCGGGCAGGCTGACTCCCATGAAGCGTTGCCGCAGAACGTGCTGGATGATGTAGGCAAAGGCGATCAACCCGGTGACGCGCTGGGAGAGGTACATCCAGTTGCCGACCCAGGGGTAGACATTGACGTTGGAGCGTCCGCGGATGGCGATGAAGACGCCGTATCCGGCGTGATAGGCCAACGGGATGAAGATGAAGGCCCACTCCAGAAAGCGCACCATGGGCAGGCTGTTGAGGAACTTGACCTGCTGGGCGTAGGCGAGAGGACCGTTGATGGCCTCGTAGTTCGAGATGATGTGCTCGACGAGGAAGGCGCCGATGGGGACGATTCCGGTGAGCGAATGCAGCTTGCGCCAGAAGTACGAGTGTCCCTGGCCAGCGCGGAGCGGTTGCACGCCACGGATTGGCGGCGCGGCGGGAGATGCTGGCGATGCGGCTGCGGCCATGAAGACTCCTTGAAGGTCTGTGAGTGTGCACCGCTGAAGATATAAGTGCAGCACAGAGATTATTCCGCCCGGGTGCTGACAACGTCAAGGAAGGCGGACGAATTGGTGCGATTATCAGTATTCCTGTGCGAATTAATGAGTATTGCCGGTTTGAGCGAGCGCTTCGAGCAAGGCGCGGAAGGCGCGTCCACGATGGCTGAAGCCGAGCTTGGTGGCGATGTCGAGTTCGGCCATCGTGCTGCCGTAGTCGGGCAGATAGAAGAGCGGGTCGTAGCCGAAGCCGTTGGCGCCGCGGGGAGCTGCAAGGATTTTACCCTCGACGCTGCCGTCGCCGGTCGCGAGGACGCTGCCGTCGCGGGCTGCGGCGATGACGCAGCGGTAGCGGGCCTGGCGGTTTTCTGCGGGGATGTCGCGGAGGGACTGGAGGAGATAGAGGTTATTGCGCTCGTCGGGAGTAGAGGACGGAGGGCCAGCGAAGTGGTGGTCTTCGGCGTAGCGGGCGGAGTGGACGCCGGGCTCGCCTTGAAGCGCGTCGACCTCGAGGCCGGAGTCGTCCGCGATGACAATGCAGCCGGGGGCGTGGCGGGAGTAATAGATCGCCTTGAGCCGGGCGTTGCCCTCGAAGGTGAGTTGGTCTTCGAGGGGAGCATCGATCTCGTTGAGGTTGGGGAGTGGGGTTAGAGAGACATGCTGCGTGACGACAGTAGCGAAGTCACGCAGCTTGCCGGGGTTGGAGGTGGCGATGTAGAGGGTCATTGGTCTTGAGGCAATGTTAGAGCGAAACAGGTTCTGGTGTGGCGAGCGACAGCAAGAACAGCAGCAGGTCCTCCGCCTTCGGCGAAGGATGACAAATAAAAAGACAAACGCAAGATGACGGCGAGCACGGGGACAGCAGCAAGCACGGGGACGCCGACGAGCATGGGGAACAGTCACGCCGATTCTGCTTTAGTTGAGGCGGAAGCGGATGGAGGCTACTACACCGAAGGGGTGGTGGCCGTAGGTCGAGGTGAGCGCTGCGGGGGCGGTGTAGGAGGTGAACTGCGCTCCGGGTGCGGCGAGCAGATGTGGGGCGATCTGGAAGTCGCGGCTGTAGCCGAAGGTGTAGGCCTGGACGTGGCCGATTGGGGACTCCTCAAAATCGGGAGGGAGAGAAGAGCCGGGAGGGATGAGGAGTTCCGTGGAGCGTCCGGCATTTTCGATGCGGGTCCAAACATAGTTTTGGTTGGCGAACTTGAGCAGGGATTCGGCGAGGTAGCTGTTCTGCTTGCTGTGGTGGGAGCGGGTGCGTCCCCAGAGAAGCGTGCTCGACCAGTTGCCGGAGCTGGCGCCGTTGGGCCAGGTGCTGCCGAAGGGCTTGTTGTACATGATGGAGGCGGTCTGCCGCTGCTGGTCTTCGCCGGTGTAGAGGGCCTCGGGGCTGACGATGTGGGCGGCGGAGTATTGGCTGCTCCAGTTGACGGCGGGGGAGAAGGTGAGGCGCGAGGAGTAGCTGTCGATGGCGTGGCCGTTGGCGGAGGGCTGGAACTGCCAGCGCCGCTCGGTGGGCTCGCCGCCGTGGAAGCCGGATTGTTCGAAGCGGAGTCCGCGCCAGGTGATGCCCGCTGTGAGGACGTTGTAGGCGATGTGGGTGGAGTCTTCCTGATGGTGGCCGAGCGCGGCGAGGGGATCTTCGGACGCCGATAGGCGATGGGGATAGGCGACGGGTCCGATGGCGGGATCGCCGATGGGCGCGACGTAGAAGCTGAGCAGGGCGCGTTCGCCGAGGCGGATGTCGTAGAGTGCGCCTACCTCCATGAAGAAGTTGTGGGGGTGCTGGCCGTCGATGATGGGTTTGCCGAAGGCGGTCTCACCCTGCTGGAAGAGCAGCGGATACTGGCGGCCGGTGACGGTTGCGGGTTCGAGCGAGAACATGGCTCGCAGGGTGAGTTGGCCGGGGCCAAGCGGTCGCTGGGCCATGGGCATGATCCAGTTGGTGGAGAAGAACTTGTCGCCGCCGCGCTGGGATCTGGCTGTGTGTTGCTGGGTTTCGGTGAGGAAGGCGGTGCCGTGAAGCATCAGCATCCATGAGCCGCGATGGGACATGAGCATCGGTATTGGTGTCGATGCGGGCTCGATGCTGGTGCCGGAGGAGGCGTGACGAAGTTCGGCTTCGATCAGAGTCGTGGGCGGGGGCATTGCGCCCATCTGCATGGGCTGCGCTTGGTGTTGATGCGCAGGTACGTGATCCTTCATCTCCATGCCGGACGTATCGTGTTGCTGAGCGTGGAGGAAGACGGGTAGAAGCGCGAACGCGGAAAGAACGGCAATGAGGGCGCGGGGCATGACGATTGTTTCTCCTGTTGGGGGCATGGTCGGCGGGCAGCACGGGAATTGTGCTGCGTGGCGGCAAGGCTCAGGAGTTAAATCAGATGCGAAGTTTGAGGAGAGGCGGCAGCGGGGGCGGCGAGCTTCGCTGAGGAGGCGGCGGCACGATAGCTACGACGTCAAGGACAAAGGGGAGTACGTGAGCGGCGAGGATTTGAACGGGCTGCTCTACTGCAAAGACAGCTGCCGATGCTGACGGCTGGTGTTGCACGGTGCAGCAGACGGGCGTAGAAGCGGGCGCAGGCTGGTTCTCGGGGGTGTGGCTGGGGCAATCGGTGGAGGGAGCTTTCGCGTGACTCGTCATCGCCACGCATGACGAGGAACTGACGAGCATCGTTACGAGGCAGAGGATCGCCGCGAAGCTGTAGATTGCCTGTTTCATTCAGTACCGACTCATCTTCAAGTATAAATCGTGCAGGGCGTCCTTGGCGGCTGAGACGAGGGGCTGGGGCGATGGGTTGAACGACCGGAGGGAAGGATGACGACGATCAAGGCGCATACGGAATATCTGAGTTTTCATACAGATGAGCGGTATGAGATGGTGCATATTACGCCGCAGGTGGAAGAGATTGTGCGGCGCAGCGGCATCGTGGACGGCCTCTGTTTTGTGTCTCCGATGCATATTACGGCGGCCATTTATGTGAACGACAATGAAGACGGCCTGATCGAGGACATCGGTGTGTGGCTGGAGAAGCTGGCACCGTCGTTGCCGGGATACCGGCATCATCAGACCGGCGAAGATAATGCGGATGCTCACCTGAAGGCGCTGCTGCTGCACCATGAGACGACGTTGCCGGTCACGAAGGGGCGGCTGGATCTGGGGACGTGGCAGAGGATCTTCTATGCGGAGTTCGATGGTCAGCGGAAGAAGCGGGTCATCGTGAAGCTGCTGGGCGTCGCAAAAGAATGATATCGACGCGGCGGTTCTGGGCGCGGCCTTCGGCAGTGTCGTTGCTGGCGACTGGATGATACTCAGCGTAGCCGGCGGCGGAGAGATTGGCGGGATCGATTGGGCCGCGATCGAGCAGCAGACGGGCGATGGCGGTAGCGCGTGTGGTGGACAGCTCCCAGTTGGTGGCGAACTGCGCGGTGTGGATGGGAACGTTGTCGGTGTGGCCTTCGATGCGCAGCGGGCCTCGGGGCAGCATCATGGCGAGACTCGAAAGCATGGGAATGGAGGCGGCGCGGACCTCGGCGGAGCCGGAGGGAAAGAATCCGGCCTCGTGCAGCGAGATCACAAGGCCTTCGGTGGTGATGCGCATGGTGACGCTGCCGGCGGGGATGCGACCGGCGGCGATCTGTTCGGCGAGAAGCTTGCGCAGATGGGCTTCGGTCTCTTCGGCGGTTTCGACCCGGACGGAGGAGAGAGGGAGCGGCAACGCAGCCGGGGTGACGGTGGCGGGAGCGCCGGGGTGTTCGGTGAGCGGCGGCGTTCTCGAATGGGTCTCGAAGACGCCCATGGGAGTGAAGGCCGTCTGCATGGCGGCTGACATATCGAGCTGCTTTTTCTTGTTGGTCTGGCTGGAAGCGAAGAGCACAACAAAGAACGCGAAGAGCAGGGTGATGAAGTCGGCGTAGGAGACCAGCCAGCGCTCGTGATTGACGTGCTCGTGCTTTTTCTTTCGGCTCACGCTGCGACGACCTCGGCTGGTTTGTCTGGCTTGCTGTCGAAGAGAAAAGTGTTGAGCTTGGTCTCGATCATGCGGGGGTTCATGCCTTCGAGGATGGAGATGACGCCTTCGAGCATCATCTCCTTGATCATCTGTTCATCGCGCTGGCGAATCTTCAGCTTGCCCGCGGCGGGCAGGAAGACCAGGTTTGCGAGCGCCACTCCATAGATGGTGGCGACGAAGGCGACGGCGATGCCGCGGCCGACTTCGTCGATGTTGTTGAGGTGTTGCATGACCTGAATCAGGCCGATGATGGCGCCGATGATGCCGACGGTGGGAGAGTATCCACCGGCGGCTTCGAGTACCTGGGGGAGTTTTTCTTCCATCTCGGTTTTGTTGTCGATCTCCATCCGCATGATCTTGCGAACTTCACTCGGTTCAGTCCCGTCGATGCCAAGCATCAGGGCCTGTTTCAGGAAGGGATCTTCGACGGTGGGAAGATCCTGATCGAGAGAGACGATTCCGCTTCGCCGCGCTTTATTGGCAAACGTGACGATCTGGGCGACGACAGCGTGGCCGTCCGATCCGCCGGAGATGAAGATGCGCATGGCGTACTTCATGGCGGCGGTAAAGACCTTCAGGGGAAATTGCAGCAGGACCGCGCCGACGGTGCCCCCGAGGACGATCATGGCCGCGGTGGGCTGGGTGATCTGGGAGATGCTTCCTCCTTCCATCATCATGCCGGCCATGATGCCGATGATGGCGAGTGCAAGGCCGCCGATGCTGGCGATATCCATAAAATTCCTCTCTCCGGCTGGGAGCTTGTTTATGCTTCTGATGCTTTGTGCTCGATGTCGCGGACGGTTGCATGTGCGCTGTGGGCGACTTTCGCACTGAGCGCCGTGGCGGCTTCGGGCCACGCGGCGGCGAGCACGCGGGCTCGATATTCGAGAGTGCGGCGAGAGACTTCGCTCGATGGTTCGAGCACAACGAGCTTCTCACCGGTGATGAGCGTGAGCACGGTGTCCGGCGCGGACTCGGCATATTTAATCAGGTCGCAGTTGACGCTGAGGTGGCTGCCGTTCAAACGGGTTAATTCGATCATGCGATGGATTCCTCTTGGCTTCTGCCTGTTGTCCTCTTTCATCGGCGGGAAGAGTGCCATCAATAGGTGAGAGCGATGCGCAGGCGGGGAAAAAGTAAGGCCGGGACGGCTAAAGTGCGCGAAAGGCGAGCCGATGAGAGCTGAGAACGCGAATTCTGCCGCGAGGGGAACGGAGTCTCAGGCTTGCTGTCATGGCAGATTGAGATGTTGGACCGGAATCCTGGACAGGCGTCGCGGCAACTCAAATCGAGCAGTACAGGAGTGTTTCCACATGTCCTTGGGCGTTCTCACTAACGTTGCAGCAACCTACGCACAGAACAATCTGAACCAGACGCAGGGCAGCCTGCAGACGGTTCTTCAGCAACTCTCATCGGGTTCGCGCATCAACAGCGGCGCGGACGACGCGGCCGGTCTGGCCATCGCAGACGGTCTTCGCGCAAACCAGGCGGCACTCACGCAGTCCGTGCAGAATGCGCAGAACGGCGTCGGCGAGCTACAGACTGCTGACGGCGCACTGGCTCAGGTAACGAACCTGCTCAATCGCGCCGTTACGCTGTCCACGGAAGCATCCAACTCTACTCTCAATACAGCCCAGTTGACCGCTGCCAACACCGAGTTTCAGGCGATCGTGACTGAAATCGGCAACATCGGCTCCAAGACCAACTTCAACGGCAATGCCGTCTTCTCGGCGACTGCAGCCTCGATCGTCACCAGCGACGGTACGGCGGGTGGAACCACAACGTTCGCTCCGATCATTGGGGTGCTTACGAATGCCAGCATCGGCGGCACAGCGGTAACGCTCGGTGCAGACCTGCTTACATCGAACGCTGCCGCGGCAACCGCTTTGACCGATGTAACCGCCGCCATCGCTGCTGTCGCGGCTCAGCGTGGAACGATCGGCGCGAGCATCAATCAACTGACCGCGGCCGCCAACGTTGCAGGTGCTGAGAACGTGAACCTGGCTTCGGCGGAGAGCACAATTCGTTCGACCAACTATGGTCAGGCGACGAGCGATCTGGCGAAGTTCCAGGTGTTGAGCCAGACCGGTATTGCCGCACTGGCCCAGGCGAACAGCGCGCAGCGGGATATCCTCAAGCTGGTCCAATAGGCGACAGAAAGGAGGCGGAGGCAGCCAGGTTCAGTTGAATCGGGCTGTTCCGCCTCCCCGTTTTTCTTTGGAGCATGAGTGCGTTCTAATCTGCCGGAGTTTAACTTGGCCAGGCGATTGCTTCTGGTTTCTTAGCACGGGCTGGAGAAGATATGGGAACAGTTGGAATAAACTTCGGGTCTGTCGCAAGCGGCCAGGGCTTTGACGTAGCGTCCACGGTCACGGCAATTCTGGCCAGCGAACAGGCGATTGAGAGCCCATGGAAGAGCCAACTGGCTTCGCTTCAAGCGCAGGACGCTGTCTTCAGCGCGCTGGGGACTGATCTTTCGACTCTCACCACTTCATTACAATCACTCTCCGACTTCAGCGGTGTCCTGTCCCAGAAACAGGGTTCCAGTTCCGATACGAACGTGTTGTCGCTGGCTTCGGCTACCACTGCCGCAGTTGCAGGCAGCCATACTGTCGTTGTGGGTACGCTCGCGCAGACATCATCGGAGTACACCGACGCGCTGGTGAATGCAGCCGACACTCTGTCCGGAAGCCTGACCCTCCAGGTGGGAACGGGGGCGAGCCATACGATTACGGTCGGCAGCAGTAGCAATACGCTCGCGTCACTTGCGGGCGCGATCAACGCGGCTGCAATCGGCGTCAACGCGAGCATCATCACCGATGCCTCGGGCTCGCGGCTCTCTCTGGTGAGTGGGACCAGCGGGGCGGGAGGGCAGCTCGCGATCAGCGGAGGGCTCACCGATTCGACCACGAGCACAGCCATTGGATTTCACACGGGGCAATCCGGGCAGGATGCCAGCCTGACGGTTGACGGGATTGCGCTCAAGAGCGCTTCGAACACGGTGACGAACGCGATTCCCGGCGTTACCTTCCAACTCCTATCGACGTCGGCAGCTCAGGTGCAAGTGCAGATTACCAACGATACTGCGGCGATTGGGACAGCCATTGGCAGCGTGGTAGCCGCTTATAACGCGGTAGTCAAAGATATCAATGGCCAGGAAGGAAAAAGCGCGAGCGGAAATGCTCAACCGCTCTTTGGAAGCACCACCTTGGCACTGCTTCAGAATCAACTGTCGAGCGCTCTTTTGGGCGGCTCTCCGAGCGGCTCCATCAGCAGCGTCATGCAATTGGGCATCGGGTTCAACAAGGACGGGACGTTGAGTCTCAATGGGGACACTCTCAACAGCGCGCTGAATGGCAGCTTCTCCGACGTGACGGGATTTCTGCAAAACTCAGGCAGCTTCGGGCAGACCTTCGGAGCCGCGCTGAATAACCTGGGCGCGCAGTCCACCAGTGGAGTGATCTACCTCGCGCAGCAACAAAATACTGCTCAGGAAGCTGCGCTGACGAAAAGCGTGAGCGATGAAGATGTCCGGATTGCCGCGGACAAGACTCGGCTGACGCAGGAGTTGAACACCGCCAACCAGATACTGCAGTCCATTCCCAGCCAACTCAACCAGATCAATGAGGTCTACAGCGCGATCACCGGCTATAACACCAGGCAGGGATAGGCAACAAAGGATAAGCAACAAGGGATAAGCAAACAAAGGATAGACAGATGAACGAATCGAACTATCAGCAACGGGCTTTGGCCGGAGCGACGGGCATCGAACTCGTGATTGCTCTTTACGATGCTTCCATTCGCTTTCTGTACCGCGCGATGCAGTGCGTCGAAGACGGGGATGTTCGCGGGCGCAGGGTAGCGGTGAAGAGATTCATTGATATTGTGATGTATCTGCAGGCACGGTTGCGGCCGGATGTGGGGGGGAGTGCGGCTACCGCTCTCTCGGATTTCTATGCGGCTATGTTTACGATGACCCTTGAAGCTTCACACGCTGCGTCTGTCGAGCAATTTCAAAAAGTGATTGCCTGTGTCTTGAACGTGCGGGATGCGTGGATTGTGGTTGCGCGTGATCCGGAGGCGGGGAGAGTATTGCCGCGCGAGCTGCGGACGCGGGAAGAAAAATTTGTGCCGGTGGTCGCGGTGCTGACCAATGATGGGGAAGCGGTCGGCTCGCGGTGGCTGGCTTAGAGCGATGTTCGCGATGGCGGATAGGTACACCAAACCGCAGATTCCTTCGCTTCGCTGCGGAATGACAAGCAAAAAGAAAACAAACTCTACATCAATGGGAATTCTGGCTTAGTTACGTGGTGACGGACAGCTCTTCTTCGAGGCGCTGTTTTTCGCAGAGGCTGGTGTAGTAGCCGTTGCGGGTGAGCAGATCGTCGTGGGTGCCGAGCTCGGCGATGCGGCCATTGACGAGGACGGCGATCTGGTCGGCGTTGCGCGCGGTGGAGATGCGGTGCGAGATGAAGACGGTGGTGCGGCTCTCCATGCCTCGGCGCAGACCGCTCAGGATGCGCTCTTCGGTGTAGGTGTCGACGCTGGCGAGGGCGTCGTCGAGGATCAGGATGCGGGGATCGCGGATGACGGCGCGGGCGATGGAGGTGCGCTGTTTCTGGCCTCCGGAGAGGGTGACTCCGCGCTCGCCGACCATGGTGTCGAAGCCCTTGGGGAACTCGAGAATCTCGGTGCGGATGTGGGCGATGCTGGCTGCCTCTTCGACCTCTTCGCTGGTTGCTTCGGGTCTGCCGAAGGCAATGTTCTTGCGGATGGTCTCGGAGAAGAGGAAGGTCTCCTGCGGCACGAAGCCGATGCTTTTGCGAAGCTGGGCGAGGGTGAAGCGGCGGATGGGTTGCCCGTCGATGAGGATGGATCCCGGCGCGGCATCGTGCAGGCGGGGGATGAGGTTGACCAGCGTTGATTTTCCCGAGCCGGTGGGGCCGACGATGGCGAGGCTGGTGCCTGCGGGGATGCGGAGATTGATGTTGTGCAGGGCGGGCGGCGCGCCGGGGTAGGAGAAGGTAAGGTTGCGGAACTCGATGTCTCCGGTGATGGGAGCGGCTGTGGCCGCGGGGTCGTCTGCGATGGAGGGTTTCTGCTTGAGGAGTTCGTCGATGCGGACGACCGAGGCGGTGCCTCGCTGGAAGAGGTTGACGACCCAGCCGACGGCGATCATAGGCCAGGTGAGCTGCACCATGTAGACGATGAAGGCGGTGAACTGGCCGACCGAGATACGGTGCGAGACGACCTCGTGGCCGCCGACCAGAAGGGTGATCATGAGCGAGAGGCCGAGGACGAATTCGAGCGTCGGCCAGAGCATGGCCATTAGGCGGACGAGGTAGAGGCTGCGCTTGATGTACTCCTGATTGGCGGTCTCGAAGGAGGCTATCTCGGCCTCTTCCTGGACGAAGGCGCGGATGAGGCGGGCTCCGGAGAAGTTCTCCTGCGCTTTGGCGGAGATGTCGGAGAACATGGCCTGGATGCGTTCGAAGCGGCGGTGGATGCGGTTGCCGAAGTATTGGACCAGAATCGAGGCGATGGGGAGCGGGACAAAGGCGCAGAGCGTCAGCTTGGGGCTGATGCGGATCATGAAGGGCAGCGCGGCGGCGGTGAAGACGATGGTGTTGGCGCTATACATGATCGCCGGGCCGAGGAGCTGGCGCACGGCGGCGAGGTCGTTGGTGGTGCGGGCCATGATGTCGCCGGTGCGATGGGTGTGGAAGTAGCTGGCGGACTGGCGCTCGAGGTTGGCGAAGAGATCGTTGCGGAGATCGTATTCGATGTCGCGGGAGGCCCCGATGATGACCCAGCGCGTGATGTAAAGAAATACGGCGGCAAAGAAGGCGATGACCAGGAGACGGACCGCGTGGTGGACGACTTTGGTCTCGGTGAGGCCGTGCTGCATGTCGTCGATGGCGCTGCCGATGACGAGCGGGATGAGAATTTTGATGACGTTATAGAGGATGACCGCTACGCCGCCCCAGGCGAGGCTCTTCCAGTAGCGCCTGAGGTATGGGAATAGCGGTCGAAGTCTATCGAGCATGATGAGTTATTTTAGGCCGCTTCAAATTTAGACGCGTATAGGTTTAGACGCCACTGGATGCTTTGAGGATGCGGCGGCGTTGCGGGTCAGGCCTGGGGCTGGGTTGTGGGTGCCGGTTTGGCCTCTTCGGCGGGCGATTCTGCCGGAGGGGCTTCGGTGTCGGGCTTTGCTGCGTCTGCCGGAGCGGGCGGGGTCGGCGGCGTCGGCGGGGTATCGGACATGCCTACCAGTTCGACGTCGAAGATGAGGTCGGCCTTGGCGGGGATGACAGGAGCGCGGCCGGTTGCGCCGTAGGCAAGCTGGTAGGGAATGAAGAGCCGACGTTTGCCGCCGACGTGCATGCCCTCAAATCCTGTGTCCCAGCCGATGATGACTCGCTGGGCGCCGTAAGGGAAGGTGATAGGCTCGCCGCCGGGATGGTCGTAGGAGGAGTCGAACTTGGTGCCCTCGGTCGTCCAGCCGGTGTAGCGGACGGCGTACCACTTTTGCGGCTCGGCGAGCGGGCCGGTGCCGACGAGGGTGTCGATGTACTTCAGGGTGTAGAGGGTTTGGGGGACTCCGGTGACGCTGGGGATATTAGGAATTGCAGCCGGGGCAGCGGCTGCAACTGGAGCGGGAGTTGCGGCTTTGGCTTTGGCAGGGGTTGCGGTGCGATGGTGGGTGACGGGGGCTTTGGGGGTTGGAGTTTGTGCGGTGGCCGCGACGGTCAAGGTGGCCAGGAGGGCGAGCGAGGAGAGCATCAGCTTCATTGGGGGTCTCAGAGTTCTGGTTAGGCGAGGGTGATGGTGGGGTCGTTGAGGTGCTCGCGCAGAAGGCGCTGGGTGAGGGTCTTCAGATCTTCTCCGGTTTTGGGGAGGATGAAGGCCTCGGCGGCCTCGGACCAGTCGAGCTTGAAGCTGGTGGAGGTGGCGGAGATCCAGAGCTGGCGGACGGGAGTGTTCGGGGTGAGGACGAACTTGCTGGTGCCGTCTTCGAAGACGATGTTGAGGACGCCGTTGTTCTCTTCGGCTTCGAAGGCCTCGGAGTCCTCTTCGGCGCGGATGAGCGATTGCTTGAGAGCTTCGAGGGCGCGGTCGGATTCGCGGCGGAATGTGGTTTCGTCGAGCATGGGTTTAGTTTAGAGCCTGCCGGTTTTCAAGTACGCCCTCCCCCCGGGGATTTACTCTAAAGTCTTGATATTACATTGGTTAGTTAGGTTTGCTCCGTAAAGTATTCATTCTTTGTGGGTTAAATCCAAAGTCCTGTTTCTAAATGAGTTAGCCCAGCCTCTGGCCGGGCTAACTTCGGATTTTTAACTTCTGGTCTTTATTTTACCAAGTGGAGAGGAACTGCGATGCCAGCTATATTGGCTTTGTTTTGTTTGGGTTGGGCGGATCGGGGGCTTGACAGGCGTTTTTGCTGGGATTTTTGGGGTCTTGGAGAGAGAACAGGCAAAACAACGGCAATAGATCAGTCGTTTCGCCCTTTGGGCTGCACTCCGGCCTTCGGCACAGAGGAGGCCGCTTCGCGGCGGTGAATTTAGACGCGAGGCTGAAGCCTCGCTGTACCTAGCTGCAAGGGCAAGGGCAAGGGCAAAGACAAAGACAAAGACAAAGACAACGGCAAAGACAAAGGCAAAGGCAAAGACAAAGACAAAGGCAAAGGGTGGCTTTGAGAGGGATTACTTCCCACCCATCGCAGAAGACGCGATGGATGGGGCACCCGAGGATTTGGGGTTGGGCGAGAGCCTGTGTTTCAAAATCGGGACAGGGGAACCTGACGATGAGGTGACGGAGCTGTGGGGGTTGGGTGAGGAGCAGAACAGGCAACGGCAAAAGCAGATCCTCCCGCTTTGCGGAAGGATGACAAGGCGGTGAGCAGATGACAAGGCAGGGAGGTGGAAGGATGACAAAGAGTGAGAGCGGAAGGATAAGGGGTGAGAGCAGAGGGGCAAGGGCGTCGGAGCGGAATTGATAAGGGAGTGGGAACAGAAGGGGACAAGAGAGAGTGAGATAGGGATGGGCGGAGTTGGTTGTGGAGTTGGTTGTGGAGTTGGTTGCGGGATTGGGGCGGATTTTTCCAGATGGTTTGAGGCTAGGATGGGAAGATATCCATGGCTGATCTTAAAGTTCTCTCCCCTGAAATTCTTCTTCATATTGCTACTTCGTTAAATGTGCCCATGCGTGGGATGGTTGCCGTCATTGAATTGCTCAATGAGGGGGGAACCGTTCCCTTTATTGCGCGGTACCGCAAAGAGGCTACGGGAAATCTCGACGAGGTCCAGATACGCGATATCGAGGAGAAGTTGGCTTACTTTCGCGACCTGGTGGCGCGGCGGCAGACGATTCTGGCCTCCATTCTGGAGCAGGGAAAGCTGACCGATGAGCTGAAGGGGCGCATCGAAGCGACGCTCGATAAGAGCGAGCTGGAGGACCTGTATCTGCCCTACCGGCCCAAGCGGCGGACCAAGGCGACGATTGCGCGGGAGAAGGGGCTGGAGCCGCTCGCGCTTTATCTGATGGCACAGGAGGCGGGCGAGCAGCCGTTGGCGGTATTGGCCGCGGGTTTTGTAAATGCCGAGAAGGAAGTGAACAGCGTGGAGGAGGCGCTCGAAGGGGCGCGGCACATTGTGGCCGAGATGTTGAGCGAGGACGCCGATCTGCGCAAGGCGCTGCGGCAGCTGATGTTCGATGAAGGCGTGATCGTGAGCCGCAAGGCGATGGATGCGGTCGATGAGCAGGAAAAGTTCAAGATGTACTACGAGTATCGCGAGCCGGTGAAGACGATTCCATCGCACCGGATGCTGGCGGTGCGGCGGGGCGAGAGCGAGTCGGTGCTTTACTTCCTGATTGAGATGGAGCCGCTGCGGGCGCTGGGGGTGATGCGGGCGCGGGTGCTGCGCAGGGAGGGCGATTGGACGGCGCAGCTTGAGCTGGCGCTGGAAGATGCGTGGAAGCGGTTGTTGAATCCTTCGATCCAGGGCGAGCTGCGGCTGGAGTTGAAGAAGCGGTCGGATACGGACGCGATTCAGGTGTTCCGGGAGAATCTGCACCATCTGCTGCTGGCTCCGCCGGCGGGACCGATCTCGATTCTGGGGATCGATCCGGGGCTGCGGACGGGTTGCAAGGTTGCGGTGGTGGATGAGACGGGGAAGTTTCTGGCGAATGACGTGCTCTATCTGCATACGTCGAAGAACGCCGCCGACGGCGCGGCCAAGGTGTTGGATAAGCTACTGGTGGAACACAACGTGCGCGCGATTGCGATTGGCAATGGGACGGCTTCGCGGGAGACGGATGCGTTTGTGCGGGATTTTCTGCGGGAGCGGCGGCTGGACAATATCTTCTCGGTGACGGTGAGCGAGTCGGGGGCGAGCATCTATTCGGCGTCCGATATTGCGCGGCAGGAGTTTCCCGATCTCGACCTGACGGTGCGGGGGGCGATCTCGATTGCGCGGCGGTTGCAGGACCCGCTGTCGGAGCTGGTGAAGGTCGATCCCAAATCGATTGGGGTGGGGCAGTATCAGCATGATGTGGACCAGCGGCAGTTGCAGCAGTCGCTGGAGACGGTGATTGAGACCTGCGTGAACCGCGTGGGCGTGGACCTGAATACTTCTTCGTGGACGCTGCTGCGGTATGTGTCGGGAATTACCGAACGGACGGCGCTGAATATTGTCAGCTACCGGAATGAGCATGGGCAGTTTCGGTCGCGGACGGAGTTGAATAAAGTTACGGGGATTGGGGCGAAGACGTTTGAGCAGGCGGCGGGTTTTCTGCGGATTCGGAATGGAGAGAATCCGCTGGACATGACGGCGGTGCATCCTGAGTCGTATGGGGTGGTGGAGGAGATTGCGAAGTCGCTGGACGCGCCGGTAGGCGAGCTGATTCGCAGGCCGGAGTTGCTGGCAAAGGTGGATGCGAAACAGCTTTCGGCGGGGACGTATACGCTGAAGGACATTCTGGAGGAGCTGCGGAAGCCGGGGCGCGATCCGCGGGATAAATTTGTTGCGCCGAGCTTCAACGAGATGGTGCGGGAGTTCGCCGATGTGCAGCCGGAGATGGTGCTGGAGGGCGTGGTGACGAATGTGACCAAGTTCGGCGCGTTCGTCGATATCGGCGTGCATCAGGATGGGCTGGTGCATGTCAGCGAGCTGTCGAACCGGTTTATCAAGGACCCGAGCGAGGCGGTGAAGGCGGGGCAGATTGTGAAGGTGAAGGTGCTGAGCGCGGATGTGAAGTCGAAGCGTATTGCGCTGTCAATGAAGGCGCTGATGGGACCGGCGCAGCGGGTGCAGAGGGAGGCTCCGAAGAAGCCGGAGGTTTCTATGAATGACAAGTTAAATATGCTGGCGACGAAATGGAAGGTTTCGTAGGGGACATGCTCCGTTTGAAGAGGGAATCGTTGTGAACGGAGAAGCCGGGTGGGTTCTGCGGAAAACGTGCCATTGACAGGGCAGGAAAATCCGATATGCTTTGCACCAGAAGTAGTGCAACCTACTAAAACCACGGTGACGCTTCTGCGGCAGCCGTGAGATGAAGAGGCGAGCATGACCGCAGAGTTGAACCTGCTGGATGTATGGATTCCGGAGCAGATGCAGCCGGGCACGTTGTTCATGCTGGAACAGGCGGGAGATCTGGGCAAGGCGGAGAACCCGTTCTGGGCGGTGCTGGCGTGTCCTTCGTGCGGGGCGCTGGGGCTGATTACGCGGCAACAATGTATCGGGCTGGAATCGATGATCTGCGGCTCGGATAACTGTTCGGCAGAATATTTTCTTGAGGATGGGCAGATTCGTTATCGGGCTGCGAACTAGGGCGGTTTCTTCAATGATGTGTGGGACGGGCCTTCAGCCCTTCCATACATGGCCAAGGAACATGGGGCTTCACCCCATGCTGGTATGGCAGCGGGCCGTTGGCTCTTGCCCCTGGAACTCGACGGTTCGACTCTATACCTTCACGGAAACTGCTCTAAGAAGCTGTCTAAAAACTGCTATGGCAGGTTAGGTATGGGGATAGCAAGAACAGGCAAGGGCAAGAACAAAGGCAAATACAGGGATCTCTCCACTGCGCCGCGCGATGAAACCGCGCGGCTTCGGTCGAGATGACGTCCCTTCTGCGCTTGATGGCATCCCTTCTTGAGTATTTAGACAGGCTCTAAGGAAGGTCTGATTAAGTCCCCGAACATTCCCTCAGCGGCTAAAGCCGCATTCCGGGCAAGTCACTTACGGCACGGCTGAAGAGGCTGCGGAAAAACTCAGTTACGGCGCGGAATGAGCCCCTCAGCGGCTAAAGCCGCACTGCAAGCAAGCGGTTACGGCACGGCTGAAGCCGTGCCCTTAAGCAAAACATGAGTTTTTCCGCAGCCTGTGAAGCCGTGCCCTTAACAGAGCCTGACTTAGTCAGAGGCTCCCTAAGACGCTTTCACTCGTGGCGGAGGGCGACGACGGGGTCCATGCGGGAGGCTCGGATTGCGGGCAGCAGACCGGAGACGATGCCGACCACGGCCAGAATGCCGAATGAGATCAGAGCCACCTCCGGCGAGGCGCGCAGGATGATGTCGCCCTCGTGGTTGGCGGTCTTGTAGATGTCGGAGTAAAGCGGCATGGGTGGGATCATGTAGGCGACCGCGACGGCGATGACCATGCCGAGGGCTCCGGCGATAAAGGTGAGGGTAAGGCTTTCCAATAGAAATTGAGAGAGGATATCGCGGCGCCGAGCACCGAGGGCCTTGAGCAGACCGATCTCGCGGGTGCGCTCGGTGACGGAGACGAGCATGATGTTCATGACGCCGACGCCGCCGACGCCGAGCGTCATGGCGCCGATGATTCCCAGCAATAATTCGAGTGCGGTGCTGAATTGCATGATCTCGGCCGAGTCGGCGACTGTGTCCCAGGTTCCGACGGCCTTATCGTCCTTGGGATCGAAGTGGTGTCGCTGCGCGAGCACCGCGCGGACGGCTTGAATCGCCTTGAGGTGCAGATCGCCTGAGATCGGCTGAAAGACGATGCTTCCGGGGTCGCGCTGGTTGCGGAGCAGACGCATCATGCCGAAGGGGATGAAGGCATTTTCATTGTCGGGCCCGTTGTTGGAGGAGTCCTGAATCTTGGTCTGCAAGACGCCGATGACCTGGAAGACGTGGCCTTCGATGTTCACCGATTCGCCCACGGGAGGGTATCCGTTGAAGAGCTTGCGGGCGGCGTGCTCGCCGAAGATGACCACCTGGCGATGCTCGGTGAAGTCTGCGGGTTCGAAGTAGCGGCCTTCGGCAACGTTGAGCCGGCGCATGCTGCCGTAGGGGTATTCGATGGCCTTGCTCTGGATGTTGACGACCTTGGCTCCGTACTTGAAGCTGAAGGCGTCGTCGCTCTCGGAGCTGACGGCCTTGAGGAAGGGAACGGTATCGCGTACGGCCTCGGTATCGCCGTCGCGAAACTTGATGCGTTGCCCGGCGCGCTCGCCGCCAGCCTGCATGCTGGTCTGGCCGCCCCAGACCATGATGACGTTGTCGCCGAGACCGAGAAATCCATTCATGACTTCGCGCCCGAGGCTTCGCCCATAGCTCAGCAGTAGAACGACCGTGACCAGACCCCATATGATGCCCAGCATGGTGAGGCTCGAACGCAGGCGGTTGCGCAGGAGCGAATCGATACTCTGACGGATGATTTCACCAAGGTTCATCGTTATTCCGTTCGCAGGCATTCCATGGGGCTGAGGTTCGCGGCGCGCAAGGCCGGATAGGTTCCGGCGAAGAGCGTGATGACGGTGAGCGTCGCAAGCGAGGAGATGATCGCTATCGGAGAGATCACCGGGTGCGGCACAAAATCGGGGAGGGGAATAAGCCGCATGAGCAGGCAGGTGCCAACGCCGATGGCGAGACCTGCAGCGCCGCTGACGATGGTGATGATCGCCGATTCGGCTAAGAACTGGCGGCGAATGTCGATGGCGGTCGCGCCTAGTGCCTTGCGAACGCCGATCTCTACGGTTCGTTCGGTTACGGCGACGAGCATGATGTTCATCACGCCGATTCCGCCCAGCGCCAGCGTCAGCAGAGCGACCGCACCGAAGAAGAAGGTCATGACCGAGAAGATGCGGTCGGTAAACTTGGCACCATCGAGAGTGTCCCAGACCCAGAGGGCTTCCTTGTCCTCGGGATCGTAGTGGTGGCGTATTGCGATGATGCGCTTGACCTCATCGAGAGCCTGCTCGTGAAGATTGGCCGAGACCGGCTCGACGACAATGTTGTTGACGAAGCCGCGCTCGATGCCGGGATCGGTCGGCGGAAAGTCGCGGGCCATGGCCGAGTAGGGGGTGAAGAGCTGAGTGTTGTCGGGGCCGCTGCCATAGCTGCCGTTCTGCTTCTTTTTGGCGAGCACGCCGATGACGGTGTACTCGTATCCGGCGACCATCATCTTCTGCCCGATGACGGGTTTGCCGGGGAAAAGCTGACGGTTGGCGTCTGCACCCAGCAGGATGACGCGGCGGCCATTGGCTTCGTCCTCTGGGGTCATCAGGCGTCCCTGCTCCACGGTCAAGGAACGGAAACTTTGATACTCCGGCCAGACGCCGCGGACGGGACGCGAGGAGGCGTTCCACTGGCTGACCTCAGATACGGTACGGCGGATCTCGGGGCTGACGGTCTTGACCAGCGGCGCCTGCTCCCGGATGGCGATGGCATCGTCCACGGTGAGGCGGATGTCGCGGCCCGCGGCATAACCACCGGCCTGCATGCCGGTTTTGCCGCCGAAGATGATGGCGATATCGGTGCCGATGCTGCGCATGTGCTGCTTCTGGTCCACATTGAAGCCGATGCCCAGGCCTACCAGCAGAATCACCGAGGTGATGCCCCATACGATTCCGAACATGGTGAGAAAGCTGCGCAGCTTGTTCTCCCATAGTGCGGACAGCGTTTGTTTGAAGATCTCGCGTATAGGCATAGGGAATCGTCGCGTGAAGTGGTGCGGCCTCGTTTCACCTACATACGCAACCCTGGCCGCATTAGTTCCGGAAGTCCGGCGAATCCGGAGGATGCGTTAAGATGAGGAAGCGAGTTTACTCGTCTAACGCCCGGATGGTGAAATCGGCAGACACAGCGGACTTAAAATCCGCAGACCATAAACGGTCGTGGGGGTTCAAGTCCCCCTCCGGGCACCAAAAGGATGAATGACTTAGGCGATACTGAGTCAGCTACAGCGAGAATGAAGTCCATGTCATCCTGACGCTGAAATTCAACTATCCAAGTTGATCGCATCCTGGTCGCATCAAATTTCCGTTCGGAGCAAGTCTTCACCAAATTTCTGCAAAGACATCCTTCGGAAGCGCTCCCTATACTGGTCATGAATTCTGGATAAAGCACACGCTTGGCGCTCTTACCGAGTTGAAGCTACCTGCAACTTCAACAACAGCACTTGGGAAGTGTATAGGGAAACAAAATGCATCGTTTTAAATCAACACTCATACTGCTGCTTCTTATTACTTTTGGCGGAACCGCTGCAACCGCACAAAAAGGAGCATCCATTGATTGGCAGAGCTTAGCGAACCCAGTTCTGTCTTATCTTGACTGGTCGATCAAAGATACGGCGATGGCCTATCGCAATGGCACCTTCTATGTTTTCTTCTCTGCTTTCTATCAGGATCGAGGCCGGGTGCGTTCGCACGTCGTCGAAGTAAGTACCCGTGACTTCAAGCACTTTTCAGCGCCCATCTTTAACCTGGACGGAGAGGGAGATGGGTGGATTGGCATGTGCTCTCCCGATGTACAGCGACTTCGTGGAAAGTATGTCATGACCTTCAACTCATGGGGAGACAAGCCGGGCAAACCGAATCAGCTCTTCTACATGACTTCAGATGATCTCATTCACTGGTCGCATCGCCAGACACTAGCACTCAATCTGACAAGCGAGGGCGATGATCAGCATGCTATCGACGCTGCTCTCGCCGAAGCTGATGGAGGCTATTATCTTGCTTATAAGGAGCAGAGGCCGGGGACTCCCAAGCGGCCGAGGATGGCATTCAGCACTTCACTCGATGGACCATTCCACTTTGTGGGAGCTGGCTTGCCGGCATTGCTGATGGCCGACGGGAAAGACAACGGCTTACTCCACGAGAACTACGAGTTCCTGCATGCGAATAATAAATGGTATCTCCTCACCACTGACTATGTTCCGCAGGCTCCGTACCTCTATACGCTTGAACCCGGATCCAAGTGGCTCAAATGGACGCGAGGATATACCTTCGACATACCCATGGAGAAATTCAACACAAGAAACATTGCCAACGCCTCAACTCTTTACGACTGGCGGAAATATGATGGCTATTACTATTTGCTTTATGCAGGACATACGGAAGGTGAAACATATGCTCGCCGCGGATGGAATCAATTAGGGTTAGCCAGATCGAAGGATCTGATCCATTGGTTCGTCCCAGGTGCCTCTCGATAATTTCGGCGTATTTCTCCACTCGTCCTATGAACCTGTTCATAGGACGAGTCATAGATCGCAGAGTAAGAAGACATATTATTTCCTTCCACAAGATCAGGAGCTATGACTCCTGCTACGACTGCAATGTGCTATTGGCAAGAAACACTTTGAGCTACTTATCGCTTCGGACATCCTTGGCGGCAAAAGATTGGATGATGAGGACATGATTGCTCTCAGTGTCGAAGCCCCGAACGATGAAAAGCAGTTTCGTTTTTTACTTCCAACCTACTTAGGAAAAACAGATCTCATAAAATTCCTCCTCTCCCTAACTCTCGATGATGGGAGTTAGGGGGAGGATATGGTGATGTACAGGATCGTCAGTAGTGAAGAGTTCTTTCTTAGCCTTCACGACCCCTTGTCCGAAATACTCTATGCCCCGCTATTACGACCGATAGCAGTCAGTTGATCAATGAATGCCTGTGAAATATGCCCATTTGTATTTACCGGGGTGTCCCAGGTAAATGCACCGCCCTCATCTTCCAGTTTACGGACCCAGGTCACCACTTGATCCGTTGAGAATCGTGGTTGTCCCATACCCCATTTCTCGCCCAGGTGGCTCAAAATTTGAAGCTGAGCTCCATCGACGATCCCGCCCTCGGAGCGTCGGATCATGATCTGATCCGGGAGGTCGATTTCGCCGGCGGTGTAATCCTCATACGGGGACATGGAAATAATGCGGTGGAAGACGCCCGGGTTAAAGGCCACAGCACTCTCCGGATTACCTGCACGAGCCGCAGCGGCAAACGTAGCGAAGTTTGGAGCCGACATACGGTACATGGTGTTGGGCCAGTAACAGCCGTCGAACCACCAGCCGGAGACTTTTTTGCCCCAGCGTTCGGACCACTCCCGAATCACCTGTTGCCATTTGATCTGGAACTCGCTGTTCCTGTATGCCCCATTTTTCCATCCGAGCGCCTTCACCGCCACGGCATCGCGACCGGGGCCCCCGGACGGGAGGTAGACCATCAATTTAACTCCACGCCGGTGATGCGCAGCATACAAATCTGCGATGAGATCTCTCTTTGAACATTTGCTGGGCCGGATCCCGACAATGCGGTCATAGGTCGCATTGGGCGAGAGATAGTACCCAGAATTTTGGCCAATGCTGATCAGATGGTAGCCTGCGCCGGTGGATTTGATCTGGTCGGCAAATCCTTCCACATCGAAATTATCGATGAGGTCGTTCCACTTCGCGACCGTCATCTCTTCACCGGTATCCTTGGTAAGCCAATCTGCCAGATAGTGAGTCATCACTCCCCACCGAGCTTTCCGCATCCAACTGGCTCTGTTGTTTTTGTGTTCGATAGCAGATCCGGAATCTATCTTTCCAGGTGAATGACCCTGAGCAATCGCGACGGGGCCAAGCTCCAAGGCAGCAGCCGCGGGAATAATGGAAGACAAAAACCAGCGGCGGGAATGAGATTTAATTTCCGACATTTGAATGATCTCTCCTTTGAGAATCTTACTTCAACGGCATAAGTGCACTTCCAGTGGAAGTCCATTCCCGGACCTTGTAACTAACACGGGAAGTAGCCAGATATAGCCATTCTCTATGGCATTGTCAACTTCTTCATGGAGCGATGATCTATTGAGTTATATCCCCTGTCACTACACATAGTTCAACATTTCCCTACTAACACGCCTCTTAACATTAGACAGTTAAAAAGATCATAGGGAGGCAATGCCAACCTGGTTTATGCAAAGCTGTATCGAAGGGTTTGTAAGCATTGTGCTTGTTTCCTCTAACCGCGACTTCCGTTCCAGACACAACTTTATCCGTTTCAGCGAAAGACTCCACTGTTATACGCAGCATATGCTTTGCGGAGTAATACTGGACGCATTATTTGCGTTGGAGGTTCTATCGTGAGACAGCCAAAATCTACTTTCTTCGCCATAATATGCGCTCTTGCGCTATGCGCAGGCCTTGCGGTCGCGCAGAACCGAACCACTGCGGAGTTAGTGGGAACTGTGACAGATTCGAGCGGAGGAGTTATTCCAGAAGCGACTATCTCGGTTACGAATACGCAGACAGGAGTCACACTGCGTGCAACGACGAACCAGTCAGGCTATTATGACGTACCCTTTTTGCCGCCGGGAACATACTCCATCCGATATGAACAGACTGGCTTTCAGCCCGCGGAGAAAAGTAACCTGGAACTTCAACTCAACCAGAACGCAAGGATTGATGTTGTATTGCAGATAGGCGCAACTCAGTCGAGCGTTACGGTAGAAGGAACGCCGCTGTTGGATCAGAGCGACTCACAGCGAGGAACTAACATTTCCAACACGATGGTAGAGAATTTGCCGCTGGTAGGCCGAGATCCATCAGCGTTGGCAACGCTCGCCTCTGGAACGTCATCCGCGCAAAGCGGAGTCGGCGCAAACCCTGACCCGGGAAGACGCAGCATCAATGGTAACCGCGCCTTCAGTATTTCGACTACGGTCAATGGAGGATCGGTGATTCTCCCGCAATCCGAGAACTTCTCGGCATTTGTGCCTCCGCTTTCAGCAATCGCTGAATTTGCAGTAGTACAGGACAACTTCGGAGCAGAGTATGAAAATGGGACGTCTGTACTCAACATCATTACAAAAAGCGGGTCAAACCAGTTTCATGGATCGCTATTTGAGTTTTTAAAGAATAACGCGCTCAACGCTCGCAATCGGTTCGCCTTGACGAATCCGCCGCTCCACTATCACCAGTTTGGCGGAACTATTGGCGGGCCTATCATGCGCGACAAGCTATTCTTCTTTTTTAGTTATCAAAACACGTTGAATCCAAATTCTACAATCAACGTGCATACCACTCCCACGGCAGACTTGAAGAACGGAAATTTTGCTGGACTGCCAACAATCAAAGATCCGAGTACGGGCCTGCCCTTTCCGAATAATCAGATTCCTCAAAGTCGGATCGACCCGGTAGCAAATGCCATTCAGGTCTATTTCCCCGCGCCCAATTTGTCAGGGCTGGGAAATAACTTTAACAATGCGACGCCGCAGGTTCCGAAAAATCCTTTCTACAATGGGAAAATCGACTATGCTCTGTCTCCGTCTAACCAGATCTCGGCTTCTTTGCAGGTATTTTTCAGCACTACAGGATGGCAAAGTTCATGGGGAAAACAGCCGGTATGTTACGGCAGCGAGCGCTGTGGGAACCAGATCGTCAATAGTCAACAATGGGCTGTATCCGACCGCTGGACGATTAGTCCGACAGCGATCAACGAAGCTCGCGTCAACTTTGTGCGCCAGCACTACAACACCGACGCTCCGAGCGGAGGTCAGAACTTCCCCAGCAAGCTGGGCCTCAACAATGTGCCGCCGGACTACTTCCCGACAATCACGATCAGCGGTGCGGTTCCGACAAGCCTTGCGCCGGGAAAGATTGGCGGAGGCACGCAGAACACGTTTGCTTACAGTGATTCCTTCACGTGGGTCAAAGGAAAGCACACTGTTAAATTAGGCGGTTCGCTGAACAAATATCAGTACAACACTCTTGCCACCTGGAGCTCAGGATCATTTGGTTTCTCGGGACTCTTCACCGGTCAGGGGTATGCAGATTTCCTTCTAGGGCTCCCGAACTCATACTCTCTAACTGCCGCTCCTATCACATTCGGAGCGAGGCGTACGTCCGTTGCCGGATTTATCCAGGATGACTTCCACGTCACGCGCAATCTGACGATCAACGCCGGGCTGCGCTATAACTTTGAAGGAGGATTCAGCGAAGCGCATAACCGGCTCTCCAATTTCAGTCCGACTTCGATCAATCCAGTCACGAACTCGCCTGGCGCAATTGTTTTTGCCCATTCCGGCGACACTCTGCTTCAGAAACGTCATCCGACCCTGTTTTCGCCGCGGCTTGGATTTGCATGGACCGTGGCAAACGGTTGGGTGGCACGAGGAGCTTACGGTATCTTCGTCGTTCCCATCAGCGCACAACGTAATTTCAACACCACGCCCCCTGGCTATGCTATTCAGCAAAGCCTGCAAACAACCGATCTGCACACTCCGGTATTCCAACTCTCTCAGGGGCCGCCGCCATATTTACTTCCTGACCCATCACGGAACACGGGTGCAGTATTGAATGGTCAGCCGACCAGTTACTGGCCTAATGACGCCCCTCAAGCTCGTGTACAACAATGGCAAGTCAGTTTACAAAAGCAATTGGGTAGCAGTACAACTATCGAAGTTTCTTACGTCGGCAATAAAGGGATGGATCTGTTGTTCCCCCGGGATCTGAACCAAGTGCCTCAAAATCTCTTAGGTCCTGGAAATGCTCAGTCAAAGCGGCCATTTCCCCAATTCCAGGGTATAACTACGATGTTCAACGATTCGCGATCAATCTATAACTCACTCCAGGTTCAGGCCAAGAGGAGATTTACGCATGGGCTAACATTTCTTACGAACTACACACTCTCAAGGTCATTTGACGATTCATCTTATGATCTGACGACAGCTTCGGGTGGAGAGTATCAGATTGCAAGCGACCCGAAGCTGTCATATGCTCTCTCGCAGTTCGATCAAGCACACCGTTTTGTCTTCGCAACCGTATATGACATACCGGTCGGCAAGGATAGAAGCTATCTCAATCACGGTGGCATCCTGAACGCGATATTGGGTGGCTGGCGAACATCAGCAAACTTCTCAGCGAATTCAGGGTCACCCTTTACCGTCTACCAGGGCGGGGCTAATACAAGCAACTCGTTAGCCGGCAGTCTGTTTCCCAACCGCGTGAAGAAGGGGATCCTGCCTTCGGGCCAGCAGACAATTGCCCATTGGTTCGATACAACAGCATTCGTCAGCCCCGCTGCTTATCAATTTGGCAACTCCGGCAGGAACATCCTTCGCGGTCCTGGCTATTGGGACCTTGATTCCGGAGTAATGAAGAATTTCCCACTACCCATTTCTCTTGGGGAAGCACCTCGTCTTGAACTTCGCGGAGACTTCTTCAACGTTCTCAACCATCCGAACCTGGCGCAGCCGAACAGTACAACCGGTTCGAACGCATTTGGCACAATTACAAGCTCATCACCTGGCCGGGCAATTCAGGTTGGCATGCAATTCCTGTTCTGAAGAAGATCAACTTTCTTCAGTGCCCATGTGTTTCGTCAAAGCACACGTGCAATATAGTCAACCCAACTACAACAGTTAAACCGTGAAAATGGTCTAACTCGAGGTCTTCAAAATGAAAGTAAAGCTGATTGCACTTGCTTCACTCCTCTTCCTGATCCCTTCAGGGTGGAGCGCTCCAAAGAAGCCGTTTATTGACTGGAGCAACCTGCACAACCCGCTTCTCTCCTACCCTGATTGGGCGATCAAAGATTTTGCCATGGCACATCATGACGGGGTATTTTATGTCTTCTTCTCAGCGTTCTATGAAGATAATGGTCAGCTACGCAGCCACGTCGTTGAAGTCACAACACGCGACTTCAAGACCTTTTCCGAACCCCTTATGAATTTTGACGGCCAGGAAGATGGTTTTGTTGGCATGTGCTCGCCCGATGTGCAGAAGCTGGGGGACATCTGGGAACTCTCATTTAACTCATGGGGCGGAAACGATGAGAAGATTCCTCACCAACTCTTCTACATGACTTCACCTGACCTCATCCATTGGTCGCCACGCCAACCATTTGCAACCAATCTGACTGCGGGCCACGGTGTGGACGATCTTACCGTTACCCGCAACGGCAACAGATATTATGCAATGTGGAAGGAAGCGGTGAATCCGCGCGGCCTGCCGCGGCGAGAAGCCGTAGAGAAGAGTCAGATTCCTCCCTGGAGCTATGGATTGCGGGCTCAACTAGCCGAGGCGAAAAGTTTGAGCGGTCCATGGAGCTATGTGGGTTCCGGCTATCCTACACTCAATATGGCAGATGGCAAAGAGAATGGGATGATCCATGAGAACTTCGAATTTATCTGGATCGACGGCAAGTTGAATGTGGTTACCTCCGCCTACCCCGGTGGACACGATGGATATATGTACACGCTATCAGATCCAAAGCATCCGTTGAAATGGGGAAAGGGCCTGAAACTGAATGTTTCCACCGAAAGCTTCAACCAGGTGGTTCCTTATAACGCTGGCGCGGTCTATGATTGGCGCAAACAGGATGGCTATTTCTATCTCATCTACGGTGGGACTAATGATAAAACGTCATATGCGCGCCGAGGATGGTACCGTATGGCGCTTGCCCGGTCGAAAGACTTAGTGCACTGGGTTCCCGCGGGTTCTACTGACTAGCTCATATGAATTTGCTCTGACTGAATTAGGAGAAAAATGTCAGTAAAAGGTTCCTTATGGGGAAGTAGCTCCTCATATCCCTCGATGTGGATTTACACGTTAGAGTCGGAGCAACTCTGTGTACGGGTTACCAATTACGGTGCGCGAGTGGTAAGTATTGAGGCTCCCGACCGGCACGGCAACCTGGCTGACGTCGTGCTCGGGTACGATCTTCCGAGTCAATATATTCTGGAGACGACCACCTATCTCGGCGCGACCATTGGACGGTACGCCAACCGTATCGCCGGAGGAACTTTCGTCCTTGACGGCAAGACTTTTCATCTCGATCGCAACCGGGATGGAAATACGCTTCATGGTGGAACACAAGGTTTTCATAGGAAGATGTGGAATCCTGTGCCTACAATCTCCGGTATTGAGTTTGCATTGGAGAGCGAGGATGGAGATATGGGATTTCCAGGCAAGCTTTACATCTCGGTTCGTTTTGCTCTGAATGGCAATAAATTGCAGATTCACTACACCGCCAGCAGCGATAAAACCACCGTGGTCAATCTAACAAATCATGCCTACTTTAATCTAGGAGGAGATACGTGCACGATGATCGAGGGGCATGAACTTCTTCTCCATGCTGACTATTTCACGCCAGTGGGATTGGGCTTGATCCCTACAGGAGAGATCTCCTCTGTTGCTGAAACCCCATTTGACTTTACTCGCATGCAGCCTATAGGCAAGCGTATCAACCAGCCGTTCGAGCAGTTAACGCTTGCCGGGGGCTACGACCATAACTGGTGCTGCAAAAAGACGATCGAGAGTTGCGCGAGGCGGCTGTGGTCTACGAGCCACTGAGTGGACGGACTCTGACCATAGCTACTACTGAACCTGGCATTCAGTTCAACTCTGGCAATTCTCTGAATGGAGACTGCGTCGGGCGGAGAAACATCTCGTACACGAAGCGTCGTTCCCTGTGTCTGGAAACGCAGCATTTTCCTGACTCTCCAAACCATCCGCACTTCCCCAGCACCATACTGCGGGCCGGCGAAGCCTTTAAATCTACTACGACTTACACATCTCCGCTCACTGAGTCATGCAAATCAATCGGATGCAGTAACTTCCAAACTCAGTTTTGATAACATCTTATTTCTCACTAACTGCATCGACATCTCGGCACAATAATCCCAGAACAATGGTAGCAATGGGGATCAGCAAGCCCGATATGATCAGAATAGGTGTATATCCAAAACGCTCAATCACTAGTCCCGTTGTAAGCATAAAAAGCATGGCCCCCAAACCGGCTGCTGTCCCAGCCATCCCCGAAACCGATGCCACAAGATCATTGGGAAAAAAATCGCTGGTAAGGGTCTGGAGGTTATTTATCCAGAACTGAAAAGCAAAAAGTACAACGCTGATGAGAGCGATCACTTCTGCGGACGAACTGGCGCCTCCGACCAGCATGCCGGCTGGCGTAAGCAAGGCCGGTAGAAAAATAGCGAGTCCTCGCGCGCGTTTTGGGCTCCAGCCGCGATGGATCAACCGTCCAGAGAACCATCCTCCCAGCAGTGCCCCAGCATCGGCAAATACATATGGGATCCATGCAAAGATACCAATTGCTTTGAGGCTGAAGCCGCGCGCGGAATAAAGATAGAGCGGTAACCAGATCAGATACAACCACCAGACCGGATCCCCCAGAAAACGTGCCAGGACGATTCCCTGAACTTTCCTGTTCTTCAGTAGATCGAGCCACACCGGTGCAACTACCGTTTTACTTTCTTCTACAGTATCTTGTCGGATAAACTCCAGCTCTTTAGGAGCTAACCATGGATGTTGTTCCGGCGAGTGATAGAACAGCAGCCACAAGGCAAGCCACACAAAGCCAAGCAAGCCGGTGGCAATGAAGGTCGCTCGCCAACCAAACCGGAACTGAAGCCAGATAATAAGAGGAGGAGCCAGCGCGGATCCAAGAGTGGCCCCAGTATTCACGATGCCCATGCCAAGGGCACGTTCCCGAGCGGGAAACCACTCGGCCACGCTCTTAATCGCAGCAGGCCAATGGCCACCCTCACCTAACCCTAAAACAAGTCTGAACGCACTGAAGCCAAGCAGCCCGCGCGCTGCCGCCTGGGCTATTTCGGCAACCGACCATATCGTCATGGCGATAGAGAGTCCGGATCGCGTTCCAATCCGGTCCTGCACTTTGCCGAAGATTGTTTGGCCTATCGAATAAGCAAAAAGAAACCAGACGCTGATGCTTGCATACTGAAAACTACTAAGATGCAACTCCTTGCAGATAGTCGGAGCAAGAACCGAGAGTGTAAGTCGATCAATATAACTAATCAAGGTGGCAAAGAAGAGCAGACTCACGATCCACCATCGCAGGCCGGCCACGTGAAATGTGCGTCTGGGAATCTTTGATCTGAGTGAGATCACGTTATGGCCACATCATTTCATACCACCTGCGGTGAATTTATTGCACCGGGCTTTGACCTTGATAGGCGCAGCGAATTCCAGCCAAGTTTACTGTGCATCTTTTCTTGTTTCCAATGTAGAGCAGGTAGTGATGGCTATTGTGTTGATAACAGCCAAAGGGTTTGATATGCATCTTCATAATACTTTTCATATGTCTAAAGCTCACAGTCGACCAGTACATGAATCGCATCGTTGCAGGCATCGTCACGGAGTTCAAAGGCTTCCTGTATGTAATTCAATGGAATTTTGTGTGTCACGATCTCCGAGGTATTGACGAGCCCATCCAGAACCAGTTGGACTCCCTCTGTATAGAAACGACGCATATCGATATCCCGCTTTGGTTCAGTGGAATAAATATCAATCCGTTTACGGTGAACCTTCAGGAAATCAACCGGTGTATTACATACACCGATACAGCCGTACATGACTATTTTTCCGGCGAAGGCGGCACATTCAATTGCATCAACCATGCCATCCCCTTCAAGCAGGCACGGGATCACCACATCAAAGCCATCAGGGAATTCCTTGCCTAAAACGTTCATGGTTGGAGTTTCAGGCGACGGAATTTTGAAGGTGTGGGTGGCTCCATACTTCTTTGCCAATTCCAGGTTGTGGTCGTTCAGATCAGTGACAACAAGCGCCTTCGGACTGTGAAGGCGCAGTATCTGAGTCAACACTAAACCACTTACGCCCTGACCTGTCACCAAGACCGTCTTTTGCTGATTGATCTGAGAGATCTCCGCAGCGTGAAGAACACCTGGCAGAATTTCAATCAAACTGGTGTCAAGCAATTTAAACCATGACGGTAGCACTTTAACATTAAACGGGCGACACACAATGTACTGGGCAAATGCGCCCCATACATAGCGACATGTAACTTGATCCCCAACGCGCAGCCCCTCAACGTTTTTTCCTAGCTTCTCGATAACGCCAGCGACTTCATGCCCCAGTCTGGCTGGAAAGCTGACAAACTCCGGACTGCGAGTACCTCGGTAAGACTCAATATCTGAACCGCATACTCCAACCCATTTAACTTTGATTCGCACCTCACCGTCTCCCGGTTCAGGGATCTCGGCATAGCGAATGGATAGACGTCTTGGCTCATCGAGAACGGCGACTCTCTGAGTATTCGGTTGGCCTTCATCCACCAGTTTCAACGGAGCTTGCGTCATTCGAGTAGTCATTTGTAATATCGCGAGTATACCGAGCATCGGTGTCAAAGTCTTTATGCGAAACGGTCAAACTTTGACTCAAACGGAAGTGGTATTTCGACACATATATTCCACGTCGGCTCCAACTTGAGCTGCCGCAGACCGCGCATAGCTATAGTTCATCCAGTTATCTATGACGTATAATTCGCTTTTGCTACCGAGGGCAGAATAATGCTTACATCGTCTGCAGAAGTTCTTTGGACGGCGCGCTATGACTACAAGCCCGGCTCGAGACTTACCACGCATAGACACGACTATTTTCAGATGATCTACTTCATCTCCGGTTCTGGAACGATTGACATAGAGCAGAATGAGTTTTGCATTAAACCCAACACTCTTCTGCTAGTTAAACCTGGTTACGAACATGCCCTGAGACCTTCGTCGCTGGTGAAAACCCTTGATCTTAAATTTCTTGTAAATAACCGTCCCTTACGGAACCTATTACTACAAGCTAGCGATCTTCTCGAAGAGAATGACCCCTGGGTGTCCGATTTATTTGAGCGTATCCGATACGAAGGCGAACGCGGCGGATATCTCTATCGCGAATTATGTAGCGTTTTTTTGAGCGAACTCCTACTACATTACCTTCGCTATGATCGTTCGAGTGACGAGGCTCCTACGAACGGTCCTACGAACTATGACCTTTCCGGCGATTGGATCGTTCAGCAAGCGACCAGCTATATCAAAGAGCACTATGCGGACGACTGTGATTTGCAGGAAATTGCTGACGCCGTCGGGAAGTCAGACCGGCATGTTCGTCAACATTTTAAAGATGTGCTGAATATTTCTCCTCGACGTTACCTGCTGGAATACCGGATTCAGAAGGCCAAGGAACTGATTGAATACTCAAGCTACGCGTTCAAAGAAATAGCAGATAAAGTTGGCTTCAAATCTATCCATCATTTTGCACGCACCTTTCATGAGATTAGCGGCCAAACTCCGGGAGAATGGCGGCGTAAGTACCAGGCAGGCATCTGCAAGGATGTGTATATCAATCCTCATTTTGTAAACACCAACTGGACTGCTCCAACGGACATCGCAGGCACACTAGCACATTAAACTAGTGGTAAAAGCCATACGTTTGTGGTCAATAGCGAGCAGAAGATCGAAACAGCAGCAAACCTGACGCTTCCAACGTGCCCATATGCAATCGCAGTCGCGGATATCAGCCCAGAACCAACTGATATCCGCGACATGGAGCGAATCTTACTGAGGCTATGCTTACTCCTCGATCAGAAAACGATCTTCGCTCCAAACTGCAACTGCCTCGGCGTATTGCCTTGGCTCGTTGCTAGTCCAGCTGATGAATTGCCTATTGTTGTGCCTGGATTACCTGCGATCACGGCATTGTAGGTGTTGAAGGATTCAGCTCGGAACTCCAGGTTCACTCCTTCGTAAAGTGGTGTCTCCTTCACCAGCGAGAAATCGAGATTGTTGAACGAAGGAAGACGGAACGGCATCTTGCCCATATTGCCATATGACCCCACCGGAATGGAGAATGCTGAGGGGTTTATCATGCAGACCCCAGTTGGCCCGCGTTTACCCACTGACGTCGCGCCGCATTTTCCCTGCATCGGATTCCCAGTCACATTCGGTCGCGAGTAGCCTGTCACCGAACCGTTGTTGCCCGAGATAAATGCAGGATCGCCACCCACGTTCAGATTGAACGGCTGCCCCGACCGCAGTTGGAATAGATAGTTAGCTTTCCATCCACCAAGAAGATACGCCGCGACCCCTGTCTGCAACCATCGCTGCCCCTTTCCGAACGGAAGCGAATATACGGCGCTCCACGTGAGATTGTGGCGGATATCATACGAAGAGGTTCCATAGGCTTCGCGCGGGTTGAAGTAGTTCTGCACTACCGAACCGCCGCCAATCCCATTTTCCGCCTCAAACCAACCACTGCTGTTATCCAGCGACTTGGACCATGTGTACGAAATAATCGTATTCAGCGAAGTCGAGAATCGCTTCTGGAATTGCGCCAGTAAGGCATGGTAGTTCGCGTAACCCGTGTCCGTCGAATAGTGCCAGTTCGGCGCCATCCAGGGAATATACTTCAGCGCATCCACCTGCGAGGCCGTTGTGTTAGCCGGGTTTGACGCACGATTCGCGGCATTGGCAAACCCTGTATAGTTTAGCCGCGTGCTCTTCGAGCCTGCATACCCGAGCGAGAACAGTGCAGTTGGCGCAAGCTGTTCCTGCACCTGCAGATTCCATTCCACAGATCGCTGGTCTTTATAGTCCGGCTGGGATACGTAGTTGCCGCTCGTCAGCCATGGACTAGGAGCGACAACTGGGTCAGGGAAGCTTCCTTCCAGATTCGTGATCAGGCTCAGCGGATTCTGTGCGCTGCCCGGCCAATATCCATTTTGTTGAATATTCGTCTGCTGATTTGAGATGCCGGTTGTCCACGGCCAGGTAGCGCCTTCAATGTTATTCTGCACCCATTGGCTGCGCGCCGTAATCGTGTCGTAGAACATGCCTACTCCGCCATTGATCACCGTCTTGTCTCCCCAGGCGTAGGCAAATCCAAATCTTGGTCCGATGTTGTCGTTGATCGCAGGGCCGGCCAACTGCTTGTTGGCAAACTTGATGTGGTCTCTATAAGGCACCGACTCTATTCCACCCGGGATGCACGGATTCGAAAATGTCGTCGTGCACGCAGCCACTGTCGATGTTCCGATCGTAAAAATCTGGTTTGGGAAATCGATGATGTTGCCCAGGCGGCGGTTGAGCATCCCAATCGCCGGGATGTACTCATAGCGTAGACCGAGATTAAGCGTCAGATTCGGTGTAGCCTTCCATGAGTCCTGAATGTATCCCGACCACAACTTCAAGTTGAAATACACCTCCGCATTGGTTGGAGTCGATGCTGTAAATGTTGCCGGAGACGCCAGGAGAGCTGAGGCAAGCGAGTTTCCCGTTGCCTGCTTCGTGACCGGATCCGGTTTGTTGATGTTGCTTGTCACCAGATCGGTGAACGCGAACTGCTGGGATAGATTTTGCTGTAGCCGGTTCTGATAGAGGTAATCAACTCCGGTCTTCATCGTGTGCCTGCCATGAATCCAGGAAAGGCTGGCGCCGCCATTCACGACTGGGTTGCCACGACGCGAGTCTCCCGAACTACCGGCGTTACTCGTAGTGTAGGGTGCAGCCAGATTCAAATACATGCCTCCGTATTGCTCCACGTTCTTGAACCCGGCATCCGTCGCCCCTTTCGACCCCACGCTCGAAACCACGGAGTTGAACGTGTAAGGCTTCAGCATTGCGCCTCCGCGCACTTCAAACAGCAGGTTCGGCGTAAAGATGTGCGTAAAGCCGCCGCCGAAGTTATAGGCATGATAATGAGAGACATTCGAAGCTATCGTGCCCGCGACCGGTTGCGAATCGTATACCCACATCTGACTGACGCGTCCGAAACCAAAATTTTTATCGCTGAGGTGGAAGTCGAGTCGAACCTGGTACGAATTATTGTTGTCGATCTGCGCACGGTTCTCGACAAAGTTGTAACCCGACGCCTCAGTCCCCGGTGAGTTGGGCGATTGATAATATGTCTTCATATATGCGAGCATCGACGGATTGAGCATCGACGTTGGAATCTTAAGACAGGGGGTGCCCGCCGCCTGCTGGCTGTTCGACGCTGCCAACGGGGTCCCATTCGCGTCGCATTGGAACTGCTGCACGGTGCACGCAGAGCCTACGCACATCGTCGAATAGGGATTATAGAATTTGTGCTGATAGTACGAAGACGCGACGTTCGAGAAGTCTCCAGACAACTCCTGCGACGTCGGCACCAGGGTTGTCGCCAACGTCGGCTTGGAGTATCGCCACCCCTCGTATGCTCCGGCAAAAAAGAGCCGGTCCTTCAGAATCGGTCCGCCTAGCGACGCTCCAAATTCATTCTGTGTGTAGTGTCCCGGCTTTGCCGGTGTGGTTGTCGGCGTACCGAGCGGGCATCGGCCCGTGGAGCAGAAGTCTGTGAAACTATTGCGAGCATCGAACGCGTTATTCCGAATAAACTCCCACACCGAACCGTGGAATTTATTGGTTCCTGACTTCGACAGCATGTTCACGATACCGCCCGTCACCACGCCGTACTCCGCGCTATCGATGTGCGATTGCACCTTGAACTCGCTCATCGCATCGATAATCGGCAGAAATCCGTAAATCGCTCCGCGAAGATCGGTGTTCACGATCCCATCCATCATGTAAAGAGTTTCGCGGTTTTGTTGTCCAAAAAAAGAAACTTTGTAAAAGGCGGTACCTGGTATAGCGCTGATACCTGCATCCGTCGTGCTGATGCCCGACCCCTGCGCCGTCGAAACTGGCGTTACGCCTGGCGACAGGATCAACAGAGAGGTGAAATTCCTTCCGTTCAAGGGCAACTGCTGGATCTCTTTTGCCTGGATCGTGGTCCCCAGATCCGAAGAACTCTTCTGCAACAGAACTCCCATAGCGTCCGCCGAAACCTGAACTGTCTCGGAGGCAGCTCCTACCGACATGGTTTGGTTCAGCGTGAGCGCCTGATTGACCGTCAGATTGAACGTTGGCACCTCAATCGTCTTAAAGCCCTGCTTCGCGATGTTCGCCGTATAAGGGCCCGGATCGATATTGAGGAATACAAACGAGCCGCTACCGTTTGTAGTTGCTCGGTTGACGATATTTTTATCCTGATTGGTCAGCGTCACAGCCGCCCCGACAATCACACGGCCTTCCGAATCGCTGACGGTCCCATTAAGCGAGCCCGACGTATTCTGGCCAAATGCCATATGGGTTGTAACCGCTATCATTGCACCCAAAAAGAACGAAATAATTCTGCGAGATAACATGGCACTTCTCCTTATAAAAGGTCCGGGTTTCAATCTCTGAGATCGACTTTGAACGTTCAGAAAAGCGTTTTTTCCTATGATCGTGGACATTAGGTTGACCGATATATCTCTGTCAACAATAAAAATTTGATTTTTCTTGCAAAATCTTTGCACTTTCTGCGGACACTCCTCGATCTCGTCGGCAGGTCAATGGAGAAATAGTTGTAAGTTTGAACGTTATAGCCCCAACATGCAGATCCTGCCGGCTCATATCTGGAGCGCCACTGAAAATTTTGGGTTATGCAATAGACTTCGTCCGGTAGATCATGACGGGCTGGCGAGACTGCATCTGAACGGTAACTCCTCTTCCATCAAGCTTGAACTTCACCGGCTCTTTTCTATCGGCGAATAAAGCAAAGACAGCTATTGCATCGGGGTTCCAACCTGACGGCAACGTAGCTTCCAATGGGCCATCAATAATGGAATACATCGCAATACGATTCTCGCCAAGCGGACAAAACGTCGCGCTGTTCTGCGCTACTACAGCGCCATTCAACGTGACGCTGTAGGTCTTCTTCTCCCAGTCGATATCGACGTGGGTCTCCGGACCTTCGAGAGTGGTCACGGTCTTGTCCTGCGTGCGGACAAAATTCTCGATATTGAGAGTATTCAGACGGAACCAAGGGACCATCGCGAGATAAAACGAGTCAAGCATATTGGAGATAGGAGTGCTGCCGTTGAAGATGCTATGTTGCGCTTCGCCATAGAACATCATCAGTAGAAGCGGGAGGTCCCCACGATTTCCGGCACGTCCCCATACCGCGCTCTTGCGATAGATAAGTGGAAGCATAGGCACTGGCTTGCCGCCAAATGGACAAGGCGTAGGACCGCCAGCATACCAACACATGCTTATCTTGCCTATATATGGATAGCGCAGACCTTCGGAGGTTACATCTACGCCGTGCTTCGCAAATTCTTCCAGAATTCGATAGCGACCTGCATAGAGATTACGAATGCCGCTCGCCGGATGCTTTGGGTCCCAATCGTTGCGGATCGCGAAATAGGACAGCACGTCAACGTGAATAGTGCCGGGAAGCTCGTACTGTTCGCAGGTATAGCGCACCCGCTCTACTCCCTGCCCATCCTCCATATATTTGGCCAAGCCTTGAATGTATGACGCTTCACCGGTCCACTCCCGGCTCTTCCAGAGATCACCGTCCGGCTTACGGGCAATCATGTTCTCGTCCCATGCCAGGCTGCTGCGATAAGCGTCGTCGTAGTTATCGGAAAGGCTTACGGTTACATTCAGGGCCTTCATGCGATCCTTCAGCCGCATCATGCCGTCATAGCCACCGATTCGCTCATCCACTACATTCACTGCTGGATAGCCGGTGTCTTTGCCTCGAAACTGCCAGCCCCATAGATGAACCAGTTGCGGAGAGCCGTCTGTCAGGGCATGAACCTCGCGAATGATCTGCTCACAGTGCTCGAAAGTTGCGGAGGGTTTGGAAAATTTGGGCTGATCGGTGAGGATGCCGTAAATGAACTTGTCGTTGTAGAAGCGGTTTGGGATCGCAGGCATGCGAGCCCGAACCAGTTTCGCACCGTCGATCCAGGTGAGTGCGGATGAGTTCGCTGCTGGTTCGAGAAAATCCAGGCGGCATGCAGACTTCTGACCCACAATAAGATTGGGCGTGGATTGCGTGCCGCAACTCTTGGGTGCCCCTCGACCGAGGTTCATGTCGTAGCAGGCACTTCCATCTACACGAAAGACTTTGGTGGTACCGAGACAAGCTCGCCGGTTTGGCGCTCCACCCACGACAGAAAGGAGTGTTCCATCCATAAAGGCAGTAGTCTCCTGTACGCATAGTGCACCGGAGTGGCCCGCCATGATAACCGGCAGAATGCCGTTGATCTCTCCCCAGAATGAATTGAGGCCAAGCTTGCCGGCTGTGGCGTCCTGTAATGCGACCACATCGCCACCTGCATCTCCATGCGCCAGCCATGCGTCGGTGTCGCGCTCGTGCACAGTAACGAGTGATGGCATCGACAATGAAATCAACTCGAAGCCTCTGTGCTCATGCACGTCTTCGAGCGTGATGCGAAGGGTTCTGCCTTCGACTGCATAACGCAGGGTGAAATCGGCGGCGGCATTTGCACCGTACATCGCCGTGAAATGAAAATCTGCATTGCGGGCTGAGACCTTACTGTCGCGTGGCTTTACTGTCACGGTAGCGAAAGCCCAAGGCTCCCGCCGGTGCAAGGTTACGCTTAATGGATTGCCGGCACTCTCACCTAGAAAGCGCACACCACTCCTGAGTAAGCGATATTGAAAAGGGAGGCCATCCGTGCCGTCGAGAATTACCTCGATAGAGGATGAACGCAAGGTAACAGGCTGGGGCGGCGCAGTTCGAGTTCCAGTCTCTTCAGCGATGGCTTGCGGGAGCAGGTTTACACAGCCCACTACTGCGAGGCTGGCTGTTCCCAGTTTTAAGAATGTTCGCCGATTGAGCATCTCTTCGTCGTTCTGCATTTAAAACCTCTCTTTTTCGTAATGACATTGAACGAAATCGCATGGACGGTGCAAAAAAACCGGACTCGGTGCTGGGATGAATAACCTGACTCAAGCCAATTGCGTTGGATTTAGTAACCGTGAGCTACACGAGTCGACAATTTGTACGTAATTGAAACAAACATGTCAAGATATATGTTTTGAACAGTGAAAAATTACTTTCAATAAATCATGCGGCGCGGTGGAGAGGACCTGTGTTGCGCCCTTCGTCCTGGTTCTTGTCTGTCTACTCTTTCGGTGATGGCGGCGGAGTGGCGCGGGCAGCGAGGGTCCCGGTTCTCGGCTGGGTCGGCGTCGCGAAGCTTTCGCACATTCCCGATATCAGCCATGACACTAACCGGTTTGTGTACAAGCTAAGACCGGATACTGAACCGTTTTGTGACACCATCCCGCGAATAGATCGAAGCGAATGGCCAGCCGTGTGTGCTCATCTCGCGCGATGGGGCCGTCCTTGCCTTGGCGACGATAGACGCCTCGGCGGAGGGCATCGGTCAGATTCTATGGATGATGAACCCGGCCAAGCTCGCTGCGATTTCACTGCTTGGCAAGGATCAAACGAACGTCGCTCGCCGGTCGAAGTCAAACGAGCAATCCTAAGCCGCCAACCTACGCGAAAAATAACAGGCGGGCACATTTAGTACCTCGATGTTCGGGTGGACGGCGTTCCTTAAACGGCGCTGCGCCAGAGTCATTGGTTCCACGAAAAACTCATGTCCGGGGCATGAAGTATGTTGAAGTTGGGGCGTATGATCTTGCTATTGGTCTAATTAAAAGGAGATGGTTGATGCGGATTGGAATGTTGACTGGCGGGGGAGATTGTCCTGGATTGAACGCCGTGATTCGTGCGGCTGTACGTAAAGGAATTCTTCACCACGGCGATGAATTTATTGGCTTTATGGAGGGCTGGCGCGGGGTAATCGAAGATGTGACGATGCCGCTGACGCTGGAGACGACCTCCGGAATTCTGCAAAAGGGCGGAACCATTCTGCGGTCTTCGCGGACGAATGTGAAGAAGATCGAAGGCGGATTCGAGAAGTCCGTTGAGACCATCAAGCGGCACAAGCTGGACGCGCTGATTGCGCTCGGTGGCGACGATACGCAGTCGATCAGCCTGGCGCTGAGCGAGCGCGGCGTGAAGTGCGTCGGAGTTCCGAAGACGATCGACAACGATTTGAGTGGGACGGATGCCTGCTTCGGATTTGATACGGCGGTGATGATTGCGACCGAGGCCGTGGACCGGCTGCACTCGACCGCGGAGTCGCACAACCGCGTGCTCGTCTGCGAGGTGATGGGACGGGATGCAGGCTGGATCGCGATTACCTCCGGCATTGCCGGCGGTGCAGACGTGGTTCTGGTGCCCGAGGTGCCGATCGATATCGAGGAAGCCTGCAGGCTGATCAAGTATCGCTATGAGCATGGGAAGAAGTTTGCGATTGTGGTCGTGGCTGAGGGAGCGAAGTTTCCTGAGGGCGATCTGGCGACTCATAACACGTCGCTGGATTCGTTTGGCCATCCGCGCTTGAGCGGAATCGGACAGACGCTTGCCGAGGAGATCGAGAAGCGCACCGGCTATGAGACGCGCAGTGTGAACCTGGGTCATACGCAGCGCGGAGGCACTCCCACGGCCTATGACCGGATGCTGGCGACGCGGTATGGCGTGGCGGCAATCGATCTGGTCCATGCGGGCAAGTTTGGACGCTTGGTGGTGCTGAGAGGAACGCAGATCTCGGACATTCCCATTGCCGACGCGATTGCCAAGACGCGAACAGTCGGACAGGATCTGCTGGACGTGGCGAAGAGCCTGCAACCGCTCAAGGGCTAGCTGGTAGCTGGCTTCCTCAAACTCCTGTCTTACAAGAAGCGATGCAGTAAGAAGGCCTCGGAAATGTTCCGGGGTCTTCTGCTTTTCTGTGGAAACTACGTATGGTGGTTCGATAGTTTGAGGGAAGACAACTCCCGGCTATAATGAGTCAGCAAAGCGGGAGTAGCTCAATGGTAGAGTAGCGGCTTCCCAAGCCGTTGGTTGCGGGTTCGATCCCCGTCTCCCGCTCCAAAAAGCCTTTTGGATTTCAGAGAGCTTCGTTTTCATCTCAGTTGGCGGGGATGAGGGCGGGCCGCCATTCGCTCCCCCACTGCGATGGCTTTGGACCCATCAGGAAATGCAGTGTTGCTCCGGACTGAATCTGTTCCCATGTGATGACCGGAATGTCGAGCGGTTTGCCGTCGAGCGTTGCGGACTGAATGTAGACGTTCGTCGCCGAATTGTTCTCTGCTTCGACACGGAAGGTTTTTCCGTCGTCCAGCTTCAGGGTCATGCCCCGATAGATTGGGCTGCCGATCATGTAATCGCCACTCGCCGGATTGACCGGATAGAACCCCATCGCTGTGAAGAGGAGCCATGCCGACATCTGGCCGCAGTCGTCGTCGCCATCCAGGCCGCCGGCATCGTAGCCGTACTCCGCCGCGGCGATCTCACGCACCTTTGCCTGCGTCTTCCATGGTTGGCCGCTAAAGTCGTACAGGTATCCGTAGTGGTGGCTCGGCTCGTTCGCGTGTACGTTGTGTCCGCCGCTGAAATGCTGATCCAGCTTGGCGCTATATGCTTCCGCTCCGCCCATCAACTGCAATAGTCCTGCCTGATCGTGCAGCGGCGACCATGTGTAGACCCACGCGTCGCCTTCCGTCCAGCCGGAGATCGAACGGTTGCCGGACGTGTCCCGTGTTCCTCCAAGCGGCGCCCATTTTCCGTCGGAGGTCTTGCCGTTCATGAGGCCAACGGCTGGATTGTAGAGGTTGCGATCGTTCAGCGAACGATGCAGAAAAAACCGGTAGTCGTCTTCGCGGCCAAGCGCTTTGGCGACCTGCGCTACGCACCAATCGTCGTAGCTGTCTTCCAGTGTTCGCGACGATGCCTCGTCTGTCTTGTCCGTGGGAATGTAGCCCAGTTGCTTGTAATAGGTCAGGCCGCCACGACCCTCGTAGGGCGTGTGTTCTTCGCGGTCGAGCCATCGCCGCGTGGTGTCTCCGTCAGGCGGTGTCATCGCGTCCTTGTAGACGGCCTTCCATGCCAGATCGCGATCGAATCGATGGAATCCCTTGCGTATTGCCTCAGCCACCAGCGAGTCCGCATGGGTCCCGATCATGATGTTGGTGTAGCTGGGGTTTGGCCACTTCGGCATCCATCCGCCTTCTTTGTAGTTCTGCAAAAGCGCTGTGATCATGCCGTCCATGCGTTCCGGCGCAAACAGTGTCAGCAGGCTGTTCTCCGCGCGAAACGTGTCCCAGAGGGAATACGCCGTATAGCTTTCGCCGGTGTGAATCTGATCGTCGAAAGCGCTGTAATAGCGGCCGCCCTCCGAGAAGATGCGAGGGTACATCAGCGCGTGATAAAGCGCGGTGTACAACCGTGTCTTCTCTCTATCGGTTGCGCCATCGACCTGCATGCGGCTCAGCTTGTCGTTCCACGTTGTGCGCAACTGCTGCCGGACCGCATCGAAGTTCCACTCCGGCATCTCGCGTTCGAGGTTGGCGCGCGCCTGATCGATGCTCAGGAATGACGTGCCCACGCGCACGTCGACCGTTTCTCCGGGTTTGAACTCCGCATACGCTCCACGGCTGGATTTCGTGGAGTTGCCTTCCATGCCATAGGTCTTCGCATCGCTCGGAGCCTGGCGAAACTGGATGACGAAGTAACCTTTGAAGTTGGGCAGCTTGCTCGGCCCCAGATGCGCGTCCATGCGATGCGGATTGTAGCCGGTGATCTCATGGGCCTGCCTATCGACGGCGGCATAGCCTGCAATGCCGGGCCGCGAAGTCTCGACCAGCACACGCGCAACGCCGCTCTTCGGAAAGTGAAAACGCAACATTGCGCAGCGTTCGGTCGCGGTCATCTCGGCTTGAATGGTGCTGCTGGCTCCGGTCTGGAGAGATACCGCGTAGTAATCGGGACGCGCTGTTTCTGTGCTGTGCCGGTACCGCAGTTTGCGGCCTTCCGGCGTCGTGCGCAAAGCGCCCGTTTGCGGCATCAGCGTCACGTAGCCGTAGTCGCCCATCCAGATTGCGGGCTGGTGCGTTCCGATGAAGCCGGAGATCGTTGGGTCATCATAGTTATAGGACGTGATGCTGATCTTGTTCTGCCGCGTCTGCGGCGTCCAGTTCGTCATGCCAAACGGAGGCGACACAAACGGCATCGTGCCGCCGTATCCAATCGTGCTTTTCTGCGTTCCGATGAGTGGATTGACATAGGAGACCGCATCGTGGTCAGCCGCATGGGCAAAGGCAGAGAACAACGATCCGACGACAAGGCAGAAGGCAATCGCGCGCATGGTAGATAAGTATAAGTGAGCGCCGAAATGCACATGCAGGGCAAGCCGGAGACGTCGTCAACAAAGGGAAGTATGCGATGGGTCTCCACGGGCGAAGCGTGGAAGATGAGGGTGTCTAACGGTTGATGGCCCGGAGTTCATTGAACTCATCCGCACGACTTTCTGAACTGGACGGCGGCGTAAATCTCGCTTGTTCGGGGAGCGGAGTTTGCGTATGGAAGTACTTCTTGTAAGCGCCGATCCAATCGGTTGCAAGCTCGCGTTGCGCCTCCGGAAGTTCAATCTCCCTCTGGCATACCATCGCGTGCAGCCGGTCTTCCAGAGCATCCTTGGCATCCGCATTCCACACGGTCGACTCATAGGGTTGCGGCCACAGGTTGCGCATCTCGCCCGTCCCGCCCAACTGCGGATTGATCAGGTAATCGACCTGGAACTTTCGCATACGAGATGCCTGCCGCACTCCGTATTCCTTGAACACCGCCTGCTGAATCTCTGCCGGCACTGCGGGATCCTTGTCGTCATCCTGCGCCGGACAGATCTCCGCATAGGTAACCTGCTTTACTGCTCCCGGCGTCAGCGCCGGATTTGGCATGGGATGGTCTTGGGCATAGGCAGTCCCTTGCTGCATCGCACGATGATGGATCCAGCCCATGCTGAGGGTTGCGATCAGCAACGCAGCCGCAGCATAGATCATCGGTTGACGTAGCGGAGACCATAACCATCGCAGCCTGCCTCTATTTGCCTCTTGCCGTAGCCGCATCCGCAGAAGCGATCGCTGCGCATCTTCTTCGCCTGCCTGGAATTCTTCACCCCGATAGACTGCATCGACTCGCTTGAGGGTCGCTTCGATCCCCTCCAATGCTGTCGAGCACTCTCCGCAGCGCACCAGATGCGTTTCGGCCTGCGTTGCTGCTTTGGCGTTCATCTCGCCATCGGCAAACAGCAGCAGATCTTCACGCGTCAGATGTCTTTCGCCGTTGCGCATCGCTTATCTCCTGTCCGTTCGCGCCAGCCGTTCGAGCGAACGAGTCAGCGAGTTCGATACCGAACCCAGCGAGATTCCCAGCACCTTGGCAATCTCGCGATACCGCATCCCTTCGGCCCGCAGCCGCAGACAGGCCTGATCGTTCGCGGGCAGCGCCTGCATCACGCGACGCAACCGCTCCTCGCGTTCCCGGAACAGCAGCACATCCTCCGGCCCCGGAGAAGGATCGCAGGTCAAGTGCTGTCCCTCTGCCTCGTCCGCCCAGATGTCGTCTTTGCGTTGCAGGCGTCGCTTCAGCGCCTGGTTGTGCGTTACCCGAAAGACCCAGCTACGCAAATTCTCCCGTGATCGCCCGTTCTGCAAGTGCCGGAAGAGCGCGAGGAATGTCTCCTGAATCACATCCTCTCCGTCCTGCACGGATAGACCGAAAGACAAGGCGTAACGCAACAGGGGTTGCCGAAGATCGTCGTACATGGCGAGCAGTTCATGCTCAAGCGAAGGCGCGGCATGCTCAGCCTGCAACTCTCCCGCTGTAGTCGGAAGCTCCAGCAACGAATTTGCAAATAAGAGATCCATAAGGTCGGATGCTTCATTATTCACGAATCCAACAACCCAGGGCCACAAAAAGAAATATATAAAAAGGCTGAACAAAACCTGCCTTTCTGGAATATCTCAGTAGCAACTCTAAAACCTGAACATTTATCGCCGAGGCTATGTATTCGCCCAGGACTTCATCTATTTATTTCCATGCGAGCCCCTGAAACCGGCCGCGCAAAAGGTGCCATGCGTTCTCTGTTTCTGTCCCATCTCCTCGGTCTCCTGCTCTTGGTTCTTGCTACCCCCTTTACCAGCGCTCAGAACGTTGGCAGCGTCCATCTTCAAGTCAGAGATCCCTCCGGAGCCGGTCTTCATACTACCGGTACGCTCTCGGGACCGCACCATCTCCAGCAGTTCTCTACGGATGCTGCGGGCCATCGCAACTTTTCCAATCTCGCCTTTGGCCGCTACCAGCTCAAGCTCTTTCGCAATGGCTTTGCCAGCGAGGATCGTTTCATCGAGGTTCGTTCCAGCGAATTGGTCATCGAGGACGTTACTCTGACCGTCTCCTCCATTACCTCCTCCGTTACCGTCTTCTCCGAGACTCCGATTGGCCGTGCCGACCAGCCTGCCGACCAGATTCCCGTTCCCGTGCAGGGAGTAACCGCCGAGCAGATGCAGGACTCCAATGCCCTCGATATCGCCGACACGCTCAACAAGCGCATCAACGGCGTCTATATCAACGAGAACCAGAACAACCCCTTCCAGCCCGACGTCAACTATCGCGGCTACACTGCCTCGCCGCTTCTGGGCACGCCGCAGGGACTCTCTGTCTATCTCGACGGCGTCCGCCAGAACCAGCCTTTCGGCGACGTGGTCTCGTGGGACCTGATCCCCACCGTCGCCATAGCGGACGTGGAACTGATTCCCGGCGCCAACCCGCTCTACGGGCTCAACTCCCTCGGCGGCGCTCTCGCTCTGCGCACGAAGAGCGGCATCACCAACTCCGGCCTCAATATCCAGGCCACCGGTGGCTCCTACGGCCGTCGTGCCATCCAGGGGGAATACGGCGGCTCCAACGCTCACGGCTTCGACTGGTTCGTTGCGGGCAATCTTTACCATGAAGATGGGTGGCGCGAGTTCTCCCCTTCCAGCGTCCGCCAGTCCTTCGCCAAGCTGGGCTACCTCTTCGGCAAGACCACGCTTTCTCTCTCAGGCATCTACTCCCAGAACAGTCTCACCGGCAACGGCACGCAGGACTTCCGTAACCTCGCCAAAAAATACAACAGCGTCTACACCATTCCGGACACCACCTGGAATCACAACCCTGCTCTTACCTTCAACGTTACCCACGAGGCCTCCGATCGCCTCACCCTCTCCGGCAACGCATACTTCCGCTACATCCGGGCTAACACCATTAACGGCGACATCAACGACGACTCTTTCGACCAGTCGCTCTATAACCTCAGTTCTTCCGATATTGCAGCTCTCAACTCCGCGGGCTACACCGGTTTTCCCACGACCGGCAACTCCAGCACTCAGCCCTATCCCTTCTGGCGCTGCATCGCCCAGGGGCTCGAAAAAGATGAGCCGGGCGAAAAGTGCACCGGCATCATCACCAACACCCAGAATAAGCAGCACAACTACGGGCTCTCGGGGCTCGTCTCCTACCGAACCGCGCACAACCGCTTCGCCTTCGGCGCATCGTGGGATCGCAGCTCGCTCACGTATTCCCAACTCTCGCAAATCGGCTACCTTAATCCCGATAGCAAGAGCATCACCGGCATTCCGACTTACGCCGACGGTTCGACGGTTGTCGACGGCCTGCCGTTTGACACCCGTGTCAATCTTCACGGAACGGTCAATACTCCCAGCTTCTACACCACCGATACTGTGACTCTCGGCCAATGGACCCTCACCGCCTCAGGCCGCTACAACCACACCAACGTCAACAATGTGGACCGCCTGCCCTCCAGTCGCGCACATGGAACACTCACCGCCGTAAACACCTTCCAGCGCTTCAACCCGGCCATTGGTTTCACTTATAACCCCCGCCGCCCCTACACCTTCTACGGCGATTACAGCGAAAGCAATAGGGCTCCCACTTCCATCGAACTCGGCTGCGCCGACCCGGATTTTCCCTGCAATCTGCCCAATGCTCTTGTAAGCGATCCTCCGCTCGATCAGGTCGTCTCCCGCACCGTCGAAGCCGGCATCCGCAGCCGCCTCGAAGGCAGACTGCAATGGTCAGCCGGCTTCTTTCGTGGTCAGAACTCCAACGACCTCCTCTTCATCGCGTCGGAACAGACCGGCTTCGGATACTTCACCAACTTCGGCAAGACCATTCGCAAAGGGGTCGAAGCTTCCATCGGCTATCAGCGCCATCCCTTCGACTTCGGCGTCGACTACACCTTTCTCGCCGCCACCTATGGCTCCAGCGGAGAAGTTGACGGCTCCAGAAACAGCTCCAATAGCGCTGCACAAGATGGTTTCAAGGGCCTTGGGGGCGATATCGTCATCTCACCCGGAGATCGTCTGCCCCAGACACCGCAGCACATCTTCAAGTTCAACGCCGACTATAAGCCCACCAGCAAAGCCGCCATCACCTTCAACATCACCTCGACCTCCGGCACCTTTGCCCGTGGCAATGAAAACAATCAGCACCGGCCCGACGGCACGTACTACCTCGGCGTCGGCTCCACGGATGCGTATGCCATTGCCAATCTGGGCGGACGCTATCAGCTCACCTCAAACCTGCAGATCTTCGTGCAGATGAACAATCTCTTCAACACCCGTTACGCCACTGCCGCTCAGCTTGGCGCTACACCTTACGATGCCAATGGTGTCTTCACTCCGCGTCCTTTTCCGTCTGTAAAGTACGACGGCGAAACCCAGTATCCCCTGCGCAACACCACGTTCCTTTCGCCCGGAGCTCCTATCACCGTTTTCGGGGGTCTCCGCATCAGCTTCCATCTCTGAGAGTCTGTTTAAAACTGAGAGCTCAGGGCGGTTTCCTCGATAACGTATAGGGGGCCTTCAGCCCTTGCTCCATCTATGGCCAAGGAACATGGGGCTCCCCCACCCCGGTTCGCCTCATGCTGGTATGGCAGCGAGCCCTTGACGGTTCGACTCGATACCTTCGCGGAAACTGCTCTAAGTTTTGGGTGGGGATACAACCAAACGGGCTGAGGAGATAACTCCCCCAGCCCGTTTGATTTTTGTTTCAGCAGTGCATTGTGTGATGGTTAGCGACGACCACCACCATGGGATCCACCACCGCCGCCACCCATGGCTCGAGCTCCGCCACCGCCACCCATGTTGCCATGGAAGTTGCCTCCGCCGTTGCTACGGACTGAAGGCGCGCCGGAGAAGCCGCGGTTCTGGCCGCCAGTAAAGCCCTGGCTTGGCCGGGCGTTGCTGCGTTCGCCCTGCTCGGCGTAGCTGCGGGGAGACTGCTGGGCATAGCTGCGTTGGCCCTGTTGGGCATAGCTGCGCGGACCTTGTTGAGCGAAGCTGCGCGGGCCTTGTTGGAGATTGCTGCGCGACGAGTTGTTGGCTCCGTTGTATGCCTGACGGTTGTTGTCGAAGCCTCGGTTTCCATTGGCATCTACGCCACGGTTGCTGTTGCCATTATTGAAATTACGCTGACTATTGCCGGCGAAGTTGTGGTTGTCATGGCTGCCGAAGTTACGGCCTCCGATGTTAGCGCCACGATTGCCCGCGAAGTCGCGTCCGCCACGGTTTCCATCATGGCTGGTGAAGCTGGATCCGCCGGGGCGTCCATTGAACCCACGGACGGGCCGGTCATAGATGTTACGGAAACCGCGATGGCCACCGAAGTTGTTATAGCCACGGTTGTAGCAGAAGTGGCCGCCGCCCCAGTACCCGCCGTAGAAGCCGGTGCCGAAGTAGCCGAAACCATAGTTGATACCGCCGTAGTAGCCGATGTCGCGACCCCAGTAGCCGGCATTCCACAAGTAGCCGTTGCCGCCATAGCCCCAGTAACCGGGGGTCCACAGCGCGTTCACGTACGGAGGCTGGACCCATGCGCCGTCGACCCACTCGTAGCCATCTCCGGTCCAGGCCCAGTAGCCCGGAGTCCAGATGTAGCCATCGCCGGGAATGACAGGCTGTGCATAGACAGGGATCGGAGGAGGAGCGATGCCAACAGACACAAATACGCTTGCGTTGGCGGAGTGAGGAGCAGCCAAAAGTAGGGCACCTGCCAGCATTGCGGTACCGATCGAACTTTTAAGAAGACGAGTGATCTTCATGATTTGCCTCCCTGACGGCCTTCGTTGGCCCGGTCGGACATGGCTGCACCGGACTTCGAGAACAGCAGGTCTGAGTACCAGCCCGGCAAGCATTCCGGGTCAAGCTCTCAGTTTATTAGACACAAATGATTTTTTTATGTTGCGTGAATCAACATTCGGTATTCAGTAAAGATTTTGTCGGTGATTTAGCTTAGATGCCCAATCAGGGCGCGAGTTGCCGAGACTTTGTAAACCGGTCAAACATAACCCGGTTAGCCTCGTGGCGAAGGTTGTTACAATCAGATTTGCAGCGTTTGTGCGCCTTTGCGCCAGTGTAAGTGAGGAAAATGTTTCGATTTTCTACAGCGGGAGAGAGCCACGGCGAAAGTCTGGTGGCCATGGTAAGCGGAATGCCCTCGGGTGTTCCGGTGGACCTTGAGTTTGTCAATCATGAGCTGTGGCGTCGCCAGAAGGGCTATGGCCGGGGCGGGCGGATGCGCATCGAGCGCGATACGGCTCATGTTCTCAGCGGCGTTCGGCATGGCAAGACGATTGGTTCCCCCATCGCCATGACGCTCGCCAATAACGATTGGAAGAACTGGACCGAGATTCTGCCGGTGGAAGAGGGCGACCCTGCAAAGCACAAGGCGGTCGCTTCGCCAAGGCCGGGGCATGCCGATCTTGCCGGTGCTCTTAAATACGATTTCAAAGACGCCCGTTATGTGTTGGAGCGAGCCAGCGCTCGCGAAAGTGCGGCTCGCGTAGCCTCGGGAGCGTTTGCCAAGCTGCTGCTCAAGGAACTGGGCGTGGGTGTTGCCAGCCACGTCATCCGCGTCGGCAAGGCGGAGCTTTCGCGTCCGGCGAAATGGGACGAGATTGTGGCGCTGCAAGCCAAGGAAGAGGTTCTGCTGAACTGTGTCGATGCCGACAGCGAAGCCTTGATGAAGGCCGAGGTCGATGCGGTTCTGCGGACGGGCGATACCATCGGCGGTGTGTTCGAGGTGGTGGTTCACGGCTTGCCGCCGGGTGTGGGCACCCACGCCAACTGGGACGAGCGGATGGACGGTCTGCTGGCCCAGGCGGTGATGAGTCTGCAAGCGGTCAAGGCGGTTGAGATTGGGCGTGGTGTGACGGCGGCGGAGTCGCTTGGGTCCGCTGTCCACGATGCGATCGGCTACGACGGCGAAGGCGGCTTTACAAAGTTTTCGCGCGAGCAGAACAACGCCGGCGGCATCGAAGGCGGAATCTCTAACGGCGAAGACATTGTGGTGCGCGGATATTTGAAGCCGATCTCCACGCTGCGCAGGCCGCTGGCCTCGGTCAGCTTCGAGACGCGCGAGCCGGTCAAAGCCGCGTATGAGCGCAGCGATGTCTGCGTCGTTCCTGCAGCGGGCGTGGCGGCTGAGGCGATGGTCGCGCTGGCCATTGCGCGGCTGGTGATAGAAAAGTTCGGCGGTGATTCGCTGCGTGAGATGCAGCGCAACTTCAACGGCTATTGTGAGCAGATTCGAGCGTATTAAGGTGAGCCAGTCAATGGGCAAATCAGTGGGCAAAATACATGAGGTCGTAAAATGGCCGGACCCGGTGCTGGCAAAGCGCGGGGAAGAAGTGACCGTGTTCGACGCGAAGTTGAAGAAGCTGGTCGAGGAGATGTTCGAGTCGATGTATGCGGCGCAGGGAATTGGGTTGGCCGCACCGCAGATCAGCATCTCACAGCGCATCACGGTGATCGATTGCAGCTTCAAAAAGAATCCCGATGAGAAAGTCGTGCTCATCAATCCGGAGATCGTCGAGCGCAAGGGCAAGCAGGTTGAGGAAGAAGGCTGCCTGAGCCTGCCGGAGATTCGCGAGAAGGTCAGCCGTGCTGGATGGGTGAAGGTGCGGGCGCAGGATGTCAATGGAAATCCCATTGAGGTCGAGGGCGAAGAACTATTGGCCCGCGCCATGCAGCATGAGATCGACCATCTGGACGGCATTCTATTTATCGATAGGCTGAGCCGTCTGAAGCGCGACCTCGTCATTCGGAAGATCAAAAAGCTACAGAAGAATGGTGAGTGGTAAGGCTGCATCCTGCGCCGTTTGTTTTGCTCCGTCGTTCGGAACTCAGAGAAGGCTCTCGGTATTTCGTCGTTGCCTGTTTTAAAATCGGCGTCCATCGGTGCAGATCGATGTTAATCCGTCAGCCGGAAGTGAGAGATCAGCCTTGAAACTCGTATTCTGCGGCACTCCACAATTCGCTGTCCCTACACTCGAAGCCGTCATCGCTGCCGGTCACGACGTGGCGCTGGTGGTCACGCAGCCTGACCGTGCCGCAGGGCGAGGCATGGAGATGCATCCCCCTCCGGTGAAGCGCATCGCGCTCAAACATGGAATTCCGGTGGCGCAGCCGGAGAAGATCAAGAATAACTTCGAATTTCGCACGCAACTGCAAGGCATCAATCCCGAGGCAATTCTTGTTGTGGCCTATGGCCGCATCATCCCACAGTGGATGCTCGATCTGCCGCCGCTTGGCAACATCAATCTGCACGGTTCGCTGCTGCCGAAGTATCGTGGCGCCGCGCCGATTCAATGGGCCATCGCAAGCGGGGAAAATATCACAGGAGTAACCACGATGCGGCTCGACGCAGGGCTTGATACCGGCGAGATGTTGCTGGCCAAGGTGGTCCCGATTGGACAGGAAGAGACGGCAGTCGACGTCTATGAAGGCCTCGCAGCGGTGGGCGCGGAGTTGATGGTGGAGACGCTGTGCGGGCTGGCTGACAATTCTCTCTTCTGTCAGAAACAGGACCACTCGCTGGCGACGTTGGCGCCGATCCTGAAGCGCGAAGATGGCCGGATCGATTTTGCGCGGACGGCACAGAGTGTCTACGACCGTTGGCGCGGCTTTCAGCCATGGCCTGGAGCGCATACGACCTTGCGCGGCAAAAAACTGATCGTCCACAGAATGCACGTGGCACATCCCGCCAAAGGTGAAGCCGGAACTCTGGTCGTCGAAGGCGATGCCATGAACGTGATCTGTGGCAATGGAACCGTTATCGGACTGGACGAGGTGCAGACTGAAGGCAAGCGGCGCATGAGCGCGGCTGAGTTTCTGCACGGGTACCAGATCAAAAGCGGCGAACGGCTGGGGATATGAAAAGCAAGCAGATCCCAGCGAAGACCCCACAGAGGAAGCAGACTGCGGCAAGGAAACGGCCAGCCTCTGCTGGTCCGACGGCCTCTGCTGAAGTTGCCATCGGCAAGATTGCGCCTGCGAGACTGGCGGCGTTTGAGATTCTGACGCTGGTCGGTGAAGGCAAAGGGCATAGCGACGAGTTGCTGCACTCCCCTCGGATGGAGGCGCTCTCTCCCGAAGACAGGAACCTTACGACGGCGCTGGTGATGGGCGTTCTGCGTTGGCAGATCGCCCTCGATGCGCGGGTGCGCAGCCTGCTGCAGCGACCGGAGCAGAGGCTGGCAGAGCCGGTCGCGCTGGCCTTGCGGCTGGGGGCATTTCAACTGTTGCATCTGGACCGCATCCCCGCGCATGCGGCGCTGGGCGAAAGTGTTGAACTATGCCGGGCTGCCGGTCAACCCCATGCGACGGGCATGGTCAACGCGGTGCTGCGCAAGCTGGCAGCGGCTCAGAAGCCGGGGCAGCGCGTGTTTGAGTCGGTTGCGGCATTTTCCGAGCGGCTGGGACATCCGCAGTGGCTGGTCGAGCGATGGGTCGCGGCGTATGGGCGCGAGGCTGCGCTGAAGATTTGCGAGGCCGATCAGAAGGAACCGGCAGACGCAACCTTGTTCGCCGAGAATGGCGGCGACTTGCCACAGATGGATGACGGTTCGCGGCTGGTGGCGGAGCTTGCGGCAGCGGCTATGCCCGCCGCGAAGACGGTTTGGGATTGCTGCGCTGCTCCGGGAGGCAAGACACTGATTCTGGCGCATCGGCTGGAATCGGCAGACGTTACAGCGACCGATATCAGTACGAAACGGTTGGCGCAGACCGAAGCGCGCTTTCGTCGTTACTCCTATGCCGAACGGATACGCTGTGCAGTTGCCGACGCCACCGCAGCAGGAGACGAGCAGTTCGACCTCATTCTGTGCGACGTCCCGTGCAGCGGCACGGGAACGCTGGCCGGAAACCCCGAGATTCGCCATCGACTCAAGCCCGAAGAGTTTGCGCGGCAGACCACTCGCCAACGCGCGATTCTAAGCGCTGCACTAAAGCGCCTCGCTCCCGGAGGGCGGTTGGTCTATTCGACCTGCTCGTTGGAGCCGGAGGAATGTGAGCGAGTCGTGGAGGACGTAGTCGGAACCGCCGGTGCGCATAAAATTCCGGTCGAAGGGCTGATCACAGAATTGGCCGAGTCGGGCGTACTCAGAAGAGATGTGGATTTGGCGTCGGCCGTGCGCGATGGTGTTTTGCGAACATTGCCGGGAGTTCAAAGCTGCGACGGCTTCTTCGCTGTCGTCCTCGAACAGGGTAACTAGTCCTACGCCAAGGTTCTGTTCCAATGCGGTTTAAATATAAGGTGCCCCAAGGCAAAAAGCAGGTCCTCCGCCTGCGGCGAAGGATGACAATTTTGGGGGTTTTGGGGTATAGCTTGCTTTGGTTTGTGGGTATAACCGTGTTGGAAGCGCTCTAATGTGTCGACTTAATATCTAATGCGTCAATTTAATATGAACGGCGTCGCCCTTGACGACGCGATATCCGGCCAGTGGCGACTGGTCGACGACCAGCCCCGGCGTTATGGGCATGACAGCCGCCGGAGCCGCTGTTGGAGTTCCCGGAACTCCGGGAGCAGCAGGCACAGGCACGCTGACGTCCTCCAGACTGGCAATGTGTAGACCTGCCGCAGCCGCGCGGACAGCGGCGCTGGCGAGGGTCAGGCCGGTGAGCGATGGCATAACGAAGGCTGTTGAGGCTGGGTCTTCACCTGCACTGAGCAGCAGGCTCACTCGCGGCTGGTCAATTCCGGACGCGTTGGGAGTAGGGGTCTGGGCAAGGATGATGCCCGGCTCGCTGGCCGCAGGCATCTGGGCAACTGTACCCAGATCGAGCGAAAGACGGCGCATCAGGATGGATGCAGGACGTTCCGTCTGGCCGATGACATCCGGTACGGATACCTTCTGCGACCCAAGGCTCTCGGTAACACGCACTGTCCACTCGCGTCTGACGGTTACACCGGGCGCTGGCGATTGGGCAAGAATGTGCCCAGGAGCTACGTTGGGTGCGTAGAACTTGTTCTCCAGGTGGAGATTAAGTCCGCGTGCGCTGGCGGCCTGGCTGGCCTCGGACACCGTCAGGCCGGCGAGGTTAGGAATCTCGACCTCGCGGCCATGAATGGCGAGACGCATGGAGATAAACGCGGAGATGAGCGCGACCGCAAGCATCGCCATGGCACCGAGAAGAATGTTGAAGAAGCGCTTCATCCAGCTTCAGGATACAGTCTCGCAGAATTTGTCCAAAAACTTGATTTGCATTGGATTGACGAACAGGCAACGACAAGAACAAAGACGAGATACAGGGATCTCTCCGCTCCGCCGCGCAATGAAACCGCGCGGCTCCGGTCGAGATGACGTAGGTTGAGGGTTATTGGATAGGTTCTAAGCGCAGGTCAGCCGCGGTTATCGGTGGCTGGTTCAGGATGAATCAACAGGCGGCTGACTTCGGGAGCGTCGAGTTTGAAGGCGTCTTCGAGCGCGGTGATGACGGCGTGAACCTGTGCCATGGGAAGGTCGTCGGGCAGGGTGCAGTGGCAACTGATCTGGATTCGGTCGGTTCCATGGTGGGGCATGCGGGTGACGAAGACTTCGTGGATGTCGAGGATATCGGGAAAGGCGGCGGCAGCGCGGCGGAGGCGGACTTCGAGCTGGCGGTCGCGTTCGAGCGACGCCGGCCGCTCGATAGTGGCGGGCTCGCTTTCGATGTGCGTGAGTATGGTGGCGATAGCCGGGATCTCGCGGCGCATATCAGACTCGAGCTGGGTGGCGAGGGCGTGGGCGTCGCGCAGGGGCATGGTCTCGTCGACTTCGAGGTGCTGTTCTACATGGAGTTGGTGGTCGAACTCCTGCACGCTGACGTCGTGGATAGTGAGATTGGCGCGGGCAGCGACGGCGCGGATGCGGTCGTGGACGCTCTCGGCGAGGGAGGCGATAGGAACGGAGTGGACGATGACGTCGGCGCCGGGCAGATGACGTTGGACGGCGGCAGTGGCAGCGGCGGTGATCTGCTCGGAGCGTTGGAAGGTGAGCTTGCGGGGCATGCCGAGGGTAACGTCGGCGAAGTAGCTGGGACCGGAGCGGCGGGTACGGACGCGGTCGACGGAGAGGACCCCATCGATCGCGGAGAGGTCGCGAATAAGGTCGCGGCGGGTCTGGGCGCGGGTCTCGGCGGGTGTGGCGTCGAGCAGGGTGTCGATGGTGCGTCGAGCGAGCTTCCAACTGACGCGCAGGATGATGCCAGAGACGAAGATGGCTGCGACGGGGTCGGCGAACTCGAGGAAGGGAAGGTTCCAATGTCCGCCGATGTAGGTAGCGAGCAGGCCGATGAAGACGGCGGTGGAGGACCAGATGTCGGTGTGAAAGTGGATGGCGTCGGCTTCGAGGGCCTCGCTGTTGTACTGAGCAGCTACACGATGGAGGTGGCGCGCGCGGGAGTAATCGACGGTGATGGAGAGCAGAAGGACGACGAAGGGCCAGATGGAAAAGGCGAGCGCGAGATGCTCGTGGAAGAAGATGCGGCGGATCGCCTCGGTGAGAATCCAGATGCAGGAGGCGAGCATAAGGAAGGTCTCGACGAAGGCGGAGAGGCTTTCAATCTTGCCATGGCCGTAGTTGTGGTCCTCGTCGGCGGGGCGGTCGGAGACCTGTACGGAGAAGAATGTGATGGCGGCGGCGCCGAGATCGATGCCGGAGTGGGCGGCCTCGGAGAGCATGCCGAGCGAGCCGGTGAGGAGACCAGTGAGCAGCTTAAGCAGAGTGATGACCAGAGCGGCGAAGACGGACAGAAGCGCAGCGGAACGCTTGGCAGCGTGCGTGTGCGCGGCTTCTTCGGGTGTTGCAGCTAAAGCCATAGAACGATGCTACATGGTAGGGGTTACGGTTGTATTGCGCTGTTGGGTTATGGAGGAGATAGGGATCCCTTCCCTCTGGTTTCTCGTCATCCGCCTGCAATCGGCAACAAGCTTCATACTGATATTATTTCTGCTCTAAACGGGGTAACCATGCGCAAGCTGATTTTCTTTCTCTTTCTTCTGGCGTTATCAACCACCATTGTGTCAGCACAGCAGTATGATCTCGTGCTCGCAGGCGGACGCGTTATGGATCCCGAAACCGGTATGGATGCCGTGCGCAATGTCGGCATCCGCGATGGAAAGATTGTCGGCATCTCGTCTGAGACGCTGAGCGGCCGCCGTGTCGTCGATGTCAGCGGGCTGGTAGTTGCTCCTGGATTCATCGACTTGCACCAGCATAGCCAGGACCTTGCAAGCCAGCGAGTCAAAGCGCTGGATGGTGTCACTACCGCGCTGGAGTTGGAGATCGGTGCAGCGGACGTCGCTCGGTTTTTGAAAGCGAAAGAAGGCCGTTCGTTGATTCACTACGGCACATCTGCCAGCCAGGTGGCGGCGCGATCTCTCGCGTTCGGCTCTCCGCTACCGGCGGGAGACATCCTGCCTAAGATCGGGCTTGCGACCGATCAGCACGCGACGCCAGAACAGATTGAGAAGATAAAAGAGCGATTGCGCGAGGAACTGGATGCCGGTGGCCTGGCGATCGGTATGGGCATCCAGTACACGCCGGGAGCAACCCGGCTGGAGGTGATTGACATGTTCCGTCTCGCCGCCGAGCGAAGGTTGCCGGTGTACACGCATGTGCGCAGCAGCGGCCCCGTCGAGCCAGGCTCTGCCATTGAGGCAGTCAGCGAAGTGATCGGAGCGGCTGCTATTACGGGTGCTTCGCTGCACATCGTGCATATCAACAGCACCTGCATGCGCGACTCGCTGGAGTGCCTCTCGATGATTGCAGGAGCGCGCGCCCGTGGCCTCGACGTCACTACCGAAGCGTATCCCTACATCGCGGGCATGACTGCTATCAACTCAGCAGTCTTCAGCCCAGGCTGGCAGCAAAGGTTGGGGAACAGCTATGGCGACCTCATGCTTCCAGACACGGGAGAGCGCCTCACCAAGGAGCGCTTCGATGCGCTGCATAATTCCGGAACGGCACGCTGGGTGGTAATTTTCGGCAATACGCAGGAAGTGGTGGACAAAGTAATTCCGCACCCATTGGTGATGATCGCCAGCGACGGCCTCGAAGGACATCCCCGTAATGCTGGAACCTTTTCGCGCGTGTTGGCCCAATATGTCCGTGAAAAGGGAACGATCACGCTCATGGATGCGCTGCGAAAGATGAGCTTGATGCCAGCGGAGATGCTGGAGCGTTCGACTCCTGAGGGACACCAGAAAGGCAGATTGCAGGAGGGCGCCGACGCAGACATCGTGGTGTTCGATGCTCGAACGATCAGCGACCGCTCGACTTTTAATAAGCCCATGGAACCGAGTATGGGTGTGCGCTATCTAGTGGTAGACGGAACTGTACTCGTTGACGAAGGCAAGATCGTTCCGAATATATTTCCGGGGCGTGCGCTGCTGGGGCCGGGAAAGCGCTGAGCAATGCGCGACTCGTCATGGGCTGCGCTACTGCCTACCGACATCCCTGTATTGGGGCCCTATGGCGCAGGCGATCATTTCCGGATTGTCGGCGATTCGCCGGGTCAATCGATCCGCGAAAGGCAGAACGCTTACTTCTTTACCTTTGGGGCGCGTTTTGATTTGTCTTCGGACTCATCGGTGGATGCGGCTCCGATGGACTCCGATATTCGGCGGCTCGCGTTTCGCAGGGAGGTGATGACCTGCTGAATACCAATGGTGTCCTCGATGCGCTTGACGTAGGGAACGGTGAGGCCGGCGACGGCGTTTCCCTGGGCGTTGAGGATGGGAAAGCTGATGTTGGTGATCCCGGTAACTTCGTAGCTGTCGCGACGCTCGTATCCGCGGCTGCGGATTTTGGCGAGATGTTCGTCAAGGTCGGCGGGCTTTTTCTTCTTCGTTTCCAGTGTCCACTCGTCAATGGCGCGCTGGCAGGAATCCTGGTCCTGGTGGGCGAGGATGACGTGGCCGGTGGCGGCGTGCATCAGATCTACCTTGGAACCGACCTTGACGTAAAAGCCGGTCGATTCGGGTGAGTCCACCTGAGCGATGATGACGACGTGTCCGCCGTCGAGCACCCCGAGATGACAGGACTGGCGGAGTTCGTGCGCCACCTGATGCATGGGAGGCAGGGCCTCGGTGACGAGCCGCTTGGTGGGAGGATGCTCCTGGCCGAGGCGAAAGAGGCGAAGGGTGAGCTGATAGCGTTCCTTGTTCGCCGATTGAGCGAGATATCCGCGCTGCTCGAGACAGAGCAGCATGCGAAATATCTCGGAGACGGTGCGGTTCAGCCGTCTGGCGACTTCGCTGACCGTGAGACCGGTAGGCGTGGCCGCAAAGAGTTCCAGGATGTCGAGGCCCTTTTCGAGTGCCGGAGTTGGGTAGTAACGCTTTACTGCGGATTTAGTTTTGACCATGAATGTATCCGGAGACTAGGAAATTGAGTCTCCCCAAGGTAACAAATGTCCCACGCCTCGTGGCAGATATTCAAGAATTGCGTGGTTTTCTGCTGCATGAAGGATGGACAGCTACGCGCCGGGAGAGTAGGAGAGGGCAAAGCGTCCGATTTGAATGAATTGGCGGTCGGAGGGAGGCCAGATGCGGAAGGATTCGACTCTCGATCCGGAGGGCAGGCGATGAGCGGCGGTGGTGCCGCGTTCCTCGCCGGTTGCGGCGTCGTAGAACTTGACGATGAGGCTGTCCTCGCTGCGCTGCCAGCCGAGCACATAATTTCCGGCGGGGAGGGCGACGTCCCCGATGGTGATGGGGGACTGGACCAGAAAGTAGTGGGAATATTTTCCGTCGGCGGAGTACCCGGCAGTGATGAGGACGACGCCGGCGATGATCTTGCCCTGCGAGTTGATGATGCCGGAGGCGGTGCGCATCTCGGTTTCGATGCGCTCTTTTTCGACCTGTGCACGAGCAGGCAGTGCGCTCTTCAGTTCCGCTGAAGTAGCCGACCGCCAGGAGGATTTTGGCGGAGCGCTGAAGGCAAGGGGAAGCATGGAAAAAAGAAGCAGAGCGACGGCGAGCGATCGGACGGGACGCAGGTTCATTTGAGATGTACTATACCTCGCTGGAGCGCGACGGTCGCGGCGTGGGTTCGGTCGCCGACGCCCAGCTTGCCGAGCAGGTTGTTGATGTGGGACTTGACGGTGGCTTCGCTGATGTCGAGGTCGGAGGCTATCTCCTTGTTGGCACGACCGGCAACGATCCGCTCGAGGACGCCCAATTCGCGGGCGGTGAGAGCGTGGCTGCCCATTCTTTCGGCCAGCTTCTCGGCGATGGCGGGGGCGATGCGGGTCTTGCCGCTGTGGACGGCTTGAATGGTGGAGAGCAGCTCCTCGATGGTCATGCCCTTGAGGAGGTAGGCTTTGGCCCCGGCCTGGAGCGCGCGGAAGATGTCCTCATCTCCGTCGAAGGTGGTGAGGACGACGAAGCGTGCGGCGGGATCATCGGCACGGATCTTCTGGATGGCTTCGACGCCGCCGAGTTTAGGGAGTTGCAGGTCCATCAGGGTGATGTCGGGGCGGAGGGAGCGATAAAGTTCGATGGCCTGGAGTCCGTCGCCGGCTTCGCCGACGACCTTGATCTCGGGCATGATGTTGAGCAGCGCGACGAGGCCTTGCCGGACGACGTGATGGTCGTCGACTACAAGTATGCGGATCGGTTCAGCCATGGGTTGCAGCGCCTTTCGATTTCGAGGTGACGACGGGAGCTTCCAGTTTAATGGTTGTGCCCAATCCGGGCGAGCTTTCTATGGTGAGTTGCGCGTGAATCTGTGTTGCCCGCTCGCGCATTCCCTGAAGGCCGAAGTGGCCGCGGGCGGGAAGGGAGTCGTCGGATGCCTGGAAGCCGCGACCATCGTCGGTGATGGTTAAGGTCAATCGGCTTGAATGATAGCGCAGATCGACAGAGATGTGTTTTGCACGAGAATGGCGGGTCACGTTGCTGAGGGCTTCCTGAGCAATGCGGAGGACCTCGTCTTCGAGAGTGGGGTCGAGAGCGCGATAGGTGCCGCCGATGTCGAGATGGATGGGTAGGCTGGCGGTGGTGGACTGTTCGGCGAGGCGGGTGAGGCGGGTGGGAAGGGTGTGCTTGGCCGTGATGGCGCGAAGATCCCAGATGCTGCGGCGTGCCTCGGCAAGGCCCTCGCGCACATATTCGCGGGTGCGGTCGATCTGCTGGCCGGCAGCGGCGACCTGTGATTGTGCAATGAGCTGCGCGGTGAGTTCGAGCTGGACGGAGACGCCGACGAAGCTTTGCGCCAGGGTGTCATGGATTTCGCGAGCCATGCGATTGCGCTCGGCCAGGACTGCCTGAAACTCCGAGTGAAGACGGCGGAGGCGGAGGCGGTAGAGAAGGATGACAAGAGCGGAGATGAGAACAGTGGCCAGCAGCAGGAACCAGACTCTGCGATAGAAGGGAGGGCGCACATAGAAGGCGAGCGAGGCTCCGGTTTCACTCCAGACGCCGTCGTTATTTGCGGCCTGGACACGGAAGCGGTAGTGACGGGGAGGCAGGTTCGTGTAGTAGGCAATGCGGCGTGAACCGGCTTCGGTCCATTGCTTGTCGAAGCCTTCGAGGATGTAGCGATAACGAACTTTGGAGGGCGCGACAAAGCTGAGGCCGGCGTATTGGAAGGCAAAGCTTCTATGACCGGGAGGGATATTTTGTTCGTCGGTGGAGAGGGGGAGCGCGGTGTCATCTATGGTGAAGCGTTCGATAACGACTGGGGGAGGGACACGGTTTTCAGAGAGGTGATCGGGATCGGCGATGGCCACGCCCTTACGCGTCGCGAACCAGAGCAGGCCTTGCGCCGTCTTCCATGCTGACGGATGGCCGATGGCGGAGGCCTCTTCGGTGGGCATGCCGTCGGAGCGGCCGTAGGAGATAGCGTGAGGATTGCAACTGGGAGACGACCCGCAGGCGATGAGACTGGAGGTGGCGACGCGCGTAATGCCGCGGGTGGAGCTGAGCCAGAGGACGCCGTGATCATCTTCAAGGACCGAGTCGATCATCAGGGGCAGATCGTTCCGGCGCAGGGAAGTGAACGTTCCGTTGGAGTAAGTGCTGAGGCCGTCGCCGTTGGTGCCGATCCAGAGTGTGCCACGGGAGTCTTCAGCAAGCGCGGTAATGACATCGCCGGAGAGTCCGTCTTTAGCGGTATAGGTTGAGATTTTGCCGTTGCGAAGCCGGGAGAGGCCATTGAGTGTGCCGATCCATAGATCATGTGCAGAGTTGGAGGCGTGGGGCTGGAGTAGGACTCCGATGAGATTGCTTTTGAGTCCGTCGTTCTGGGTGAAGGTGGTGAAGCGGTTGTTCTGCCAGTGGGCGAGGCCGCGGCGAGTGCCGATCCAGAGCGAGCCGTCGCTGTCGAGGAGAAGCGAGCGGATGAGATCGTCGGGGAGCCCGTCGGCTGAGGTGTAGGCTTCAACCTTTGCCCCTTCGATACGGTTGAGGCCGTCCGGGGTGCCGATCCAGATGCTGCCGTTCACTCCGGGAGAAAGAGAGAGGATCACTTCGCTGAGGAGGCCGTTGCCAGTGGAGTAGTGCTGGAGCTTTCCCGATTGCCAGCGGTCGAGGCCGTCGCCGTTGGTGCCCACCCACAAGGCCCCGTCCCATGATTGGGCGATTGCGGTAATGACGTGGTCGGAGAGGGGGGGGATGGTGCGGAAGCTCTGTTGCCGCAGAATGTCGAGGCCGCTGGTCTCAGTGCCGATCCAGAGATTGCCCTCTCGATCTTCGAAGGTGGACAGAATACTGGTGGAACCAAGGGCAGGTTGGCGCTGTGGCTGAGTCGCGTTTTTTCCCAGTGCGAAGAGGCCCTGGCTGGTGCCGATCCAGAGGTCTCCGCGGGTGTCTGAGAGGGCAGACTGGATACGGGTGACAGGGAGTTCGCGGCCAGTCTGAAGGGTACGAGGGTGGCCGTTCTCTATCAGGGTAATGCTGTTACTCGTGCGCAACCAGAGGCCGTGGTTGGGGAGCGAACCGATGCCTTCGATGTTCTGCTGCGCGGGGTCGAGACTGAGAGGTGCGGCATGAAATTGGCCGCGCTGATACTGGATGATTTTAGAGGTGGAAGCGATCCAGATGCTGCCGTCATCGGCCTGCGCCATTGCAATAGGGGTGGCAGAGGAGGGAAGGGAGAGGGGAGAGAAGCTCTTTCCGTCAAAACGGAGGATGCCGCTGCCGGTGAGGACCAGAACGCTGCCGGTGTCATCGATCGACAAAGAGAGGATGGTGTCTGGGACAGAATAGCGATGGAAGGCTTCGCCAGAGTACTGGATAAGGCCGTCGGCGGTCCCGATCCAGAGCGGACCGGTGGAAGATTGCGCGAAGCAGCAGATGTCGTTGCTGGTGAAGGCGGGCGAGGTTTCGTGGTTGAAGATTTTGAAATCGACGCCATTGAAGCGGGCGACGCCGTCTTCGGTCGCGATCCAGATGTAGCCATCGCGCGATTGGAAGACCTGATGGACGCTGTTTTGCGGGAGCCCGTTCTCTGTCGACCATGATTGGTGGCCGAGCGCGTTGACCTTCTGTGCGCGCGCACTTATGGAGAGGACGGTAATTCCGCAGAGCGTCCAGAAGAAGAGGGAGCGCAGGACGGAATGGCGATGAGGTCGAAGGTTCATACGAGGCTTCGGAGAGGCGGCTGGTTCGAAAACGTACCTCAGGGGCTAAAGCCCCTTACAAGCAGAAAATTTACGGCACGGCTAAAGCCGTGCCCTTAACAGATCTGAAGTTCTTCCGCAGCTTGTGAAGCCGCGTCCCTTCAAAGCGATTGCCACTTCAGCATCCTCCTGAACGATGAGTCACATTTTGGTTCCTTTGCCTTCTGTGAGGGTAACGATTTGATCGACTTTAGGGATAGTGAATTTTTCTTTTGCGCCGCTGGGCCAATGGATTTCGACAGAGTTGATCGTAGTAGCGTCGCCGAGACCGAAGTGAACGCGCGGATCGTGAGTCGAGGCGAAGGTGCCGCCGGAGACGACATCCCCGCGCTGGCGCATTCCGTTGGCGGTGAGATAGACGGCGGCTCCGGTTGCGTCGCGGGGGCTCTTGGGACCGCCGATGAGCTTGAGTTCGATCCAATGATGGTGGTCTGAGGAGACGTTGCGCAGCAGGGCAGGATGGCCATCGAGAGAGTTGATGACGACAGCGAGTTTGCCGTCGTTGAAGAGATCGCCGACGGCCAGGCCTCGGCCTACGTAGAGCTTGGCGAGTGCGGTACCTTCGACGGCGGGCTCGACCTCAAACTTTTTGCCGTCGATGTTGTGGAAGAGCAGGGGGCGCTGCTTCAAGGTGGTGCCCCAAGTAGTTTGATCGACCTGCGGGTAGACGTGACCGTTGGCGACGATGAGATCCTTCCAGCCGTCGTTATCGAAGTCGAGGAAGGCGGTGCCCCAGCCGAGGAAGGGAATGGTAGGCTCCGCGATGCCCATCTGGTAGCTGATGTCGGTGAAGTTGCCGTCGCCGTCATTTCGATAGAGCGGGTTGTAATCATCGGAAAAGGTGGTGTCGTAGAGGTCGATGAGACCGTTATTGCGATAGTCGCCGATAGCGATGCCCATCGATGCGGTCTCGCGGCCGTTCTCGTTGAGGGCATAGCCGGAGGCATAACTGTCGTCCTCGAAGGTGCCGTCACCCTTGTTGAGATAGAGGTAGTTTGGCGTGGAATCGTTGGCGACGAGGAGATCCGGCTTGCCATCGTTGTTTACGTCGACGAAGGCGGAGGTGAGACCGTAGTAGTCGTTCTTATCGGAGACGCCTGCCTTTTCGCTGACGTCAGTGAAGGTGCCGTCGCCATTGTTGTGGAAGAGGTGGTCGGGCTCGCCTTTGAGGCCGCGCGGACCGCACATAACTTTTTCGCCACGAAACTGGCAGTTGTATGCGGGCTGATTCGCCATGTCGTAGTGAATGTAGCCGGGGACGAAGAGGTCGAGGTGGCCGTCGCCGTCGTAGTCGCCCCAAGTGGAGCCGGCGGACCAGTTGCCTAATGTAACGCCTGCTTTTTCGGCGACGTCGGTGAAGGTTCCGTCGTGGTTGTTATGGTAGAGGCGGTTCTTGCCGAAGTTAGTGACGTAGATATCGGGCCAGCCGTCGTTGTCGTAGTCGGCGACCGCGGCTCCCACGCCCCAGCGATCGTTGGTGACGCCTGCTTTTTCGGCGACATCGGTGAAGGTTCCGTCGTGGTTATTGTGGAAGAGGGCGGCGTGAGGCGGCGCTGTCTTGCCGGACAGCGCATCGTAGGTAGAGCCGTTGACGAGATAGATGTCCAGCCAGCCGTCGTTATCGTAGTCGATAAGGCCAACACCCGAGCCAACGGTTTCGATGATGAAGTTCTTCTGCGGAGTCCCTTCAATGTGGGTCCAAGTTGTCAGGCCGGACTTTTCGGCGATGTCCTGAAAGAGGACGGGGCCACTTTTCACGAAGCCGCCAGCGGTGATGGGCCGATGCTCACTATCGAGGACGGCTGCGTGGGCTCCCCCGGTATTCACACTCATGCCTGCGGGCTGGCTCTCCTGTGGGGGACTGGCTGGCGCTGGAGAAGCCGGTGCAGTGGATTGCGCGACCGACATGCCCGCGCCAATGAGCAGAAGAGCGCAGAGAGAAGCGATGGACAAAGGTGAGCCTCGGTGAGAGCGGTGACGAGCGGACATGAACAAGATCCTTACAAGGTTCCAGGCTGGTTGCTTCGCGGACGAAAGCGAACAGCGCTCAGTTTACAGGGGGGAAAAGTCATCTGGCAGAACCGCGACAGTTTACGGGGACTTTGGTTTCTTTCTGTGTCCCTTAATAGATCACAATAAGATGTAAATTCAATCTCGTTGCGATATACTATTTCTATGAAGTCGCGATCCTCTTCCCAGGCGCTTCCATCCTCCACGATCCAAAATCCATCTGAAGAAACGATTAGGAATCTGGCGTGGTTTCGCTACAATCTGCGTAAATTTCTGCGATTCAGCGAGAAGGCGGCGAGGCAATGCGGTGTTACTCCACAGCAGCATCAGCTAATGCTTGGGGTTGCCGGATACACGGGGCGGGGTACGGCCACGGTCTCGGAGTTGGCGGAGTTTCTACAGGAACGTCACAACTCCGTGGTGGGTCTGGTGGAACGAGCCGCGCAGCGCGGATTGGTGCAGAAGGAGCACGATACCAGTGATCGCCGGTTTGTCCTGGTCTCACTGACTCCGCAAGGAGAACAGATCCTCGCGCAGTTGACAGAGCTTCATAAAGAAGAAGTCCACTCCGCGCAGCAGGCATTGCTGAAGGTTTCGAAGGTTCCTCCACAGATGCTTGAAGTAAAGAAGAAGGCAATTTGATAGCAGGCCTATGACGTAATTTTGGGCTCCTCAAAATTTTAGGAAGTTTGTAACAGCAAAGGTAAAGACAGTAAATCTAATGGATCAGACGCAAACATTTAGAACGAAAAGACAAAACTGGGTGCTGAAGCATCCTCTGCTACGCAAGTACCTGCCGCTGGTGCATGAAGACCTTACCGCGACCTATTCACGCGACCTGCATAAGTGGCTGATTATCGCTCCCATCATCGGGGTCGCGACGGGCCTGCTCTGTACCGCCGTCACCATCATCATTCTGGGTAAGATATGGCCGGTCGTGCTGGGCTATTATCTGCACCGCCACTGGGCCATTGTGCCCTGCCTGGTCCTTGCGTTCGCCGCAACCGGGCTGATCATGCAGTTTATGACGCCGAATCCGGACGAACACTCCACCGAGGAGGTGATCCGTTCCTACCATGAGCATCAGGGCGATATCAATATGCGCCCGTTCCTGTCCAAGCTGGCGGCGGCGGTTACGACGGTGGCTTTTGGAGGCAGTGCGGCTCTGGAGGGGCCGAGCATCTATGGCGGCGCGGCGCTCGGCTCGTGGCTTTGGGCGAAGTTGCGGTGGCTGAATCTCGATGCGCGCGACCGCCGCATCATGCTGATCTGCGGAGCCGCGGCGGGCATGTCGGCGGTCTTTCGCGCGCCTTTGACAGGCATCGTCTTCGCTTTGGAGATGCCCTATAAGGATGACCTCGCGCACGAAGCTCTGGTGCCATCACTGATTGCTTCGGTGATCTCGTACATCACGCTTAGCTCGTTCCTTGGGGGAGCCCCGCTGTTCGACTTCGCCAGCAATACGTCGTTCACAGGCCGCGACCTCTGCTGGAGTGCGTTGCTGGGGCTGCTTATTGGGCTGATTGCAATGGCGTTTGTCATCACCTTTCGGCGGACGAGAGTGTTTTTCGTGAACTCTTCCATGCCGCACTGGATCAAGCTCACCGTGGGCGGACTGCTAACCGGAATCTGCGGTGTGATTTTCCTCTATTTCTACCCTGGCAACTTGGTGCCGCTCGGACCCAATTATGAAGCCGTGGGGATGATTCTCGGTACACACCACAGCACGCTTGAGTTAGTTCTCTTTGGAGTGTTGAAGCTGGCGGCGACGACATTTACGCTGGGCGTCGGTGGCGTGAGTGCCATGTTTGTTCCGCTGTTCCTGACGGGGGGCAGCTTTGGTGTTGCCTTTGCTCAGTCCATTGTCCACAGCTCGTCGTTCGAGTTGTATGCAGCGGTCGGCATGGCATCCTTTATTGCCGCCGGATACAAGACGCCACTGGCTGCAGTTGTATTCGTCGCAGAAGCGACGGGAGGGCACGCCTTTATTATTCCAGCGCTGATAGGATCCGCCGTCGCGTATGCGGTCTCGGGAGATGCGTCTGCATCGGGAGACCAGCGCCTGCATGAGAGCGTCAGGGTGCAGGAGTTGAGAAATGTCGTGGTAGAGAACGTGATGCAGCAGAAAGTGGTGTCGGTACAAGCTTCCATGAGCCTTAAGGAATTTGCGGACGTTCTCTCTCCTCGCTATCGCCATTCGGCATTTCCGGTATTTGAGGACGACGAGCTCCTGGGAATTGTCGATGCCTGGTCCGTTGCCAAAGTGCCGCATTCGAAGTGGGAGACGACGCGGATTCGAGATCTTACCGATCGGCGTGTCACGCGGGTGTCTTCGGATTGCGATGTGATGGAAGGACTTCGTTTACTGATGAGTGAACACAAACAGCAGATGCTGCTTGTGACCTCTCCGAGTGGAAAGTTGAAAGGCATTGTCACCAAGACGGATATTTTGCACGCTCTGAAGATTCGTAGGGACGGTATTCCGGAGTCGAGCCATGAAGCAGTTGCCAAGGACCACAGCCTGGTGGAATGAATCGCGAAAACCTGAAGCCGCGATGATGCGCAGGGAGAAGTCGGCCCGGAATTGCGCTCTCACGCTGCACGGATTTCGATTGCCTGCGAGCGCTTTGGATTGCACGAGATTTTTCTGGATTTACCCAGGATTTTGGAAGCGATTCGCGGGAGGTTTTTGATGGCCGATTATCCGTTCACCGAAGTTACGCCGAACCCTGACAGCAAGCCACAGAAGAAGAGCCAGTTCGGGGTGGCGCTTGAGCCGGAAGTTATCAAGATATGCGGCTATGCGCTGCTGATCGGGTTTATCGGGGGCCTTGTGGCACAGGGGCTGCTGGAACTGATCTACCTTTTCACGAATCTCTTTTTCTACGGCAAGGCTTCCTTCGCAATCACGAATCCGGCCTATAACCATCTGGGTCTATGGGTGATTTTGATTCCGCCGATAGGCGGGCTGCTGGTCGGCATCATGGTCCATTTCTGGGAGCCCACGCTGAAGGGCCACGGAATTCCGGAGGCCATGGAAGCAGTGCTGTTTGGCCACAGCCGCATGCGGATTCGTGTGGCGCTTTTAAAACCGCTGGCGACCGCGCTTGCGATTGGAACCGGCGGACCCTTCGGCGCAGAAGGCCCGATCATTCAGACAGGCGCTGCCTTCGGATCGCTTTTCGGTCAGGCGGTGGGGCTTACGCCGTATTACCGACGGGTTTTGCTTGCCGCTGGAGCCGCTGCCGGAATGGCCGCTACTTTTACTGCGCCGCTTGCTGGAATTCTTGTAGCCATCGAATTATTGTTGTTCGAGCTTCGAGCGCGATCGTTCATTCCCGTGGCACTTGCGGCCGCGGTGGCGACGGGGGTCCGTATTCATTTTGTAGGATGGGCTCCGCTGTTTCCTACGCCAGCTTACAAACTGACCAGCATGAATGAGTTGTGGCTGTTCGGCCTGATGGGCATCCTGATGGGGGCAGTCGGACTGGCAATGATTCGCGCGCTGGCATGGATGGAAGACTTCTTTGACAACCTCCCTATTAAGGGGGCTCTCATCTGGTCGCCGGCCATCGGCGCGCTGATTCTCGGCATCATTGGCTACTTCTATCCGCAGATCTTCGGCACCGGCTACGACACCATCCGCGATATGCTGAACAACCGGCTTACGACCAGCTCTTTGCTGGGAATCTCGGTGGCCAAGTTCTGGGCGCTGGTGATTTCGCTGGGATCGGGCACAACAGGCGGCGTCTTTGCGCCGTCGCTGATTGTGGGAGGAGGCCTGGGCGCGACTTTTGCGCTGGGGTTCCATCATATTTTTCCGCACCTCGTCAGCAACCCTGCGTTCTACGCGCTGGTGGCGATGGCGGCAGTGTTTGGTGGCATCGCGCGGGCTCCTTTCACGAGCATTGTGTTTCTCTTCGAACTGAGCCATAACCCCAATGCGCTGCTTCCACTGATCGTCTGCGTCATGGTATCGGATGGTTTTGTGCGGCTATTCAGCCGGGATTCGATCATGACGGGCAAACTCGTCAAGCGCGGGTTGATCATTTTGCAGGATTACTCAGTGCCCGTGCTGATGCGTGCGCGGATCGATCAGATCATGCAGAAGCAGTTCCATGTGATGGATGCCGACGAGGAGTTGCGGACAGTGTTGACGAGCCTGGCGCCGGGAAGTGTAGGGGTGATTCCAGTGGTCGAGAAGGACGGGTCGCTGGTGGGAATCGTGGAGGCGCACGATCTGCTGAAGATCGAACCGCCCGACCATCACTTCAAGATGCGGGAGTTGGCGCGGCAGGATTATGTACTGGCTTATCCCGAGGAAGCGGTCGACCAGGTGAACCGCGATATGTTGCTGAAAAATATCGAGAATGTGGTTGTGGTGCAATCGCATGGCTCGCGAAAACCGATCGGCATTGCGCGCGCGAATGACATCCTTCAGTTGCGGCGTTGGCTGATGGAGGAAGAGACGCGCGAAGTAAGGGCGAAGGTTGAAGGGAAGGGCTGAATGCGGCTTGATCGCCGACGGTAAGAAATGGTCGGGGCGAGAGGATTCGAACCTCCGACCCCCTGGTCCCGAACCAGGTGCGCTACCAGACTGCGCTACGCCCCGAATGTGTGTTGCGGTGAGATGCCGGTAGAAAGGGGCGTTCCGTGGGGCTCAAGCGCCTGGGTGGGCTTGCTGGATCGCCGTACCGACTGAGTTAGTTTAGCAGATATTCAGGAGTAGTTGAGCAGGCGCTCTCAATCGATTTGCGAAACCATGATTTCCGGGTAGGAAGGGCTTTCGATCGAGCTTTTGCTCGATGGAGCTAAATCGATCAAAGACAGCAAAACGTCGTGCGCGGCAGAGCTTTGCAGCTTGCGGCTGCGGAGAGGGGGAGTTATAGTTATATACACATGGTGCTCCCTATCAATAGCGCGTGTTGTTGTCGCCCGAAGGCTCTTCGGCGCTGTCCGCGCTAGCGGCCCATTCTCCTGTTTACATTTCAACCTTCTGCTCAGGAACCCTCAGCTTGTGGTTTCTTCGAGATATAGCCTTTTGGGAGACATACGACTCTGATGATTGCCACAGATACAGATATTGAAGAAGCGGTAATTCAGCCGGAGCGGCTGAACCAGATCCAGGCGCTGGAGGCGGAGAGCATCGCCATTCTCCGGGAGGCGGTGGCGGAGTTTGCCCGTCCGGTGATGCTCTATTCGATCGGCAAGGACTCATCGGTGATGCTGCGGCTGGCGCAGAAGGCATTCTATCCGGGGAAGATCCCGTTTCCGCTGCTGCATGTCGATACCAGCTACAAGTTTCCCGAGATGATTGCGTTTCGCGATGCCTACACCAAGGAGATCGGGGCAGACCTGATCGTTCATCGTAACGAGAAGGCGATTGCGGCAGGGGCGAATCCATGGACGCTGGGAACACAGGCGTGCTGCGGGTTGTTGAAGACGCGGAGTCTGCTGGACGCGCTCGAAGAGGGGCAGTTCGATGCGGCGTTCGGTGGGGCGCGGCGGGATGAAGAGAAGAGCCGGGCCAAGGAGCGGGTGTACAGCTTCCGCGATATCGCCGGCCAGTGGGACCCGAAGAATCAGCGGCCTGAGCTGTGGAGCTTATACAACTCTCGCTTGAAAAAGGGAGAGAGCATACGGGTATTTCCTCTGTCGAACTGGACGGAGCTGGACATCTGGCTTTACCTGTATGCGGAGAAGATTCCGATTGTTCCGCTGTACTTTGCCAAGGAGCGTCAACTGGTAAAGAGGGGCTTGTCGCTCATCCTGTATCAGGAGGGGATGAAGATGTTCCCCGGAGAGAAGGTTGAGACGAGGAAGGTGAGAATGCGCAGCCTGGGATGCGGCCCATGCACCGGCGCCATGCCCAGCGAAGCGGACACATTGCCGAAAATTATTGAGGAGTTGATGACGTTCCGGCGAAGCGAACGGGAGAACCGAGCGATCGACCATGACGAAGAAGGCTCGATGGAGACGAAGAAACGGGAGGGCTACTTCTAAATGGGAACGCATACAGCAGGGGCGGCTCCGGCCGTGGAGTTCGAAGAGTTCTTAGAGGCGCATCTGGATCAGGAGATGCTGCGGTTTACCACGGCTGGCAGCGTCGACGATGGCAAGAGTACGCTGATTGGGCGTCTGCTGCACGATACCAAGAGCGTGTACGAGGACCAGTTGGCGGCGGTGAAGCAGAGCCGCGTCAATCGGGCATCTGGCGGGCATGTGGACTTCTCGCTGCTGACCGACGGCTTGAAGGCCGAGCGCGAGCAGGGCATCACGATCGACGTGGCTTATCGCTACTTCTCTACTGCGCGGCGAAAGTTCATCATCGCGGATACGCCGGGGCATGAGCAGTACACGCGGAACATGGCGACCGGTGCTTCGACAGCCCATGTTGCGATTGTGCTGATCGATGCAAAGGCATTTTTGAAGCAGGGCGGGTTGCTGCCGCAGTCGCGCCGGCACACGTACATTGCGTCGCTGCTGGGGATTCCGCATGTGGTGGCTGCGGTGAACAAGATGGACCTGGTGGGGTACTCCGAGGAGACCTTTGCGGCAATTCGCAGTGAGTTTCTGGAGCTGGCGCAGCAGCTTGGATTGAAGAATGTCGAAGCAATTCCGGTGAGTGCGCTCGAAGGCGACAACGTCGTGACGCCGAGTAAGGCGATGCCGTGGTACTCAGGGCCAACGCTGCTCGAATACCTGGAGACGGTTCCGCTGCATGTGGAAGAGCTCAATGGCCCCATGCGATTCCCAGTGCAGCTAGTATTGCGGCCGGATTCGGACTTTCGCGGATTTGCAGGGCAGGTGGCGCGGGGTATTCTGCGAGCCGGACAGCGGGTGATGGCTCTGCCTTCGCGGCGCGAGACGACGGTTCGCCGCATTGTTACCTATGACGGCAATCTGGCGGCGGCAGCCTATCCGCAAAGCGTTACCGTGGAGCTGGAAGACGAGATCGATGTAAGCCGTGGGGAGATGCTGGTGGCGGCCGCAGGCTCGGAGGATGTGCTGCCCGAGGTGAGCCGGCATTTTCGGGCCATGGTGGTCTGGATGCACGAAGACCCGCTGGTGGTGGGCAAGACTTACTTTGCCAAGCACACCACGCGGACGGTGCGGGCTACGGTGCGGGCAATCCGGTATCGCGTGGATGTGAATACGCTCGAACATGGCGATGCAAACCGGCTGGCGATGAACGAGATTGCAGAAGTGGAGTTCGAGACGAATCTCCCGCTGTTTTTCGACATCTATAAAGAGAACCGAAATATGGGAGCGCTGATTCTGATTGATGGCCTGACGAATGCCACGGTTGGAGCGGCGATGATCTCCGCTGTAGTGGAGGTCGCTCCCGAGGATGAGACGAAGCCGGTGCTGGTTCTGTTGCCCGGGCGCGAGGCGCTGGCAGAGCGAGTGCGCAAGGCGCTGAGTCTCCGTGGAGAACGGGCTGTGATAATCGACGATGCCCTGATCCCGGATAGTTCGTTGGCAGGTGTGGTGCGCGCACTGCAATTGGCCGGAGTGATTGCGGTTACCGCGCGGACAGTGGATGCAGAGATCCTGAATCAGATTGACAGCTTTATCGAGGGTGGCCTTTTGACCGGCGAGGGGCTGGATGACGATGAGGTTTTACGGTTAGCAGGGGTGAGCGAATGAGCGTACTTGAGACTGGTGTCGACTACGAGGCGCTGACCGCGGAGGAGCTGGTAGCGCAGGTTTTGCGCGATTCGGCAGGCAAGGGAGTATGCCTGACAAACAGCTTCCAGACCGAGGATATGGTTGTGCTGCACATGCTTAAGCAGCATCTGCCAAATGTTCCCGTCATCTTTCTGGAGACTGGCTACCACTTCAAGGAAGTGATTGCTTATCGCGACAAGATGGTCGCCGAATGGGGGCTGAACCTCGTCAATGCAATGCCTGTGACGACACTGGCGGAGCACGAGTCGAAGTTTGGGCTGCTGTATCTGGTCAATCCCACCGAGTGCTGCCGGATACGCAAGGTGGAGCCTCTGATGCGGTCGTTGGAGCCGTTTGACTGGTGGTTTACCGGGCTGCGGCGGGAGCAGTCGCCGACGCGGGCTGGCTTGAAGAAGGTCGAAGACCACAAGTTGCCGACGGGCAGGCATCTGAAGAAGGTGAGCATCTTGGCGGACTGGACCTGGGATCAGGTGTCCGAGTATGCGGATACGCATGGGATACCTCAACTGGAGCTTTACGCGCGAGGGTATACGAGCATCGGCTGCGAGCCTTGCACCGCGATTCCAGAGGCGGGGGCAGACGCTCGGAGCGGTCGCTGGGGCGGAAAGAAGCTCGAATGCGGAATCCACACCTTTTCGGAAAAGAGTTGATTTTTAGCGGTGGTTTTTGAGGGGGCCTTCGGGCCTCCTTTTTGTTTGCGTAGAGAGGGACTAAGCTTTTGGCATGAGGGAGCGGCGCGATATCGTTCGGCTTTGGCGGCAGGGTGGCGCTGCGGTGATGGTGACGCTGGTACGGGTGTCGGGGTCGAGCTATCGGCAGGTGGGGGCTCGGTTGCTGCTGGATTCAAATGGAGAGTATGCGGGGACGATCAGTGGAGGGTGCCTGGAGGCGGAGGTGATCCGCAAGGCGTCGTGGATGATGCGGGATGGCGCAGTGGTGAAACGGTATTCGACGATGTTCGACGATACCGGAGAGATTCCATTTGGCCTGGGGTGTGGCGGAGTGGTAGATCTGCTGGTGGAGCCCGCGAATACTTTGGAGTGCCGTGCGCTGATGGCGGCGATGGAGGGCTCGCTGAGTGGCACGAGCGCCAGGGTTGTGACGTGGTTGCCGGGAGAGGATAAGGAGCTGCGCCGGGTCGTCTTGGGTGCGGATGGGGCGGTGTTGTTTTCCAGTGAAGGGTTGAGTGAAAAGAAGCTGGGATGTGCGCATGGGCTGCATGCTGGTGAGAACTATGAAGGCCGATTTGTGGAGGAGTTACAAGCTCCGCAGCGGCTGTTTGTGATGGGCGCGGGGGATGATGCGAAGCCGATGGTGAGCATGGCGGCTCTGCTCGGCTGGAGCGTGACTGTGGCGGATGGGCGCGGGCAGTTGGCGCGGGCGGAGCGGTTCACCGATGCAGAGCGAGTGGTGGTTATGGAGGACGTAGGCGAGTTAGACGTAAGGACCGACGATGCCATTGTGCTGATGACGCACAGCTACGAGCAGGATCGAGAGATCCTGGCCGGGTTGCTGCCGGTTGGGCCTCGGTATCTGGGATTGCTGGGGGCGCGGCATCGGAGCGCGCTGCTGGTGAGTGAAGCTTCTGTTTTGGTTGGGATGAGCGTGGCGGAGTGTTGCGAGCGGATTCATGCCCCGGTGGGTCTGGACCTTGGCGGGGATGGGCCGGAGGCGATTGCGCTGGCGGTGATTGCGGAGGTGCAGGCCTGCTGCATGGGGAAGGTAGGGACTTCACGGAAGCTCACGGCGGAGAGCGTCGCAGAGCAGATTACACAGGGTGGGGCTTCGCGGTACTTGCAGGTGCAGTGCGCTTTGGATGAATTGCGGTGAGTATCGCGGCGGTGGTGCTGGCGGCAGGAGCTTCGACGCGGTTGGGTTCGCCGAAACAGTTGGAGATGTTAGGTGGAGAGACGCTGCTGGAGCGCGCGGTGCGGACAGCCCGTGAGGCGGGATGCTCGCCGGTGATTGTGGTGCTAGGGGCGGAGCATGTGCAGGTGCTGGGGAATAGCGTTCTGGGCGATATTGTGCCGGTGATTAACGACAGGTGGCAGGAAGGGATGGGCTCTTCTGTCCGGCTGGGGGTGAGGACCTGTGGGCTTGTGGCCAAGGGTGCCGAAGGGGTGGTGCTGATGACGTGCGATCAGCCGGCGGTGACGGTGTGGCATTTGCAACGGCTGATGATGAGGCAGGAGGTGAAGGCTTCGCGGTATGCGGGGAGAAATGGGGTCCCAGCTTATTTTCCGGCCAAGCATTTTGCTGCTCTGATGGCCTTGACGGGAGATGCGGGGGCGCGGGAGTTGTTGAAGGATGCCGGGTATGAGGAGTTGGAGGGCGGAGAACTGGACGTGGATACGGTGGAGGATATGGCGCGGGCGCGGGAGTTGTTTGGTAGAGGTAAATAGTCGAAGTTGACGCTGCGAGCAACCCGTAGGTCCTTCGACTCGCCTCTCGCGATGAAATTGCGAGAGGCTTCGCTTAGGATGACGAATTTGGGGGAGTCGTGATTGCGAAAGTCTAAGCTGAGGTGAGTTGGGTATCGGTCTGGGAGTCCATCTGCTGGATGGATTCGTTATAGGGAGCGCGGAGGACGCCACGCTCGGTGATGATGGCAGTGACATACTTAGCCGGGGTGATGTCGAAGGCGGGGTTCTCGACGGCGACGCCATGTGGAGTCATCTGGCGACCGTTGGAGTGGGTGACTTCGCGGGCGGCGCGCTGCTCGATGGGGATGAGGTCGCCGTGCGGTGTGGCGAGATCCAGCGTGGACCATGGAGCAGCGACATAGAAGGGAATGCCGTGTTCTTTTGCGGCGATGGCGACGCTGTACGTGCCAATTTTATTAGCTACATCGCCGTTGGCGGCGATGCGGTCCGCTCCAACGATTACGGCCTGGATGCGGCCCTGACGCATAAGCGAGGCGGCCATGTTGTCGCAGAGGACAGTGGTGGGGATTGAGTCCTTCATCAGCTCCCAGGCGGTGAGGCGTGCGCCCTGTAGATAAGGGCGGGTCTCGTCGGCGAAGACGTTGATCTTGTGGCCGCGCTCGACGGCGGCGCGGATAACGCCGAGGGCGGTGCCGTAGCCACAGGTGGCCAGCGCCCCGGCATTGCAGTGGGTGAGGACGGTACCTTCCGTGGGGAGGAGCTCCGCACCGTGGGCTCCAAGCTGCTTGCAGGCGGCGATGTCTTCGTCATACATGCGCCGGGCTTTGGCTATGACGGCCGCTTTGATCTCGGGGATAGGCGTGTTCTTTGCGGCAAGTTCGTTGTAAAGATTGCGTATCTCGTCGATGCCCCAGAAAAGATTGACGGCGGTGGGGCGAGTCTCAGCGAGGGTCTTGCTGATAACGGCCACTTCCTCAGTAAGGGCAGGGATCGTGGTCGCGGTGCTGCGGTCGATGCCGATAGCTACGCCCATGGCGGCAGAGACGCCGATAGCGGGTGCTCCGCGGACGATCATGTCGCGGATGACGGTGGCGACCTGCTTGTAGTCGGTGGCGAGGACGTAAGTCTCTTCGAGGGGAAGTTTGGTCTGATCGAGGAAGTTAACGCCGGTGGGGAGCCATTCGAGGGTAGGAATCATGTCTTTACCAGTTTAGACGAGTCCGGATCGAGCTCATGCCTTGACAACATGTTGTTAGTCAAACGAGAATTTCATTCACTCTATAAATGGACTGACCACTTGCCCTGAAGCATTCAGAGCCGCAGATAGTCGCTTGCGCTGCCTGCCCTACAACCTGAACTGGACCATGTGCTTGGCTCCCGGTTGACACGGACTCATCCGCTGAGTGGAACCGATGATCTCTCTGTAAGTACGTTGCAGGTGGATACTCACTGAGATTACGAGTTAGTGTAGGAAGGGATAGCAATCAGTAAAAAAAAGAGGAGCTGCCTTTGACAGTCAATCGGCGAAATTTTATTTTGGGGACGGCTGCCGCGGCCGCACAGGCAGGAGTGGCAGCGGCTCTACCCGGCGAGACGAAGCCCGGTAGCAGTTCGCAAGGATCGTCGCAAGCGAACAAACGGAAGCCAAACATTATTCTCTATCTCTCCGACCAGTTTCGTTGGGATTTCGTGGGTGCGAATGGATTGAATAGTTCTACCCGCACTCCAAATCTGGATGCGCTGGCTGCACATGGCAAGAACTTTACTCATGCCGTGACCAACCAGCCGGTCTGTGCTCCGGCACGCTCCGTTCTGATGACGGGAAGATATGCTTCAGAGACGAATGTCTGGCACAACGGCTTGCCCATGAGCACCGAGTTGCCGACGCTTGCCGGGGAGTTGCGCAAGGCGGGCTACACCTCGAACCTGATTGGCAAATGGCATCTTGCCCCGGGAAAAGAGGCCGATGGCGGTGGGCCTGGTTACGTGAAGCCGGAGTATCGCGGAGGCTTTCTCGATCTATGGGAGGGCGCGAATGCGCTTGAGCATACGACCCATCCTTATGAGGGAACCATCTATGACGGCGATGGGAAAGAGATCACGTTCAAGGATCAGTATCGCGTCGATTTTATTACCGACCGTGCCGAGCGCTTTCTGCGGCAGAAGCACGAGAAGCCATTTTTTCTGTTCATCTCGCAGCTCGAGCCGCACCAGCAGAATGATATGAAGCGCATGGTAGGACCCAAGGGGTCGGCTGAGCGATTCATCAATGCGTCAGTCCCGCCCGACCTTCGCAATCTTCCCGGCGACTGGCACCAGCAGCTTCCGGACTACTATGGCGCATGCGAAAGCATCGATGCGTCTGTAGGCAGGATCAGGAAGATTTTGGAAGAGGAACATCTAGCGGACAACACGATCTTTGTCTTCATCAGCGATCATGGCTGCCACTTTATGACCCGCAATCAGGAGTACAAACGCAGCACGCACAATAGCTCGGTTCGTATTCCGCTCATCATTCAGGGACCGGGCTTTGAGGGCGCGCAACAGATCCCGGAGCTGTTCGGCATTATCAATGTCGCTCCGACGCTGCTGGAGGCCGCGGGCGTCAAAGCGCCGGAGTCGATGAAGGGGAAGAGTATTCTGCCGCTGCTCAACGATGCCAAAGCGAGAGAAGCGTGGCCGAACAAGGAGCTCATTCAGATCAGCGAATCGATGACGGGCAGAGCTATTCGCACGCCGGACTGGACCTATTGCGTTGCAGATCCGAGCGGCAGTACCAAGACCTCTGCGAGCAATAACTATCATGAGTATCAGATGTACGATCAGCGCGCCGATCCTCATGAGCTGGTGAATCTCGCGGGCAGAAAAGAATACCGGGAGAAGGCCGATGAGCTTCGCGAAGAACTGAAGAAGCTGATCGTCGCTTCCGGAGAGCCTGAGCCGGAGATTGCCGAAGCCAAGTTGTATCCGTGATCACACGGTCAGGCGACTCGGGTGAAGCGGACTGCCTGGTAAGGTTTTCCGCTGAGCTTGAGTTTTGCCTTGCCGGTGGCCTGATTGGGCAGTCTGTGGATCGTCATCTCCCAGGGGTCGATCATGTCGACGGCGTAGCTTCCCGACGGCAGGGGGAAGTCGTACCAGATGGGCTGGTGGTAACCGAAGTAGTAGAGGATGACCGGAGAGGATTTTCCGCTGGCGTCGACGGTCGAGGCGTTGAGGTAATAAGGTTCCGGGGCCGCTTCGAGGCCGGTGCGCGGGAAGTAATGGCCGGGGCCGCTATCGGCAGGCACAGTAGCTTCGAGGATCTTGCGCAGGAAGGCGATGCGCTGCGGGCTGGAGCCTGAGAGTTTGCCACCATGTGCCCACCAGATGGTGGGCGTATCGGTCTCATCGGGGAGCTTGTCGGGATCGATGAAGGTTTCGCCGTGGGTGACATAACAACCCGCGATGACGCCTGACCAGAACCGGTGAGTCATCTCCTCGCCGGAGATGTTGCCCCAGCGGCGGTTGAGATTTCCCTCGTATTCAATCTCGTCGTAGACGATGGGCTTGCGCCATGCGGCCCGGCGTTCGGCGGACTTCTCGAAGTCGTAGACCTGCAGGCTGGCGTGGGTAATCCATGGCTTGCTGTAGTCGTACATGACGTGTCCGTGATGGACGGAGCGGAGATGGCTGACGGGATCGTACTGTGTGACGATCTGGAAGAAGCGGTCGAAGTCCTGAACTGTCTTGGCCTTCATGAAGTCGTACTCGTTAGCGAGCGACCACCAGATGTTGCGATAGGCGGAGAGGCGCGCGAGGACATAGCGTAGATAGCGATCATCGGCCTCGGCCGGCATGGTGGCGTATCCCCAGCGGTCATAGGGGTGGAAGAGGATGAGGTCAGCTTCGATGCCGAGGGCGCGGAGATCGGTGATGCGCTGCTCCAGGTGCGCGAAGAAGGCAGGATTGGGGCGGGTGAAATCGTTGACCCCGCCAGCGGTGCGTTCGAAGGGATAGAGCGCGGGTTCGTTGTGGTTGTACTCGTAACTCTTGGGGAAGACGCACATGCGGATCTTGTTGAAGGGTGCGGTGCGCAGAGAGACGAGTGTCTCCTGTTGCAGTGCTTCCGACTGGTGGATCCACGCATAGGAGGTGGTGCCGAAGGGAAAGAAGGGCGCGCCGTCAGCATAGGCAAAGTGGTAGTAGTTGCGGACGGAGACGGGTCCATGCACATCGGGCAGAGCAGTGACGCAGGAAAAGGCTCCACTGCGTTTGTCGAGGGACGCAACATTGCTTGTAGTCGTGTAGCTCCAGGAACCGGTGGTGTCCGGCATGAAGCGAATTTTGTAGATGCCTGCGCCATCGTAAAAACCGGATACGTTAGCAGTACGGTGGCCAAGCGAAAAGGTCGCGGAGAGCTGGACGTCCGTGAAAGGGTTTCCGGTGGCAAGGCCGGACAGCGAGAGTTCAAAGACCTCCCAGCGAGGCACCGGCGGGTGAGTGGTTTCAGCGATAGCGGAGGGTACAGAGGCGATGGCTGCAAGCGAACCGGCAGAGGTGAGCTTGAGCATGTCGCGGCGGGTTAACGGACTCATTGGACGAGTGTAGCAATAGTTCGACTGCTTATAACCTTGGACCAATGAAGTAAAACACAACAGGCAAACCGCATCGGTCTGCCTGTTGGGCTTCTTTCGCTGTAGAGGATACAGCTACGGTTGAACGTGTAGCGTGGCGTTCAAAGGAGTGTCGCTCGACGATGCTCCAGCCATCACCTTGTAGTCGCCGGGCAGAAGCTGCCAGGCATCCTTGGCGGTGTCGAAGATGGAAAGGTAAAGCGGGTTCATGGTGAGGGTGACGGTCTTCGATTCGCTTGGCGCTAGTTTGACCCGCTGCCACGCTACGAGCCGCTTGTAGTTCTCCTTCGCCGCGGCAGGAAGCGCGACGTAAAGCTCGGCAATCTCTGTACCTTCGCGCGCGCCGGTGTTTTTGACTGTGAGGTGCGCGGTGTGCGTAGCGTTATCTACCGTCAGCCCGGAGTAGCTGAACGTGGTGTAAGAGAGGCCGAAGCCGAAGGGGAAGAGCGGCTGTTTGTGGGTTGATTCAAACCACTTGTAACCGACTGCTGCTCCCGCTGTGTATTTCAGATCGAAGGGAAGAACCTCGTGGTGCTGATCGTCGCCGACGGTCTTGCTGGCGTGCTTCGCATCGAGACCGGGAATGACAGGATTTGGAAGTTGATCGTCGCTCTTTGCGAAGGTCACCGGCAGTTTGCCTGAAGGATTGACGTCGCCGAAGAGAATGTTGGCCAGCGCCTGCGCTCCACCAATGCCGGGATACCACATTTCAACGATTCCCTTGACGTGCTCAGCCCACGGCATCGTGACCGGGCCCCCGGTTTCGAGCACAACGATGGTGTTGGGATTGGCGGCGGCCACGGCCTCTACCAGCGCATCCTGATGATCGGGGAGGGAGAGCGTCGGGGCATCGCGGCCTTCGCTCATCCACTGGTTGACGAAGACGATGGCGAGGCTGGAATTCTTGGCCAGCTTCGTTGCTGCCGCATTGTCCTCGCCATCGATGTACCGGACATTACTGTGTGGCGATTTCGCGCTGATGTAGCGTAGCGGAGACGAAGGGAAGTAGATCGACTGGCCCCAAGGCGACGGGCCGGGTTTGGGATCGATGGCATTACCGCCCGGCGCATCGACCTGCGCGGAGCCGCCGCCCGAGAGCACGCCTACGTCCGCGTGTGAGCCGATAATCGCGATTGAAGTAGATGCGGAGGCCTTCAGCGGCAGGATGTTGCCGGAGTTCCTGAGCAGAACAATGCTCTCTTCGGCGATGTGCTGCGCGTCGTCGCGGCCACGGAAGGGATCGACGACGCTGCGCACTGGCGGGTTGTCGACTACCCCGGCATCGAACATGCTGTGCAGGATGCGGCGCACCATGTCATCAAGCCGGGCCATGGGAACCTGACCGCCTTCGACTGCCTTCTTGAGAGGCGCATTGAAGTAGTTATCGTCTCCCGGCATCTCCTGATCGAGGCCGTTCAGCGCGGCTTTAACTGTGCTGTGAGTCCCGCTCCAGTCGGAGACTACCCAACCCTTGAAGTTGAAGTCCTTCTTCAGGACCCGGTTGAGCAGGTAGTCGCTTTCGCAGGCATGGTCGCCGTCGACGAGGTTATAGGAGCACATGACGGCTGACGGTTTCGCGATCCCGATGGCGATCTCGAAGGCAAGCAGATCGGACTCGCGCATGGACCGTTTGTCGAGCAGGACGTTCACCACGGTTCGCCCGGTCTCCTGATCGTTCAGAGCGTAATGTTTGATATCGCTCATTACGTGCTCCGACTTGACGCCGCGCTCAAGTTCGCCGGTCATGGTTCCTGCGAGAACAGGATCTTCGCCCGCATACTCGAAGTTGCGTCCGTTGCGCGGCTCGCGGGTGATGTTGACGCCTCCGCCGATGGACATGTTGAAGCCCTGAGCGCGGGCTTCCCGCCCAATGACCGAGCCATAGAGAAAGGCTGCGTCCGGATTCCAACTCGACGCCGCGCCGAGGGCCGATGGCAGTAGCGTCGCATAGCGGCTTTGCAGGGCGGCCATGCGAATGCCCACAGCGGAGTCGGCCATGTTGATGTCGGGAATGTGCAGCCGGTCGATGCCGGGGACAAAGCCCGCTCCCAGGTTGGAGCGCGCGGGGACGGGATCGCCCTTGCGCAGCACTCCCCATCCAGTGCCATGGACGAGTTGAATCTTTTCGTCGAGCGTCATCTGGCCCAGCACCATGTCGGCTCGCTGATCAGGGGACAGGGCCTTGTTCATCCATGGCATCTGCGCTGTGTCGGGGTATGTCTGGGAGTCTGCCTGGGCGTGCGCCTGCCGAGGTCCGAAGGACGTCAGCGCCAGTACAGCGGAGAGGGAAGAGATCGTTAGACCTTTTAAAAGTGCGGAAAACTCCATCGGTGCTCCTTCACATCTGGACGCAGCCGTCTGCCTTGTTGGTCGTAACCACCAAACGTCTCTTGCTGGGTCGCTAAAAATTCTAAATTAACTAAATCGAATTAGCTATGGGATTTTTGCGATATTTCCAGCGGGAGGCACGAGAGGGGAGGTCTGGCCTCCGTATGAGAGCCGCATTGGAGCACCATGGACAGGCCGAAAAATTATCTTGCAAAAAGCTGGTTGATGTCGGCGAAGGCCTTAAACTCCAGCGCGTTGCCTGCGGGATCGAGGAAGAACATGGTGGCCTGCTCACCCACTTCGCCCTGAAAGCGGATGTAGGGTTCGATGATGAAGTGGATGCCTGCATCCCGAAGGCGATCGGCGAGTGCCTGCCATTGATCCATCGGAAGAACGACGCCGAAGTGCGGGACCGGGACGTCGTGGCCATCGACGGGATTATGGTGATCGCTGCGGCTGCCAGAGCCTGGCTTCAGGTGCGCGACGATCTGGTGGCCGAAGAGATCAAAGTCAATCCACTGTGGGGAACTGCGACCCTCCGTGCAGCCCAGTGTCGTTCCGTAGAAATGCCGGGCGGCGTCAAGGTCGTCAACGGGAAAGGCGATATGAAACGGAGTGAGCGGCACGGTGTTCTCCTGGCACTCATCTTACGATGGAATGCCAGAAGACTCGACCATCAGAGAAAGACTCCACAGCCCGTTCAACTGGCCGGTGTTTCGGTTGGCGGCTGGGCGCTATCGACGGGGAGGCGCACAACAAACTCAGTTTTGCCGGGTTCAGATGCAAAGTGAATGGAGCCGCCGTTCTGCTCCACGATGCGATGCACGATTCCCAATCCGATGCCTGTGCCGACGCCAACTGCCTTGGTCGTGAAAAAGGGATCGAAGATGTGCGCCTGGCACTCGATAGGAATGCCGCTGCCGTTGTCGGTGATGCGGATACAGATCTCCGAGCGATCCCCATGAAGCGTTTTCTCCGCCCACGTGTGTATGGTGATACGGCCCTTCGGCGGCGCTGCGTCGATTGCGTTGTCGAGCAGGTTAGTCCAGATCTGATTGAGTCCCGAGCATATCGCTTGAAACACGGGAAGATCGGTGGATAGGTCTTTCTCCACCACGATCTCCTTCTCGCGAAACTTGTGGCCAAGGATGACAAGAGTTGCATGAATACTGTTGTTGATATCGACCGTCTGGCGCTGACCTTTGCCTTCGTACGCATACGATTTCACGGCGAGCACAAGGTCGGAGACGCGGCCAATACTCTCTTCGATCGTGCCGACGAGCTGCATGCTGGAAACCAGAGCATTCAGCCAACTTAGCGCGTCGGAGAAGCGCGCGTCGGGGAACTCGTGGCGGGCACATTGCAACTCCTCTGCATTGATGCCGATCGCGACCAGTGTCGGCGCCATCTTCCAGGCATTCTCGATATTGGCCTGCTCCATCCAATGGGCCAGCGCCTCTTCCGCGTCGCTTTGTTCGAGCGAGTTCATATGGATAGGCTGCTTGGTGGCGAGCGCGTGTTCCTGTAGATCGAACATGCACTGCTTCTGTTCCTGGCTTAACTCGATGCGGCTGAACTTCGCCGTCAACTCATGCATTCGCAGCAGATTTTCCCTGAGCTGCGAGGCAGCCCTGCGCGCCGCGGTCCCAGGATTGTTCAACTCGTGCATCAGCCCGGCAGCCAGCGTCCCCAGCGACGCCATCTTCTCCTGCTGAACGGCGATGCTCTGTAGCTTCTGAACGCGCGTCGCCATGTTCCCGAGAATGGCCTTCCGTACATCGGGACATGTGGTCATCAATCTCCAGAAACCATCTTCATCGAACTGCAGCAGGTGTGCCGGTTCCGTGACCCGAATGCTCACCAGATTCGGAGTGTTTGACAGCAGCGGCACTTCTCCGAAGGCATTACCGCTGGAGATAGGAGCGAAGGCAACCTCTTTACCATCGGCAAGCGTCTGCACGAGGCGAAGTCCACCCTCCAGCAGGATCCAGAAGTGATGGGCCATCTCCCCTTGCCGGAGGAGCAGTTCGCCTACGGGCAGATGGATCTCTTCCGCGTCTTCGAGGCAGCGCAACTCTTCGTCGCTCAACGACGACAGGATGGGAACCGTGCGCAATTTGGCAAAGAGAGCATCGCTCATCTTCAGAGTGGTCTTGGTGAGAACGGATTGTGTTTGGTTGCTCATTGTTTTTCCCGGGGCAGAAGCCTTTCAAAGTGTTGCAAGGTACTGATGCACAAACTGAATTGCGATGGACCCCTCGCCGACGGCAGAGGCGCATCTTTTTACGGAGTTGTATCGCACGTCGCCAGCAACAAAGACGCCGGGGACGCTGGTCTCGAGCAGGTAAGGTTCGCGGTCGAGGCTCCACGACTTGGCCGCCTTCAACTTGAGTTCAGGACCGGCAAGGATAAATCCCTTGCTATCGCAGGCAAGCTCTTTCGGCAGCCAGTCGGTCTTGGGCGCTGCGCCGATAAAGATGAAAAGGGAACTCGCTGCCCGAGCCTCTTCGCCGCGAGGCGTCTTGAGGGTCAGACATTCGAGATGGCCATCTCCAGCGACGGCGACAACCTCGGTCTGCGTCTCGACGACGATATTGGGCGTGGCTTCGATCTGGTCGATCAGGTACTTCGACATGCTCTTTCCCAGGGACCCGCTGCGCACCAGCATATGCACCTTTGCCGCATAACGCGAAAAATGCAGAGCTGATTGTCCCGCGGAGTTCGCCCCGCCAATGATATAGACCACTTCGTTCGAACAGGAGATCGCCTCCGTCATGGCTGCGCCATAATAGACACCCGCGCCGCTCAACTCGTCGGCTCCCGGAATATCGAGCTTGCAATAGGCCACGCCGGTCGCGATCAGGCAGACATGGCACGTTACCTCGCGCCCATCTTTCATTTGGATGATGTGATATTGATTCTCCGATCGGATGCAGGTGACCTGCTGTAACAGAAACTCTGCCCCCAGTCGGCTTGCCTGAAGAAATGCACGTTTGGCCAGTTCTTCGCCGCTGATGCCTGCCGGGAAACCAAGGTAGTTTTCAATCTTCGAGCTGGACCCTGCCTGCCCACCAACCGCATTGGGCTCGACTATCAGCGTGCGTAGCCCCTCGGAGGCGCCGTAGACCCCCGCCGCGAGACCCGCAGGCCCCGCGCCAATGACCACAACGTCGTAGAACTTCTCCTGTGCCTGGGTGGGAATGCCGAGCTTCTTCGCCAGGTCGGACGAGGTCGGCTGCACCAGCGCCGTTCCATCCCCAAACAGCACAACCGGCAGCTTCGCGTCGTCGATTCCTTTGTCCTTCAGCAGCCCCAGAGCTTCGGGATTCTGTTCGGGGTTCAGCCATTGGTAAGGAATGCGGTTGCGCGAGAGAAAGTCACGCACCGAATGATCCGCAGCGGACCAGCGAACCCCCACCACCCGGATGCCTTCAAACGGCGGCTTGTAACCTTGTTTCCATGACTCCAGCAGGTCGTCGAGTACGGGGTAGAGCTTTTCTTCGGGTGGGTCCCACGGCTTGTTGAGGTAGTAGTGGATCTTCGCCGAATTGATGGCGCGGATTGCGGCTTCGGTATCGGCATAGGCGGTTAGCAGCACGCGCTTTGCATCGGGATACAGCTTCAGCGCTTCCTGAAGGAAGTCGACCCCGGTCATTCCCGGCATCCGCTGGTCGGAGAGGAAGAGGGCGACGGTATCTTTGCGCTCCAGAAGCTGGCGGCAGATGTCGAGCGCGGCAAGGCCGGAGGCTGCGCGCACGATACGGTAGTTCTGGCCGTAGTGCAGTCGCAGGTCCTGGACCACCGCTTCCAGTACGCTGGTGTCATCGTCGATAGCGAGCAGAATAGGCTTGGGCATATCTCTTGTTATACTTCGCGCGCGGCTTTTCCACATACCCCTACGTATGATTCGATTGTGCCCGGGTGCTTCAGGGTTCAGAAACATATTTTATTGATTACAAAGGCTCTGGCGGTGAATCGTTTTGGCGTTTGGGTTGTCCGATTTATAGACATTATTTGAGGAACGGAGTAATCCGCCGATGAGGCAGAATATGGGGCAAAGATCCCGGCAGGAGACGGAAGACTCATGAATCGACTTATCCTCGCTGACGATCAGGCGATATTCCGGGCTGGTGCCGCACGTGTTCTTGCCCTGGAAGACGATATGCGCATTGTCGCCCAATGCGAAAATACGGAGAAACTGCTCGCGGCGATCGAAGCGTTCCACGGAGCCATCCTCATTGTGGCTTCAAGTCTTCGCCTGGACCTTTCGGCGTTGCATACCCGCGCCAAGGCGCTTGGCAGCCATGTCATCCTGGTTGCTGAAAATACAGAACATGTAACCGAAGAGGCGGCGGCCCTGCTCGACGGTGTCCTTAGCCGCAACGTTGCCGGGGCCGAGCTTGTGGACTGTGTCCGCCGCGTCGCCCGGGGACAACGATTTGTGCAGCGCGCTAACGTCACGACCATGCATGTTGCTGATACGGTGGGTGCGCGGGTTCGCGACCGGCTGACTCCCAAAGAGATGCAGATCGTCGCCCTGATTGTTCAGGGCTGCAAAAACAAGGAGATCGCCACCCAGTTGGGCACGAAAGAGCAGGTCATCAAAAACTATCTGCGCACCATTTATGACAAGACGGGCGTGTCGGACCGCCTGGAACTGGCCCTCTTCACCATCCACCACCGCGTTCTGGCCGAGGCCGCCGCCAAAGCTGGAAATCTCCTCCAGATGAAGACCGCCTAATTCTTCTTCAGTAGACGGAATCTATATGCCCGTCTCCGCCGTAACGCTCACCGGCGTTATCTTTTCTGCAATGCTCTTAGCCAGGGTAAAAAGCAGCAGATAGTCGCTGCCGCCAGCCTTGGAGTCGGTGCCGCTCATGTTGAAGCCGCCGAACGGATGCGCTCCCACCATTGCGCCCGTACACTTTCGGTTCAAATAGAGATTCCCTACGTGAAACTCCTCGCGCGCCCGGTCGAGGTTTTCTCGCCGGTTTGAGTAGATCGCTCCGGTCAGGCCGTACTCGGTATCGTTGGCGATGGCCAGCGCCTCGTCGAAGTTCTGCGATTTGATCACGGCCAGAACCGGCCCGAAGATCTCTTCGCGCGCAATCCGCGCCGTCGGCGCTACGTCCTTGATGACGGTTGGGGCAATGTAGTAGCCGCCTTCCGGTGTCTCGATGGCGTGCCCGCCGTTGAGCACCACGCCCTCACTCTTGCCGATCTCGATGTAGTCGAGAACCTTGCGATATGCCTTTTCGCTGATGACCGGTCCCGAATAGAAGTTCTCTACTGGGCTCCCGGTCTGAAGCTTTGCGACCTCCTTCTGTAGCCGGTCGCAGAAGGTGTTGTAGATGCGTGCGTCGACTATGACGCGCGAACAGGCAGAGCACTTCTGCCCGTTGAAGCCGAATGCGCTTGCCACCACCCCCTCGACCGCCCGATTCAGATCGCAGTCGTTGTCGACGATGATCGCGTCTTTGCCTCCCATCTCGAGGATCGCCCGCTTGAGGAAGTTCTGGCCGGGCTGGGCGCGGGCAGTGCGTTCGTGAATCTGCAATCCCACCGCCTTCGATCCTGTAAAAGCGACAAAGCGAACCTGGGAATGAGCGACCAGAGCGCTGCCGAACTCTGGCCCCCCGCCCTGACATAGGTTGACGACGCCGTCGGGTAGGCCGGCTTCTTCGAGCAGGCTCATAAATCGGGCGGCGATGGTGGGCGAATCCTCCGACGGCTTCAGCACCACTGTATTTCCGCAGACGATAGCCGCCGCCGTCATTCCCGCCATGATGGCGAAAGGGAAGTTCCACGGCGGGATAACCGCGCCTACTCCAAGCGGCAGATAGCGAAGCTGATTGCGTTCGCCGGGGAACTGGATCGCGGTCGTTGCCCGGTCCAGGCGCAGTGCTTCGCGTCCGTAAAACTCAAGGAAGTCGATGGTTTCGCCGACATCCGCGTCTGCCTCGCCCCAGTTCTTCCCAACCTCGTAGACCAGCCACGCGCAGAAGGTCAGCTTTCGCTCGCGGATCAGGTCCGCGGCGCGAAGCAGCAGTTCTGCACGCTGTATCGCGGGGGTTCGGCTCCAGGTCGAAAAGGCGCTCTGCGCTGCGTCGACGGCCTTCTGCAGGTGCTCGGCGCCTGCCCTCTGGTGAATGCCCACAAGCTGCGAGGGGCGGGCTGGGTTGGCCGAGACGATCTTGGCTTCTGTCCGAAGGCGGCTTCCTCCGATGACGAGGTCATATTCACGGGCAAGTTGGTTTTCTACATCCGCAAGCGCCGCCTGCATGGCGCGCTTGTTCTCGGGCTCGGTGAAATCAACGAATGCTTCGTTTACAAACGGGGCCTGGAGCGAACGGGAGGCGACATCGGGAACAGGAATCGCGGTAGCCATAATCCGTAGATTCTAGCGCGAACCAAGCTCCTCAGCCTCACCGCCAAAGTTTAGAAGCCGTCTAAAAGATCGCTACGAGTCGTCCTGCGTCAGGCTATCGGTGGCCTTCGACATTTTGGCGGTGCGGTCTAGCTTGTCCCATGTGAAAGGTTTGCCGTCGATAGCGCGCTTGATCGTCTTGAACAGCACTACCGAGAAGACCTGCCGGTAGGTGAACCGTTGAATCCAGATATGGAAGAGGAGCCAGCCGTCACCCTTGCTCGCCGGATGCTTCCGCTCCAGCGCAAACGCGATGGCTGACGTAATGAAATCGATCATCAGGAAGGCAAGGAAGAAGAGGATCAGCTTATGCAGACTCGCGGCGGAGGTGGTCTCCGGGTGAAAATGCTTGTCGATGTAGTAGTTCAGCACGCCGGCGACGAACATCAGGTCGATCAGCGGCGAGACCAGCGGCAGCAGAATCTGGAAGATAAGCGTATTGGGCAATGCGAACAGGCCCAGCGCGCGATTCTTGGTAAATGCGCCTCGATGCTTCCAGATAGCCTGAAGGATGCCGAATGACCAGCGGAAGCGCTGTCGCATCAATCCATCGGCGGTCACCGGCGCCTCGGTGAAGGCCAGCGCACTGTCCTCATAGATGACCGAATAGCCCTGTTCGAGGATGTTCATCGTCAGGTCCGCGTCTTCGGCGACGGTATTGGAGTGGTATCCTCCGCCCGCCTTGACGATCGCAGTCCGCCACGCTCCAATCGCTCCGGGAACGACGGTGACTACGTCAAAAAGATCGAGCGCGCGCCGCTCGAAGTTCTGGCTCGTGATGTACTCCAGCGCCTGCCAGCGTGTCCAGAGATTGACCTTGTTGCCTACCTTGGCATTGCCTGCAACCGCGCCGATCTTCGGGTTGGCGAAGTTCGGTACCAGCCTGGCGACGGCATCGTGCGCAATCACCGTATCCGCGTCAATGCCGACGTAGATCTCCTCCTCCAGATGCGGCAGAGCAAAGTTCAGTGCCTCGGCCTTGCCTGCATTCGGCTTCGTCAGTACGGTCAGGCGTCCCGAAGCAATTTCGGCGGGGTAAGCCGCGCGCGCGACATCGTACGTCTTGTCGCTCGAGCCGTCGTCGATGACGAGGATGCGCATGTTCTTGTACGACGACATCATCACCGACCGGATCGTCCGCACGATCACCTTCTCCTCGTTGTACGCGGGGATCAGAACGGCGACTTTGGGAAGATAGTCCGGCGTGGCATAGTTCTTCCGCTTGCGCAGCCGGTCGATCACCGCACAGACGCCGAGAATGATAAGCCGCGCGCTCATCAGGACGTCGCCAACGAAGAAGACGCCGATCACGAAGTTGTTGAAGAAGCCGACAAAGAAAAAGGTGATCGAGTCTGCCCGTGCCAGCCAGCGCTGACGCGACGTGAGCGGAGGCATTACCTCGACCCGCGTCTTGCCGAGTAGTTGGTATACGGGGACAATCTTGTAGCCGTGAGCGCGCAGGGACTCGATCAGCACAGGAAGCGCGGCAATCGTTGCGGAGCGGTCACCGCCGCCATCGTGCAGTAGGATGACGGAGCCCCTTGTCCAGGTGCGGACGTTCATGTCCTCAATCTGTTGGAAGACGCTGTCGGTAATCTCCTGCGGAGTCTTGCGCGGATGCTCGTCCCAGTCGTTGGTGTCGATCTTGTTGCCCAGGATGACGTAGCCCATGCCCTGGATGCGATCGACGGGCGCGGCCTGATCGTTGGTATCGGGTTCCTGGTCGATCGAATACGGTGGTCGGAAATAGAGAGGCTGCACTCCCAGCTTCGACGCAAAGAGCCGCTCCGTCAGGTTCAATTGCAGATCGACCTGCGCATTGGATATTTCGCTGATGTCGGGATGGGTGAAGGTATGGTTGCCGATCTCATGGCCTTCGCGATACACCCTCTGCATCACGCCGACGTTATTTTCGGCCACCTCGCCGATCATCAGGAATGTGCCGTGGACGCCATAATGCTTCAGGATGTCCAGAATCTTTGGCGTCCATTGCGGATCAGGCCCATCGTCGAAGGTCAGCGCTACTTGCTTGGGATGGTACCCATACTGCTGAATGGTGTAGGACAGCGGATAGGAGTCCATTGTCTCGTCCGTGATCGCGCGATAGTTCGCGGGAACCGAAGCATCGTCGTCCATGGTCAGGGTACGATGGCCATTCTGCGGCTTGCGTGTGATGCGCAGGATGTCGCCATCGCCCTCGGTGTCAACGTCGTATCCCGGCTCGACCGTGGCCAGATCCTTTACCGGATCCGCCTTGGTCGGATAGTCCCAGATCTTCCACAGCGAGTTGTCTTCGGAGCCAAGCCGCCACAGCGCAAAGGTCTCCAGACCAAGCGCGCGCGCCGCTCTCATCTCGTTCAGAACCGTGACCGCATCGAGAAACCAGACCTGATGGCGAACGTGAGCGTCTTCATCGTCGTACGCAAAGTGGACATTGAGGGAATCATCTTCAAGCTGAACGTCAGACCCGGAGTCGTATGCCTTCTGCCACGCCTCCTGCGTGGACAGATTTTCAGAGGTCAACACCTTCGCGGGGGCGGGCTTTTTATGTCTTCCCGCTTTCCCGGCCACCGCTGGCGGCATCGACACGGACCAGTCATACCCATAGCTGCCGATGGCGCAGATGATCTTCTCTTTAGGCACGATCTTGAGCACGTTCTTCAGGTTGTCGATGAACCAGTTCTCCGCGGCGATGGGGCCGGGGCCGCTGTCGGTCTGGTGCTGGTCATAGTTCATCAGCAGCAGGCCGTCGGAATGATCGGCAATGTACTTCAGGTTGAAGTCATCGTCCCCTACGGGCGTATTCACATACAGTCGCAGATGCCGCGCCTGAAAATTGTCGTACAGTGCGGCGATCAAAGCGTTGTAGCCGGGCTGTGCGTCAGACGGAATCTCCTCGAAGTCGAGCGAGATCCCGTGATAGCTCGGGTTTGCCGCGAGAAAGGTATCGATCTGCTTGAGGAAGTTTGCGCGGGCCTCGTCACTTTGCAGAAAATCCCCGATCGAGGGCAGAAAGATTCCTTTTACCGGGTCATAATTGTTGACCAGCGGAAAGACTTCGGTATCGACATGGTTCGCCGCGATGGTGCGGGCGACCTTGGACTCCTGATCTACAGGATGTGTTCCGCTACTATCGACGACTGCGAAGGGACGGTTGTCGATGGTGAAAGAGGTCAGGTTCCCTTCCGGGGTGACGACGTGCAGCCACTCTGGGAAGAGCAGATCGATCTGCTTGATGTGTTGCTTCAGCGAGGAATAGCTCGCGGGGTCCCATTCGACAAAGTAGGCGGCGCGCAGACCCTCGCCTGAGTTCAGGGGGATGTCCGATGGCTTGCGATCGGTCTTGCGGTGCGCGGAACGACGAAGCTTCTGCCCAGGTTTCAGTGCCGGCGGTCGCGTATTGGCAAGGGTGCGATAGTTGCGTTTGTAGGGCTGGAGCGAAAGCTCCGGCAAGGGCTTCATGCGCAGTAGTCCCACCAGAAAAACTGCGATCAGCAGAAAGCCCAGAAGCGCCACGATATCGAGAATTCGGCGCAGCCTCTTCCAGCGTTTACGTTGCGGATCGTAGAAGATTTGCTTGTTCATTGAGGGAGGATGTGCGGCCAGGCGCGTGGAACTGTCTCAATCGTATGCAGGGAACCCGCCCGAGTCAACGCATCACTAAAAGGAAGCATCATCCAAAGTATGATGCACATACATGACTCGTAGACAACCACGGCTATGGCTATGGGTGGCGCTGCCGCTGCTGCTGGGGCTTGCCCTGCGCCTCTGGTTTATCGCGCACATGGCGCGGATCGACGGCGACACGTTGATCTATGGCGACATCGCCAAAAACTGGCTGGAGCATGGCGTCTATGGGTTTACTCAGACGGGAATTGTTCCCCGCCCGACGCTGATCCGGCTGCCTGGGTATCCGCTATTTCTAGTGGCATGCTTCCGCATCTTCGGTTCCGAGCACTATACCGCGGTGATGTATGTCCAAAGCGTAATCGACCTGCTGACCTGTCTTCTGGTCTCCGCTCTGGCTGGCCGCTTGTTCGGACGCCGCGCCGCGATGGCCGCGCTGTGGTTCTCTGCCCTGTGTCCGTTTACCGCGAGCTATGTGGCCGCCCCACTTACAGAGACGCTTAGCCTGACCTGCATTGTGCTCACGTTCTATGGTCTCGAGCGATGGCGGAAGACGTCTCTCGGCGTAAATCGTTGGCTTTGGCTGATAACTTTTGCCTTGGCCTACGCTCTACTGCTGCGGCCGGAGCAGGCGCTGCTGGCTGCCGCGGTAGTTCCGGCGATGCTTTGGCTGACGCTGCGATTGCCTTCAGCCGACGCCACTTCCAGTGGGCGCGTTTCGTGGCGCGTGGTTTGGCCGATCGTTCTGGTCGCGGTAGGTGTTGTGCTCCCCCTCGCGCCGTGGGCGATACGGAACTGGCGAACCTTCCACGTCGTTCAGCCGCTTGCGCCCCGTTATGCGACCGATCCGGGAGAGGCGGTGCCGCTGGGATTTCAGCGATGGTATCGGACCTGGGCCATCGACTTCGGTTCGACCGAAGACGTTTATTGGAACTATGACGGAGCGGATATCGACATCGGCGATGTGCCGACACGGGCCTTCGACTCCGAGCAGCAGTACGAGCGTACCGACGCTCTTTTGACCGAGTACAACCAGAGCGACAACGCGACGCCCGCCCTCGATGCCCGGTTTGAGAAGCTTGCCGAAGAGCGGATTGCGAACGATCCTCTTCGCTACTATGTCGCGTTGCCGGTCGCTCGTCTGCTCAACATGGTGCTTCGTCCCCGGACGGAGATGATGCCGATTCCGCTGGACTGGTGGCATCTGGGGAAACATCCGTGGAAGGCTTTGTTCGCCGCGGCCTACGCCGGTCTGAATCTCGCCTATTTGGCGCTGGGAGGCATTGGGCTCTGGCTCTGGCGCCGGCGAAACTGGAGCGGCGATCCTGCGCTGGCTGGGGCAATGATCGGGTTTGTCGCGTTGCGTTGCGCTGTGCTGCTGACGCTGGACAACTCCGAACCGCGCTATACGCTCGAATTTTTCCCGGTGATCTTTATCTGGGGGGCCCTGATCTTTGCCAGGTCTAACGGCGGTCGATGGTCGTCTTCTTGTCAGTCTTGATCGAGTACGGGCCGGTGTTGACCGAGCGGTTGTAGCGGATGTCGGTAAAGAAGGTCGTTCTCGTGTCTTCGGACGGAGTAAAGAACTCCTGCTTGAGCGAGATCCCCCGCGCGGGATCGATCCAGATGATGATGTGGGTGAACATGTTGCGGACGCTCACGTCCTTTGAAACCAGATTGAGCTTGGTGGTGGCGACCGTCTTCGAGCCATCGCTGATCGGTTCGGTGCCGAGGTTGGTGATGTCCCAGGCTTTGGCGAGATCGGTGCCGCTGCCTCCAAAGCCGAGGGTGAGGAAGCTCTCATACTGCGCCTTGTTGTTCCCGGCGCTCAACAGGGTCAGGTGATCGGAGCCGGGATCGAAGAGTCGCAGGCTGCCGTTCTTGTATTCGATGAACTTTGCTGACGGGGGAGAGATCTTCGCGCCCATCTGCAAGCCGGAACCGTTTTTGAGGAAGTAGATCGTGCCGTTCTGGGTGGTGGTCTCCTTGACGACACGTTCGTAGAGGTCCCAGCGGAAGCTGGCCTCCGCGGATTTGAATCGCGTGCTGGCCTGGTCCATCTGGCGGAGGACCGTGTCCAGATCGCTGGATTTCGCTTGGGCGAATGAGGAGACCGGAGTGATCAGGATCGCGGCGGCAGAAAAGACAAGCGTTGCGGCAACACTGCGGAGGGTCGTCATTCGTTTTTTATTGCTCCCTGTGGTTCGATGTCTCTTTGTAGCTATAGAGTTAGACGCAATTTTCCCCGTCCAGGTCCTCTCTTTGCTCTTTATTGTAGAAGATCGTCAGCGAGAGACCGTCTCTGACTACTTAGGCTCCCCGAAGGGAACGTCGCTTTTGCTGGGAGAGATCGGCGTGTCGGTGAACCACACCTTGGAACCGTCGGCAGTCTTGATGATGTTGTCGGTCATGCTCCAGTCTTTGGCGTTGGCGATGGTGCCTGCGGTTTTGGCTTCGATGTTGAGGTGGTCGAGGCGGAAGTTATCCAGTGTGGCGTTGGCGTAGGCGCTGACGTTGAAAGCTTCTTTGGCGCCGGTGGCCTTGATATTCCAGATATGTACATCGCGGAAGTGGGGCAGGCCCTGCTGCTCGGGAACCTTGGTGGTGAGGGTGATGTAGTAGGCCGGAGGGTTTTTTACTTCGGGCGGAAGGGTGGCATAGCTGTAGCTGGGGTTCCAGTTCATGGTGATGTGGATGGGGATAGCTACCCCCTGAAGATCGAGGTCGTGGATGCGGATGTCGCTGGCGTTCCCGCCGCGGGTGTGGGCGGATTTGAAAAGTACACCGGAGGGAACGCCCGAGAGCGCCGTGAGGTTATAGACCTCGATGTTGCGGAAGCCCCCCGAGGTCTCCGAGCCGATGGTGATGGCGGCAGCGCCGTGGCGAATGATGGAGTCGCGGATCACCACATCTTCTGTAGGCCGGTTGACGCGCAGTCCGTCCGAGTCGCGTCCGGCTTTGAGGCAGAGAGCGTCGTCGTTGACCTCGATGTCGGCGTGCTGAACCAGAATCTTGCGCGAGGAGTCGATGTCGATGCCGTCTGTCGAGGGGCCTTTGCCGCCTTCGTTGTTCCGGATGACAACGCCGTCGATGGTGACGTCGTGCGAGTAGAGGATCTGGACGGTCCAGAAGCCGGAGCGCTTGAGCAGAATGCCGCCGCCGAGACGAACGTTGGAGGAGTTCTGAAAGAGGATGAGACGGGGACGCTGGGCGTCGTAGTCGGAGGCCCAGCGAAGGCCCTTCGGCTCATAAGTCTTGCGCAGGTCCCAGTAGGACTTCCACCAGATAGGGCCGTCGCCGTCGATGGTGCCTTTGCCGGTGATCGTGATGTCGTGCTGGTCGCGGGCGTTGATGAGCGCGGCGGGCCAGGTCATCTCGATTCCGGCGATGCGGGTGGGAAGTTTGGGGTAGTCGGCCAGTTTTTGCGAGCCGACGAGGGTGACACCCTCGGGAACGTCGAGGGTGGTCCCGGACTTCAGGAAGATCGAGCCAGTGAGATAGGTGCCGGGCTTGAGAGTGACGGTGCCCTGAACCTTCGCAGCTCGGTCGATTGCCTTCTGGATGGCGGCGGTGTTAAGGGTCGTGCCATCACCTTTGGCTCCGTAGTCGTTGGCGAGAAATACCTTTGGCGCGGCGAACGCGGAGGCGGCGTAGAGCAGAAGGGCGCAACTGAGGATGAGGGCGCGTGACATTATTTCTTCTCCTGAGATACCAGGCGGATGGGGCCGAGGATGCCGGAAGAGATGGGCTGAACCTTATTGAGGTCCTGCATCTGGAAACGGTCTCCGTACTTGGCGATCAGCGGCTTGTAGTCGTGGGGTGGCAGAGCGGACCACGCGTTGAGCGCGGTGTTATAGACGCGGATCTCGATCTGGTTCTGACCGGACTTGAGGTACGGTGTTACGTCGAGCCGGTAGGGCGGATGCCAGAGCGAACCGGCGCGCTTGCCGTTGATCAAAACGATGGCGGCCTCACGGATGGGCGCATCGAACCAAGAGCGCATGCCGGGGCCGGTGCGGGTGACAAGCGGGTTGGGAACCCCGTTATGGTTGGGGGCGGGGGCGTTAAGGGTTCCGGCGGGAGGAGTAACGGGCGTGCCGCCGTCTACCTGAAGGTAGGTCGGGGTGGCAGGGACTGAACTCAGGTTGAACTCTCGGGTGTAGACGGCTTCGCCGGAGTAGTGCCTGGTGTCATTGTTCGAAATCCAGTCAGTGAGGGTGGACTCGGACTTGGTTTTGCCGGTGGCGGAGAAGCGAATCTGCCAGTTGGCGCTGAGGTCGGCAAGTTGAGTGGTTGCGATGGCGGCGGCGGCTGGCACTTTGGAATTGACGCTGCTGAAGATGAAGACCCGGGACTCGTAGGGGGCGAGATGCAGCTCAACGTTAGAGGCGGAGGCGCTGGCGGCTACAGTCGTGTCCGGATTCCACTGCTCGCCGAACTTGTGGGCGGTGGTGAAGGTTGCGGTGGTCTCGACGGGCTGGTTGCTGGTGTTGGCGACGAAGTAGATGTCGGCGGTGGGGAGCTTGCGGCGGATGAAGCCGATCTCGGCGTGGGAGGACGTGAGTTCAAAGTCGGGTTTGGCTGCCCGGTGCAGAGCTGGTTCGAGGCTGGAGTTGTCGGCTACGAGGCTGCCTTTGGCGGCGTCGAAGAGGCGGTGGGAGAGACTGGTGATCTCGGGCAGAGTTTTGCCTTCGGGCGAAATAGAGGGGGCGCGGCCGATGGAGATGACCTTCCCTCCGGCGGCGACGAATTGTTGGATCTTGCGCAGTGTGGTCGCGGGGATACGGTCGGTGGGCGGCAGGACGAGAATCTTATGGGTGCCGAGACCGACCGAGTTGATGGCGTCGGCGTCGATGTAGTCAACGTTGTAGCCGGCGGAGAGGATGGTGGACATCAACTGCGGTGTGATGATCTGGTTCATCGCCGCGGTGACGCTGTCCTTACCGGGAGCAAATGCCGCCCAGACGTCATCTGTAGGGAGCAGGATGGCGACCTGATTGGCGGGCTGGCCTTGGCGCAGCAGGTAGCTCATGCGCGCGATGTAGCTGGTGACGTCGGGCATGACCGGATGCCAGGGATTGTGGTCGTTGAAGACGGCGGCGGCGTAGAGCGACCAGCCGGGCTCACTGACCTGCGGGGCCGAGTAGGGCCAACCGTGGAAGATGAGCTGGTTCTCGCCCATGATGAAGTCGATGTCGGCTTCAGCCTTCATGTCGAGCGGGGTGGCGCGGAAGACCGGGGAATGTAACCAGGTAAAGGTCTCCCCGGAGGTTACATTGTTGCCGAAGACATGGTTGGCGGAGGTAGCCCAGCGCAGAGTGGAGAAGGCGCGCCACTGTGGACCCTCGCCTTCGGGAAGTCCCGCGATGCGCTGGCTTGAGAACGACACGGCGGGCTGGCCGTAGGTCTGCGAACGGAACTTGGTGTGGTGAGCGATGGCCCAGTTGTTGATCTGGGTGAGGTAGTTTTCGTCGACCAGTTCCGTCAGAGTCTTGCCCCAGTCGTGACGGACGTTTTCAGCCTCGGGGGTGCCTCCGGCTACAAGTTCGGGAAGATGGGGAAGGAGATCGTAGCCGCGCCGCTTTTTAAACTCGGCGGGGAGGGCGGGTGTCCAGTCGGAGCCGTAGGCTTCGAGCGAGTCGGAGAAGATGGCGTAGGGCGGGGTCGAGCCGAAGGCTTTGAGCAGAGGCTCGCCGACGGATTTCAAGTGGGTGGCGACGGCCTGATGGCTGAACGGATCGAGCACCCAGCCTTCGGCTCCCACGGAGGCGCGCTTGACGACCTGGCCAGTGTGTCCGGCGATGAAGAAGAGGGCGGTGCGGGGGCTGGTTGCTGGGGCAATGTGGCCGGTGCCGGTGGCGGGCAGAGTTGTGGCAGTGGCTGCGTCCCAGTGTTTGGGTTCGCCGTTGACCAGAGAGATGGAGATGATGGATTCGCCGTCGGCCAGCTTGAGTTTGGGCAGGGTGGTCGCGTTGGCGGGGAGGGGGATCTCAGCGACGCGGAGACGGCGGGCAGCTTCGTCGAGGGTGGTGGCGGGGCCGCCATAGGGCCAGCCGCTGCCCAGGGTGACGTCGATACGGAGGCCGAGTTTGCGGCCTTCGGCCTGCGCGTAGCGGACGTTATCGAGGAACTCGGGAGAGAGGAAGGGGAGGTTCTTGAGACCTTTCGCTGAGTCGTCGAGGACCTGGGGATAGACGAAGGCCATCTCGGCTCCGCCGATGTTGTCGGCTTTCATCTGTTGCAGCTCGCGAAGGATCTCGGGTTTTTCGACAGCGGTGCCGAACCACCACCAGCGGACCATGGGTTTTGCCGTGTTGGGCGGGTTCTGGAAGCTCCGGTGGATGAACTGGACCGAGGTTTGGGCAAAGGCAGGAGTGGGTGCCGTGCAGGCAAAAGCCGTCGCCAGCAGGGCGAGCGCGGTGAGATGGTGGATCGGTCGTGGTGCTTCGAAGGGCATCGGAACTACTCCTGTTTTTTGGTGCTTTGGTCGGCGACGGGGCCGTTGAGGATGGGTTGGGCCAGACCGGCGACGTGGGGGCGCGCGGTCTCGGGAGCGAGGTCGAAGACGACGATCTGGTTCGGGCCTTTATGGAGCCAGGGACCGGGAACGTAGAGGGTCTGCTGCGGGCCAGCGTTCCAGAAGCGGCCTATGGCGTGACCGTTGATCCAGAGGGCTCCCTTGCCAAGGCCGCGGATGTCCAGAAAGGTGTCGCCGGTTTTGGCGAGGTTGAAGCTGGCGCGGAAGAAGGCGGGCGCTCCCGTTTGAGTGGATGGGCAGTCGAGAGGAGGGCAAACCCCAGGGGCTAAAGCCCGGTTTTGTGGCTGGGGCGAGCGGGCCAAGGCTGAAGCCTTGGCGTACCTAGAAGCGACAGCTTTTGAAAATGTCGGGAGAGTCGTCATGGGCAGGGTGTAGACCTGCCAGTGGGTAAGAGGTTGGTTGGCGAGAGTCACGGATTTGGTGATGCCCTTGGATTCGCCGCGCATCCTGCGGGTGGAGTTGATGCGGCCGTCGTTGGCAACGAGGATGTCGAGCCGCGCCACGCCGGTCGTCGCGATGTGCAGAGTCGATGATTGACTGTTGCGACGATCGAGCGTTCCGGCCAGCTTGCCGTCGAGGTAAATCTGGGCGTAGTCGTGAACCTCGTCGATCACCAGATCGCCGGAGACGGCGGCGGGAAGCTGCTTGCGGTAGAGGATGTAGCCGTAGGACTGGTCGAAGCGCTCCATGGGCTGCGGAAGCTCGCTGACGATGGGCGCGGGCAGGTTGTCCCAGAGCGGGGTGGATTCTGTGAGGTCGATCTGCGGGAGGGTGATGACCGGCGGAGCGGCGGGGATCGCCGGGAGGCACGACTCGTTGCGGCAGGGGGAGTATTGGGCCAATACCTTGCGATAGGCCTGGAACTTGGGGGTGGGATGCCCGGCTTCGTCGAGCGGAGCGTCATAGTCGTAGCTAGTGACGTCCGGCAGGAAGTGGCCGTTTATTAGGCTCGATCCGGACATGAAGCCGAAGCTGGTGCCGCCGTGGAACATATAGACGTTGATCCCGGCTCCGCGCTTGAGGATGTAGTCGAGGTCTTCGATCTGCGGAGCGATGGGGCGGGTCTCGTGCGGGTGACCCCAGCTATCGAACCAGCCGGGCCAGTACTCGGAGACGAACAGAGGCGCGCCCAGGCGGACCTTTTCGAGGGCATCCATGCCGCCCTTATGGTTGCCCATGCCGAAGTTGGTAGCGGCGTAGAGGCCGGGGATGGAGCCGTTGGGAATGTTGCGCCAGTTGTCGGCGGTGTAGAGCAGGGAGTCGGTGAATCCGGCCTTGAGGAAGATCTGGTGGAGATGCTCCATGTAGGCATGGTCGGAGCCATAGTTGCCGTACTCATTTTCAACCTGCGTCATCAGGATAGGTCCGCCACGCCCGATCTGGAGGGGGGTGAGCTCCTTGGCAAGACGGTCGAGCCAGCGCTCGGCAGGGACCATGAAGGCGGGATCGTTCGAGCGGAGGGCGGCGGCGGAGGTTTGGTCTATGAGCAGCCAGGCGGGGATGCCGCCGAGGTCCCACTCGGCGCAGGAGTAGGGGCCGGTGCGCAGGATAACGTAAAGTCCCTCCTCCTGCGCGGCTCGGATGAAGGCGGCTACGTCGCTATTGCCGGTGAAGTTGAAGTGGCCGGGGCTGGGTTCGTGGATGTTCCAGAAGACATAGGTGGCGATGGTGTTGAGGCCCATAGCCTTGGCCATTTTGAGGCGGGCGTGCCAGTAGGCGCGGGGGATGCGCTCGTAGTGAAGCTCGCCGGAGAGGATCTTGTACGGCTTGCCGTCGAGGGTGAAGTGGTCTCCCTGCGTGGCGAAGGTGTGTTGTTTCTGGGCATGAAGCGGCAGGGAGGAGAGGACGAGCAGGCAGGTGAGGAGGAGTGTTTGCTTCATGGTTTTTATGGATTGGGGTATCGGAGCCACGTTAGTTCATTTGGTGGAATGTTTCAAGGGTGGATTACCGGCGAGGTTTGGAATGGTGGGTGGAGGATAACAGGCGGCGGCAAGAGCTGGCATGAGCCGGCATGGAGCGCGCGGATTCCCATGTCCGGGAATCCGGACATGGGGCACGGCATGGGGGGGGACGTCTATGTTCCCGATTTCTGCTTTGAGTTAGTCGGGGACTTGCCAGCCTACCGCGGTCTGGGCGAGGGTGGCTGCGCCGGTGGCCTGGCCGCTGGTCTTCTCTGCCATGGCGGGGAAGGCGGCGAGGACGGCGGCGGACTTGGCCCAGACGGGAACTTCCTGCATGGCGTAGTGGTAGTTGACCTGGGTCTGCTTGAAGCCGTTGGTGATGACCGGCGGGGTGGAGCGGTCGATGGTGCTGATGACGCGGTGTCCGTAGCAGAACCTGGGCGCGTAGCGGGCGCCGACTGTATTCACCGTGTAACGGCTGACGTGGATGGCCGACTCGAAGGTCTTATCGAGCAGCTTCGAGTCGACCAGCGTGTCCATTTGGGCGGTCTCTTTGCGGTCGCTGGTCTCGTACGGGAAGCGAATGTTGGAGAAGAGGCAGTCGGGGTGGTCGAGGAAGTGTTTGTTGAGGCCTGCCATGAAGTTTTCCGGAGTAGGCGCGGATTTGGAGTGGCAGCCTGCAGCAGGGAGGAGGAGGGTGCAGGTCAGGGCATATTTCAAAAAAGTGGATAAGGTCATCGGTCTCGGGTCTTCCTTGATTTTATTCTGGTTGGATGCGGTTTTTTGCCGGGATGGAAGCGCTGAGGGTCTCAAGGTGCAGATTTTATGGATGATTGCGCATGAATGATTTGGAGTTTTTGAGGTGAAGCTCCAGTTTGCGGCTGAAAAAACTCGAGCCGGGGCTAGTTGGCTTCGGCGGGCTCGGGCAGGGGTTGGCGGGTGATGGACATGGTTTGGAGGAGTTTTAATCGAGCTTGAAGCTGGGCCCATTTTTTCTGGTTCTTTTTGGTGCTGATGGGCGCGGCGGGATCGGCGTAGCAGTCGTCGATGTTCTGCTTGAGACGGGCCGGCAGGGGCTGCGCGGGATTGCGGGTGAGGACATCGAGGAGCTTGGCGTAGGTCTCATCGGTGAGGCGGTAGCCGCCGGGTTTTACCCTGGCGCCGGTGTCGAGGTCGAGGTCTGGGACCAGCGAAGCCACAGCGTCGAAGTGGGACAGGGTATAGCGCAGGCGGTCGATGGAGTCCTTGAGGCTTTTAGCGTAGAGCAGTTGTGTGTGTGGGTGCGGTCCACGGATGGCGGCGTCGGAGAGTGGGCCGATGCGGGGCAGGATGAACAGGACGCAGGCCAGCAGGTGGGTTCCGATGCCGGGACCCTTGCGGTACTGGTCCCAGCCATTCTCGAACTCGGACTGGGCGAGGTCTTTGCGCAGGGCGTCTGAAGCCGGGTTGGGCACGTCGGGCGGAAAGCTGTTCTTGTGCAGGACCACTTCAGCGTAGGCGATGCGGGGCAGAAAGCTGCGGATGGCGAAGCGGTAGCCGCGCAGGACGGGCTTCCTGTAGCCGATGACGTCGTAGAGGTCGATGCCGTAGGTCTGGAAGAATGCGCGGCGCAGCAGGGGAATGGGGACTTCGAGGCCGACGTGTTTGAGATAGGCGGAGGGGGCGAAGCGGCGTTTGCTGATCTCGTTGACGTCGAAGGCGAACTCGGTGCGGACGTGGGCGTGCTCATTCTCGTCGTAGGTGACGATGGGGCCGTATTTTTTGGCGAGCTTGGGGAACTCGATGGCGACGGCTTCGTTGACGGCTTCGGAGTGGCCGATAGTGTCGCCGATGTAGTGGGAGAGTGCGCCGATGGCGAAGGCGAGTTCGTTGGCGTTCTGAGCGTGGCTGATGAGGCTGAGGACGAAGTCTCCGGGACGAACGTAGTGGGTGAGGTCGCTGAGAAAGGGATTGCCGAAGGGGTAGTAGCCGAGGTCCTGAATGGCGCAGCCTCCGTAGGCGTATGCGTGGGCCTCCTGAATCTGTGCTTCGGTGAGGTTGGGATAGCGCTCAAGCAGGAGCGGCCGGATGGATTGCTTCCACGCGAGGTCGACGAGCTGCTCGTGGGTCTGGACGGAGTAAGCGCGCCCGGGTATGGCGAAGGTCAGCAGGAAGAGCACAAGCGCGAGGGCGTTGCTAAGGAGATGGGTGAAGTTCGCGCGTTGCGAGAGCATGAAGTGAGGATAACCGGAAGTGGGGCGGGAGAGATTGGCCGGTAAATATCTCTATGATGGAAGGACGTGGGCAGGGAGCGTCTGGAAATGGAAGAACGGAAGCGGACGTGGGCGGTAGTGTTTTTTGTGGTCGCGGCCGGGGTGGCATTTTTTGTGTCGCAGCGCCATGGGCAGGCGCGGGCGGGCGGAATTGCGCCGGTGGCCACGCGCCGGGCTGCTCCAAACATGGTTTTCGATCAGATGGATGGCGGAAGCTGGCGGCTGCGGGAGCATCGGGGGCAGGTGGTGCTGATCAATCTTTGGGCGACCTGGTGCGGGCCTTGCCGGGAAGAGACTCCGGGGCTAGTGAGCTTATACCGCGAGATGGGGCCGAAGGGGTTGGAGGTGGTGGGGCTGGCGCTCGATGTTGGCGGCAGGGAAAAGGTGCGCGCGTTCGTGCAGCGGTTCCAGGTTCCTTATCCGATTGCGTTTCCGGAGCCGATGTCGCAGTTGGCGGATACGGTCGAGGGTGTGCCGACGACCATTCTGGTGGATAAGCAGGGCCGCGTGGCAAAGACGTATGTGGGGGCGGTGCAGAGATCGGTTTTTGCCGCGGATGTTGACGAACTACTGGCGGAGACGGACGCGGGCGCCGATGACGGCGCTTTTTGAGAAGGCGGGCGGGGCGGAGTGATTTTGTTGGGGAGGGGGCAGATACACTGAGTGGTGGGCGTGCATCCAAGGATATATCGATGCCAGAGTTAGAAAGGGCGGTATGAGCTTGGAAAAGGTTCTGATTGTTGAAGATGAGGTCCATGCGCGGACCGGCTTGACGGAGTTGATCGAGAGCTGGGGCTATCGGGCGGAGTGTGCGGCGGATGGCATGGAAGGCTTGGAGAGGGCCATCGAGTGGGCTCCGGCGATTGTGGTCACCGACCTGAAGATGCCGCGAATGGATGGAATGGAGTTGCTGAACCGGATCGGAGAGCTGCCGCAGCGGATTGCGGTGGTGATGCTGACGGCGCAGGGCTCGATTGAGTCCGCTGTGGAAGCGATGCGGATGGGAGCGTATGACTATATCCCCAAGCCAGTCGATCCGGTGCGGCTGCGGACGATTCTGCACAACGCCACGCGGCAGCGTGAGGCGGATGTGGAACTGGAAGCGACGCGGCGGCAGTTGCGGGATACCGGTGTGCTGGGGCCGCTGGTGGGATCGTCGCCGCAGATGAAGGATATTTTCACGATGATCGAGCGGGTGGCTCCGTCGAACGTCTCCGTTCTGGTGACGGGCGAGAGCGGGACAGGCAAGGAGCTGGTGGCGCGGGCGCTGCATGACCTGAGTTCGCGGCGGCTGAAGCCGTTTGTGGCGGTCAACTGCGCGGCGATTCCGGAGACGCTGATCGAGAGCGAGATCTTCGGGCACGAGAAGGGAGCATTTACGGGCGCGCTGGAGCGCAGGTCCGGATGCTTCGAGCTGGCCGAGGAGGGAACGCTGCTGCTCGATGAGATTGGCGAGATGCCGGCGGGGACGCAGGCGAAGCTGCTGCGGGTGCTCGAAGACAGAAAGCTGCGGCGGCTGGGCAGCAAGGTCGAGACCCCGGTAGACGTGCGGGTGGTGGCGGCGACCAACAAAGATCCGGAGAAGGCAGTGGCGAGCGGGGAACTTCGCGGCGATCTTTATTACCGGCTGAATGTCTTCAATATCCAGATGCCGCCGCTGCGCGACCATCTGATGGACGTCTCCGCGATTGCGGAGAAGATGATCGACGATATGAATGAGCGGCACCATTGCACGGTGGCCGGCCTGAAGGACGCTCTGATTACGCGGATGGAAGAGTACAAGTGGCCGGGCAACGTCCGTGAGCTGCGCAATACGATCGAGCGGGCAGTGATTCTGGCGGGCACGGGGATGCTGGGGGTAGAACATCTGCCGCCGCACTTCGGCGAGCCTGGGTTTGCTCCACCACCGAGCGGGTCGGTTCGTAGTATGGCTGCTAGTGAATCAGTGGGGAACGCCAACGCTTCGAGCGAGGTCCAGCGGTATCTGGAGGATAAGAACACGGTACGGGTCGAGGTAGGCACGACGGTCGATGAGGCGGAACGGCAGTTGATCCTGAAGACGCTTTTGTCGACGCATAACAACAAGACGAAGGCTGCGGAGATTCTCGGGATCAGCTCGAAGACGCTACAGAACAAGTTGAAGGAATATCAGAGTGCGGCTGCGGTGGTAACGGAGTAAGGATGCGGCTGAAGACGAAGCTGGTGGTGTCGGCTACCGGGTTGACGTTCGCGATCGTTCTGGTGCTGTCGGCGCTGTTTCTCAGCGAGTTACTGCGGCAGAGGATCGAGCAGACGGCGGCGGCGAACGATATGCTGGCGCGCGAGGTTGTGCTGATGACGCGGCAGGCGGTGGAGACCGGGCTGCATGCGAATCCGCCTATAGATCGGACGGATGAGGCGCTCCATGCGGCAGTGACCAATGCTTTGCAAAGCCAGACGGCGCTGGCCGATGTGATGAATGCGATTGTGCGCTACTCGTTTCCCGTGCAGGACGTGAGCGTGACGGATGCGCATGGGCTGACGCTGGTGAGCACGGACCCGGATGCGGTGAACGAACTGGTGCCGGACAGGATGAGCCTGCAGAGCGTGCAGGCAGGCACGGTCGCCTCCCAGATGAAGGTGGTCTTCGGACAGCCACGCGTGCTCGATATGGAACGCTCGTTGGATCGGAATGGGGCACCGTTTCTGATTGTGCATGTGGGGGTACGGTCGACATTTCTACGCGCCTCGTATGAACCGTGGCTGCGGGCGGCGCTGATCTTCGCGTTGCTGGCGGCGATTGCCGCGATGATCGCGGCGGCCTTGCTGGCAAACCTGGCGTTGCAGCCGATTGAAGCCATCAGCCGGAGGCTGGAGAGTTTGACAATCGCCAACCGCGATACTTCGCCGCCGCTGCTGGAGAAGGGTGAGGGAAGTGATGCGGTAGTGCGGGTGACCAAGACCATCGACCGGCTGGGACAACAGATTCGGAGCACGGAAGAGGGCTATACGGCGTTGCAGGCGAACCTCGCGCAGATGCTGGATACGTTGCGGGACGGCGTGCTGCTGTTTACCGCCGATCAGCGAGCGGTGATGGTCTCCGATGCGGTGGCCTACTTTTTGAACACGCCGGAGAGCGAGTTGGTGGGCAGGCAGTTGGAGGAGATCTTTAATCAGAAGACTGCACTGGGAGCGGCGGTGCTGCGGGCATTTGTGAGCGGCGGGCAGGTAAGCGCGGAGAGCGTGACTCTGGAAGATGGACGGCAGGTACAGATCTCGCTCGACCGGATTGACGATGGGTTGGGCGGGAGCAGCAATATGGGAACACTGCTGACGTTACGTGACACGGAGTCGGCCTTACAGTTGGGACAGGAGCTGGAGGTTGCGCGGCGGCTGGCGGCGATTGGCCGTCTGACGGCAGGGGTCGGACACGAGGTAAAGAATCCGATCAATGCGATGGTGGTTCACCTCGAACTGCTGAGAGGAAAGCTGGCAGGTGGGGATACATCGGCGCTTACCGGAGCGCAACGGCATGTGGACATTCTGGCGGGAGAGATGCAGCGGCTGGATCGGGTTGTGCAAACTCTTGCGGACTTTTCGCGGCCAATGGAAATGCATCTGCGAGAGCATGACCTGCGAAGAGTAGTCGGCGCGGTAACGGAACTGACGGCGGCGGAGATGCAGGAGAACGGTGTGCAGGTGGTGGTGGAAGCCCCGGCGGAGCCGGTGATCGTGCGGGTGGATGCAGAGTTGATGCGGCAGGCATTATTGAACTTGATGCTGAATGGGATGCAGGCGATGACATCTGGAGGTACGATGCGAGTGACGATACGCCGCGAGCATCCGTTTGCAGTGGTCGAAGTGACGGATGAAGGGGAAGGTATACCTGCGGAGCTGTTACCGCGTATCTTCGAACTGTACTTCACCACAAAAGCGAAGGGCAGTGGAATCGGTCTGGCGACCACGTATCGCATTCTGCAGATGCACGGCGGAGCGATGGACGTGAGATCGAATGCCGATGCCAGTTCTCCCGAGCGGGGCACGACGTTTACGCTGCGATTGCCGATTGCGTCTGGTGCAGGGGTGGAGGGCCGCAAGACCGGTACAACCGGGGCCAGTCACAGAGGAACGGGAGAGCGTGTTTGAAAGTGTACGGCGACATGACGCGAAGGTTGATGGCGGTGATAGTGTGCGCTGGGCTGATGGGCGGCCTGAGCGGCTGCATCCACCAGCATAAACGGCCGCAGGTTCCGGTTCTGCCGCCGGTGTTGACGCCGATCGAGCTCGAGACTCTGCCTCCACCCGCGGAACCGCCATTGGTGGATATGCCCGTGGTGGAGTTGCCGCCTATTCCTGTGGCTGCTGCTGCAGCGTCTCCCCGACGGGAACGGCGACGCATTGCGCCAACGAAGACTACTGTCGCTACCCCTGAGGAAGCAACTCCGGAGCCGATGACGGATACGGCCGCGATTGGCGAGTTGACGGCTGGCGGCGCGGCGAATCCGCAGGCTCAGCAGGAAGCTGCGGATTTAATTGCTTCGATTGAGAAGCGGCTGAATGTCATGTCGGCGCAGACGGTAAGGCGACAGCGGACGCAGATCAACAGGGTGCGTAACTTCTGGCGGCAGGCGCGGGAAGCATTGAGCACCGGCGATACCGACGGTGCAAAGACGCTGGCGACGAAGGCAAAACTCTTGCTGGATGATCTGGAGAAGCAGAATGGCCGGGGAGAGTAATTCTCCCGGCCATTCTGTTAGGGCAGGTTTTCAGGGCTCTACAGGACATCCCCTTATTTCTTTTGCCGATCAGTTCTGAGTGAAAGCGCTTTGCTCAGAACCGATCGGCGCATGTCTCCTGCTGATCGAAATCTTCCGCCCCCAACAACCGATTCCTGGTCCCTAGTTCCTGCCTTTTCAGGCCTCGGCGCCGTGGCACTTCTTATATTTTTTGCCGGATCCGCAAGGGCAGTCGTCGTTGCGGCCAACCTTTTCGCCGGTTCGGCGGGGAGTGGAACCGTTGCTTTCGGCGCCCGAGCCCGCAGCGCGCGCGAGTTCGAGTTCGCGCTTCTTTTTCTTCTGGAACTCGCGCTCCAGTGCGTCGATGGTGGTGGAAGGAGCACGCGTGGGGATAGGAACGGGAGCGTGTTCCGAGTGGGCCGGAAGCGCATTGGCATCCGTGGTCGGATTGGGGCGCTGCGCCTGGGCGATCTGCAACTGCTCGGCGGTCTCGATCGGTGTGCCGTCGGGTCCGATGATCTGCATGCGGAAGAGATGGCGGGCAGTGTCTTCCTGAAAGCGGAGCATCATGGCTTCGAAGATCTCGAACGACTCTGTCTTGTAGGCGACGAGAGGGTCTTTCTGAGCGTAGCCGCGGAGCCCGATGCCCTCCTTGAGATGGTCCATGGCGAGAAGGTGGTCTTTCCATAGGCCGTCGAGGACGGAGAGCATGACAATGCGCTCATGATAGCGCATGGCCTGGGCCCCGAGGATCTGCTCCTTGATGTCGTAGCGCCCGCGGAGCTTCTCGAAGATGGTCTCGCCCAGCTCGTGGCGGGTGAGATTGAAGGCGTCGATCTCGGTCTCGAGGTGCGCACCGAAGATGTCGTAGATCTGGGAGAAGAGAGCGTCGAGCTTCCACTCGTCGGCGTGAGCCTTTTCAGGGGCATTTTCGTCGAGAAGATTGGAGAGGATGGTGGAGACGTAGTCGTCGGTGATGAGCAGCTTCTGATCGACGCCTCCCATGAGCTGGCGGCGCAGGCTGTAGACGGCCTCGCGCTGCTTGTTCATGACATCGTCGTATTCGAGGACGTGTTTGCGCGACTCGAAGTTCTGGCTCTCGACGGCCTGCTGCGCGGAGGCAATACGCTTCGAGATCATGCGGCTCTCGATGGGGACGCCTTCTTCCATGCCGAGGCGCTGGAGCAGGGTGGAGACCCACTCGCGGGCGAAGATGCGCATGAGATCGTCTTCGAGGGACAGGAAGAAGCGGGAAGAGCCGGGGTCACCCTGGCGACCGGCACGGCCACGGAGCTGGTTATCGACGCGGCGAGACTCGTGGCGCTCGGTGCCGAGAATATGTAGACCACCGGCAGCGATGACTTCGTCGTGCTCTTTGCGGGCCACTGCTTCGTGGGTTGCCGTGGCGGTATCCCAGGCTTCCTGCGTGGTTTCGAACTCCTGACCGGCGTAGTAGAAGCGCACCATGCCGGGACCGGCGACCGGAGAGATGGTGCCTTCAGCGGCGGAGACAGCGCGGGCCAGATTCTTGCGGACGAGGTCCTGGCGGGTCATGAACTCGGCATTGCCGCCGAGCAGAATGTCGGTACCGCGGCCCGCCATATTAGTGGCGATGGTGACCATGCCGAGGCGTCCGGCCTGGGCAACGATCTCGGCTTCCTTCTCGTGGAACTTGGCGTTGAGAACGACGTGACGAACGGCCTTGCGCTTGAGAATGTCGCTGAGCAGCTCAGACTTTTCGATGCTGGTGGTGCCGACCAGGACGGGCTGCTTGGCCTCGTGGAGCTTGGCGATCTCGTCGGCCACGGCGAAGTATTTTTCCTTCGCGGTGCGGAAGACGACGTCGGGGTTCTCGATGCGCTTCATGACGCGGTTGGTCGGGGTGACGACGATGTCCAGCTTGTAGATCTTTCCGAACTCGGCGGCCTCGGTCTCGGCGGTGCCGGTCATGCCGGAGAGCTTCTTGTACATGCGGAAGTAGTTCTGGAAGGTGATGGTCGCCAGCGTCTGATCTTCCTTGCGGATGTTGACGCCTTCCTTGGCTTCAACAGCCTGATGTAATCCATCCGACCAGCGGCGTCCCGGCATAAGTCGTCCGGTGAACTCGTCGACGATGATGACTTCGCCATCTTTGACGACGTACTCGACGTCGCGCTTGTAGAGGGAGTGGGCTTTGACGGCGACTTCGACGTGGTGCTTGAGGTCCCAGTTTTCGGGGTCGGCGATGTTACCGATGCCGAGCAGCTTCTCGATCTTCTCCCAGCCCTCGTCGGTGATGGTGACGGCGCGGGCCTTTTCGTCGATGACGAAGTCGCCGGTGTAGGTCTTGGTGTCGAGGGTCTCGGTGAGTTCGCCCTCCACCAGCGACGGGATGATGACGTTGACGCGGGCGTATTTATCCGTTGTCTGGTCGGTCGGGCCGCTGATGATGAGCGGTGTGCGCGCCTCGTCGATCAGGATGGAGTCGACTTCGTCGACGATGCAGTAGTAGTTGCCGCGCTGGACTTGATCAGCCAGCTCGAACTTCATGTTGTCGCGGAGGTAGTCGAAGCCGAACTCGTTGTTGGTGCCGTAGGTGATGTCGGCGCCGTAGGCATCGCGGCGCTGCTGGTCGTCGAGGTCGTGGACGATGACGCCGACGGCGAGGCCGAGGAAGCCGTAGATCTTGCCCATCCATTCGGCGTCGCGTTTGGCGAGATAGTCGTTGACGGTGACGACGTGGACGCCGCGGCCGGCGAGGGCGTTGAGATAGCAGGGAAGCGTGGCGACGAGGGTTTTGCCTTCGCCGGTCTTCATCTCGGCGATCTTGCCGTCGTGCAGAACGATGCCGCCGATCATCTGGACGTCGAAGTGGCGCATCTGCACGGTGCGTTTTCCGGCTTCGCGGACGACGGCGAAGGCCTCGGGCAGGATGTCGTCGAGGGCGGCTTTCTCAGCCTCAAGGGTTGCCTTCTCGGCGTCGTCGTCGCTGGGGTCGATTTTGGCGGCGGCAACGGAGGCGGCGATACGCTGCCGGAACTCGACAGTCTTGGCGCGGAGCTCGTCATCGGAGAGAGCCTGAATCGAGGCCTCGAGGTCGTTGATCTTCTTAACAGTTGGCAGAAGGCGTTTTACGGCGCGCTCATTGCTGGTGCCAAAGACTTTTGCGAAAGCTTTATCGAGCAAACTAGTATCCTTCGGGGTACATTTTTCCCCTAAGAACTAGTGTAAATGGTCTGAGGGGGGCAGTGGGAGGATCGGTCCTGGCTTACTGGGGATTGAGGTAGGCTGCCAGCGGGGAATGAGCTTTACGCAGGGCGATGGTTACGGATTCTGCGTTCCGTTCGGCTCCCTCGGCGCTGGTGTGGGTGTGGTCGATGGGGAAGAGGGGAGCGGTCTTTTGCTGGCCAAGTGCTTCAAGACGGTCGGCTTCGACGGTGGCCATGTCGACGAAGGCGACGTGCTGATCGGCAGCTAACTGCCGGAGCTGAGCGTCGTAGCCCATGTCGCGCTCGATCCGGGGTTTGCCGTCGTCGCCGTCCTTCCAGATGTTGCGGATCGTGAGCGAGAGCAGGATCGGCGTGGCCTTTTTGGCGCGGGTATCGGCAATGTATTTGCGCATATACCAGCCGTAGGTGTGGACGGTTTCGGTGTGGCCGTCGGGGAGGGTGATGTCCTGGGTTTCGTCGCCGAGACCCTTGATGGAGCCGCGAGGCTTGGCTCCGCCGAGGTCTCCGCCGTCGTTGTGGCCCATCTGGAGGAGGACGAAGTCGCCGGGTTTGATCTCGGCGAGGACGCGGTCCCAGGAGCCTTCGTTAATGAAGGTACGGCTGCTGCGTCCTGCATGGGCTCGGTTGGCGACATTGATGCGATTGGTGTCGAAGTAGTGGGCGAAGTGGTCACCCCAGCCCAGGTCGGCCTGGTTGCGGGCGGTGGAGTCGCCGACGATGAAGACGGTGGGGAACGCCGGGTTCAGTAATGTGGCCGGAGCTGCGGAGGTCTGGGTTGGAGTGGGCTGGGCGGAGGTTTGTGCGGGAGCAGCTGCGATCAGAAGAGCGGCGGGGAGGAGGCAGAGGAGGAGATAGGCCTTGAGGCTGGGCATGGCGCTAGGGTAGCACCGGCAATTGAAACATTGCGGCGGTACGTCTGAAGTCATATATGGTGGAGGAGATTCAGGACATACTCTTCTAGAGGTGACCGAATGATCTCCTTCGATAACGCGCATCGAGTTGTGCATTATCCCGAAGACCGCCGATTCCGCATCTGGATAAAGCCTTCATTTCTGCTGATTCTCTTCTCCCTGGTCATGATTCCCGTGGTGATTGCGTGGGTCCAGGTGATGCTCTACGGTCTTCCTGCCCTTCCGCCGTTGCCGCAGTTCGTTGAGGGGCAGATGAGCGGGCCGCACGGGTTTCCGGGGTGGGTGCGGTGGAGCCACTTCTTCAATTTTTTATTTTTAATGCTGCTGATCCGCAGTGGGCTTTCGATTTTGATGGATCATCCGCGACTCTACTTCAATAACGGCTGCACACCCGGCTCAGAGTGGATCCGATTTACGCCAATCCGCGTGCCGAAGGACCAGGTGTGGACGGCGAAGGACGATGCGCGGTACATCTCGCCGGTGGTGGCGCTGCCGGGGTATCGGCATACGGTGGGGGTGGCACGGTCGTGGCACTTCATCACGGTGTATGGGTTTATTTTGACTGGAATATTTTTTGTGGTGTGCCTATTTGCGACCGACCAGTGGATGCGGCTAGTGCCGACGTCGTGGGATACGGTGACGGAGGCGTGGAGTACGTTCGTGTACTACGCGAGCTTCCACTTTCCGCCGGAGCCGAACGGGTTCTATGGATATAACGCGCTTCAGCAGATTGCGTATGCGGCGACGGTGTTTGTGATGGCGCCGCTGTCGATTATGACTGGGCTGGCGATGTCGCCGGCGCTGGTGAACCGGTTCCAGTGGTATCCGAGGTTGTTCGGAGGGCGGCAGGCGGCGCGGTCGATTCACTTTCTGCTACTGAATGGGTTTCTTGGGTTCATCGTGGTGCATGTGACGTTGATTGTGATGACGGGCTTTCGGCGGAATATGAACCACATCGTGATGGGGCGGGATGACTTCGGTTCGATTGGGATGATCCTGGGATTTGTGGGGATCGCGGTCGTGATGCTCTCGTGGGTGGCGGCGCACTATATTTCGTGGAAGAGTCCGCGAGCCTTGCAACATGCGCAGAAGGCGGTGGCGTATCCTCTGCTGCTGGCGAGCCTGAATCGGTTTCAGCCGGCGGAGAAGTACACCAAAGACCACATCTCGACTCACTTCTGGCCGAATGGGAAGCTGCCGGTGAGGGAGGATTGGAAGGCGATGGCGGCGACGAAGTTCGCCGACTACCGGCTGAAGGTTGGCGGCCTGGTGGAGAATCCGGTAGAGCTTTCGCTGGAGGATCTGCGGGCGCTGGGGACGGAGAACTTTATTACGATGCATCACTGCATCCAGGGCTGGTCGGGCATTGCGGAGTGGGGCGGCGTACCGATCAAGAAGCTGGTTGAGTTGGTGCGGCCGAAGGCTTCAGCGCAGGTGCTGGCGTTCTTCTCGTTCGGGTATTCGCTGTACGGTGCGGAGTACTACGACACGCAGAGCCTGGAGAATGTGCTGAAGGCGGAGTGCATTCTTGCGCTGGAGATGAATGGCGCTCCGCTGACGGAGACGTATGGTTCTCCGCTGCGGCTGCGCGTGGAGAACCAGTTGGGCTACAAGATGGTGAAGTGGATTGAACGGATCGAGTTTGTTGCCAGCGAGAAGGATGTGGGCAAGGGCGAGGGCGGAAGCAACGAAGACGACGAATACTTCGATCTGCTGCCGAATATCTGATGACGCGAAGATCGAAACCACGGCCTCCGCGCGTCGGCTCGGAGAATGTTCATACGGCGCTGGAACACCTGCGCTTGAGCTGGCTGCTGAACCATTTTCCTCCGCTCCTGATCTGGACGCTGTATGTATTTGTGAATGGGTTTGTGACGATTGGCTTGCTGGCGTTGCTGGCTGTGATCAGTGAAACCCCGTTCGTCTTTCCATCACTGGGGCCGACGGCGTACCTGTTTTTCTTTTCTCCAATGGGGCAGTCGTCGAGTCCGCGCAATGCGATTCTGGGCCATGCAATTGGGCTGACTTGCGGGTATGGCGCGTTCTGGGCGGCGGGCCTGGAGCATGGGGCGCCGAACTTTCACGATGGAGTGTACTGGCCGAGGATTCTGTCGGCGGCGCTCTCGCTGGCGTTTACCGGGGCGTTCATGGTACTGCTGCGGGTGAACCATCCTCCAGCGGGTGCGACGACGCTTATCGTTGCGCTGGGGATTCTGTCGACGCCGTACCATCTGGTGGTGATTGAGGTAGCGGTACTGCTGCTGACGGTGCAGGCGTTTGTGATCAACCGGATGGCGGGATTGCCTTACCCGGTGTGGCAGAGCGCGAAGACGGATGGCGGGTAGTCAGACCGTGGCGTGAAAGCGAAGGCGAACGTAGTCGGCGGCCCAGTTGCCATCCGCATCGCAGAGGATGGGCTGTAGGAGAGTGACGGTTCGGGTGAGGGCGGTGGCGCGGTCGGCGGGATTGAGCTGGTCGAGGACTCCATTGCGGAAGGTGTTGAGCCAGGAATCCATGCCGTTGGGCAGCGGGGTGGGGCGGGGAATCAGGTCAATGGACTGGACCGTGAAACCGGCGGCTTCGAGCAGACGGCGGTAGACGGCGGGTGAGGGAAAGTAGCTGGCGGCTGCTGCCTCGGCGTCGATTTCGAAGGCGGCGAGCACCGACTGAAGCGCGGTGCGGATGGCGGCGATGTTGCCCTGGCCACCCATCTCGGCGACAAAACGCCCGCCGGAATGGAGCGCCCGGTGGATGCCGGCGAGGCTGGCAGGCTGGCTCGCAGCGGGGATCCAGTGAAGCGCTGCGTTGGAAAATACGGCGTCGAACTGGTCGACGTAGGGCAGCGCGTCGGCACGGTGAAGGTCCACGTTGAGGCTCCGCTGGCGCGCGGCGGCGACCATGGAGGGCGAAGCGTCAACCCCGGTGAGGATGGCTCCGGTAGCGGCAAGTTGCTCGGTGAGAGCGCCGTCGCCGCAGCCAAGGTCCAGGATATGTTCGCCGGACCGGGGAGCCAGAAGCTCGACGACTCCAGAGGCGAGAGTAGCGACGAAACGTCCGTGCGCGGCGTAAGCGGCGGTGTTCCATGTCTGACCGATAGGGGGTGTGGACGATGCGGACGGATTGCTCGTCTCCTTATTGTTTACTATTTCGTGGAGCTTCGGTCCTGCTCCGAACCGTGTGTGTAGTGGGGAGGCACGGTTGAGGGGGGCCGCAATATACTTGTGTTTCGTTCTGCCTCCCGGCTGGCAGCGCGAGAAGTCGGTTGAGGGGGAGAGTGCGCGATGGCGGATAAAACAGCGGCGGCGGTTCAATTTGCACAGGAAAATGGAGCGCGGTTTGTCGAGGAATTGAAGACATTGCTGCGGATACCTTCGGTGTCCACGCTGCCGGAACATGCGGGCGATGTGCGACGGGCGGCGGAGTTCGTTGCAGCGGAGCTGAAGCGCATCGGCATGGAGCATGTCCGGCTGATCGAGACGGGTACGCCTGAAGAGGTGATCGTCGATGTATCGGGTGGCGCTCGTGTCGTGCCGGACCGGATTGGCCATCCGCTGGTTTATGCGGATTGGCTCAATGCAGCGCCTGCGGCTGACGGAAAGCCCGCGCCGACGGTGCTTTGCTATGGGCACTACGATGTGCAGCCGCCCGATCCGCTGGACGAGTGGAAGACGCCGCCCTTTGAGCCTACAGAGCGGGACGGAAATATCTATGCTCGCGGGGCCGTCGACGACAAGGGGCAGATGTGGATGCATGTGAAGGCGTTGGAGTCGCTGATGGCGGCGGGTGGAGGGAAGCTGCCGGTCAATGTGCGGGTAATTGTCGAAGGTGAAGAAGAAGTTGGCGGGGAGGGAATTGCGGATTTTGTGCGACAGCATGGTGACCAGTTGCGGGCAGATGTTGCTCTGGTCTCGGATACGGAGATGTTCGCCGCCGATCTGCCGACACTGTGTGTAGGGCTGCGGGGAATGATCTACACGGAGATCGAGGCGCGGGGGGCTCGGACGGACCTGCACTCGGGGATGTACGGCGGTGCAGCGCCGAATCCGTTTGTTGCGTTGGCGCAAGTGATTGCAAAGCTGAAGGATGCGGATGGGAAGATTCTGATTCCAGGGTTCTATGACAAGGTGGCCAAGCCGACGGATGCCGAGCTGAAGGCATGGAAGGCGCTGCCGTTCGATGAGGAACACTACCGCGAGACTGAGGTGGGCTCCATCGCGCTGACCGGCGAGCCGGGGTATAGCGTGCTGGAGCGGACCTGGGCGCGTCCTACGCTCGATGTGCATGGGATGCCGGGCGGGTTTACCGGGGCGGGCGCGAAGACCGTGATTCCGGCGAAGGCGCTGGCAAAGGTGAGCATGAGGCTGGTTCCGGATATGACGCCGGCGGAGAGCTTTCGGCAGTACAAGACTTATGTGGAGTCGATCTGTCCGAAGGGAATTGAGCTCGATGTGCGGCTGATCCATTCCGGCGACGCGATTGTGGTGAGCACGGACAACGAGTATGTTCGGGCAGCCACGGCCGCGATGCATGAGGTGTTCGGCAAGGAGACGGTGTTTGTGCGTGGGGGCGGTTCGATTCCGATTGTGGGAGACTTCGAGCGGGAGCTGAAGATACCTACGGTGATGATGGGATTTGGGCTGCCGGACGACAATCTCCACGCTCCGAATGAGAAGTTTCATCTGGCTAACTTTCATCGGGGGATCGAGTCGATTGTGCGGTTCTTTGCGCGGCTGGGTGCTTGATGGTGAGGCAGGTTCCGTCTGACGTGAACGGGTACGTGCTGGCGGGAGGAAAGAGCTCTCGCATGGGGCAGGACAAGGCCCTGCTGGAGCTCGCGGGCAAGCCGCTGGTGCTGCTTGCGGTGGAAAAGCTACGACAGGTCTGCGCGGAGGTTTTTATCCTGGGAAACCGTTCGGAGTTGGAGATTTACGCTCCGCTGGTTCGGGATTTGCATGAGCAATGTGGGCCTCTGGGCGGGATCGAGGCGGCGCTTTTGCACTCGGCTAAGGAATGGAACCTGTCTATGGCCGTGGATATGCCGTTTCTACCTACCGGATTTCTGGATGGGTGGATAAGGATGGTGGTTGAGCAGAAAAGTGCGCGGATAGCCATGTTTACGGTGGACGGCCGACCCCAGCCCGCGCTTTGCTTGCTGCATCAGGAAGTTGCGCCGTATGTGCGCGATGCAGTTGGGAAGGAGCAGTTCAAACTGCTTCAGGTGCTGGAGGCTGCGGCGAAAGAGCTGGCAGTGCGGCAGGAAGTGGGCTTGGAGGCTGTTTTTCTCAATCTGCCGTGGGGGGAAGATATGGCGCCTTTGGGCAATGGTGGGCGAGGATGGGTTCCGACGGCAGCGCAGCGGGCGGCACGGCATCTCTGGTTTGCGAATCTGAATACGCCGGAGGAATTTGCGGCGGCTGAGGCTTTTGCTGGGAAGTTGGAGAAGTAAATCATTAAAAATGCAGGGCGAATTGCATAGCGGTGGCCTGAATGTGCATCTGATAGAAAATAGCCAGAACAGGGGACAGGAAACAATGGCAGAGCCGGACGACGATAGGATTCCACTGAAGCGGGATAAGCGGACAGTGGTTGAATCGACGGACCACGAAGGATCCTCCCACGTGCCGGATGCCGGCGCTATGGAGACGGCGGACGAGAATGAATCGTTGACGGCAGAGGTTTCCCCAGACGTCGCGCCCGTGGTCGAAGAATTTATGGAGCAGGCGGCGCAGCAGAATGAGGCTGCGGCCGAGGCCGTGCCCGATGTCCGGAATAAGCCGGGGTCCTATATCTCGTTTGAGCATGTGCATAAGTCGTTCGGCGATTTCGTGGTGCTCGAGGACGTCAGCTTTTGCGTGTATCCGGGGGAGACGCTGTGCATTATGGGACGAAGCGGCGTGGGCAAATCGGTGTCGCTGCAAATGCTGCTGGGTTTTCTGAAGCCCGATAAAGGGATCATCCGGGTGGCGGGTGAGGATATCTGCGGGCTCAGCGAGCGCGAATTGCAGGTGATTCGGCGCAAGGTGACCATGGTGTTTCAGAATGGGGCGCTGTTCGACTCCATTTCGGTAGGGGAGAATGTGGCCTTTCCGCTGCGGGAGCGCGGGGAATTGGCGGAAGAACAGATTCGGCAGGTAGTGAAGGGATTGCTCGAGATGGTCGGGGTGGCGGGTATGGAAGATCTGCTGCCGTCGGACCTGTCTACGGGGATGAAGCGGTCGGTAGCAATTGCACGAGCGCTGGCAGCGCAGCCGGAGGCGGTTCTGTATGACGAGCCGACGACCATGGTCGACCCATTGATGGCGCATCTGTTAGGAAATCTGATTGAGCGGTTGAAGCAGCAGCTTCACTTAACCAGCATCGTCGTGACTCACGATACCCGGTTCGCAAAGAAACTGGCCGACCGGGTGGTGCTGTTGCATGGCGGCAAGGCTCATTTTTTTGGAACGATGGAGGAGATGGAGCGGAGCGATGACCCGATATTACAGGAATTCCTTGCCCTGGATGAGCTGACGATGCCCGTATAGGCCGCGCCCAGCAACAGGTTTGATCAATGATGTGAACTACTTAGCTTCTCTATGCCGCATTTTTTTGCAAGTTCTCATTGCCATGTTGGATGTTGCCACGTATTCTTGAACTACAAGCTGTCTCCCCCTGAGTGGGCCTGCTTCCTTATGAATCTATTTGGGTTATCTGGAACTTGGCGCTCTTGAGACGTTTCTTTATTGCAGCAATTTGAATTTCATTCGAACGTAATCGTGCCAATGGGAATTTCTGGCATCTTACGGACTGTGAAGCCTTGGAAATATCAAAGTAGAGAGACGCTAGTTATGGCGACACCGGATTATTTACAGCAGGTTATTGTATCGGCGCGAGCGCGGGCCAGTCGCGACAGACGCACCTACTCGACCCGTTTCGGATTATTCCGCCGTCCTTCGATGACCAGCGTGGTGTGGGCCTCGCTGGATCTGCTGACCATCGTTGTAGCGGCGATATTGGCGCTGCGCGTACGGGTGACACTACCCGCGAATGTTTCCGCCCTCCGTACTCTGCCCTATCTGATTGGATCCGAACCGCGAACCATGTTCCTGTATGTTGGCTGGTTTGCTGCGTGCCTCATCTTCCTGACGCGGTCGTACGGGCTGTATGGTCCCATCCAGAATCGTAGCGGCCTCCATGAGTTGAGGATGACGGTTCAGGCGGCGTTAACCTCGGGACTGCTGCTCTGCGGTGCCTTGTATTTATCCAATGGGACCGCTATTTCGCGGATTGTGGTTACGCTGGTAGTGGTTTTTTCGACGATTCTGCTGTCGGTGCGGCGGGGGATCTGGCGAAAGATGGCCTATAACCGGTTCCGGGATGGGTTTGAGACACGCAATGTGTTGATCGTAGGCGCGGGGCGGGTTGGATATGCGCTGCGCAACCACCTGGAATCTTTGCGGCACCTGGGATTCCGGTTCAAGGGCTTTGTGGCGCTGACGGAGCGAGAGGCGGAATCCGGAGACGCAGAGATGATTGGCGATGTACGCAATTGCCTCTCTCTGGCGCGATCGCTATTTGTGGATGAGATCTTCTTTTCCGTGCCTGCCGACAAGAAGTTGGTGATCGGAATGGTGGAAGAGGCACGGGCCGCCGGGATCGATGTTCGGGTCGTCCCCGATATGTATGACGGGTTGGCATGGAATGCGCCGGTGGAGTACATCGGCCAGTTTCCGACGATCCCACTGCACCGCCGTGACTTCCCGATGGGCGCGTTTCTGCTGAAGCGTGCGCTGGATATTGCAGTGGCTTCGGTTGCGTTGCTGGTCCTGTCTCCGGTCATGCTGGCCATCGCAATTGCGGTTCGCATGGACTCCAAGGGGTCCATTTTTTATGGAGCGGAGCGAATCGGGCGGAAGGGAAGAACGTTTTCCTGCTATAAGTTTCGGACCATGGTGCAGAATGCGGACGAGTTGAAGGCCGACCTGGAGCATATGAATGAGCGGGACGGAATCCTGTTCAAGATCGCCAACGATCCGCGGATTACCCGGGTCGGAGCTGTATTGCGGAAGTATTCGCTGGATGAGCTGCCCCAGTTCTACAACGTTCTGCGGGGCGACATGAGCCTGGTGGGGCCTAGGCCTCCAATGGCGGCCGAGGTCGAGCAATACGATCTGGCCCACCTGCGCAGGCTGGATGTGCTTCCCGGGATTACCGGATTATGGCAGGTGGAGGCCCGTCAGGACCCATCGTTCGACAGCTATATCTCGCTGGATACCGCATATGTGGAGAACTGGACACTCTGGCTGGACCTGAAGATTCTGGCACGGACCGTGCATGTCGTGCTGAGCGGAACGGGAACCTAGTAGACTAGAGGCCGTGAAGATAGCCCTCGCGCAGATTAATCCGACGGTCGGGGATTTCTCCGGAAACACAAAAAAAATCCTTGAATATGCTGCCCGCGCACACGATCAGGGCGCGGGAATTGCGATTTTTCCAGAGCTTGCAGTATGTGGATATCCGCCGGCGGATTTTCTGGAGAAAGACTCTTTTATCGTCAGAGCCGAGCGGGCGGTTGAGGAGATAGCCGCATGGACGTCGGAGAATGGACGTCCGGCGATCCTGTGCGGGACGGTGATGCAGTCGACTTCGCCGGTGGGCAAGCGGGTGCGCAATGTGGCGGTGCTGCTGCGCGATGGCAAGGTGAGCTTTGTGCAGCAGAAGATGCTGTTGCCGTTCTATGACGTATTTGACGAGCAACGCTACTTCGAGCCTGCCTCAGAACAGACGCTGACATCGGTGGATGGACAGCCGCTGGCGATTACGATCTGCGAGGATGCCTGGAACGACAAAGGTTTCTGGCCGCGTCCGATGTACCAGGTCGATCCGGTGGAAGCGTTGATGGGGCAATGGGGAGCGCAGACGGAAGGCCGGGCCGGGCAGCAGCGGATCATTCTGAATATTTCGGCGTCCCCTTACTGGCAAGGCAAGCCGCAGGTGCGACAGAAGATGCTGGCAGCGCTGGCGGAACGGCATGGCGCCTATGTTGTCATAGTGAACCAGGTGGGAGGCAACGACGGTCTGGTGTTCGATGGATCGTCGCTGGTGATCGGGCCGAAGGGCAAGGTGTTGGCGCGGGGAGCTTCGTTTGTCGAGGACCTGGTGATCTTCGATACGGATGCTGACGCTGGCGTACAGGCTGGCGGCGGTGGTGTGAGTGGACCGGCGCTCGATGAGGTTGCGGAGGTCTGGAAGGCGCTGGTTCTGGGAACACGGGATTATGTGCGCAAGTGCGGATTTACCAAGGCGACCGTTGGTCTGAGCGGAGGGATCGATTCGGCGCTGGTGGCAGCGATTGCGGTGGAGGCGCTGGGCGCGGAAAACGTGCTTGGCGTGGGTATGCCGAGCGAGTATTCGTCACTGGGATCGATCGGAGATGGGCGGGCGCTGGCGAAGAATCTTGGCGTGAGATTCGAGCTGCTGCCCATTCATGATGTCTTTGCGCAGTATCAGAATGCGTTGCGGCCGCTCTTTGAAGGAACGCCCTTTGGATTGGCGGAGGAGAATTTGCAGGCACGCATACGGGGTTCGCTCTTGATGGCGTTGTCGAACAAGTTTGGCTCGCTGGTGTTGACAACGGGCAACAAGAGCGAGATGTCGACCGGATACTGCACGCTTTATGGCGATATGGTGGGTGCGCTGGCGGTGATTGGCGACGTGATGAAAACCAAGGTCTATGCTCTCAGCCGGTATGTGAATCGGAAGAGCGAGGTGATTCCGTGGGCGACCATCGAGAAGCCTCCCTCGGCTGAACTGCGGCCGGAGCAGCGGGATACGGACTCGTTGCCGCCGTATGAAGTGCTCGACCCGATCCTCGAAGCCTATGTCGAACGGTACTGTTCCGCCGAGCAGATTGCGGACGAGCAAACGGTGGACGTTGCCTTGGTGCGGTCGGTTTTACAATTAGTCGAACGGAGCGAGTACAAGCGGCAGCAGGCGGCGCCGGTATTGAAGGTGACAAAAAAATCGTTTGGCACCGGGCGACGGTTTCCCATTGCGGTCAAGGTTCAGGTGTAATAGAAATGCTGCGCGCGTAGAGCGGTGGCGGAGGAAGGATTTCTTTGAAGATCTCAAAATGGATGTTGGCAGGATTGGCGTCGGTGCTCAGCGTTGCGGCAATCGCGGGAGCCCAGACCACAGGGACGACAGGTACGGCACCGAAGGCGGCTCCGCCGTTGCGTTTGAATGATCTGGGACAGACGGCCAAGCCGGATCCGTTTCCTCCTGTCAATCCAAAGTACTTTACCGCGGCTACGCCTACGGTGGATACCGTGAATGCCTTTCTGAAGTCGTTGTGGGGATATGACGCCAACCGCATCTGGCGGGTGGAGGGCATCCAGAAGACCGGAGCGCCGGGCGTGAGCAAGGTCATCGTCTTTGTGTCGGACAAGTCGGCGGCAGATGCGAAGGTGCAGTCGTCGGCGTTTTTTGTGACTCCGGATGGAAACCATGCGATTGCGGGAGACGGCGTTATCCCGTTTGGCGCGACGCCGTTTGCGGAGATGCGCAAGACGCTGGAAGAACACGCGGATGGTGCTTCCCGCGGCGCGGCAGGCAAGGAATTCCTGATGGTGGAGTTTGCCGACTTGCAGTGCCCCCATTGCAAGGAAGTACAGGGAACGATTGATCAACTGGTGAAGGACTTCCCCAATGCACGGGTAATTTTCCAGAGCTTTCCCCTGGTGCAGATTCATCCGTTTGCGTTCAAGGCGGCGGCGTATGGATATTGCGTCCAGAAGCAGAAGAATGACGCTTTCTTTACCTATGCCACGGCGGTATTCGACACCCAGGATGCTCTGACGGCTGAGGCGGGCGATGCGACGTTGAAGAACGCTGTCACCAAGGCCGGACTCGATCCGGCGGCGATCGATACGTGCTCGGAGACGCAGGCGATCAAGGACCAGGTGAATGCTTCGATCAAGCTGGCAGAGGATATTGGCGTCAGTGAGACGCCTATGCTGGCGGTCAATGGGCATCTGCTGCCGATCGCGAAGGTGCCTTATGAGACGCTGAAGAAGATTGTGGCGTATCAGGTGCAACTGGATGGCGTGAGCACAGGAACAGCTACAGCTTCAACTGCCAAGTAGTCTTTGAAGGAGCACTGAAAAGAACGCACCTATTTCCGGGTGCGTTCTTTTTTGTCTGTTTACCTTCGGTGAAAGGTCAGGCGAAGATGACCGTCTTGTTGGCGTAGGAAAGAATGCGGTAGTTGAGGTGCCAGCGTACGGCACGGGAGAGGACCAGGCGCTCGAGATCGCGGCCCTTCTGAACGAGATCCGGGAGTTGGTCGTTCTGCGAGACGCGGGTGACGTCCTGCTCGATGATCGGGCCTTCGTCGAGCGCTTCAGTGACGTAATGACTGGTGGCTCCGATCAGCTTCACTCCGCGGGCGAAGGCGGCATGGTAGGGCCGCGCCCCGGTGAAGGCGGGAAGGAACGAGTGGTGTACGTTGATGATGTGCTGGGGATAGGCGCGGACGAACTGCGGCGACAGCACCTGCATATAGCGCGCGAGGACGATGACGTCGATTGAATTTGCGGCTAAGAGGGCGAGCTGGCTTGTTTCAACCTGTTCTTTGGTGGAGGCAGTGACGGGAAGATAGTGGAAGGGAACCTTGTAGAACCCGGCCAGCTCTCTCGCCGCTTCGTGGTTGCTGACGATAAGCGAGAGATTGCAGCTCAGCTCTCCGGTCTGGTGACGGTGCAGCAGGTCGGCGAGGCAGTGGAGATAGTGGGAGACAAAGATGGCGACGTTCTGGGGCGGGGTGGCGAAGGTAAGTCGCCAGTTCATCTTGAACTGCTCGGCCAAAGGCGCAAAGGCCGCGTGGAAGCTCGCTTCATCGCAATCGGCATCGTCGGTGGCGAACTCGATGCGCATAAAGAAGAGGCCGAGTTCGACATCCTGGTGCTGGTCGGCATTGAGGATGTTGGCGTCGTATTGCTGAACCAGAAAGTTGGCGATGGCGGCGACGAGACCTTTACGGTCAGGGCAGTCGATGAGAAGAACGGCGGTCTTGGGCATGGCTCTGCTATTGATTAGAGCATTTTTCCAGTCGGTGTTGAACGCACTTCTGCCGAGAGAGGCGGCGGCTGCTTCCCGCCGCCCTTGCATTGGACGCGCTATTTACGGACTGGCTTGGCAGGCTTCTTCATCTTAAGGGCTGCCGCATCGAAGGTGGTGACCTGGGCGGCCATCAGACCGTCATGGGTTTCGTAGGCGTCGGCGCCGCGATATGGCTCGGCGAGGAACGGAGCCTCTGCGCGCCATTGGACGTTGATCGTATCGCCTACCGTAAAGATGTGTTCCGCTGTGATCTTCAGGCCGCAGGTGCCTCCCTGTGAAGGCGGCTTGATGACCTGCGCAAACATCTGGCCGAGAGCCGCGCGCCCGCGGATCACCTGTCCGTTGGGGCCGAAGAACTCGACGTTCTCCGGAAACTGCGCCATCAGGCGTGGCCAGTCGCAGGAACTGAAAGCGGCCATATGCTCCTCAACGACCTTCGCCGGTGTGGGCTGCCGTTTGAGTGGCGGCATGGTCTGAGCAAACAGCGGGGCAGCGGTCGCGAGGATAAGCCCAAGCAGGCCGGAGGTGCGGAGGAGAGAGGGAAGGGGTGCCGTGTGATTCATACGAGCCAGAATATCTCAGAGGCTCAATGAGTGAAAAGGATTTCAGCTTTAGAATCGTTCCGCTTGGAAGATACCGCAGTCGAGATCATCCTCAATCGATGGAATCAGTGTGGGCCAATCCTTATGATAATCCGCTAAGATGAGGCTCCTTGAGTTGGTCTCGACATAGAGAGCTGGAATTCATCGGTCGATATCACCGGGATAAAACATACAACAGGAAGATAAACATGACGAAGAATCGAACTTACGCTGTGCTGGCTGTCATCCTTTTCGCGCTGGCGCTTAGCGCCCATGCCGAGACCCTGGTGGAGCGCAGCATGGAATCGCGTTTCCAGATTGACCTCAAGGTTCCTGACGCCGCCCTCAAGGCCTATCTACCCGAGGGATGGTCTCCAAATGTCGCCGCCCAGGGACCGGCAAAAGATGCGAATCTACGCCTGATCTTCATCGACCGCGCCACGATTAACGGACCCGATGGAAAGCCGCTCGGTAACGGGTCGAACCGGATCGCCACTCTCATCGCTCCGGTGACAGATCCAGCAGGAAACAAGGTTCAAATGATAATCGGCGGGATCACCGGAGATGAGTCGGATGCGCCCGGCCCCTTTGGCAATTATCTGGCCGCGAGCAAGATGGAAGTTCGCCGGACCAGTTCCGTCAGCAGTTCAGGAGCGAATCTGGAGTCGCAGGACTGGGTCTTTGAGGCGAAATCAGGTGAACGGCTGGAGATGCACATCGAGTTCGAGCCGGGCGTCGCGAACAGGAGCAACCCTGCCGACACAAAATATTACTCTGCAAAAGAGCCTTCTCTGCTCCAGATCGCGCATCAGGAGCAGGTTCTCGACATTCTGAAGAACGTCACCACCAACCCCAAAGATCGCGTAAAGAAGTTCTCGCTAAAGACCTCGGGTGGCAGCTATGCGAAGCTCTTTGACGGCACCGAGAAGGTGCTGAGCTGGGACAACATCCTATGGATGAACCGCTCCATCTCTACACCCTAAAATATGTAGCGGAGATATGCAGCGAGGCAGTATTGGCAGGCTTCCCATGCTGCCTCGCGGCATATTGGAAGCATTATTCCGATCGTGTTTGAACTTTCTGTATCGTATGTCGTAATAGCATTCTGGCACCTACAGATACCGAACGCCTATGGATACGACTCACCCCGGCACCGATCTGCAAACCGGCTCGCGCGCTGGGTTGCAGCCTCTTCTCTGGATTTGTTTCACCTTCGCCGCGCTGAAGCTCGCTATTCAGATTGCCGGTAACGTCCTCGCGCAGCATGCGGGCTATGGCATCTTTCGCGATGAGTTGTATTACCTTGTCTGCGGCCAACGGCTGGCGTTTGGATATGTCGATCAGCCGCCGTTGGTAGCGCTACAGGCGCGGCTTACAGGAGTCCTCTTCGGTCACGACCATATGTGGTCGTTGCGTCTTTTATCCGCACTGGCCGGAGCCGCCAAAGTCTTCCTCACCGGTCTGCTGGCGTGGGCGCTCGGAGGCAGCCGCCGCGCTGCCGCACTGGCAATGCTGGGCGTCATCACCGCGGGAGTGTATCTCGGCATCGACAGCTTCCTCTCGATGAATTCTTTCGACCCGGTCTTCTGGATGCTCTGCGTGCTTGCGTTGATTCGCATCACGCAGGCGGCATCGCAGAAGGAGATTCGCAACTGGTGGCTAGTCTTCGGCGTAAGCGCGGGGCTGTCGTTCGAGAACAAGGATTCGGTGGCTTTCTTTCTGATCGCCATGCTGGCGGCGCTTCTATTTACGCCGCAGCGCCGCATCCTGGCCAGCCGATGGATGGCGGCCGCGCTTGGGATTATGCTGCTGATTGCGCTGCCTAACTTCCTCTGGCAGGCCTGGCATCATTTCCCGACGATTGAGTTCCTCCGCAATATTCAGTCCTCGGGCAAGAATACGAAACTTCCGCCGCTACAATTTATTTCGCAGCAGGTAATGATGCTGACACCGCAAAACGTATTGCTGTGGGGTACAGGCATTTTGTGGCTGCTGCTTGCGCGGGCAGCGCGCCCCTGGCGGTTTCTGGGCGTCTTCTACCTGATCTTCGTCGCGCTGATGCTCGCGTTGCACAGCAAAGACTATTACCTTGCGCCTGCCTATCCCGTATTTTTTGCTGCCGGTGCGGTGGCGTGGATGACATGGGCCGCGCACAAGGCATGGCGCAATGCGCTGGTTGTTCTCTTTGCCGGCATAGAAGTTGTCTGTCTCATCGCATTTCTTCCGTTTTCGATTCCCGTGCTTCCACCGCAGCAATATCTTGTCTATGCGAAGAAGCTACACTACAACTCAACGGATTCTGAGGTGCAAAAAGAAAAGCCTCAGCTGCCGCAGTTTTATGCTGATCGTTTTGGATGGAGTGATCTTGCGGAAAAAGTTGCGGGCATCTATCACTCGCTTCCTCCCGGGGAACAGGCCGTGACCGGCATCTACGCACAGAATTACGGGGAAGCAGGAGCCATCGACATTCTTGGCCGCAAGTATGGCATTCCGATGAGCATCAGCGGACACCAGAACTATTGGCTCTGGGGACCGCGAGGCTATACCGGCGAAGAGATGATTGTGATCTCCGGCGCAAGCCTGGACCAGGCAGAACAGGTCTTCGCTTCCTGCACTGTCGCCGGCAAACTCGACAATGCTCTTGCGATGCCGTACGAACTGCGTTCCATCTATCTCTGTTACGGAAGAAAAACTGTCTATCAGTCAGACTGGAACGATCAGAAGCTCTACCACTGACGTACAACGAATCGGAAACTATCTTCCAGCCATAGGTGCAAGTTGCAGAAGATCACATGACCGCCGGACTCTTCACCGATATCTTGAAGGAATATGTTCCGGCTGGCAGGCGATAGGCATTATCTGTCAAATGCACTTTGTGGCTATCTGCAAGTGGCTTCCCATCAAATGACATCGAATAGGTGTTCGCTAAGTCCAAAGGAAGCATCGCTGTCGAGTTAGGCGGGATCGTCACATTCCACACAGCATCGGTGCCATTTACCTTCCAGCCTGAGACAATCGTCCCATAGGGTGAATCATAGGAGAAGTTCAGGCTTCCAATCTGCTTATCGAAGCTGGGATGAAGATAGATCGTATGAAATCCTGGATCAGTTGCAACAGTGTCAATACCCGCCGCATAGCGATACATCCATTCTGCGACTGCTCCATAAGCATAGTGGTTATAGGAGTTCATGCTCGGGTCTCCTCGCATCTGGTCTCCATTCCATCGCTCCCACATCGTAGTAGCGCCATGTTCGACGAGATATCCCCAGGAGGGGTAACTCGTATTGAGCAGTAGCCTATATGCGACATCGCTGTGTCCGGTGTCGGAAAGTACTTCCAATAGATAAGGAGTACCTAGAAAACCTGTTCCTAGTAATCCATGATTATCTTGTATCTTCTGGACCAGCTTTTCAGCGGAAGCCGCGCGTAGTTGGGTCGGAACTAAATTCATATAGAGGGCGAGAACATAGCCTGTCTGTGTTTCAACAGGCGACTTTGTTTGATTACTTTGCGCATCAGGAGAGATCGTCGGCGGAGGGATGCTTGGATAGTGATCGACAGTTCCAACAAAGCCATCCGAGCGGATATACGCTTTGGCGAAGGCAGCCTTGATCTTTTCAAAGAGTTGGCCATACTCTGCGGCTTTGTCTGAGCGGCCAGTCGCGCTGGCCATCTCCTTCATCAGCGAAACGTCATACGCCCAATATGCCGTAGCAATCAGATCTTCCGGCGTTGTCTGTGTTGGCGTCAGCCAGTCTCCAAAGGGAATTCCAAATCCATTTCTCCAGAGATAGTTGGGATTCTGTTTCTGGATCGCCGCGAGATACTTCTCCATCGCGTCCCAGTTTTGTTCGACAACGCGTTTGTCCCCGCTCTGTATCCATCCGGTCCAGGGAATAATGACGCCGGCGTCACTCCACCCTGTGCCGAAGCCGGGATTAGGCGAAATCGTTCCCGGCGCAAAGATCCCATACATTGCTGTGCCGACTTGTGTTCCCCGCATATCCCCCGCGAACTTCTGCGTGAACGCATCGAGATCCATGTTGTACGCCGCTGTACGCCAGAAGACCTGCGCATCCGCAGTCCAGCCCAGCCGCTCGTCACGCTGCGGACAATCTGTCGGAACCCCGATGAAGTTCGATCGTTGACCCCAGAGAATATTGCTCCACAGTTGGTTGAGCATTTTGTTGCCGGTTTCAAACCGTGACGTGAACGGCGCATCCGTGTGGAAGACAACTGTTTTGATCGCGTCCAGTGTCGGCTTTGCATCCAGTCCGGTGACCTCCAGATATCGGAACCCATGGAAGGTGAACTGGGGCTGATAGAACTCTCCCTGTGCGCCGCCACTGCCCGCCAGGATGAAATGGTCCGTGGCCTTCGCGGTCCGCAGATTCTCGACATACATTGTTCCATCCGGATTGAGCACTTCCGCGAACCGTAGCTTGATGTCCTGGCCGCGATGTCCCTTGATGCGCACGCGGGGCACCCCCGAAAGGTTCTGGCCGAAGTCGTAAATGTACACTCCGGGAGCAGGATTGCTGATACTCTTTGCCGTCAGTACCTTCTCTTCGCGAATAGGCTGAAAATATTGGGCAATGATCTGCGGCTCTCTGGGCGTGACGAGGCTGACAGGTTTCCATTTTGTATCCGCGAACGATGCCGTATCCCAACCTGCCTGTACCCGCCGCGCATCGTAAGTCTCCCCATCGTAGATTTCCGCACTGAGAATTGCGGATAGATCGGCCTTCCATGTTTCATCTGTACTGATCCACTCCACAGAGCCATCCGTGTGTTGGATGCGTAGTTGGGCCTTCAGCGCTGGAGGCGTGGAACCATAGTTATTTCCCTGCCTAAACCACATCAGCGGCGTGCTATACCATCCCGGAGCTAAATAAGCTGCAATGGCATTCTTCCCGCGCACCATCTGCGACGTCACGTCATACACCTGGTAAGGAATGTGTTCGCGAAAGTCCATCCATCCCGGAGCAAGGATCTCGTCGCCGACAGCTTTACCGTTGAGATGAAATTTATAAGCGCCCAACGCTGTGGCGTAGAGTCGCGCCGAAGCAATTGGCTTCGACTCGGAGAATACGTGGCGAAGCAGGGTCACAGGCCCAGTCGGCCATGGATCGCCCAACGGACCGCCGCCAGCCATGGCGGGCTTCGGCGTAAACGCTTCTGCGCTCTTCCAGCCTGAGTCATCGAACTGCTGCGAAGACCAGCCGTCCTCTGCATTGAGCGCAGCCTTCCATCCGGTAGAGGCGCTTGTAAGCACCTTTACAGAATTATCGGCCATTACAAGATAGAGACACATGCTCATCGGCGTCTGCGTTTCAACCTGAGTCCCTTGTCCACTCTGTGTATCGAAGTGAGTGATGCCGATAGCAAGCTGATTCTTTCCTTCATGCATCTCCGAAGTAACTTCTTTGCTGAAGTAAGTGCCCCAGGGCATCTGTTTCCACGGGGTCAATGGCTGCGCTTCCATAACCTGGCTTCCATTTACCCATGCGGCTGCGGTGTCTTGCCCTGTTGTGTAGAGGACAGCACGCTTGAGCGGCTGCTTTAGATCGAAGCTGAGTCGGAAGTCATGGTGCGTATCTCCAGGCGATTTAAAGTTCGGCACGGCAGCATTGGTAATCCAGGTTGCTCCCGACTCACGGATGCTATGCAGTTCCGGCAACTCGTAACTGATCCACTTACTCTTCCAGGCATCAGCGGTAAGTAGTCCCATCTCCCACCAGCTTGCTGCACTGACCGGATAGGGCTTCCCCTCCTTATTCCATACCTTTACTCGCCAGTAGTAGCGTTTCTCTGCCTCCAGACGGGGGCCGGTATATGTTATGCCTACGGACTGTTCCGACTCCACGCGTCCGCTATCCCATATATCCGCCTTCGCTCCGCTTGCGTCATGCTTGCTCGAAACCATAATCTCGTAGGCTGTCTGCTTCGCGCCCGATGCCTTGTCTTGTAGCCGCCACGAAAGGAGCGGATTTGCTGTGTCAATTCCCAACGGCTCGACCAACGAATCGCACTTAAGTCCGCTTGGCCGCTTGTCGACACCCGAAGCCCCCCATACAACGGGAGCGAAGGCAAAGATGACGACAAGGGCCTGAACGATCCGGCACCTCTCCTGATTCAGTAACTGAAAGGCGGTTCGCTTCACAATAGATCTCCTTGATAAGTTACTTGTACTGCACGACGGCTACTTCGAACGGCTGTAGCGAAAGGACATGACCTTGTAGCTGCTCCTTTGCGGCTGCGTGGTCGCCGGTCGAAGGGGCTACGAGAGACACTGTCGCGCCATCGGCTTCTGCGGGCAATGTTATCTGCTCTGGACGGTTGCGTTTATTGATAACGAGCAAAACCTTGCCATGTCCGGTCTCGAAGGCTTGTATCGAAAGCGACTTACTGGGATTCGTGGTCTCAACCAGCTTATCGCCGGGGCCGAAGTTATCTTTCAGTAACTTCAGTATCCAGAATCGGGGATTAGGTTCTCCTGTGTTGTAGTTCATCATGCTTACACTCGGAAACTGTGATGGATAACCGACTAACTGCGACTCTCCGAGTACATCGATTCCCAACTTTGCGGCCTCCACATAGATATGCGCATACATCGCCCCCGCAAGGTTCCAATAGCCTTTCGGTTCAGGCTTGGCCACATATCCCGGTTGCTCTATCTCTTTTTCGTCTTCCGTCAGAATCACTCCAAGCTCATCGAGATCAGTCTTTGTCGAAGGAGAGTACCGCTTGCGAATCGTCTCCGCGTAACGGACTGTATTGAGAAAGCCTTCGGCCTGATCGAAGAACGTATACTGCCAGTCGTTCAAGCCCTGTTCCGGAGTAGGTGATGCATAGAAGTGATAGCTGATAAAGTCCAGCGGAACTCCCTTCTTGTGATTCGCCGGATTCAGAAAGTATTCGAACATCTCCGGATGTTTACTCGGTTGGGCAAGCGCGAGTCCGACGAACTTGATATTCGGATCGACTTTCCGCATCGCCGCTGTCGCCGAGTCGTAGAACTTCGTGTACTCCTGCGGAGTCCAGTGGTGTTCAAACTCGATCTCGTTCAGCAGTTCCCAATAGGCGATCTTGTAGTGATGCCCCGACTCCCACCGCTTGCCGTATTCGTCCGTGAAGCCGCCCTTGGTGTACCAGCTCAACAACCGTGCAAAGTACTCCGAGACCTCCTTCATCGAAGGATCGCGCAGCTCCGTACCTTGCGTGTAATTCCAGAAAACCTGGTTCGGATCGTCGGGAAATGTGACCGGCTTGTCGGTTTTATACATCCACGCCGGAATCGTACTGAAATTCATGATGACGGAGTGGCCTTCTGTCGCCTTCATAAAGTCATCGAGCGTCGGATCGATGTGAGAGAAGTCCCACGATGTTTTGCCGTTGGCCGGCGCGCTCAACTCCGCCACTGCCTGTCGCGGATAGGGGAGCCAGGGAACGTAACGCACGTAATCCTCGCCCAGCATGTGCAGCGCGGCAAAGGAGGAGTCATGCAGCTTCGCTCCGCGCAGAAGCTGCGGATTGACCACCACCTGCAAGGTCGGTGTCGATTGCGAGACCTGGACTATCTTCGTCCAATCGACCGTAACCGCGTCGCTCTTTGCCGTCTCTTGTGCGCCTGCCGCGCAAGTGCAGAGCAGGACAGCGATCAATACAGATAAAGCGCCCTTCGATGGTCGATACATTCTTTTTCTCCCTTGTGAGCGGTTCCGTTTCTGTTGCGCCTTCATGTTGATGAATCCGGTTTACAGGCTGGCTATGGGCCCATGAATAGAGCTTGTACCAAGGGAGAATTCCACTGAATCTCCATAAAGGGCATCTCCGCCTGATTGAGTCATCAGCCGAGGAAGCATTCGTGCGCAATTGAATCATGCGACTGAATCATGCGGTCAGGGAGAAGCCCTGCGGCTTCATCGAGAATTGCCAAAACGTGAATTTGATCTCGTCCGCTGAAGGGAGCTTTCCGCAACGCCTTTATTGGAACCAACCAGAACGAGAGCTACAGTAGGGGGCAAAACAGGCCGTGTCAATAAAATAAAAATAGTTTTCCTATTGACCGCTCGGGTCCTCGACGTGGTCTGACCGCATAGCATGCGAACACATTCGCGATGAAGCGGCGTCGCCTTTTTTGGCGTCTGGACTCGCTGCAAGAAATCGATACCGCAGCGAAGTGCCGTTCATATCAATCACTAACTATTTCCTATCATGCTGCCTGAAAGCTGAGATGCTAGCTTCGTGTCGTCTGGCAAAGGCAAAATCGAGATGTATTCCCGCAGTGGTCAGACAGCCTTAGAGGTTGCTTGATGAGCCAAGGCCGGACAGGCGAGCCGGGCCCTGTTCAAGAGGTTCAAATCAATAGAAAAACTATTTTTAAAACTTGACATTGCTATTTGGCGAGGGGTACTGTTGCGCCGTTCCTAAAACGAATCCCAGGAATCGAAGGGAGCAATCCCGTGTTACCTGGTTATCAATCTGATTGTCGAAGAAAGAATCTCTCCGGCAAGTGTGTCTATCCCGGCTATAGCGATGCGTCCAGGAGACGCTTTGGCAGAGCCGGTTTGAAGCAGCATCGATGACCCTTCCGAAAAGGATCGCGAAGCCTCAGAGTGGAGCAGTTGGGCGTAGACCTTATTTAGCTGCACACAACGTAATTGTGATGTTCAACAGCACGATCGGGCCTGGTAATTCAGTTTGAGCAATTTCAGGAGGTTTAGCGATGCAAGACCACTCGACGGTTCAAAGAGGAAGATTAGCCAAATCAAAATCATTCCTAAGATCAATCCCGACAATGCTCTTTCTGGTTGCCTTGTTGGTATTTTCCGGCAGGCTCTACGCGCAGGCGGGTGCGACAGGCACCATTCTGGGTACGGTGACTGACAGTACCGGCGCGATGATCCCCAACGCGGTCGTGACCGTGAAAAACGCAGCGACGGGCACTACAGTTCGCACCACCACCAGTTCATCTGGGGACTATCAGGCTTCGTCACTGAATCCGGGAACTTATTCAGTATCGGCGGAGATGACGGGATTTCAGAAGTCCGTGACGAACACCTTCACGCTGACAGTCGACCAGAAGGTCCGCGTCAATGTGGCATTGAAGACCGGAGCCGTGACTGAAACGGTTGAGGTAATGGCGCAGGCGTTGACCTTGGACACTGACAGTTCCGCCATTGGACAGCTCGTGAGTCAAAAGCAGGTAGCGCAGCTTCCGCTGAACGGGCGCAACTTCATGCAGTTGCTGCTGTTGGGCGCAGGCGCGGTAACGGTAGGCGGAGAGCAAGGCACGATGCGGCAGGGGGCGGGCAACGCGATCAGCATCAACGGAGCCCGGCCAGAGTCGAATAACTACACGCTGGACGGCCTGATTAACACGGACACAGCACTTGTGACCCCGGCGGTCATCCTTTCGCAGGATGCGATTCAGGAGTTCAAGGTTGAGAGTGGCAGTTACCCCGCGGAGTTTGGTTTCAGCGCAAACCAGATCAACCTGGTCAGCAAGAGTGGCACGAACATGATTCACGGGGCAGTCTTCGAGTTCAATCGTAACAATGTGTTTGACGCAAAACCATTCGCAACGGCAGGCGACTACCAGGCAGGCGTACCCACTTCACTGCCAAAGCTGCGTCAGAACCAGTTTGGCTTCGTTGCAGCCGGCCCGGTTTTTATTCCCAAGCTCTACGACGGACGCAACAAGACCTTCTGGATGGCAAACTATGAAGGTTGGCGCATCATCAACGGAATTGTTGAAAAGGCGTCCGTCCCCAATCCAGCGGTTCTAGGAGGCGATTTTTCCGCAGAGCAGTTGCCAGTCTATGGCACCCCGGCGTGCGCGACCAATCAGACTTCCGGGCAGAACTGTCTTCCGATTGACCCAGTCACCGGCCAACCCTTTCCTGGCAACAAGATCCCCACGAGCCGCATTACTTCACGGTTGGCGATTGCAGCCATCGGGGCAGGTTTCTGGCCGGCTCCCAACGCAGGCGGGGCTAATGCTGCTCCTGGCACGGTCAATTTTGTAAAATCCGTTGGATTGCCCTTGACCACGAATCAGCAGACCTATCGCCTGGATCAGACGTTAGGCAAATTGGGCCAGATCTTCGGACGTTACACCTACTCGACGTATCAGAACAGCACACTAAACTCTGCGTCGCTGCTTTATGGGCTTGAGACTCAGTATGAAAAGCAGAAGAACTGGGCAATTTCGCATACGATCAGCATCGGCAGTGCGGGCACCAATAACTTCCGCTTTGGCTATCTCGACGCCCAGGCTCCGCAAGGAGCAACGACACCGCCCGACTCCTTCGTCAGTTCGCTTGGTCTAACTGGTATATTCCAGAAGTTCGGACCGCTTCAGTTGACTTACCCCAGCATCGGTTTGAGCCAGTATGCGGGCGTAGGCGGACCGGGCAATGCGTACACCGGATCCGACCAACCGGCGTGGGAGTTTGCTGATTCATACACATGGGTGAAGGGAAGAAACACGTTTGGCTTTGGCGGCGACTATCGCCGCTGGCGGCTGATTCGGAACCTTGATGATGACTTCCTCGGCGACTATGGATTCAATGCTACTACGCTTTCAAACAATAAGGTGGGCTGCAACCCCGGCAACGGCGGCAACGCCAATGGCAATTGTGGCACGGGCAATGCCGTTGCAGACATGTTGCTCGGTTATTACGGCGGTGCATCAGGTTTTGTCCCGGGGCCTCTCAGTCCGACGGACCAGGCTGGAAACCCGCAGACGCACATCTTCAGTTACTTCGCACCGTACGCGCAGGATGACATCAAGGTCACCCAGAGACTTACCTTGAATGTTGGAATGCGCTGGGACTACCGTGCCCCAGCCTATGAAGAGAAGAACCACTTCTTCTGGCTCGACGCTCAGAACAAGCAGGGTGGCCTGTGCTACGCCGATCAGACCCTGTCAAAAAATGGAGTGGCGACCGGAGTCGGCTACGATGGCGTGACACCCCTTCTGCGCTACTGCGGCTCAAACGTACCCCATGCCGGCTCGAAGACTCCTTTTGCTCCTCGATTTGGATTTGCTTACCGTCTTGGAGACAAGACCGTCATACGTGGCGGCTACGGTATCTTTTGGGACTCGTCTGAAGGCCGCGAGATCGACAACTCGGGCGACATCTATCCTTACTCCATCCGCAACAATCTCAACCCGGCCACGAACCCTAATGTCCCCAAGTTGACGAACAATCTGTTTCCGGCCTACGGAACACTGGGACCGTTCCCGGTCTCGACATTGACCTTTATCGCCGTGATCGAGTCTGAAAATCCGCTCAACCCTTACGTTCAACAGCGCTCGCTTTCAATTCAGCGGTCGCTGGCAAGGGATACAACGTTCGAACTGAACTATATCGGGACTAAAGGAACTCACCTTTTGAATCGCCGTAACATCGCTCAGCCAAACGCAATTCCGAGGGACCAGTTGGCGTTTTGCCAGACTCAGGTCGACGGAGTGTACGTAAACTCAGCGAAGGCTCCCTGCACACCCAACTCCCGATTGCCCTATCCGAACTTCACCAGCTACTACATCAACAGCGACTGGCACGGCTACTCGAACTACAACGCACTCAATGCAAAGTTTGAGCATCGTACCAATTCGCTGGCGGTCACCGCGGTCTATACATGGTCGAAGAGTATGGACGACAAGTCAGCGACAGCTGGAGTTGGCGCAAGCGGCTCCGGATACCAGGGCTTTATGGACAACCACAACCCGCAGTTGGACTACGGTCCGTCTGACTTCGATGTGAACCAACGCTTTGTTGCCAGCTACGTCTACGACCTGCCTATCGGCCGTGGCAAGAAGGTGATGGGCGGCGTCAACCGGGCTACCGACCTGTTGGTCGGAGGCTGGGAACTGACTGGCATCACAACGTTCCAGAAGGGATTCCCATTCGGGATTGGAGCGTCAGATCCGTTGAGCTATAACCGGACCGATGCGGCTCGCGCAAGTATAAAACCCGGTTGCGACGTTCATGGCGGCCTGACAGAGAAGTTCCAACGCTTGAATATGTCCTGCTTCTATCAGCCGGCGCCCGGGGTATATGGCAATACCAGTCGTAACTTCCTGCGCCAACCCGGTATCAACAACTTCGATATCGGTCTTGCAAAGAGCGTGGCTATCACGGAGCAGGTGAGGTTTGCTCTTCGAGCTGACACGTTCAATACCTTCAACCATCGCCAATACGCGATCAATGTTGGAGGGCTGGCGACGGGAGGCTCAGGCGGCGGCTCTTCAATCGACAATGGCCTAGCGGATTCGCTCGCAGGGAAAATTACGAGTGCATCTCCAGGCAGGATCATTCAATTGAGCGGAAAGCTGACCTTCTAGCCCGATTGCTGTCGTAACCGGGGAAGCCCATTGCAAGATGCAGTGGGCTTCTCGTGGTTTTACCTATTGGCGTCGTTCGACTCAACCTGCCACGAACCCGGGAGCAATCGTTCAATCCGCTCTCACGGCAGCCTTCCAGAAGATTAAATTCTTTCAGCGCATGCCATCAGACAGTCGAGACAAGAGAAGTATTAAGCAATGGTGGAGACCCTCATGAAGGCACGTTTTGCTTTTTTCAGGCTTGGCATATTCGCCACACTTGGCTTGTTTTTTTGTGGGCAGGTGATCTTCGCACAACAGGTTTCTACCGATCTACAGCAGGGCTTTCAAAGTCCTCCCGAGAGTGCGCGGCCGCGAGTCTGGTGGCACTGGATGAACGGCAACATCACCAAAGAGGGGATCAATCTCGATCTCGAGTGGATGAAGCGGATAGGGATTGGAGGTTTCCAGAACTTTGATGCAGCCCTGGGAACTCCACAGGTTGTGCCCAAACGCCTTGTTTATATGACTCCCGGGTGGAAGGATGCGTTTCTGTTTACAACTCACAAGGCAGACGAGCTGGGCCTTGAGATGGCCATCGCCGGGTCGCCCGGCTGGAGCGAGAGCGGCGGACCCTGGGTGAAGCCCTACCAGGCCATGAAGAAGCTCGTGTGGAGCGAGACCATGGTGGAGGGAGGCCAGCCCTTTCACGGAGTGTTGCCTCCGCCGCCGAAGCAGACAGGGCCATTCGGCGATCTCGCGCAGGGCGATCTGATGGGGGCGATGGGTGGAGCGGAAGCTCCTCCGCCGCCAGTGGACTTCGGCGCGGACAGCGTGGTGATCGCATTCCGCACGCCTGCGGCCGAAGTTTCAATGGCCGAGCTAAAGCCCAGAGTTACGACGAGCGCAGGCAATGATATCGATGCGTCGATATTGTGGGAGGGCGACCTCAATCGCTCGATTGCGTTTCCCGCCGCGGCACCGGGCCAAAAAAGCTGGATTCAGTTTGAATTCGCGAAGCCTCAGTCGATCCAGGCAGTCACGTTTGCGATGGGCGGTCCTGGCAATCCGCTGGCGCAGTTTATGCCGGAGACGGGTCAGGGTCCGGTATTTGAGAAGAGCGAGGATGGGGGCACGTTTCAGGAGATAGTTCGTTTGCCGACGGCCGGCGCGGTCCAGCATACCCTGGCGTTTCTGCCGGTAAGTGCGCGGTTCTTCCGTCTAACTTTCCTCGAGAAAGAATTGGCAAAAGCTGGACTGGGTGACATCGATCTGAGCGAGTTTGGCGGCAAGCCTCCAGCCGGTCCTCCCATGCATCGAATCGCGGAGCTGGCGCCGCACACAGGGCCGCGGGTAAATCGATTTGAAGAGAAGGCGGCCTTTGCCACTCTTCCGGATAACTACGCTGCGGCTACACCCGAGATGTCCGTGGGAGCAGCGATCCGAATGGCTGATGTGATCGATCTGACTACGAAGCTACAGAAGGACGGAACGCTCGATTGGACTCCTCCGCCAGGCCGCTGGACGGTTTTGCGGATGGGGTATTCGCTGACCGGCATCACCAATCATCCCGCTTCGCCCGAAGCAACGGGGCCGGAGGTGGATAAATTAAACGCCGAATATGTGAAGGATTACTTCACCCACTATCTCGATCAGTACAAGGACGCGACCGGCGGCATGATGGGGAAGCGCGGCCTGCAATATGTCATCAACGATAGCTGGGAAGCTGGAACGGAAAACTGGACCGACGATATGATTCCGGAGTTCGTCAAGCGCCGAGGGTACGATCCCAGGCCGTGGATGCCGGTGCTGACGGGACGCATCGTCGGAAGCGCTGCCGACAGCGATCGCTTCCTGTGGGACTTCCGCAGAACGCTCGCTGAATTGGTGGTCGAAAATCATTACGGCACGCTCTCTGCGGAACTGCACGCTCGTGGCATGGGGCAATACGGCGAATCGCACGAGTCAGGCCGCGCCACCATCGGCGACGGTATGGAGATGAAGCGCTATGACGATGTGCCCATGGCAGCAATGTGGACGCAGCGGCCGGGCGTGAACGAGGATCTGTATGGCGCCGACGCGGATATCCGCGAGTCGGCTTCGGTCGCGCATATCTGGGGACAAAATCTGGTGGCTGCTGAATCGATGACTGCCGCCAGCAATCCGTGGGGCTGGTCGCCGAATACTCTGAAGCCTACCGCGGACAAGGAACTGGCCGAGGGGCTGAATCGTTTTGTGATTCACACCTCAGTGCACCAACCATTAATTGGAAAGGCTCCGGGCCTGGCGCTGGGACCATTTGGCCAGTGGTTTACGCGAAACGAGACATGGGCGGAGCAGGCACAGCCGTGGATCACCTACCTCGGGCGCAGCTCGTATCTTCTGCAGCAGGGAAAATTTGTCGCGGACATTGCGTACTTCTATGGCGAGGACAGCAATGTGACGGCGATTTTTGCGAGCAAGTCTCCGGACGTGCCTGCGGGTTATAACTTTGACTTTGTGAATGCCGACGCTCTGGAGCATAAACTCTCCGTGCGGGATGACGCTTTGGTAACTGAGAGCGGCATGCGATATCGCGTGCTGGTGCTTGATCCGTATAGCGCTCACATGTCGCTGCCGGTCTTGCGCAGAATACAGACTCTGGTGCATGACGGAGCCACCGTCATCGGCAAACGCCCCGCAGGCACACCGAGTCTCGCGGATGATCAGGCGGCATTTCACGCCATCGTGGAGGACATTTGGGGGAGTACCGAGGAAAATCGTAGCGTAGGCAAAGGACGCCTGCTACAGCAGGGCAGTGTAGCCGAGGCGTTGCAGGAGGCGAAGGTTGCGCCCGACTTCACCTTCAAAAAAACTCGGACTGAGAGTGAAGTGCTCTTCGTTCATCGCAGAACCGCAACCGCGGATCTTTATTATCTGGACAATCGAAGCGATCAGAAGGAATCGATCGACGCAAACTTTGCAATAGCAGGGAAGGCTGCTGAGCTGTGGCATGCTGACACCGGTAAGGTTGAACCGGCATCGTATTCCATCGCTGATGGCCGCACGACAGTGCCGCTTAACCTCGATCCTTACGGCACGGTGTTTGTGGTGTTTCGCCATGCCGCGTCAAAGTCTTCCCGGCTCCTTCCCTCAATACACGAGACCGCAATCGCATCGTTTGACGGAGTGTGGGATCTCAGCTTTGAAAAAGATAAGGGAGCGCCGGCCGCCGTCAAGCTGGATCAGCTCAGTTCATGGTCCGACAATGCCGATCCCGGTATCCGTTATTTTTCCGGGCATGGCACTTATACCAGGCACATCAACCTTCCCGCGTCCTCCTTCAAGAAAGGCGACAGCCTCTGGATCGATCTCGGTACAGTCAACGATTTGGCTGAGGTAACGGTCAATGGCAAACCACTTGGCATCGCCTGGAAGGCGCCGTACCGCGTGGATGCAACCGGCGCTCTTCGACCCGGAGATAACGTGTTGCAGGTGCGGGTCGTGAATTTATGGGTCAACCGGCTGATCGGAGACCAGCAACCGAATGCGAAGCAGTACACTTTCACGGTGCGTAATCCATACACAGCGACGTCGCCTTTACTGCCGTCCGGATTGATCGGACCGGTACGGTTGATGCGCGACGAGCGCATACAGGGGGCTAAGACCGCCGAATGAAACTTCGCCTGGTGGGCATTGCAGTTCTGGGGTTGATTCTGCTTCCTCTCTGTCTCCCGGCCCAGGAGGCCGAGATGCAGCGCGACTATGCCGCGGCGCAGCGGGCTTTGGCGACCGGCGATGTTGATGGAGCTTTGAGGATTTTCGAGCAACTGAGCCGGGCGAATCCGAAGATCGCGGAGATACACGCCACGATGGGAGCAATTCGCTTTCAGCGAGGCGACTATACAGGCGCGTTGAAGGAGCTGGATGAGGCAAAGCGTCTGAAGCCCGCTCTCCCAAAACTCGACGGTCTGATCGCCATGTCGCAGGCGGAGTTGGGAGACTTCGGGAAGGCGCTTCCAAAGCTGGAGGAGACCTTCCGCACGGCAAAAGATGAGCCGGTGAAGCGCATGAGCGGCTTACAACTGGAGCGCGCGTACACAGCGCTTCGGCAGGACAGCGATGCCGTGAAGGTGGCTCTGGAGCTACAGCGTCTCTTCCCCTCTGACCCGGAGGTGCTCTATCACAATGAGCGTATCTTCGGGAACTTCGCCTACCTCACGATTCAGAAGCTGGATGCGGTGGCGCCAAACTCCATCTGGCGACAGCAAGCGGCAGCCGAGGCGAATGAGAGTCAGGGGTCGCTGGACGTAGCCATTGCGTCTTATCGCCAGATCCTGGCGCTTGATCCAACGCATCGCGGGATTCATTACCGGATCGGGCGGTGCCTCCGAGAGCGGGCACGCCGCTCTCATCATCCGGAAGATCTGGTTAGCGCGATGGCGGAGTTTCAGCAGGAGCTGAAGCTCAACCCGGAGAATGCGAATGCCGCATACGAGATAGGAGAGCTTCATCGCCTGGCCGGAGAAGCAGAACCTGCAAGGACTTCTTTCGAAGCGGCTCTTAAGATTTATCCGGACTTCCCTGAAGCGAATCTGGGTCTGGGCACTGTCCTTGCCTCTTTGGACCAACCGGCCAAGGCACTCCCGTACCTGAAGGTGGCAATCGCGAATGATCCAGCTGACGAAGCTTCCTGGTATCGCCTGTCGCAGGTGGAGCGTTCGCTTGGCCACAAGGTGGGGCAGCAAGCGGCAATGAAGGAGTTCCTCCGGCTGCACAATAAGGAAGCGGCCACCCAACTCGAACCAATCCGGGATGTCAGCCGACAGGAAGTCAATCCCGACACACCATAAAGAACACAAGTGCTGCAACGCTCTCTAAAAAGCTCACGTCATCTCGACCGGAGCTACGCGGCTTCATAGCCTAGCAGAGCGGAGAGATCCCCGTATTTCGCTTTTATTCTTGTCCTTGCCCGTTCGTCAATCCAATGCAAATCAAGTTTTTGCACAGATTCTAAGAAGCCAGGCGCGGGGATCAAGGTCACGACTCGATAGTCTGTTGCACGGACCAAATAATAGCCACCGCTCGGTATTTGCTGCACAAAAAAAGCCCTCCAATTAGGAGGACCCGTAACTTACTGAATCTTTGGAGGCGCGGGTCGGGATCGAACCGACGCATAAAGGTTTTGCAGTTTTATAGGCCTAACGTAACTCATTGAGAAAACAGGGCACTTCCGTCGGGGATTTGCTTAAAACAGGTCTTTTTAGCACCCATTTGACGCTTATTGGCAGCTTAACGGCAGCTAGAATTCGGCGTTGCTCCTACTCTAACTCTCCCGCCTTGCGATCACTCTCCTTTCCAAATGCCTGACCGACCAGGAGCGGCTCCATCAATGCCGGTATCATGCGGTCATTGTGTTCTTCGGTCAAATCTGTGATTGCTGCATTGACTTTAGAGAACTGAGTTGACGGCCTTTGCAGTTCTGCCAGCAGTACTTAGGAATCGGCACAGTCGGCAAAACCGGCACTATGGGCGTTATTTGCGGGCAAAATGCGGGCAACACTACAGCCAGTGGCCACGGGGTTGATCTGCGTGGGATCGCCTTTCCAACCTATTTTTCACTGAACTCATCGTTTCACCCGAAGATCACCGATATTCGGCTATTGCTCATATTTCTCCGGGATTATTAGGTTAGCCATTCTCGAACTTGGCAATCCGAATATCCCTCACTGCGATGCGACAATCTGAGCAAATCGATACGCTAACGGTCTTAGCTGGAGACGAGCGGTCATTCGAATTCAGGAGTGTGAGCGAAACGATACAACGTTAGCGTCCGAAGGGGTACACACTAGAGTCCGCGAGTTAGCGCGACGGGGGTCTTGCGATGAGAAACCTGCTCTATCAAGGATCGATCAACGTGCCTTTCGAGGCCCAGTCATATACCGGGCTGCTTCCGTCCGAGAGATTGCCTGTTCTGGCGGCAAGGAGTACAGTTTCGCAGCTTCAAGATGCCGCGCTCACATTTCTGTTCCACTCGTATCGAGTGGAGCTCTTTGAGAAGCCGTTCGACCTGTTCGTCGCGAGGGCGGCCGCGGTCTCTTACGCACTCCTCTGTGCGTCGGCAGGCTGTTCGATGCTTGCCGCGGAAGCTTACATCATAAGGAAGCAATGGCCATTCGCGAAGATCCTCGTGCTCGGACCGGCTCCGCACGATCTTGAAGACTACCTCTATGACGACATGGTCGCGGCGGATTGTAGCGCTGCAGCCTTGGCGACAGCGTTGAGCAATCGCAGCGTAAATCTTTGGGATCGAACAATAGGCTCTAGTGCTGGCAAACCGGAACCGCCCCGAGCACCTGAGGAAAGCGACCCAACCAAAGCTGAACCCTCAGACCTGCTACAGCCACCCGGTGGAGAACCCCGAGACTTGCCCGCAGACGAAAAGCAGGAAATGTGCCGGGCGGTCGCTTTCAGGCCTTTGGTCTTCTAAAAAACGTGAGACTTGACAGTGTATTCAGGTGCGGAAGACTGTATCAACAACTTCTTGGCAGCCTTGGTTTTGTCTCTCTTCTTGTCAATGAGAGAAGCACTCATTGAGTTTTGACCGGGAGGGCCATCGTGCAGAACGACGTTTAAGAGTGATTTGTGAACGTGGATGCGCCCGTTGTACTCGATGAAACCAAGCTTTCGGAAACGGTTCATAAAGAAGCTCACGCGAGACCGTGTTGTCCCGATCATGTCGGCCAGCGTCTCCTGCGTGATGTGCGGGATAAGCATCTCTGGTTTGCCGGGCTGGCCGAACTCTGCCATGAGCAACAAGATCCGGGCAAGCCGCTTCTCGCTGTTGTTGAACAGCTGATCCACCAGGTCTGCCTGAACCCGCATACTGCGCGCCAACAGAAATGCCACGAAGACGTTGGAGAGCTCATGCTCCCGGTCGATCGCCAGGATCATTGACTTGCGATCGATCTTCAGAGCGGTACAAGCGGTGATCGCTGTCGCTGTTGCCAGCCGCAGTCCGAGTACTGCGGCAATGGACTCCTCACCAATGAAGTCTCCCGCCGCAAGCAGCGTTATCGTAGCCTCCTTGCCCGCCCGAGACACAACGGTCACCCGAACTCGTCCCTTCTGAAGAAAGAAAATCGAGTCTGCTGCGTTCCCCTGGGAAAAGAAAACGTCTTTAGCCTTGAGGTGGACCACTCTTCGTCCGAGACCAGCTTGGGACAGAAATTCGGACGGATCAAACGCGACTTCCGAAGTGGGTTTCATCGGACCATGCCCTCTGACGCCGTTTGCACCTTGCTGCGAAGCAAGGCGCAAACCACCGTAATTATGATACTACGTCGTTCAGGCGACACGATGTGGAGTATTTTCGGTTGAGTGTCAAGCGGCGGGTTCGTCGAGCCCGCTATCGTATTGGCTCAGGTTGCGCAGGTAATCGCGAAGTACTTCATAACATTCACAAGCTGTGGCCTCAAGCCCGGGACGATCCGCGATATGGATGTTGTTTCTCGTGTACTGGATGAGCCCGCGTTTCTTGAGGTTACCTGCCGCGATACTGACGTTTGAACGCCGGACGCCGAGCATAGTAGCAACGAATTCATGAGATAGCGCAAAGGAGTCAGTTTCGGTCCGATCCGAACAGAGAAGTAACCACCTTGCTAAACGAGGTTCAATCTCATGATGGGCGTTGCAGCCGGCGCTCTGCATCGACTGAACAAATTGGGCTTGAACGGCGCGGAGAGCAAGCGAATGGAAGCGACCGCCAAGCCGGAACTCAGCGGCCGCGTACTCAATCGAGCATGAGTAACCGTGTCCTGCTATCTGGATATAGGAGGCGTTGAGACTGCCGCGCGTTCCCATAAACGCCGATATGCCGCTGAGAGAGTCATGTCCGTACATGCCCGCTTCAACCTCAAAACCATCCCTGAATTGCACAGTAACGCTGGCGATTCCGGACTCCAGGAAAAAGACGTGGTCTACCGGCTTTCCTGGTTCTTCCAGAGGATGCCGAACTTCCAGCTTAACGGGGCGCAGGTGCAGACGAGTGATTGTCTCGGCATCCAAGTTTCTTAGGATGACATTGCGGTAAGAATCTGGGCCCATCAATGCGCTTTCTCGACCTGTTTTTAGCATTCGGTTTGTTCTCCACAAGGCTGAACTCAATCAGCGTGGTCTCTAGACTCGAGACATGAAAGCTTCTATAGAACCGACTGCGATTCATGCGGAAACGCTGCACGGAGGAGATGTTCTCATCACCTTCTCGGACGCTAGATGCGTCGTTTATTCGACGGCTTTGCTGCGGTCCATCATCCCGCAAGCCGAGGAGTTCTTTGATGAGG